>JAJPHR010000066.1 GCA_021325145.1 Verrucomicrobiota bacterium | reverse complement strand
CCCTTGGAGGATGGTCTTATCCGAGATGCGGTGCGCTTTTCTGGCCAAAATGACGAAAACCGCCTGCGTGATTTCCTCGGCGGCATGGGTACTGCCCGCGTTTCGCAGTGCCGCGGAATAAACCAGGTTTACGTGCCGGGAAACCAAAGTGCCGAAGGCGACGTCGGAACTCCGCTCTACATATTGCCGGGCTAAGAACTTGCAGGCTCTATGGCGCGCTGGTGAATTGATGCAATTTGCCCCATTACTCCTCGTCAGATCGTGTGCTGCGGATGCCTTGCCGACGGCTTACAAGTTTGACCAACACTTTCAGCAAGCGCTGGAAGAGCTGCCGCCGCTAGTGCCAACGATGATGAGCACCATGCCACCGGCGAGCAGAGCCAGGGAAACGATTTTATTCACACCCTAATTTGCCGACTCCTTGACAGTGATGTTATTTACGACCTCTTTCACGGCGACAACTTTCCTGGTGAGCTCTCCAGCCCGGTTCTTCTGGTCTCTCGAATTGACGAAGCCGCTCAACTGCACCGTACCCTTGAACGTCACCACGCTGACTGCGTCATACTTATATTGCGTGTCTTCCGCGAGCGCGGCCCTGACGCGGGAGGAGGTTCCGTGGTCGTCGATTCGCTCGCCAGTGCTCTGCTCGTAGCGACTGCCGGTGGTGCATCCCGTCAGGCCCAGGAGCAATGGCATTGCGCCGAGAGAGAGGATCAATCCGAATGCTTTGAGCGTCCGACCGTTTCTTACAGATGTTTTTTTCATGAATGTTAACCTTCGTTTTGATGTTTGTTTGTTTACTGTCAAAGGCTGATTGCCAGCCTCCCTGCACTAATCTTTGGGTTTGTTCTCGTGACCTTTGTCTGACGGGCTTGGTTGTGCCTTTTCATTTGGGGCTGGGTTTTGCCTGACGGGCTGCTGCTCTTTCCTGTTCGAAGGCTGGACAGCCCTTTCCTGTTTTACAGGTTGTTGATTGGCATTCTGCCCGGGTTCTTTAATCACCGGGGGATGAAAACTTTCTGACCTGCCTGATGGTATTGCCTCAGGCTTGGATTCCACAGCGGCGAGAGCGGGCTTGCGTGTCTCGCTCGGCACGTCATTACCCTTCGGAGCGGGCTTTGCAAATTCATGCGCGGGTGCGGTTGGTTGCTGAATCGGCGATGGCGCGGGCGTCGCAACTGTTCTTTTTTCGCCGGGTGTGGACACGCCGCGAATCGGTGGCTGGACCGTTGTTTCAACGGTCGCTGCCGGTGTCCGTTGCTTGCTGACGACCGCGGCTTCCTGATTATGGCGCAGTTCCTGAACCGGGACCGCCTGGACTTTTCGACCACTGGCCTTTTCGATGACCGCGGCGGCCGGACCTTCGTTGATCACGGTGTTATTGACGATTCTGGTGTTCGCGACGATGGCGGTCTTGCTAATGACGGTGGTGTTATTGACGACCGCCATGGTGGGACGGATGGGGTCCAGGAACTGACGTTGCTCAACAAAAACAAACCCCCGTGGCGGGATGCGTGACTCGTTAAACCCCACGAAGCCGTTTACTGAAATACTCACTGACGGTTGCAATGGCGCCCAACCGACGTACCCGCCTCCTTCGTGCCACGAAACCCAGGCTGGCGCCCATTGCGTCTGCGGCATCCAATACCAGCCGTATTGGTCGGTGAAATCCCAGCGACCATAGTGATACGTGGCCCAGGCCCATGGTTCATCGCTGACCCAATACCAGCCGGCGTCGGTCCTCTGCCAGTTGCCGTTGCAATAGGGGCGCCAATCACGAGCGACGTGCCCCGGTCTCCAGCAACGTCCGTACGAGCCAACCACCACCCATTCTCCCTGCGGGGCGAGCGGCTCATAAAAGTCACTTTCGGCGTGAATCTGCACTGAGGGGAGCCCCACTTCCACCGATGGCAGCGGCACACTCACTCCGACCGAGACCGAAGGTTGTCCGTGACTTGCGTATCCCAGCAGCGCACTGCACAGCACGATTCCGAATTTGCCGCTTAAGCGGTTGGTTCCATTCATAATTCTCTTTCTGCATTTCTGGCGTTGGCTGATTTCCCGTTTCGAAAAGCTTCTTTTTTCGAACCAGGAATTCTTTCGTTTTTGTGATGTCTTTTTTATTTACCGACACTGCCAGTTGTTTTTAGAAATGCTTTATGCGCCTCAAGCGCGCGATTTTTTCGCGACCATCGGCGCGCTTGAGGTGAGAAGTACTCGGAGATGCTCTCAAGTACTCATGATTTTTCGACCTGCTGGACGGTTTTTAACCATCCCTTTTCCGCCAGGGCCTTTGGCGGCCCGTTTTTTAGCGGCGGTCATTCGACCGCCTCTGCTTTTCTTTGCCATATATAATCACCTCCTTAAGTCGGCAGGATTTATTCTGCCGAAAAGCCATCCAACGACTGATCCGAGCAACTGTGGGGGAAGTTCAACCTGACAATGCCCGCTCGCAAAGCCAGCCCAGCATGGGAGTCGGCAGCGGTCGCTATGGCAAATGCCTCGGGATACAAAGTTCCCAGGGAGGCCAAGGTGCTTTCTTTGGGCTGCGGCTCTGAATTCATCATAGAGAGATAGGCTAACTGGTGGGCTGGCCCTTACTAGCGGGGGGTATCCCCCTCGGTGAATAATCCTGGCTCAAGCTTGCGGAGCTTTTGGTTGCGGGTTCGATCCCCCCGTTCGCCACCCGCCTTCTCAAGGTATCAACTCCACCCCATAGAAACGCGCGCTCTCCGTGCGGGTGAAGCGGATTCCGTCTCCGGCATGCCGCTATCGAACCACTGTTGGTAACCTCCCATTATCCCAATGCGGCATCCGGTCAAGGGACAAGCAGGACCCGATAAAATCGCTGTGGCAAATTGCCAGTGGCGTTGGTGATAGCGGCCGTCGGTCCTGTGCCCGTTACATCCGGCGGCAGATCGTTCCAATTGGTGCTGGTCGGCGTGTCCTTGTATTGCGGCCGGTAATTGTAATCACGAATGGTTCCCCACGTAATAGCAGTAAGGCCGTTATGTTGAGTGAGCGACTGAATCGCGGGCAGCGTGCCTGATGCGCTGACGACGATGTTCTCCAAGGTCATGGCATAGCCCGTTGAAGACGTGTACAAATCCGCGCTGATTCCGCCGTTGGCAAAAGGCGCCACGGAATCGAAATTATTGTCACTCAAGTTGATCTTTTGGATGCCATCGAAATACACCGTGATATTATGGCCTTTGAACGCGAGCGTCACCGTATGCCGGTTCGTCCCCACTCCGGGGAGGTTCACCTGGGCCATTGGGACCGAACTCCAGGTGGTCCAGCCTTCGAATTTCACGAGCTTCAGCACCTTCGATCCTGCCGGCGATCCCTCCGGGTAGATCCAGGCGGCGTAATGGGCGCCCGTCGCCGGGTTCAAGCGTCCGCCCAGGCCGCCGCCATACGCGTTGGTCGTTGAAAACCGGACCTGCGCCTGCACCCAATAGTCAGTCCAACTTAAATTGTTATACCAGGCGCTGCCGTAACTGTTCGCGTCACTCGTTCCCATTAGGGTGCCGTTGGTGATGCTCCAGGCGCCCAACTGTTGTGCCCACGGCGTCAGAGAAAACACTCCGGTGGAACGTGTGAGATTGTCGAAAAACAAATCCTCTCGCGGTGTGATCATGAGACTCACGATGGTCGGAGAAGAATTCGTCTGCCCACCTGCAGCCTGATAGGTGAAAGTGTCCATCCCGGCGAAGTTAGTTGCCGGCGTGTAACTGAATCCGCCGTTGACGTTTAAATTCAAAGCCCCGTACGACGGGCCGCTCACCAGCATGGCGGTGAAAGCACCTCCCGGCGCTGCCGGCGTATCGTTGACCAGAACGCCCGGTGCTCCCACCGTCAAGACCGTTCCCGCCGAACCGGCATAAGCGTCATTTTGCGCTGTGGGCACGAGGCTGTACTTGATAACGGCATTGGTAACCGCAGTCCCAACAAGGAGTTTGAGCACCTGCCCGTTGGTCCGATAGATGTTCGCCGGAGCGGCGACTCCATTCGTAAACACCTGGATTCCGTAGAACGAAGCTTCAGGCAAAAGGATCTCGACAGCGGTATTGGTGTCGCTTGACCCGCTGATCGCGAGGGTGGCCACTGATTGGCTGACGCTCGTCGCAAAACTGGAGACGAGTTGCACGGTACTCCGCTTCACCCACCAGTTGTAAACGCTCATGGTATTGGCAGACCAGATTCTCGGCTTGGCCAGGCTGTAGGTCACGTACTCCGACGCCACGCCCCCGGCAGGCCCGTTGCCATCCGACGAACTGTGCGAGTACAGGTTGATTAATGCCCCCAGGCTGTAATAGAAATCAACCAACGCGTGAACACTGTTGGTCGTGTGCCCATCCTCCATGGCTTGCGCGATCTGCGTGCCGACAAACCAATCGCTCACTGGGAGGGCCAGGAAGGGATAACGTTTGTCCGGAGTTTGCGTTGAAAGCGCCCAGTGAGGAAAGGGGCCAAGCTTGTCATCCGCGGTGGGGTTGACACCCAACTCCTCCTGAATCTGAAGCGACGCTTCGCGAGTGGAATTGAAATAGGGTGCCACCCAAAGCTTGAGTCCACCCCCATTGTTCAACCCTGCAAACCAACCCTGCATGTCTAAAAAGGAATTGGAGATGGAAGCCAGCGCGTAGGCTTTGCCGCTGGCGTAGCCAGGTGGAATGATATCCAGCACTTCATCCGGTCCCCAGTGCCAGTAATCGTAGGAGTTGGTGTCCAGGGCGGGAACATGCAGATTGGGGTTGGTCAGACCACCGCTGTGCGAACCAATCGTGGCATTGTCGTTTGAAATCGCGCGCCGCAAGCTGGCAATCGTCGCAGCGTTGTTTGCCATTTCTTCCCGCAGTTCGCCCGTGCAGAAGAAATAGTCGCCGCGCGCTCCGGCGGCCGCTTCGAACTGCGCGGAAGCCTCGATGGAATTGATCAAATCGGGAATCGCCTCCATGTCATGGCGGAAGATCACCGCTGCATCGTAAGGGTAGGGCCACGGGCTTAGCCTGGTTAACGGCAAATTCGCGGACTGGAAAGCCCATTGAATGGCGTTGCGCAGAACGCCGTACGCGTACATCCCTGGCGCCCAACCACCGTGGCCCAGCAAAGGTTGCATCGCCGCGTTGTAAATGAAATATCCTTTGCCAAACTGTCTTACCAAGAGATAGGGATGGGTATCTCCCTGGGCGATCACCGTGGCCCCGGCCACCTGAACCTTCCACAAAAGGTGCGGCAGGCTGCTCGGCGGATAGGGAACATGATTAGCCTCCGGCCATGAAATTTCGTCGGACGCCCAGGGCATCTGCCAGGCAAGAACGCCGGCTGGAATGCGGGCCACCAAAGGATGCGCAGAAACCCGGGTGAACGTGGCGTTTACTTCCCAATTCGCCAGGCTTGGATTGACACTGTGCGCCCCCAACTCATTGGCAAAAGCAAAATCACCGCGCGTGGTGCCGTCGGGGTTGCGTGTGAAAGCGGAGGAACCCACCAGCAGGAAGCCGCCCGCGGCAACATAGTTGGTCAACTGCGCAACTTCGGCATCCAGCGTTGCTTCAGAAGCCAGACTGATGAGAATGGGATAATTCGGCAATCCATTGCTGTCCACTAATCGTCCGGCGACAATATCTGCGTCGCTCACGACGGCAAATGAAGTGCCGTCCGATCGGAGCGTTTCTTTGACTGAGTCGGGCATGACGAAGTAATGCCAATTCGTGGGCCACCACTGGCGGCCGGAGGTTCCCGCACCGGTAGGCGTGGCCCCGCTCGCGGGCATCGTCTCCAGCGCCCGAGTCAATTCCGAATCGTGAACGGCGACAACCGGCTGGGCTCCGTAAAGTTGGACGAAGCTGGGCAATAGGAAAGCCACACCTGCAAGTGCCGAAACCAGCCATTTGCCACAACGCAATCCCCGGGTAGTTTTGGCGTCTGAGTCCATCGCCAGGTTTCCAACTAGCCAGGCGGCCGGGGCTTTGAGATTTGGATATCGGAAGGTGATTTTCACTTCGTTGAGCCTTGGCGTGCTTTTTCGTTTATGAGTGTTCCGACCCGGACGCGAGAGACCAGGCAGGCCGCCAGTCCACCATCGAACACCATTCAGAAACCTCGACCTGCCGGGGCTTGGTTATTTCGCGCTTCGACCCGCATCTTAAACCCGCTTGGCCTCACAATCAGCAACACGACCCCGCCGACAGACGCAAGCGCTCCGACTGCCGGCGGAATAAAGTGGTTTTCAGCGGTCTCAAAGCGCATTCCGAGAAATTCGATCGGCTTTCCCGAGGTCGTGAAAGTGATGCCCGAGTAAGCGAGGACCACGAGGCTGAGGATGACCAGAATGAGGGCAACGGCGGTTTTATGTTAATCACGAATCTTCAGTTTGCTTTGTCCGGTTGACAGCTTCCTAATTCAGCCGCCGGCGAGAGGAAAAGAGGTTGATGATTACCATGACAAGTGCAATGATCAACAGGATGTGGATGAAGCCGCCCATCGTGTAACTACTCACCAGGCCAAGCAGCCAGAGAACAAGCAATACTATTGCAATCGTGTATAACATAGATTTTTCTTTCAATTCGTTTTTGGTTTTAAGACTGGCGTGACGCTACGGTATGTGCCCGCCCTTATCGAGACGGGGGTATCCCCCACGGTATGGCCGATGGCACTTTCCGAAAACCCAACCAACCGTTATGAACGCGCTGGTCGATCAATGCTCTCCGTCCGGCATGGTCAACCCGCTTCGGAGCGCGCCGACCTCCGCTTCCTTGAGTTCTCCATTTCTGCGCGTGGCAGGAACTTTGCCCAGGCGGGACTCCAAGAGATTTGTGACCAGCCGGCGGCATTCCTCCCGCCGCAGGTTCAACTCCCGGCGATAGCGGATTCCAAAGCCCGCGAATGTCAGCAGACTGATCAGCGATCCAACTCCTAGAGTGCAAACAACCTTGGTGGCGTATTGGGCGGAAAACACCGACATGTGCTCGGGAAAATCCTCCAGCAAAACGCACAGATAACCAAGGCCGGCCACCGCCAGTGCGGCCAGCAGCCCCAGCAGCCACGCCGCGCGGCGCAGACAGCGCTCATCGCGCTGGATCTGGGCGATTCGTTCGTCCAGTTGGCGGCCCGCCGCGCCTTCCTCGTAGGCAATACACCGTCTTAAAAAGGCTGTTTCCTTTTGGTGTTCGCTCAACATTGGTCGTCAGGTTTCCGTTCGTTTCATGGCGCGATTTTGTCGCTCACCCACTAGCGCGCCTGGTTGAACCCGTCCTTCAAATCGCAGTACCCCTTTTTGAATCCAGCATTGACGCTATCCCCAGGTGGACTTGGTGGCCCTTGGCCTCGTCAAGCTGAGTGTTTAACTTGGCTGCCTGGCCGCGCAACGCCTGCAGTTTGGGTTTGGCCTCGGCTTTGGCAGCGTCACTGGATTTTTCAACCTTGGCGAAGAGTTGATCCAAGTCCTTGTTGAGAGCGTCCAACTGACCCTGCATGGTGGCGACGAATTCAGCCTTCTGGGCGAAGGTGTAATCCTTCATGTCTTGGGCGGCCTCTTTCGTTTCGGTATTGACCTTCTCAAGCTGCTGAGAGGCGGTGGGTTCCCGATTGCAGTCCACAGCCACAGCCGCGATAGCGCAGCAGATGATGATGAGTAACGAATCTTTCATGATGGTGTTTGATTTCATTCTCAATATCCTTCCGAGGACAAACTAGACTCCCGTGCCCACCACATACGGTTCCGGGGTCGTGCGTGAAGCGGCAAGATGTTCTTCCAACTCCTCCGGGTGCGTGCGGTTGATGATGTCCCGGGCGTGAGAGGCTTCATCTGCCGTGCCATGCGCAAGCAAGACGAACTTGCCGATCTTGAGGGCTGTCTCGTACCGCAGGATGCTGTCCTTGGGAACGCCCAGGCCGTACAAGCAGGCGCCAATCGCGCTTAAACCGCCCACCACCACCGCGCCTTCCAGCGCTCCGATGACCCAGGCGACGAGTGGCCCCGCGACGAGCACGGGTCCGACACCCGGAATCAAAAAGAACGCGGAACCAAACAACAGTCCCCAGATCCCGCCCCAGAAGGCCCCCGTTTTCCCCCAGTATTTCATGCGGTCACCGGCATTGTAGTAACCGATCACGTGTTCATCCGTGTGATAGTCGCGACCGACGATCGACAGTTTCTTCATGTCAAAACCGGAATGCTGCAGTTCCTTGACAGCGGCTTCGGCCTGGCTGTGGGACTTGTAGATCGCCACGACCGAATTGTTCCTGGTCATCATATTTGTTCTTTCGCTTCTGCGTTTTGATTTTATCGCAGGTGACATGCTAGGCTGTAGAGGCTGGCCGTCACCAGTAGGGGGTATCCCCCCCGGTGAATATTGAGCCGACCGCGGACCGCCATTGCGCGTTGGAAATGAGCGGGTCGCGAGCATCGGGGACTTCCCCGATGGACAGCTTGGAGCAATGGGGTAATATTTGAATTCGATTGGGGTCTTGCCGCCGAAAGGTCAATACCTTCGGTGGCGGGACCACAACCGGGACTGCCTTCGTGGCAGCGCGTGAATTCGGATGAAACAAAACTTGATGCGGTTGTCGCAACGATATGCGAGGGCGTTGCGAAAACACCTGAAACAAGGCCCGCGCGCCAGCCTCCAATCGGCGCGGGGACTGGGACGCCAGGCCATGGCCATCGGACTCGAGACCTTGGACGTAGCCAGGATTCATGAGGCAGCGCTCGCCACACTGGAAGCGTTCAGCAGCCGGGCTGGGATCATCAAGCACGCGGAGATTTTTTTTACAGAGGCCATCACCCCGATCGAGGACACCCACCATGCCGCGCTCACGACCAAAGCGCAGCTGAGCCAACTGCATAAGAGGTTGAAGCGGCGCACTGCTAACCTGGCGGCCTCCAACCGGTCTTTGCAACAGGGCATCACCCAGCGCAAGATCGCCGAGCAAGCCCTCAGGACAAGCGGGGAACATTCCCAAAAACTTTTGGCGGAATCACGGCAATTGCAGAAACAATTGCAGCGGCTGACGCACCGGGTGCTGGCGGCGCAGGAGAACAAACGAAAGCGGATCAGCCGGGATCTGCGTGACCAGATCGCCCAGACTTTGTTGGGAATCAATGTCCGGTTGTTGACGTTAAAAAAGGAAGCGACGGACAACGCCGCGAACATTAGAAAAGATATTGCCAGCACGCAACACCTGGTCGATAAATCGCTCAAGAGCATAAATCGCTTCGCTCGTGAATTCGGAAAACGTTATGAAACGTAACTTGCGCGGATTCTCACGAAAATATCAGACGGCGCTGCGAAAGCACCTGAAGCACGGACCGTCGGCGGCCTTGCAACTCGCGCGAGGACTGGGACGCCAGGCCATCACCATCGGGCTGGAGACGCTGGACCTGGCCAGGATTCACGAGCAGGCATTGAGCGCCATGGTTTTGGCGGGCCATTCACCCGGCGCCCGGGTGGCGATGATCCGGCGGGGAGGCGCCTTTTTCGCCGAGGCCATCACGCCCATCGAGAAGACTCATCGCATCGCCCTGGAGGCTGGCGTCCATCTGAGTCAAACGAACGAGGCTCTGCGCCAGCGCAGCGTGGAGCTGGCCGCCTCCAACCGCCACTTAAGACAGGAAATCGGCCAGCGCAGGGCCGCGGAGGAATCCCTCAAGCGAAGCGAGCAACACTCCGGCCAGTTGTTGGCGCAGTCGCGGCGCATGCAGGAACAATTGCGTCTTCTGTCCCGCCAGCTTCTGTCGGCGCAGGAAGATGAGCGCAAGAAGATCAGCCGCGAACTCCATGATGTCATCGCCCAGACCTTGACGACCATCAACGTCCGGCTGACGGCTTTGAAAAAGGAGGCCTCCCTCAACACCGAAGGACTCGGAAAAAGCATTGCCCGCACGCAACTATTGGTCCAGCAATCGGTGGACATCGTGCATCGGTTCGCCCGGGAACTGCGTCCGGCGATATTGGATGACCTGGGGCTGATTCCCGCCCTCCATACGTTTATGAAAAGCTTCCGGGAGCAGACGGGGATTCATGTCAGCTTGTCGTCTTTTGCCGCGATCGAGCACGTGAACGGTGACAAACGAACCGTGCTTTATCGCGTCGCCCAGGAGGCGCTCAACAATGTGGCCCGCCATGCGCAAGCCAGCGAAGCGGTAGTGAGGATTCAGAAACTGGATGGCTGCATTTGCATGCGAATAAAGGACAATGGTAAAGGTTTTCACCAGGAACACCTGTCCCACGGCAGGAAGAACAAACGATTGGGGCTGCTCGGCATGCGGGAACGCGTGGAAATGGTCAACGGCAGCTTCACCATTGAATCCGCGCCGGGCAAAGGCACCCTGATCCAGGCGCAGATTCCGCTGACCGCCGCTCGGGGGGGGGGGGGAAGGCTTCCAGATTGAAGCTTTCCAAATCTAAACTCTACTGACTTATGAAACAAATTACTGTCCTGCTGGCTGAAGACCACCGTATCGTTCGCGAGGGTTTTCGATGCCTATTGAAACACGAACCCGACATCGAAGTGGTGGGCGAGGCGCAAACCGGCCGTCAGGCCGTGCAACTCACCGCGAAACTTCGGCCCGCCGTGGTGGTAATGGACATCGCGATGCCGTTGCTCAACGGCCTGGAGGCCACCCGGCAAATCCGCAAAGACTTTCCCGACACCAAGGTGCTCATTCTCTCCGCGCACAGCGATGACGCTTATGTCGAACAAATGACTGACCTGGGCGCCGCGGGATTCCTGCTCAAGCAAACCTCTTCGCACGTGCTGGCCACGGCAATTCGCGAGGTCCAAAAAGGAAACACCTTTTTCAACCCCGTCCTTTCCAGGTGTCTCGACCGCCGCCGTCGGAAGTCGCCGGGCGTGGGGAAGAGCTTCAAGAAGAAAACCAACCAACTTAGTTCGCGCGAGGTGGAAGTGCTCCAACTCATTGCCGAAGGCCGACCCAACAAACAAGTCGCCGTGGAACTGGGCGTGAGTTTCAAAACGGTGGACAAGCATCGGCAACATCTCATGGCGAAGCTGAACATCCATGACGTCGCCGGCCTCACCCGCTA
This sequence comes from Verrucomicrobiota bacterium, assembly GCA_021325145.1. Classification (GTDB taxonomy): domain Bacteria; phylum Verrucomicrobiota; class Verrucomicrobiia; order Limisphaerales; family Pedosphaeraceae; genus JAJPHR01. The sequence goes on along the minus strand of JAJPHR010000066.1, from coordinate 5,317 downwards.
CGCCATCGCCGAAGGAATCATCGAGAGCAGCGTCCGGCTGACGATCACTTAAGTTCAGTTGACGCCTGAGCACCCCAGGTGCGCGGCTCGCGCGCTCCGAAGTTTGTAGTCCCGGCTTCCCACCTTTACTTTCCGGCCAATCCCGCGTCTCGACATTCACTGACCAGCGCCTGCCAAGGCGGAACTGCGTTCCGCATTTCAGGACACCGATTCGATTACAGGGTTAGTCTTTCTGTTCCGGAAAAACTTCCGACGGGGGGACATCCCCACGGGTTAACCCCGTTATAGGGCGCGCAGGTTTTTCGGTCTATTCTCGTGCCGTGAAAAATACCGGAATCCTGGAGGGTGGAGAGTCAGCCGTCGCACAAGCCCGAGGTCAGGCGAACCCATCCAATCGCATGGTGGTGATCGATGGCGGCACGGACATCTGCCAGGTCGACGCCGAACATTTCGCCGCAGAAGATTTACGCAGCCAATCGGGACATGCTCCCAATCAACTATCACGAAGGAAACAATTGCTATGGTAAAACCCTGTAAAACTCAAGCCGTTGTGAGTTCAATCCTGCATCCCGAGCCGAACGGCACCGTGCATGTGCACGCTGATTCGTCCCGAAACCGTCCCTTCGTTTGGGCGGCATTGCTCGCGGGCCTGCTTTTTATTTTATCCAGCGCGACTTCAGCGCGCGCGGACCAAAGCCCACCGGGATGCACCGGCAGCGGTTTGGGAATTTTGCTCTTTACGGATTCACCGGACGTCCATATCGGCGACACGCTCAATTACAGCATCACCGTGTACAATGGCACGGGCTTTGGACCAATCGTTTGCGATGCTTCGTCGATTCAGGCGTTCGTTGTGACACCCGATGGTGTCTCGCACCCGATCACGTTGGTCCGCACGACCCTTACCAGTGGACAAGGAGATTATTATACCAACGTTGTCAGTTATGTCGTCCGCGCTCAGGACATTCAACCCGATGGCACGGTGCGCGCGACGGCCAGCGACACCGGCGTGATTCACCAGAACGACGTCAACAGCCAGGGCGGTGGCAACCAGGGTGTGAACACGCAAGTGAGCCTGCCATGCGTCCAGCTCACGGTGCAGTGCGCAGGCGGCGTCGGAGAAAACGGCGCGATTACTTTCACAGGCACGGTGACCAATTGCGGCAACGACACGCTGGTTGGCGTGACGGTTACGAACTTCGTCAATGGCGCGCAGTTCCCGGTCACGTTCATCACCAATCTCGCCAGGGGCCAGATCGCCTCGTTCAGTGGAAGCTGGGTCCCTTCGAATCCTTGCAGTCCGAGCACGGCGACGTTGGTGGCCCAAGGCGTTGATCAATTCACAGCCCATCCCAGGACAGTGACAAGTTCCGTAGGCACCGCTTGTTCGGAGGCTTTGACGCCGGGCATCAGCGTGACCAAATTCTGCCCCGCACAACCGGTTGCGCCAGGCCAGTTACTCACTTTTTCAGGCAGCGTGAGCAACACCGGCAATGTCACATTGATAAACATTGTCGTGGTCAACAATCAACCGGCTCCCAACACAACAGTGTTCACACTGGCTTCGCTGGCGCCCGGCGCGCTGGCCAGCTTTACTGGCAGCTATGTGGCGCCAGCCAATTGCTCCGTATCCGACACTTTGGTCGCCAGCGCCAGCAGCCGTTGTGGCGTCCCCGTCACCAGCACGGTGAGCGCGACCTGCCCCATTCTGACCACGCCACAGATTGCGGTGACGGCGGTTTGTCCCGCCACCCAGGCACTGCCGGGGGGTTCGTTAACGTATAGCGGCACGGTGCAGAACACTGGCAATGTTACGTTGACCAATGTAGTCGTGCTCAGCGATCGGCCCGCGGCCAACACGACGGTGTTCACAGTGGCCACGCTGGCACCGGGAGCGCTCGCCAGCTTCACCGGCACTTCCATCGCTCCCACCAACACCTGTGCGGTCACCACGGCTTTCAGCGGAATCGGCCGGGACGTTTGCACACTCAACGCGATCACGAACAGCGTTTTGGCCACGTGCTCAATCACCACCGCGCCGGCTATCGCGGTCACGCTGGCATGTCCCGCGATGCCCGCCAGTCCCGGTGGTTCGATCACTTACACCGGCACGGTGCGCAATTCAGGGAACGTCACGCTTAACAATGTATTTGTCGTGAACAACCAGCCGGGACCCAACACGCCAGTAATCGGCCCCGTGACGCTGGCGCCGGGCACTGCTGTCAATTTCACCACCAGCTTCACCGCAGCCAGTGACACCTGCTCGGCCAGTTGCACGGTGCGAGCCACAGGCAGCGACAACTGCACTGCGGTCGTGGTCACGAATACCGCCTCGACCAGCTGCACGCTGACGACTACGCCTGGCATCGTGCTTTTTCAATCGTGCCCCGTCAATCCGCCTGCTCCCGGCACGCTTCTGACTTATAGCGGCATGGTGGTGAATTCGGGCAACGTCACGCTCACCAACGTGGTTGTCCTCAACAACCTGAGCGGGGCCACACCGGTCTTCACGGTCGCCACGCTGGCGTCTGGCGCCACGGCCAATTTTACGGGCAGCTATTTGGCGCCGACCAATTGTTCCACCACGAGCATCTCGACCGCCACTGGCCAAAGTATCTGCGGCGGCGCCGTCACCAACACGGCGAGCACGACCTGTCCGATTCTGACTACGCCGCAGATTGTGGTGACGGCGGTTTGTCCGGCCGTCCCGGTATTGCCCGGCGGTTCGCTCACCTACAGCGGCACGGTGCGAAACACCGGCAACATCACTCTGACCAACGTGGTCGTGACCAGCGACCGGCCCGCAGCCAACACGACGGTGTTCACAGTGGCCACGCTGGCGCCCGGCGCGTCCGTCAATTTCACCGGCACGTCCACGGTTCCGACCAACGTCTGCGCGGTCACGGCGAACTTCAGCGGAACCGGCAGGGACATTTGCACACTCAATGCAGTTACGAACAACGTTTCGACCACCTGCACGGTCCTTACCGCCCCGGGCATCGCGGTCACGCTGGCCTGCCCGGTGGTGTCCGTCAACCCCGGTGGTTTGATCGTTTACACCGGCACGGTGCGCAATTCGGGCAACGTTACTTTGGATAACGTAACCGTCGTCAACAACCAGGCGGTGCCGAACACAGTCCTGACCGTGCCGGCCCTGACGCCCGGTGCGTCCGCGAGCTTTACCGCAAGCTTCGCTGCGCCTGTCGATGCTTGTTCCATCAGCAGCACAGTAACTGCCAGTGGCAGCGATGCCTGCACAGCGATTGTAGTTAACAACAGCGCGTCGGCCACCTGTACGTTGGTGATAACTCCACGCATTGCCGTCACGCAGAATTGTCCGACGACCGCGCCCGGCCTGGGCGGCGTCCTTGCTTACAGTGGCACCGTCAGTAACGCTGGCAATATCACGCTCACCAATGTGGTAGTGATCAGTGACCGCACGGGCACCAGTCCTGTGTTCACGACCGCCACGCTGGCCCCTGGCGCATCCACAAACTTCATTGGCAGTTACACGGTCCCCACTAACAGCGCCTGCGCCATCACTTCCACCCTGACCGCGAAGGCGAATGACAAATGTGCCGGCGCCCTGATCACGGCCAGCGCGACGTCCACCTGTCCGGTGCAGGGCGCCGCCAATATCGCCGTAACGCTGGCCTGCCCGGCCACGCCGACATCTCTTGGCGGCCTCCTGACCTTCAGCGGCACTGTGCGCAATGCCGGCAATCTCACGCTAACCAATGTGGTCGTGACGCGGAGTGCCCCGGCACCCAACACCGTGGTGTTCAATGCGGTCAGTCTGGCGCCTGGGGCCTCGGGTAATTTCACCGGCAGCTACACCGTGCCGGGCAGCAACGCCTGTTCGATCGCCACCTCCGTCAGCGCCAGCGCCAATGAACAATGCGCCGGCTCGAGTGTCATCGCCAGCGCCACCACCGTTTGTCCGCTTGTCACCACTCCGAGCATCATCATCACGCAAAACTGCTCGACGAACCCGACGAGTCCCGGCGGCGTCCTGACTTACAGCGGCACCGTCAGCAACGCTGGCAATATCACGTTGAGCAACATCGTCGTAGTCAACAATCAACATGCGCCCGATATAAGTAGCGGTCCTGCCAACTTCGGGACGCTCACCCCTCCATTGGTTCCGCCGGCCGGGACTGTCACTGATCGCTTCGGCGTGGGTAATAACTTCAATGGGTTGACCTTTGCGGGTCCGGATGAGGGCTATGCCGTCAACCAGTTCTACTCCCTGCGCCATGACGTGTCTGGCAGTTCTACTTTCGTGACTATCAATGCCAATGGAACCGTCACTGGCCGCTTCGACGCCGGCAATAAAAACTTCGATGCCCTGGCGTTTGCAGCCCCGGATGTTGGCTATGGCCCGGCCATTTTCTACTACCTCCGTCATGACAGCGCTGGTGTTTCCACTTTCGGGACCATCAAACCCGGCGGAGTCGTTGGGGTCGTCACGGATCTCTTTGTCGTCGGCAATAACTTCGATGCGTTAACCTTTGCGGCCACAGACGTGGGCTATGGCGCCAATTTGTTCTATTACCTCCGCCATGACGGTACCGGCCGGTCCACCTTCGGGACCATCAACCCCGCCCTCCCGGGGACCATCACGGATCGTTTCAACGTCGGCACCAACTTCGACGCCCTGGTCTTCACGGCCACGGACGTGGGCTATGGCGCCAATTTGTTCTATTACCTCCGCCATGACGGTACCGGCCGGTCCACCTTCGGGACCATCTCCGCCACCGGGACTGTTACGGATCGCTTCAGCGTCGGCACGAACTTCAATGAGTTGGCCTTTACGACAGCGGATGTGGGCTTTGCGGCCAATCTGTTTTATTACCTCCACGCGGGAGGCAATCCACAACCCGTGTTCGCCTTGCCTTCCCTGGCGCCTGGAGCGTCCACCAACTTCATCGGCAGCTACACCGTTCCGAGTAGCAACGCCTGTTCCGTCACCGCGATCGCCACCGTCACCGCCACGGACATTTGCACCGGTAACTCGGTAACCAACATCGTCACGACTACCTGTCCGCTCACCACGGCTCCGCGCATCGCGGTCACATTGAACTGTCCGGTCGTGCCCGTTGCCATCGGCGGTTTGATCACCTACACCGGGACGGTCAACAATCCAGGCAACGTCACCCTGAACAACGTGGTGGTTGTCGACAGCCAGACTTCGCCCGGCACTGTGCTCACCTTGCCGAGCCTGGCTCCGGGAGCGTCAGCGAACTTCACCGCAAGCTTCACGACGCCCGCCAACGCGTGCTCCGTCAGCAGCACGGTGACCGCCAGTGGCAGCGAT
>JAJPHR010000018.1 GCA_021325145.1 Verrucomicrobiota bacterium | reverse complement strand
CAGTGGGCGCTGGAGTTCAAGGCGGCGGCCACGACCACCCCGGGCACCACGGACATCCAGCCTTACCTGGGCCGCGGCGTTGGGGCCGTGCCGACCTGTCCCGCCACTTCGGACACGAACTTCGCCAACAGCTACAGCATCAACACGCTGACCAATGCCCCGCAGTGCCTCATCGTCACCGCGACGCACGTCCTGAACTAAGCAAGCGCCTCTGTTCCTTAGCAGAAGATTGGCCTGGGTCAAAACCCAGGCCGATTTTTTTGTCTCAATCCTGCGGCAGGGGCTGGCCCTTGGTCTCCGGCGCCCAGATCAGCGCCACGAGGCCGAGGAGGAATACGAAGGAAAGGATGGTCGCCGCTTTGCGGAAGGGCTCATGGACGCCATTGGCCTGCAGCGTACTGTTCAACTTGCCCAGCATTACAGGCGATGCAGCGGTGATGTAACGCACCGTGTTGTAACAAAAGCTGATGCCGACCCCGCGCAGCCGTGTGGGGAACAGTTCCGGGAAATAGATCGAGTAGCCCCCGAAGACCGACAATTGGGCAAACCCCATGATGGGAAGCATCCAATAAGCATCAACGCCGCTCCGCAGGTTGTTGTAAACAAAAATTGTCGCGACGAGGCAGAGAATGAAAGCGCCCAGGAAAGCCTTGCGGCGGCCCAAGTACGTCGCCGCAAACGTAAAGCAGAGCATGCCCAGGAATGCGCCGACATCCTGAAACGTGGTGCCGTAAGCCCGTACGGTGTCCACAATGTTTTGCGGTTCGCCTTTCAGTGCCGTGGAAATGAGTTCAGGCGAAAAGAAACCGATGCCCCATAATCCCGCCATCCCCGAAACGCCGAGCGCGACGCCGACCAACAGATGCTTCCGCCAAATTGGATGCCGGAAAAGGTCGGCGATCGAACCCACCTGCTGGGCTGGATCCTTGCTTTGCGCAGCCAGACGTTTCGCTTCCTTCCAGGGCTCGGGCTCATCCAGCACCCACGGGATGATGATCGCCAGCACCGCCGGGAGAGCGCCCACAAAGAAAATGAATCTCCAGCCCGCATAGCCGTGGTAAAAGTCTCGCGCGCCCGGTTGAATCCAGCGGCTCAACAACGACCCTGAAATATTTCCCAGCGCCGAAAGCGCCTGCATCGCTCCCAGGGCCAGTGGCCGCACCCGGCTCGGAACGCTCTCCGCCAATAGCGTCGTAGCCGCTCCGAACATGCCCCCAATGCCCAACCCTCCCAGGAAACGATAAGCAAGAAATACGGGTGCGGAATGGGCCAGCCCGGTCAGGCCGGAAAAAGCCGTGTACGCCAGCAAAGTTGCCACCATGGTCTTCACGCGCCCCAAGCGATCGCTCATCAAGCCGAATAGAATTCCGCCTGTGCCCCAGCCAACCATCATGATGGATGTGGCCCACGTTCCCCAGGATTTAATGTCCGCATCGGACGCCGCTGCTCCGAGCAACTCGCGCATTGCGGGCTCGCGCGCCAGCACGAAAATTCGCTGCCCCATGCAATCGAACAACCAACCAGCCGCGGCGATGATGAACACGAGCCAGTGATAACCGGTGACACCGTCAAAAGCGTTCGTCTTGAGAGCGGCTCCCGCCGTCGCGGGGCGAGCTGATGTTTGCGTGGGATCTGGCATGCGCAAATTTTCCGGTAGTCCGGTGATACTGTCAAGCAACTCAAGCGCGGTGCGCGCGTGGAAGGTGCAAATAACGTGCCGAAGCCACCAGCCTCCGGTTGGCAAGCGTTGCTGCTTTTTCGACGGAAGCCAAAGCCAGTGTGCCAGTGGTGCGCTCATTGGAGCTTGCCTGACCATGGCATCGTTGACAGAACCCGGCGTTTTTTGCACGCTTTCGGTGAAGCCACAACACCCACACGTGTCTCAAGCTGTAGCAGCCCGATTATCGCTGATAGATTTTATCTTATGATCCACTGCAAATTAAAACCTGCGCTGACCTGTCTGGCAATCGCCGCCACCTTTTCCGGCTGTGTGTCGCCTGGCACGAAGGAGACGAAACCCGCGATGGTCGATGCCTCTCCGGGCAATGCGGTGCATGCCATTGCCCCCGGCCCGTTCCAGCCGACCTGGGAATCACTCTCCTCCCAATACCAGGTTCCCGACTGGTTCCGCGATGCGAAGTTCGGCATGTGGGCGCACTGGGGGGCACAATGCGAACCGGAACATGGCGATTGGTACGCACGCAGGATGTATATGCCGGGTGATCCTGACTACAAATCCCACCTCGCCGAATACGGGCATCCTTCCACCAACGGTTTCAAGGACATCATCCACCAATGGAAGGCGGCAAACTTTGATCCCGACAAGCTCCTGGCGTTTTACAAGGCGAACGGCGCGAAATATTTCATGGCGCTGGCCAACCATCACGACAATTTCGACAACTGGGATTCAAAATACCAGCCATGGAATTCCGTCGCTCTCGGCCCGCAAAAGGATTTGATAGGCGGCTGGGCCAGGGCCGCGCGAAAAAACGGGTTGCGCTTTGCCGTGAGTGTTCACGCTTCACGCGCGTGGACATGGTACGAACCGGCGCAGGGCGCGGACAAGGACGGCGCATTCGCCGGCATGCCTTACGACGGCAAAATTACCAAAGCCGATGGCAAGGGCCAGTGGTGGGATGGTCTTGATCCACAGGATCTCTATGCGCAAAACCACACGCCCGGCACGAAGCTCGATTGGGACTGGGACCCGACCAAGGGCAGCAGTGTCCCGGATGAGGCCTACATGACCAAATTCTTTCTTCGCACCAAGCAGCTTTGGGACGATTACCAGCCGGACATGATTTATTTCGACGACAGCGTGCTCCCATTTCATGGTATCAGCGACGACCTCGGCCTCAACCTGGCCGCGCACTTCTATAATTCCAGCATCCAGTTGCATGGCCACAACGAAGCCGTGATGAACGCCAAAAGGCTCGATGAAACCCAGCGCAAGGCGATGGTCTATGACATCGAACGTGGCAAGGCGGACAGCATCCTGCCGTTTGCCTGGCAGACCGACACCTGCATCGGCGATTGGCATTACAACCGCGGTCTCTTCGAGCGGCACCGCTACAAATCCGCCGCCACCGTCATTCCGATGCTCGCGGACATCGTGAGCAAGAACGGCAACCTGATGTTGAACATTCCTTTGCAGCGCGACGGCACGCCGGATGCGGATGAGTTGAAAATCGTGGCCGACATCGGCGCGTGGATGCGCGTCAACGGCGGCGCCCTTTACGCAACGCGTCCGTGGAAGGTTTATGGCGAAGGTCCCTCGACGGTCGCGGTTGAGAAAGGGCGTTTCGGCGGCCAGAGCGACACCCAGAAGAAGCCGTTCACGGCGGAGGACATCCGCTTCACTCAGTCCAAAGACGGCAAAACGCTTTACGCCATCGTTCTGGCCTTTCCGCCGGACAACAAAATTACAGTCAAGTCCCTCGGCAGCAACTCTTCATACTGGCCGGGCAAGATTAGCAGCGTGCGCCTGCTGGGAACTTCCGGCAAATTGAAATTCACTCGCGACGAGAACGGGCTTTCGCTCTCGTTGCCCGACAAGAAGCCGTGCGACATTGCCTTTGCCTTGAAGATCAAGTAACGCCAAACCGACATGAGCAGACTTCATGTTCCAACTGACCCGGAGGAAGTGAACAACCTGAGGTTCCAAATTGAAACCTCAAGTTAGGGCTATGGGAGCCGTCCCGAGCAGGGTGTCGCCATGTTATCGGGGGGCGGTCAATCAATTCTTCCAGTTGATATTGTCCAGTAGTTCGGCGAGATGGAACCCGGCTTTCGCAAGTTGCGTTTGAACAATTGTCGTCTCGTCCTGCTCATACGAGGCGGGTTTCGTGATGGAGATTTTCCGTAACCGGTTATGCGTGTCAACTTCCGCCGCCCCAAACGTGATGGGCTGATATGCCTGGAGCGCTTGTTGCACTGAATCGCCGGCCCATGTTTTCGCCCAAACGTGGTGATCACCCGAATCCTTCCATTTTGTTGTGTCAATGTTCTGGGAGAGAACCCCGGCCAGCGCCGTAAAGTCGGCGGTTTTCGCCACATTCTTCACCAGCGTGACATCCCAAAAAGCATGCAGTTCTTCTGATGCCGTGAAGAACAGGTCGTTTCCTCCCACGTCGTCGGGTTTGCCAACGGCCAGCGCCGGATCGGTAATCAAAACCGGGTTGTGCACGTCATCAATCTCGAAATACCCGGTTCCCACGTGGAGCGGTTGATGGATGTCCCCCACAAAATGGACTAGGAGGCGCAGGGCCTGAACCTTGGACAATTTGGATGGCGTGCCTTCGAGTGCGGCGACGCAATTGTTGATTGCGTGGACGACATCGTTTGTGGCGCTGCCCAGCGCACCATCGGTGTATTGGGCCGCACCCAGAGGCAGGTTTACAAAATGCCAGGCCGAATTGTCGGGGAAGGTCTTGTTGAATTGTTTCGCTTCCGGGTCCGCTGTCAACGGCCCCTGACCGCGCGCCGCCGCGCGCACCTCGTCGGCCCAGGTGGCAACGGCGGCCAGGTCGTCATTCCCGAGGATTTTGACGATTTGCGCCCGTGTGGAATCACTGATCAAGCCTTTGGCGACCTGGCCCACGGCTTGGTGGCCTTCCTGTCCCCAGCCGAAAGCGGAAAGACACGTGCTGGCCGATAGCAAAATAAATGACAATGCTTTTTTCATTTGTTTGGTTTGTTGATAACTAATGGTTTTTGCCACCATCCGAACTGTGGCCACCCATTTCGCCGGGTTGACCGATGGCGCGGCAGCCCGAGGGCGACGCTCCAAAGTTCCTCAAGTGACGTTGCATAACTGGTTGCGGAGAATCCCTTCGTTTGCGGCCCCTGGCGAAGCCAGCCAGGGCGGGGGTTCGGGTGTGACTTTGGTTGCTTCAATATTAATACGTAACGCGAAGGGCGGATCTTTCAAAAATCTTCACGGGAGGATGAAAAAACGGCCTAACTGCCTGCAAATCAGCGGAAAATAAAAGTTTACGCGAATGTCCCAAATGCCTTCGCCCATTCGTCGTATTATTGAATGGTCTGAAAGACCGAGCAACCAATTAAGACAGAATATGAGCACAAAATCAAAACCCAAGAGCAACAAGACAGCCAAAGTCACGCACCGGCTGATCTGGTTCGACATCCCGGTGGACAACTTCGAACGGGCTGGCAAGTTTTACGGAAAGTTGTTCGGCTGGAAAATTGGCCCGTTTTCCGGGATGAAGGATTACTGGCTGATTGACACCGGCGGCAGTGACGATACTCCCAATGGCGGATTGATCGCGCGCAAATGTCCGGAACATCCCATCACCAATTACGTCAACGTGGCCTCGGTGACCAAAGCCATGGCGAAGGTCGAGAAGTTGGGCGGGAAAGTCCACATGCCCAAGACAGCCGTGCCGCACATGGGGTACTTCGCCATCTGCCAGGACACCGAGAACAACACGTTCGCCTTGTGGGAAACAAACCCCAGCGCGAAATAGGCGCGCAGACCAGACTGAGAACACGGAGTGGAGACGTTTATAGATGGAAAGGACGTACAGAGGAAGCTGCCATTGCGGCACGGTCCGCTTCGAAGCGGATGTGGATCTCAGCGCGGGCACTTTCAAATGCAATTGCGAGATGTGCACCAAGACGAGAATGTGGGGCGCCGTTGTCAACCCCGACGCCTTTCGATTGCTCGCGGGTGAGGCGGCGCTGGTTGACTATCAGCCTGACCATATCCATCATGTGTTTTGCCGTCACTGCGGGGTGCGTCCGTTTGCTTGGGGCGAAGATCCCGCGCTCGGCGGCAAGTTCTACGCCGTTCGCGTCTATTGTCTTGATGACGTGGATGTGGACGAGCTCATCAGCGCCCCGATCACCATTCATGACGGACGTAACGACAACTACCAGTCTCCGCCCGCCGAAACCCGGCATCTCTAAATTTCGACGGCGTGACTTTCAAAACAACAGCAAATAGAATCACTGAACAAACAAATCAAAAGACATCAAACTATGAGCACAACCAAAAACAACCCCACGACAAAACTTAACGCTTACCTGTTCTTCGATGGCCGCTGCGAAGAAGCGATTGAATTCTATCGCCGCGCGCTCGGCGCCGAGGTGATCATGCTGATGCGCTTCAAGGATAGCCCGGAACCGCCCAATCCCGACTGCCCGCCTGTCCCCGGGGACAAAATAATGCACGCCCGGCTTCAGATTGGCAACAATGCGGTGCTGGTTTCCGATGGCCGATGCACGGGAAAGCCGAACTTTCAGGGTTTCTCACTGGCTCTTTCAGTCAAGACCGAGGCGGAAGCGGACCGTTTGTTCGCGCCTCTGGCCGAGGGCGGCCAGGTGCAAATGCCGCTGACAAAGACCTTCTTTTCCCCGCGCTTCGGCATGGTCATTGACCGTTTCGGCGTGATGTGGATGGTTCTGGTGGAGACTGCATCTCAAAAGTAATCCATCAGGTTTCGAAACGCCCGCAACTTCAATTCCTCCAGGGGACATGTCTATGTTGTTGAAAATCCTCATCGCGCTCGCAGTGGTCATAGTGCTGTTGCTCGTCGTTGTAGCCATGCAGCCAGCCACGTTTCGTGTCGCCCGGAGCACCACCATGTCGGCTCCAGCAGCGACGGTATTTGCGCAAGTGAACGATTTTCACAAATGGGAAGCATGGAACCCCTGGGGGAAGATCGATCCAGCCATGAAGCAGACGTATGAGGGCGCTCCGGCTGGAGTTGGGACAATCTACACTTGGGACGGCAACAAAAATGTGGGGACCGGGCGAATGACAATCGAGGAGAGCCGCCCGGGCGAGTTGATCCGAATCAAAATGGAATTCCTGAAGCCTTTTGCCAATACCAGCACCGCGGAGTTCAGCTTCAAACCCGAAGGCAATCACACCGCCGTGACCTGGAGCATGGCCGGGGAAAAAAATTTTATGGCCAAGGCAATCCACCTTTGCGTAAACATGGACAAGATGATCGGCGGCCAGTTCGAGAAGGGACTGGCGGACATGAAATCAGCGGCCGAGGCGGCGGCCGCGAAATAACGGGAATAAATCGGAACTTAGCAACAACGAAAGGCTGAACATGAAAATCGCGGTTATCATCGTGCGTGTCTTAATGGGGCTTTTGTTCCTGTTTGCGTCCTCGGCCTTTTTCTTCAAATTTGTTCCGCAACCGGAGCTAAAAGGCATCGCCAAGGCCTTTATGGAAGGAGTTGGGGCCACGCGTTATTTCATGCCCCTGATGATGGGCACCCAGTTGGTCTGCGGCCTGGCTTTTCTCCTGGGCCGGTTTGTTCCTCTCGCCACCGTGGTGATTTTCCCGGTCACCCTGAATATTCTCTTATACCATGCATTTGTGGATCCGGCGGGATTGCCAGTTGCAATCGCGTTGATTCTGGGCAATTTATTTCTGGCGTATGCGTACCGGAAAAATTACGCGCCATTGTTGAGCCCAAAATAAATGTCCTGACCGCGCTTTCTCATTCGTCGTCTATTTGGTAGTGCAAAAACATTAACAATCAAAACAAAGAAATTATGAGCGCACAAACGACAAATCCAGGATACATGTTGCTGTTCCGCGGCAACGAATGGCAAAAGGGCCTCTCGCCCGAGGAAATGCAAACCGTGGCCAGCCGGTGGATGGCCTGGTTCAGCGGATTGAAGGATCAAGGGAAAGTGACTGCCGGAAGCCCGCTGGAAGCCCAGGGCAAGCTGGTTTCCGGGAAGAATGGACGGGTGGTGGCGGACGGCCCGTTTGCGGAATCCAAGGAAGCGGTGGGCGGTTACTTCCTGCTGCAAGTGAAGAGCATGGATGAAGCGCTGGCCATTGCCAAGGAGTGCCCGGGCCTCGCCTACGGCGCGGTGGTGGAAGTCAGGCCGGTGGCTGAAGCATGCCCGCTCATCGCGGAATTTGCCGAGGCGCAACTTACCGGCGCGACAGCGTGACCTTTCAAAGATAGACTCAAACCAGAACAAAACCATGAGCACACCAACAACAACGACGGCCGGGGAGTATCTGCTCCTATTCCGGGGCCGCGAATGGTACAACGATCTTTCCGCGGAAGAGTTGCAGAAGGCCCTGGGCCAGACCAAAGCATGGTTCGAACGCGTTTCCAGCCAGGTCAAGGTCAAAGCCAGCCAGCCGCTGGCTCGCGAGGGTGCCACTGTGTCATTAAAGAACGGACGAGTCGTCACCGACGGGCCGTATGCCGAATCCAAGGAGGCCATTGGCGGCTACTTGCTGTTTGAGGCGGGCAGCCTGGAGGAAGCGATCGCCCTCGCCAAAACCTGCCCAACGCTGGCTTACGACTGCGCCGTCGAAGTCCGGCCCGTGGGGACGGAATGCCCGATGTCCGCACGCGCGCGGCAGCTCGAACAGGCACAGGAGCTCGTAAACGCCTAGTCATTCGCGGGATGCGACGGCTGAGCGTCGCATCCCGCATGGAGTCCTGTCTTTGGGCGGCGGGGCGCACTTGAAACGGCATTTTGGAAGCTTTCAACGCACCTGATTGTGCGTTTATCCCTGTCGGTTAAAGGCGGGACTCCATACAGCGGCACACCTTGTTTGAAGCGATTACCCACTCCCGGCAGCAAATGAATCCGACTGACACCAGCAAGCATGAACCACCACCCGGGGACGTTTCCCAGGTGGTGGAGCATCTTTTCCGTCATGAAGGCGCCAAGATGGTGGCTATTCTGACGGGGATTTTCGGGACTGAGCACCTTACCCTGGCCGAAGATGTGGTGCAGGAAGCGCTGGCGCGGGCGTTGCAGACCTGGCCGTTTTATGGCGTCCCGAAAAATCCCGCTGCGTGGATCATGCGGGCTTCGCGCAATCTCGCGTTGGATGTGGTGCGACGCCAGAAGGTTTTTCGCAACAAGGAAGCTGAGATCGTGCATTTGATGGAGCGGGAAAGTCCCGCGCAGGATGATGCGATTTTTCCCGAACAGGAAATCAAGGACGATCGTTTGCGGTTGATGTTCGTTTGCTGCCATCCGCTGGTGCCGACGGAAGCGCAAGTGGGACTCGTGTTGAGAACGCTTTGCGGATTCAGCGTGCCGGAAATCAGCCGCGCCTTTCTGACGACGGACGCGGCGATTGCGAAGCGCTTGACGCGGGCGAAGCAGGCAATTCGCGAGGCGCACATTCCTTTTGAGATACCCGCGGGTGAGGAATTGGCGCGGCGGTTGGACGCGGTTTTGCAATCGCTCTACCTGCTTTTCAACGAAGGCTACAAGGCTTCGAGCGGCGAAAAGCTGGTGCGGGAGGAAATCTGTTGCGAAGCAATCCGCCTGGCTGGTTTGCTGGCGGAACATCCCGCCGGCAATCAGCCCAAGACCCACGCATTGCTGGCGCTCATGTTCTTGAACGCCGCACGCACGCCGTCGCGTGTGGACGCAGACGGAAACTTGCTTCGCCTCCAGGAGCAGGACCGGTCACGGTGGGATCAATCCATGATCGCGCGGGGGATGTTTCACTTCGCGCAGTCGGCGGCAGGCGAGGAGATTACCGAATATCATCTTCAGGCCGGCATCGCCGCCTGCCATTGCGCGGCCAGGGATTATGAATCCACCGACTGGCGGCAAATTCTCGGGTTGTATGATCGCCTCGTTGAGTTTGATGATTCGCCGGTTGTTGCTCTCAACCGCGCCATCGTGGTGGCGAACATTCACGGGCCGGCTGCGGGCCTGGACGCGGTGGCTGCCATTCAAGGCCGGGAGAAATTGGAGTCCTATTATTTGCTTTATGCCGTGCTCGGCGAATTCGAGGCGCGGTTGAATGATCCCCTGGCGGCGGCCGGTTACTTCCGAAAATCGTTGCAACTGGCCGAAACCAAATCCGAACAACAGTTCCTTTCCAAACGATTCCGTGATTGCGAAGAGCGGATTCCTGCTTGAAAACCCAACCAGGCATGGAGTCCCGCATTTAGGCGGCAAAACGTGCGCAAGAATGGCAACCGGAGAACTTCCAACACGCGGAGTGCTGCGGAAGCTCTGCCGGCTGAAGCCGGGACTCCACGCCTTCTCAAGGCCGGATGAGCCGGAAAAACTGATTGCCAGACGCGGCGCTCAGCACGACGAGATTTAAGTTATTGGTTATGATCGGGGTGACGTTAACGGAACTCCAGGAGATTGGCGCGGCGAGGCTGGCGGTACTTTCAAGACGGAAGGCGTCTGGATAGATTGGCCAGGTGACCAGCACGTTGCTGCCCGATTCCGTCGCGGTGAGCGTCAGGGCGAAGAACTCGAACGCAAGCGCAAAAGTCTCGCTATCAGTGATGCTATTCCCCGCGCTTTTGAGGACCTGCAAATCGTAGCGGCCCGGCGGCAATTGCGTTGCAAAAACGTGCTTCACGTTGTCGACCGCGTTGCTGCTGAACGCAACCAGGTTGCTCGACGCCGCGTTGTAGAGATAAAGGTCAAGTTGGTTGATGCTGGAATGGTTCAGTTGCCGATTCCAAACGAGTGTTGCGGTGCCGGTGAATTGCGCATTGGGCTGGCCGTTGGTAAGATTGAAAAAGTAATGGCGGACTCCGTCGAGGGCCGGGAGTGAACTGGAAGTGTTGGTGTTGAAGTCCCAACCGCTGGGGCTGCTCTCGTTCCCGGTGGCACTGGTCGGCGGATGCGAGCTGCCGGAAGCGACGCTGTTCGAGTCGATGAATCCATGCTTGCCGCCCGCGAGTTGTTTGTAGGAGTTGAACACGTTCAAAATACCCGCGCCGTAACGCGGATCCAGAGGCGAAACACCCGGGTGGGACCAATCCGAGGGTTTGACTGCGCCATTCAACAGCAGTGCCTTGACCGTGCGAATGTCGACTGCCGAATTGGTGTCCCCACCGCCATCGCCGCGCAGTCCTGCTTCGAAGATCAGCGCCACCGCTCCACTGACCAGCGGCGCGGAGTCGCTGGTGGCATCGGCGGGCGCCGTGAGGTCCGGTTTCGCGCGTCCATTGTCGGGCGTCGGTCCCACGCCGCTGGCCGGCGTGCCGTAGGCCGCGACCCCAATGCCGTTGTAGCTGGTCGAAGGCGCCTCCACGGTGCCGCCGTCGCCGATGCTGGTGCTAAAGAGCGTGTTATATCTGGCGGCATAGTTGTCGTATTGGGAATCAGCGGTTTTTTGCTGATTGGTATTGCCGGAGGAAACGAAGCTTTGATTGACGATGCGGTTGTTGATGGCAATCTGCAAGGGAACTACCGTGCCGAAAAAATAGTTGGCCTCGTAATCATCAACGTGGCTGACGTTCGTGGCCACGCCGGCGGGAAATCCATAATAGAGGTTGCCCACGCCATCGGCGTGGCCCGATTCACCGCCCAGCGAGTTTGGAAACGCGTTAGTGGTGGTTGACCGGTAGTAGGTGAAATCGCTCATCGGCAGACCCACGGCGGCCGGATTGACTTCCCAATTTGTTGCGGTGGGGGTGCCCGCCTCGGCCTGGCCGACGCGGATGCCCGAGCCGTCAAGATTTGTCACAGACCGCAGCAATGTGATTCCGATGGTGTCGAGGTTCGACGCCCAGATGGTCGTTCCCACCAGCATTGCCTGCGCTGAAATCACGCCGAGAACGAGCCAGCGACAAAATCGCGCCGGGGCGAAACAAGCTTGTGTTGCGCGAAGCTTCATTGCTGATTTCAGAATGCGATTTGTAGGTGCAAGCTGCACTGTCCCTTTACACTAGGCCAGGTTGATTCGCAAGGTGGCGTTCGGCCAGAAGTCTCTATTCTCTATCCCTGCCCGGCGGCTTCTGCCATGCTTGTGCCGTGACCGTCAATCCCATCAGCCCGGTATTTCTGCTCGCCTCGGTCGCGGTGACGCTTGCGCCGGGTCCTGATATTCTTTACGTGGTCGCCAAGGGTATTTCGCAAGGCCGCGCAACGGCGATTGTCGCCGCCACAGGTTTCGTGTCCGGCCTGTCCGTCCACACCGCATTTGCGGTGACCGGCCTCTCCGCGCTGCTGCTGGCTTCGGCAGTCGCGTTTACGGCCGTCAAGTTGGCTGGAGGCGCGTACCTGGCCTATTTGGGCATTCGCGCCTGGCTCTCGCGCGGCCTCATTTCGCTGCCCACAGCGGGCGTTAATCATTCGCATCGACGAATTTTTGCCCAGGCATTTTTGATGAACGTCCTCAACCCGAAAGTCGCCATCTTTTTCCTCGCCTTCCTGCCGCAGTTCATCCATCGCGAAGCGGGACATGTGCCGGCGCAATTCCTGGCGCTGGGCCTCTGTTTTGCCCTTCAAGCGTGGGTCATTTTTTCGGTGATGGGCATTTCCAGTTCCCGGGTCGGCCGTTGCCTCAGCACCCGTCCAAATCTGGCGCGCTTCCTTGATCGCCTGGTCGGGTCCATTTTCATCGCACTCGGGGCCAAACTCGCGTTTATAAAAAGCTGACGCGAGAAAAGCGGCTGCGATTTGATCCGGCTGAAGGAGGGATTGAGGAATCGAGGTTGCCCAGATTTCATTAGGCAAAGGTTCCGTTTGATGCCAACTTGCCAGCATGGACACGGAGTTCAGAATCGAAGCGGATTCGATGGGCGAGATGAAAGTGCCGGCGAAGGCGTATTACGGCGCTCAAACGGCTCGCGCGGTGGAGAATTTTCCCATCAGCGGCCTCCGGTTTTCGCGTCCGTTCATTCGGGCCCTGGGATTGATCAAAAAGCATGCGGCGATCACGAACGCCGAGCTGGGTTTGGTCCCGCCCAAAATTGCCGGAGCAATTGAGCGGGCGGCCCAGGAGGTCGCCGATGGAAAATGGGATGAGCAGTTTGTGGTGGATATTTTCCAAACCGGCTCGGGCACCTCAACCAATATGAACGCCAACGAGGTCATCACCAATCGCGCGATTGAAATCCTCGGCGGCAAACGCGGTGACAAATCGGTGCATCCCAACGATCAGGTTAACTGCGGCCAATCGAGCAACGATGTCATTCCCACGGCCATCCACCTGGCGGCATTCGAGGCCATCGAGCGCCAACTCATCCCGGCCTTGAAGGAATTGCGCGCGGCTCTGGAAACGAAGGCCAAGACGTTCGACAACATTCTCAAAATTGGCCGCACTCATTTGCAGGACGCAACGCCCATCCGGCTCGGTCAGGAATTCAGCGGTTACGCCAGCCAGGTCGAGCATGGCATCGGAAGACTTTTGGCCCTGGAAACAAACCTGGGCGAACTTGCGCTCGGCGGAACCGCCGTGGGCACGGGCATCAATACGCACATCGACTTTGCCTCACGGACGATCAAAGGAATTGCGAAAGAAACCGGGCTCAAGTTGCGCGAAGCCGCGAATCATTTCGAAGCCCAAGGCTCGCGCGATGCCGCAGTGGAGGCGAGCGGTGCGCTCAAAACGGTCGCGGTCAGCCTGATCAAAATTGCCAACGATATCCGTCTGCTCGGTTCGGGCCCGCGTTGCGGCATCGGCGAACTCAAGCTGCCCGCCACGCAACCCGGTTCCTCGATCATGCCGGGCAAGGTCAACCCGGTGATGTGCGAAATGCTCATCCAGGCGGGCGCGCAAGTGATCGGGAATGACGCGGCGATTGCGTTCGGCGGCGCGTTCGGAAATTTCGAACTGAATGTGATGATGCCGGTCATCGCGCACAATCTGCTGCAATCGATCGAGTTGCTGACCAACGGCGCGCGCGTGTTTGCCAGGCGCTGTGTCGCCGGATTGGAAGCCGACATTGCGAAGTGCGAGGGCAATATCGAAAACAGTCTCGCCATGGGCACGGCGCTCGCGCCGGTCATCGGTTACGATAAAGCGGCGAAGATCGCCAAGATCGCTTACGAAACCGGGGCGACGATTCGCCAGGTGGCGGAGGAATTATCGGGGCTGGACAAGGCGAAATTGGATCAATTGCTCGATGCGCGAAGCCAGACCCAGCCGGGCACGGGCGCGGGAGGGAGTGCGGGAGGTTAAAAGGGCTGGAACCCTCATTCACATTTTGTAGCAGCCGACGTGAGGAGGCTCCTTACGTCGGCGGCTGCGGTTTATCGAATCCACGCCGATTTCGGGTTCCATTGTCGCGCTTTATTTTCAGTTGATTTACGAATTCGTTCGCCGGAAAATCATTTCAGCATGGCAGCACCGGCATTTAGCTATCAGGACCCGTTCCCGTTGGGGAAGGACGATACCGAGTATTACCTTTTGACCAAGGACCACGTGTCCACCACACAGTTCGAAGGTTGGGACGTGCTCAAGGTCGAGCCCGAGGGCCTGACGAAACTGGCGCAGGCGGCCATGCACGATTGTTCTTTCATGCTCCGTTCGGCGCACCACGCGCAGCTTGCCAGCATTTTGAAAGACCCCGAGGCGAGCAAGAATGATCGTTTCGTCGCCCTGACCATGTTGCGCAACGCGGAGATTTCAGCGCGCGGAGTGTTGCCGTTTTGCCAGGATACCGGCACGGCAATTGTCGTGGCGAAGAAGGGCCAGCAAGTGTGGACGGGCGGCGGCGATGAGGAGGCGCTCTCGCGCGGCGTTTACAAAACCTACACGGAAGCGAATCTGCGCTACTCGCAGACCATTCCGCTGGACATGTACAACGAGAAGAATTCCGGGTGCAACCTGCCGGCGCAAATCGATCTGTACGCGACCAGCGGCGCCGAGTACAAATTTCTTTTCATTGCCAAAGGGGGCGGTTCGGCCAATAAAACCTATCTTTTCCAGGAAACCAAAGCCTTGCTGAATCCCAAAAGCCTCGAAGCGTTCCTGCTCGAAAAAATGAAGACGCTGGGCACGGCGGCATGCCCGCCTTATCATCTGGTGTTCGTCATTGGCGGAACTTCGGCGGAAGCGTGCTTGAAGACGGTGAAGCTGGCCTCCACGAAATATCTGGACGCCTTGCCGACGTCGGGGAACGAAGGCGGACAGGCGTTTCGCGACCTCGAACTGGAGCAGAGAATGCTCAAGGCGGCGCAACTCGCCGGCATTGGCGCGCAATTCGGCGGCAAATATTTTGCGCATGACGTGCGCATCATTCGGTTGCCGCGCCATGGCGCGTCCTGTCCGGTGGGAATGGGTGTTTCCTGTTCGGCGGACCGCAACATCAAGGCGAAGATCAATCGTGACGGCATCTGGCTCGAAAAGCTCGAAGACAATCCCGGACGTTTCATCCCCGCTGAGCTCCGCCAGGAAGGCGAGGGTGATGCCGTGCGGATCGATCTGAACCGTCCGATGAAAGAAGTGCTTGCGGAACTAAGCAAGTATCCGGTCGCCACGAGACTTTCGCTGACTGGAATCATTGTGGTCGGCAGGGACATCGCTCACGCCAAACTGAACGAGCGGCTCGACCGCGGCGAAGGACTGCCGCAGTATCTCAAGGAGCATCCAATTTATTATGCCGGCCCGGCAAAGACGCCCGCCGGGTTGCCTTCCGGCTCGTTTGGTCCGACGACGGCCGGGCGCATGGATTCCTACGTTGACCGGTTCCAGGCGAATGGCGGCAGCATGATCATGATTGCGAAGGGAAACCGCAGCCAGGTGGTTACGGACGCCTGCAAAAAACACGGCGGCTTCTATCTCGGCAGCATCGGCGGACCCGCCGCCATCCTGGCGCAGAACAATATCAAGCACGTCGAGCTTTTGGAGTATCCCGAATTGGGCATGGAAGCTGTTTGGAAAATTCAGGTAATGGATTTCCCGGCGTTTATCCTGGTGGATGACAAAGGGAATGATTTCTTCAAGCAGCTTAAACCGGGGTGTGGGAGTCATTAGGTCCCTCAATCGTGCTCGTGCTCGTCCTCGTCCTCGATTCATCCCGGGGAGGGGACCGAGGACGACGACGAGGACGAGCACGAGGTCAGAGATTGATGGTTCGGTTGTCCACTGCCAGTGCTGCTTCGCGCAGAGCCTCACCGAGCGTTGGATGCGCGTGGCAGGAACGGGCCAGGTCCTCGCTGCTGGCGCCGAAGTTGATGGCGACCGCAGCCTCGTTGATGAGGTCGCCCGCATGGGCCGCGATGAGGTGGACGCCCAGGATGCGGTCGGTTTTCGCGTCGGCAAGGATTTTGATTTTCCCTTCGGTTTGCGCCAGAGTGCGCGCGCGGCTGTTGGCAAGCATGGGGAAAACTCCCTTGCGGTACTCGGTCTTCGCGGTCTTGAGTTGCTCCTCGGTTTGGCCAACCGAACCAATTTCCGGCTGCGTATAAACCACGCCGGGAATCGCGTTGTAATTGACATGGCCGAAGCCGGTCACGAGTTTTTCGACACAGGCAATGCCTTCCTCCTCCGCTTTGTGCGCCAGCATGGGACCGCGGATGACGTCGCCAATGGCATAAAGGCCCGCCGCCGTAGTGGCAAAATTGTCACCGACGGGAATGCGCCCTTTCTCATCCAATTTGATGCCCACAGATTCGAGGCCCAGCCCGTCGGTGTTCGGCACACGGCCAACGGCGAGCAGGACACGGTCGCATGTCAACGGCGTGGAACCTTCCGCTTCAACGACACACTGGGCGGCTTTGGCTTTTGCCGCCGTGACTCGGGCGCCCAGGCGAAACTCCATGCCTTGACGTTCGAAAATCTTTTTGGCTTCAGCCGCGATCTCGTCGTCCATGCCGGGGAGGATGCGATTCAAGAATTCCAGCACCGTGACTTTCGCGCCCAGGCGACGCCAAACCGAACCGAGCTCAAGCCCGATGTAACCCGCGCCAATCACGACCAAATGCCCGGGAACCTCGGGGTACGAAAGCGCTTCCGTGCTCGTGCCGATACGATCGCCATCCGTTTCCACGCCCGGCAGCGGAGCGGACTTGCTGCCTGTGGCGATAAGAATGTTCGTGGCTTCCAACCCGGTGTTTCCGTTTTGGCCTTCGACCAACACTTTCCCAACGCCGGTGATCCTTCCGTGTCCGAGATAGCGGGTGATCTTGTTCTTTTTGAAGAGTGAATCGACGCCCCTGGTTAAAATTCCAACCACCTGTTCCTTGCGCCGCAACATCGTGGCGAGGTTCAGCTTGACTTCCGGCAGGACGATGCCGTGCTGGGAAAACTTTTCATTTGCCTCGCGAAAAAGTTCGCTTGATTCCAGCATCGCTTTGCTCGGAATGCAGCCGATGCGCAGGCAGGTGCCGCCCAAGGCTGGCTCCTGCTCAAGGCAGGCGACATTCAAGCCGAGTTGGGCGGCGCGGATCGCGGCGGTGTACCCGCCCGGTCCCGCGCCGATGATGATTAGATCGTATTTGAACATAATTACCTGGTCTTTATCGTGCTCGTCCTCGTCCTCGTTCTTTGTTTTCGGAGGAGGGGACCGAGGACGACGACGAGGACGAGCACGATTGGGAACGGCTCACACTTCCAACAACATTCTCGCTGGTGTTTCGACCGCGTCCTTGATGCGCTTCAAAAAGGTTACGGCTTCGCGTCCATCCACGACGCGATGGTCGTAGGTCAGCGCCACATACATCATCGGGCGGATCACCACATTGCCGTCGCGGGCGACCGGCCGGTCCTGGATGGCATGCAGGCCGAGGATGCCACTTTGCGGTGGATTTACGATCGGAGTCGAAAGGAGCGAGCCGTAAATGCCCCCGTTGCTGATCGTGAAGGTGCCGCCCTGCAATTCCTCGGGTTTCAGTTTGTTGTCCCGGGCGCGTTGCGCGAAGTTGCTGATCGCGATCTCGATCTCCGCGAAGCTCAGGCGCTCCGCGCCGCGCAGCACGGGAACGACCAGCCCTTTTCCGCCGCCCACGGCAACGCCGATATCGTAATAATTTCGATACACGATATTCGTTTCGCGCACTTCGGCATTCACTTGCGGAACGAGCCGGAGCGCATCAACACAGGCCTTGACGAAGAACGACATCATTCCCAGTTTGATGCCGTATTTCTCCTGAAACGCCGGTTGAAATTCCTTGCGCAGCGCCATGACCGCAGACATGTCGATCTCATTGAAGGTCGTGAGCAGGGCGGCGTTCTGCTGGGCTTCGACAAGATGTTTCGCCACGGCGCGCCGCAGTGGAGT
This sequence comes from Verrucomicrobiota bacterium, assembly GCA_021325145.1. Classification (GTDB taxonomy): domain Bacteria; phylum Verrucomicrobiota; class Verrucomicrobiia; order Limisphaerales; family Pedosphaeraceae; genus JAJPHR01. The sequence continues at coordinate 20,523 of JAJPHR010000018.1, read as the reverse complement.
CATCGGAACCACTTCTTCCTGGCGTCCACTTGATGGGACGGCAATTGCAGCCGGGCGCGGGGCCTCGGTTGCTTCGGAGGGCGCCGGCTTGGTTGGTCGCAGCACGTCTTCCTTCAACAAACGCCCGCCTGGACCGGTGGCTTGAACCTGTTCCGGACGCAGCTCCCGGGAGGCCAACTCCCGCTCGGCTGCGGGCATCACAAACGGCTTGGCTTCCTTTCCGGGAGTGATTGCAGCGGGACCGTTGCCCAGCGGTTGTGTCGGCGCGGATGGCTGGGATTTTGGTTCGGCAGGGGACGGCGTCTCGACGCCCTCCAAATGGGCAATGACTTCGCCGATCGCGGCCGTCTGGCCTTTCTGCTTGAGGATTCGGGTGAGTTTGCCAGCCGCGGGCGAAGGCAGTTCCACGGTCGCTTTCTCCGACTCCAGCGTTACCAGAGTTTCATCCTTGCCGACGGCATCGCCTTCGTGCTTGAGCCAATCGCCAATTTCCACTTCGGTAATTGATTCGCCGACAGCCGGGACTTTCAGTTCGATTGGCATAGAGGTTTCTTTTGTGTCGCCCACGATTCCACCGGGAGTTGGGGAAATGCCCCCGGATTCCGCATGCGCAGTAAAATATCACGCGAGAAGGCCGTTTGCAAAGGAAACGGACTTTACGGCGCGAGACCGAATCATGGCGGGACAGAGTCATGGGAAAGGGATCTGCCTGGGTGAAGCTTGGGATTCTGTCCGGTCAGGATTCGGTCGATTCCCCGGGATCGCCACCGGAAAAGAAATACTTAGTTGCGTTCAGGGAAATCGTATGCTTTTATTGCCGGTGTCAGGATGGGAGGGGTCGGCGCGGAGCGCCGGAATGTCCAATGATCAACGTCCAAGGGGCAGATTTGGGCGTGGCGGCGATTTTGTACGGCTCCGGTGGGAGTCGGGTTGGTTCTTTGACATCAAAATAAGTCCATCGGCGCACAGCGCCAGAAACGCCAAAAACCAAGCTCCAAGTTCGGGGGCTAGGAAGTGGCGGGCGCCGCTTCTGCCGAAGACGGGTGAATGAAACCGCCCAAGCGCGAGATTAAGGCGAATTAAAGTAAATTAAACCAAATTAAACCTCTTTTTTTCCCGCGCGGAAGACCGCCCGCCGAAGATCCGGCACTGAGAATCGGCGCAAGTGCCTAATGGGGCGAAAGTTAGGCGGAGGATGAGCGGGCCCTGGACAAGGTGGAACGCGGTAGAACAAGGTGAAACAAACCAAAACCGACTGCGACTGACATAATTTGTTTGCAAGTAGTTTGGTGACAACGGCTTGCGAGCAGTCGACAGGCTCTTCACCGTTTTCGGTGGAACGCTCCGAAAGTAATGGTAGAAAAGCCGTGCCATAAGACACAATGCAAGCTGAACCTTGAACCAATGCAGAAACAAAACAAACCAATCGAGCGCCAAACCGGCCGGATGAAATGAGAGTTCTTTCTTTTCTCGCTGTCATCATCCTGACGGGAGCGAGCGGGATGTTCCCGTGCGGCGCGCAAATTCAGTGGCACCAGGAAAATGGTTTCAGGTGGGCGGAACTCAAAGTGCCGACCTCGGGCAAGCCGGGGTTCACGCTGATGACGCCGGAGCAAACCGGCATTCAATTCACCAACCCGATGGACGAGCGGGCCATCGCCGCCAACCGCGTCCTCGCCAACGGTTCGGGCGTTGCCATCGGAGACATCGACCACGACGGGTTGCCGGATATTTTCTTTTGCAGTCTCGACGGGCACAACGTGCTTTACAAGAATCTCGGCGGAATGAAGTTCAAGGAGGTCACCGCCGGATCTCCCGGGCTCGTCTGCACCAATCAGATTTGCCGGGGCGCGGTTTTTGCGGATATCAATGGCGACGGGTGGCTGGATTTGCTGATCAGCACCACGGGAGCCGGGGTGCTCTGTTTTACCAATCGCGGTGACGGGACCTTCGCCGAGTGCAGCGCGTATGCCGGCACGCGCAACGAGCACGCCGCGCTCACAATGACGCTGGCCGATATCGATGGCAACGGAACGCTGGATTTGTTTGTGGCCAACAACCGCGCCACCGACAGTCATGACCTCGCTGAATTCGGCAAGATTGACGTGTTCAAGGAGGATGGCCATCTCGCCATTCCCCCGGCGTTGCGGGACCGCTTTGTTATAACCAATCGCGCCATCGAGGAGTATGGTGAACCGAGCCTGCTTTATTTGAATGATGGCCAAGGTCGGTTCACGCCGATTTCCTGGACCAACGGCACATTTTTGGACGAGAGCGGCAAACCGCTAACGGACCCGCCGCGAGATTGGAGCCTGACGGCGGCCTTCCGGGACGTGAACGGCGACGGCGCGCCAGACCTTTACGTTTGCAACGATTATTGGACCCCCGAACGCTTCTGGCTCAACGACGGCAAAGGGCATTTTCGGGCCTGTCCGACGCTGGCCTTGCGGCATACGAGCAAATATTCCATGGGCGTTGACTTCGCCGACATCGACCGCGACGGCCAGGTGGATTTTTTCACGGTGGACATGTTGTCGAGGGACTGGCCGCGGCGCAAACGCGAGTACTTGCTTCCCGGATATCCGCGTCCGCCGATTGGGACGATTGATGACCGCCCCCAGATTCCGCGTAACATGCTTTTCCATAACCGCGGGGACGGCACGTTCGAAGAGATTGCCGCTTTTGCCGGAGTGAGCGCTTCGGATTGGTCCTGGCAGCCGGTGTTCCTGGATGTGGATCTGGACGGCTACGAAGACATCATCATTCCAACTGGTTTTGCGTTTGACGCGAACGATCTGGATCTGAATGAAAAAGCGGGCAAGCTCAAGCGCGCGGGTCAACTGGCTCCGCCCCCGCTCGGCCCCGATGGCAAGCCCGTGCCGCGCTCGCCCCAAGAACAAAAATCTGAGGAACTGTATCAATGGAATTTGCTGGCGGAGCCGTTGAAGACGTCAATCGTCGGATTCCACAATCAAGGGAATTTGAAATTTGAGGATGTCGGCGCGGCCTGGGGATTGGAACAGCCTGCGTTTCACAACGGAATCGCCGTTGCCGACCTGGACAACAGCGGCGGCCTGGATTTGGTGGTGAACAATTTGGGAAGCGCTGCCGCTGTGTATCACAATAACAACGCGGCGCCGCGCGTGGCGGTGCGTCTAAAAGGGCTTCCGCCCAACACCCAGGGAATCGGCGGCAAGATCAAGTTGCTGGGCGGCGCGGTGCCGATGCAAAGCCAGGAAGTCGCCTGTGGCGGACAATATCTTTCCGGTTCGGATCCGATGCGGGTGTTCGCCGCGGGCAAAAGCGAGAACATGACCATTGAAGTAACCTGGCGCAGCGGGAAGCGGAGCGTGGTTCGTGACGCAAAGCCCAACCGCGTCTATGAGATCGACGAAGCGTCCGCCGTGGCAACGGAAACAGAACGTCCCATCGGCGAGGCGAAACCATTTTTCAAGGATGTCAGCCAGTTGATTGCCCACCGGCACCATGACGAATATTTCAACGACTACGCACGTCAGCCGCTGCTGCCGTACCAACTGAGCCAGGACGGCCCGGGCATTGCCTGGATAAATTTGCTGGGCCACGATCACGAGGAACTGGTCATTGGCAGCGGGCGAGGCGGTGATATAGCGGTCTATCTTCCCGATGGCCGGGGCGGCATGGCGCAATTGCCGACGCGCTCTCCGCAACCGTTGCAGGAAGACCTGGCGGGCATCGTGGGATGGGTGCATGGCAACGGTGAGCGCGCGATGGCGGTTGGCCGGGCCAATTACGAGTACAATGGCGAGCTGCCTTGTGTGTCGGTCTTCGGATTTATTCCCAAACTTTCGAAAACCGACCTGCCCGCGTCCAAGGCGAGCACGGGTCCGCTGGCGGCGGCAGACATTTATGGCGATGGCAACCTGGACTTGTTTGTCGGCGGACGTGTGATTCCGGGGCGTTATCCGGAAGCGGCTGATTCGCGCATTTATCGCAATGCGGGCGGGCAACTGCAACTGGATGTGGAGAACACGCGCACTTTGGAAAAGGTTGGCCTGGTCAGCGGCGCGGTCTGGAGCGATCTGGATGGGGATGGTTTTCCTGAATTGATTCTCGCTTGCGAATGGGGGCCGATTCGTGTCTTCAAAAATGAAGCCGGCCACCTGCGCGAAATCACGAAAGAACTGGGCCTGGACCAATACACCGGCTGGTGGCGCGGCGTAACCACCGGCGACATCGATGGCGATGGCCGTTTGGATATTATCGCCAGCAATTGGGGGCTCAACAGCGATTACCGCGCCAGCGTCAATCAGCCGGCGCGGTTGTATTACGGTGACTTTACCGAACGCGGCGCACTCGACCTGATTGAGACCGCTTACGATCCCATGCGCAAAGTGGTGGTTCCGCGGCGGATGCGCGACTCACTGGCCGTTGCATTCCCGCCGTTGCTGGGCCAGTTTGCCACGCGAAAGGCGTACTCCGAAGCGACATTGGAACAGGTGCTCGCCATTTTACCGAAACCCGCCGAGCAGGTCCAGGCGAGCACCCTGGCGTCCATGGTTTTTTTCAATTGCACCAACCATTTTGAAGGCGTGGAATTGCCGTATGCCGCGCAAATCGCCCCGGCATTCGCCGTGAACGTCGGGGATTTTGATGGTGATGGGAAGGAGGACATTTTTCTGAGCCAGAATTTTTATCCAGTCGGAGCGGGAGCCCGGCAGCCGGATGAGGCGGGACGCCAGCTTGATGCGGGGCGCGGTCTCTGGTTGCGCGGAACCGGCGGCGGCAGGTTGGAAGCTGTTCCAGCCAAAACGTCCGGCATCGAGATTTATGGAGACCAACGGGGCGCGGCGCTGGGTGACTTTGACGAAGACGGACGCGTGGACCTGGCGGTCGCCCAGAACGGCGCGGCAACCAGGCTGTTTCAAAACATCAACGCCAAGCCGGGCTTGCGTGTCCGGTTGAGCGGCCCAAGCGGCAATCCTGATGGTGTGGGCGCGACGATGCGGTTGGTTTTTGGGGAGAGAGTGGGACCAGCCCGTGAAATTCACGGCGGTTCCGGCTATTGGTCGCAGGACAGTACGGTCCAAATTTTATGCGGGCCGGAAGCGCCAACTCAAGTCTGGATCCGCTGGCCCGGCGGCAAAACCACCACCGGCGCCATCCCGCAGGGTGCGAGGGAAATCACGGTGGACGCGAACGGAAAAGTCGTGGTGAATCATTAAGGTATCGAGCGTGCGATGCCTCAAAAGCCCATGAATTTAAAACGATCTTGTGGCAGTCGACATGAGGAGGCTCTGACCTATTCCGAAGAAAAAGTTAGGGCTCCTCACGCCGGCTGCTACATGTTCCTGAATCCGCAGCGCCGCAAGAGGGCGGCGATTTCCGGTTCGCTGGCCCCCAACTTCGGAGCGTTACGGGACAAATCCGCACTCAACGCTGGATACCACGGATGTCGGTTATTGTCCGTCAACCCGGCGACATCGTAAGGTTCAATCGCCTGGCGAATGTCCTGGTTTAGTTGCGCGGCTTCGCGGCTTGAAAGCGGCCGCCTGGCGGCAGCGCAAAAATTTCGAAGTTGCCGGCCGAATACCGGATGACGGCAAAGTAGAAATGAATCGGCGAGCTGGGGCTTTCGCAGCCGACGGGCGGTTTCAGAGAAACTGGCGGCGGCAAAATAAAGCAGGCTCAACTGCTTGAACAAATCGAACCGGTCCATGGTCGCGTAAAGTGCGCCGACGAGCCGCGCGGCGGCGTCCAGTTCGAGCAGGGTCAATCGTGAGCAGGCTTCCAATTGAGAATGAAACGAGGGGCGTTGCCAGTGCTGCCTTAGCAATCGACCGAGTCGTGCGATTCCCAGCAGCGTCAAAGGAAACCCGGTGGACAACAGCGGGTCAACAAACCCTGCGGCGGAGGGCAGCAATGTCCAACGCGAGCCGGAGACAACCCGGCTGCGGAAGGCAAGCATCGGTGTGGAAACAAACGGAGCCACAGCTTCCGACTCATCAAAAATTTCCGCGAGCGAAGGCAGTTGCTCTAACAGTCGTTCCCACGCCGCTTCTCCCGACTTGAAATCCAACCCGCGCGCGATCCGTTCACTGGCGGCAACTCCGGCGCTGGTAATTCCATTGTTAAACTTGAGCACCCAAATCCAACCGCCGGGGAAAACGTGATGCACGGCGGCTTGTTCCGGCGGATACGGGGGAGTTTGGCCAGCCGTGAAGTCTTCCGGCAGTGGACGAACGTTCCGAAAATGGGAGAACAATCCTTGCGTGCGCGGGAACGCAGCAAACCTCTTTTCCGGCAGCCCGAGCGCCGAAAAGAGACAACCGCGCGGGCCGGTCGCGTCGATGACAAACTCAGCCGTGATTTTGACGGATTGGCCGTGCCGTTTACCCGCCAGGCGCATTCCCCCGGGCTCATCGCTGATGCTGCTCAGCTCCGTTTCATCCAAATAGGTGACACCAAGTTTCTGCGCGCTTTCGACCAGGTAATGATCGAAGTCCGGACGGTACCAATGGGTATCGGCGATTTCCCCGTTCGGGCTGGCGCCGACGAGCAACTGCCGCCGACGCTCCGGGTCAGGCGCAAAAGGCCGGCCCCACTCGTGATGATAAAACGTAAAACCGCGTTTAAGACCACAGGCGAGTTGTGGAAGTTTTTTTTGCCACGTTCCCCATTTGCACAGCGGGCGCACGAAGGGGAGGTCATATTCGAGCGCGATTTCTTCGAGGAGAAGATTTGCCAGGGGGGTTGAGGATTCGCCAATGGCAAAACGAGGGTGCCGGCCACGCTCAATCAGGGCGGTCGAAAAGCCGAGCCGATGAGCCATCATGGCCGTGAGTGAGCCGGCGAAACCGGACCCAATCACCGCGATTTGAAAATGCGCCTTGCTCATGGCGCGCCGCAGGCTGGACACTCAATTGCCGGCAACGATTTTTGCGACAGGTTGATGGCGCGCAATCGTTGTTCCCGCGCCGGCAGGCACACGGCACAACGGGAGAATTGCTCCAAGTTCCAAAGATCGGCGAACACTCTGCCCGCCCGCAGGTTCAAGGCTTGTTCGAGGGCCTCTTCCAAGGTCGCGAGTCGTGGCGGCGCAAACTCGCCGGTCTCGACCAGCCGTTCCATTGCGCCGTTGCCCACGCGGGTCGGAATGAGCGAAACCACGGTCGCGCCGCAGGAGAAGGCGAAGGCCGCTGATTTCACCGCCCATTCCAATCCCTCCGCCTCGTCCATGAACGGCGGCTTCACGAGCACAAAAGCGCGGACGGAGATCTGACGGGTTCGCAGGAATTCCGCGGCCCGGGCGAAATGCCCCAAATCGAATTTTTTGTTCAAGCGCGGCAATACCCGCGGGTGAATGGTTTCGAGCCCCATCGCCACTTCCAGCGAACCGGAGAGCAGGTTCCGAAAACGCACGGCCTTTTCCTCCACGAGGCGTGGGTGTGATTCAACAATGATGTGTTCCGCAAACGAAATCGTCCGCGCGATTTGCGCGTAGTCTGAAACTGGAATTGCCGCCGGATCAAAAAAACTGCCGCTGTTGTAAAGTTTCAATTGCTCCGGGCGGGAGCCGAATTGCTCCAGCGCAAATTCGATCTGCCGCGCGATGGCGCCGGAGGGCACGGATTGTGTCGTCGTATGTTTCCACAAATCGCACATCAGGCAGCGCCAGGGGCACTCCTTGTTTGTCAGCAGCATGACGCCGGAACTGACGATGCGTCCGGCGTGGTTGCGCTCCTGTTCGAGAAAAAAGCCATGCGGTTTGAAAAGATCCACACTGGCGCGCGGTGGCCGCAACGCTGTAATCCAGGCGCTCGGATGGTTGCGTGGCAACGTTGAAGGCACGTTGGCGGGCGAGGTCACTGAAGCTGCACCTCCGGATAAATCGCAATCTGGTGGTTGCGCACTTTGGGCTGCAATTTTGTTCCATTGGCGCTGGAGATGATCAAGTCCGTTGATTGAAGTGGCATATGGCAAACCACGCATTGATCACTGATCTTGCGGCCCAAGGTGGCAAACTTGCCGCAACTCTCGATCTTGTGGCAGGCCAGGCATTTGGGAGCAAATGACGCCAGATCGCGTTGCGGCGCATGCACGTCGTGGCAGGTGCTGCACGTCATCGTTGCGCTCGACCGGAAACAACGGCTTCGTTGCAGTAGTTGCGTATGGCCGCCGTGAACATCCACGTGGGCATTCGGAGCCGGTTTGGGCACATCGATAAATTGATCCAGCACATCGCCCGGGACAAAGGACAAGGAGGGAACAGATGGACGTGGACTTCCAGCGGCGTGACACAGGGCGCAAACATCAACTTGCCGGTCCCGCGCAAACCGCGCCGGGTTGAGAATGGCGCCATTGGTGGGCGACTGCGGCGGCGCCTTGGAACGATAAAGGGCCACATGCTCGCTGCCCGGACCGTGGCATTTCTCGCAAGTGATGCCCAGCACCAGGGTCGTTTTGTCGAAGTGGTTGATGGGCGGGGCGAGCGATTTAAAGGCGGTGGCGTGGCACTCGAGGCATCGAGGTGTGACCGGCCGGTTGAAGACCGCGATGCCATCCGGGTAGCCGGGGCTGTTCACCCATCCGCCTACTTCGGTCCAATAAGATATCGGCAACTGAAACAGCTCATCGTCCTTCCAAAACAAATAGGTTTGGCCTTTGCGGCCCGAGCCGACGACGACGCCAAAACGCTCGGTGTGATGGCCGATTTCATTTGGCGGGCGTCGCAGCCAGGCGGTCTGAAACAACCCGGCTTCGTTGGTCGTCATTTCGAAATAGAGGTTCGTATTCACGGTCCTCAGAATGTTTGATCCGGGACCGAAGCCGCCGTGGACGGAATCCCTGTCCGCCGGCCGCGAGGTGAGCGAGTGAGCGGTGCGGCGATAGGAGTTTACCTTGTCCTGGTGGCAGGCAATGCAGGCGTCGTCTCCAACACAGATGGCGGGCACGGACTGGGCCGTGATTGCGGCGGGTTGGATGGCTGCGAGGAGCAGAAATACAACCGGCGCAAAAATAAGCGGTAGGGGCATCGCGCTGCGATGTCGCCGCCTGCGTTCCAGCGGGCGGAACGCGCCCGCCAACGCGCGCGGTCCGGGTAGTTCGCTCCGTCGCCGCTCGGCGAAGGGCGCGGCGCAGCGCGCCATCTCCACCTCGCCGACCGAATCCCGGCATTTAATTGTATAACTCAAGAAACCGCTTTCGATATTCGGATTCCTGTCCCAACCATTTCTGGCGGAGCCGATCCACTGAAACCGCGCCGTGTTGAAAACGGCGCTTGGGGAAAACCGGCAGGTCGAAGCCGGTAATGGCTTTGACGCCGCGCGCAACCACTTCACCTTTGAGCGCGTAGAGCTTTTCCACGGACATGCCGGTCAGCGCGGTAAATGGAATCCCTTCGGCGACTTCGATGACATTCGGCCGCGTGAACGGGCTGAAGCCGTCGAAAGCACAATGCCGCGCGGGCGCATAAGTGCGGAGATAGCCGCGGCTCAATCCGCCGCTGTAGGTGAGCGAATGTTTGATGCGGCCCACGCCCCAGCCTTCCTGGTAGAGCATCAGATTACTCACCACGCTGCGGATGGTCAGTTCCGGGTTTTCCTCGATGGGATAATCCTTCAAATTCTCGTCCCCGCCGTCGCCGTCCACCAGGAATTTCCATTGCGGATACCGCGCGCGAATGCCGCGGCAGAGGGCCAGTCCCATCGAAGCACACTCGACATCCAGCGGCTTGTAATCCTCGAGGACGCGCAACGTTTCGGCAATGTCCACCGAGTCAAGTGACGACTCGATCGGTTCGAGGAAAAATCCCAGGCCAAGACGCTCCAGGAATTCGCGCGCCTGTCGGAAATCCGGGCCGTCGCCGAGATCGAGCGTGAAAGCCTTGAGGCGGCTTGGACTCATGCCCAGTTGACGCATCACATGGTACGTCACGAGAAACACCGAACCACTGTCGATGCCGCCGGAGAAGGCCACGCCGATGGGTTCGTTGGCGGGAATTCGTTTCAGCCATTTGGCGATTTCATCCGCCAACGCCCCGATGTACCGGCGGCCCAGTTCGCCAACATCCGTCGGCAGCGAGTCGCGGCGAGGCGTGAAATAGCGCGTGTAAGCCGGATCAGGATCGGGACAGCCGATGAGTTGCAACTCCACGATATAATGCGCCGGGACCATGCGCGTGTAGCTGGGATGAAATTGTCCGTGAAGCCCCTCCGTTTTGAGTTGCTGAAAGAGAGTGTCGATCCGGTCTGCCACGATCAGGGCCGGACCTTCGGCGCGCTTGGCCAGGAAATAGCGCATGGGGCGGTCCAGCGAACGCGCCAGGCGAACAATCTTGCCCTCGCGCGCGAGCAGCGCGAACGAACCGTCAATCTCGCGCACCGCCTCTGCCTGGCCGGAAAGCACGCGTCGCCGCGCTTCCTCCACTCCCATGTTGTGGATGTGATTGAGGGAAGGATCCAACAGATCAACCACGCGTTCGAGGTATTGATTCATAATGCGATTGTGCCAAAGTTAAATGGAGGATTCAACCATCGGACGTGGAAATTCCCAAAGACAAAGGCCCGAGGAATCCCATTTACCTCTTTTTTGAAACTTTCTTTCGACCTTCCGGGTATTGATCCTGACGGGGCGAATTGCCCCACGAGTACGAGCAAAAACCTTAACATAAAAGGAACTATGAAGAACCGTTTAAAGCCTTGGATCATTGGAACTGCAACGTTCTGCGCCGCCGCAACCCTCGCTCTTGGGGCCGAGCAGATGCTGCCCGGCCAGGTCGATTTTGGCGATTTTTCACCGCCGAAGGGAGAGGGTGAATTTGTGGAGGTCAATGTGCCGACCGGCCTCATCACGCTGGCGACCCGATTGGTGGAGAAGGACGAGCCCGAGGCGGCGAAGCTTCTTGGCGGCTTGAAATTGGTGAGAGTGAATGTGATCGGCCTGGATGAGGAGAATCGCGCGGAGTTGCAGAAGCGCGCTCAGAAGGTTCGCAAAGACCTGGCCGCCAAAGGCTGGGAACGAATCGTGAGCGCGCAGCAAAAAGGGCAGGATGTGAGTGTTTATCTCAAGATGGATAACAAAGGGACGGTTCAAGGCCTGGCCGCAGTGGTGCTGGATGGCAAGGAACACGCGGTGTTCGCCAACGTAGTCGGCGAGATCAAGCCGGAGCAATTGGCCATGCTCGGCGAGAAACTCCACATCGACCCGCTCAAGGAGATTGGCGCCAGCGCGCAGAAACCGGAAAACAAATCGAAGGAAAAGGAAAAAGCGGAGGAATAGATTTCAGGCCGCCGTTTGGACAAAACCGGTCAAAGATCAATCGAACCACGTTCGTAGAAGCTTATGGAATACGCCCTGCCAATAAGTCAAACGGGAGCGCCTCCGCTCCCACTGCAGTCAGCCAGCCATGGCAGCGCAGCCGCACCGGGCCAGGTGCCGCCCATAATCCGCTCAGTCGCGTACCCCCGGCGGAGGTTTCGAGTTCGTGCGGGTTACGTGGTTTTGACCTTGATGCTTGGGCTGCCTTTGCTCTGCGCCATCGGTATCGCCGGCTGCTTCCGCTTGAGCTCGGCGACGAAAGCCTTGGGGAGCAGCGTGATGGAGGCCGTGCCCGGACAATGGGACAAGCGGATTGCCGTTCACGCGGGTGGTCTCACGCTCGGGTTGGTGCGGTTTGGTTCGCACTTCTTCAACCTGCCGCCCGAGCCCAAAGCCGCACTGGAGGCATTGCACGGGGCGGAGGTGGGTGTTTACAAGCTGCAGGAATCGCCGGTGGCTCTGGATTATTCGGCCATGTTCACGGCCGCTGATAAATCCATGAGAAAGCGCGGCTGGGAGCGAATCGTAGGGGTGGTCCAAGGCAGGCAGTTCGTAGCCGCGTATATGCCCCGGGACCTGCACACGCTTAAACGCATGGGCTGCTGCGTCGTTGTCCTCCATGAGCGGGATCTGGTGGTGGCCTCCGCCCGCGGTAACTTGGAGCCGCTGTTCGAGTTGGCGACGCAACACCTGCAGGAACATGACTCTCCGTCAGGCGGCTTCAGTCGGTGATTGCCGAAGGGTTAGAACGTGCCAAAGCACAGCGTCGGTTGTCAGGTTTGGCCCGCGTACCTAGGAGACGTGGTCAGGGTGGTTCGGTGATTGTGCTGAGGTGGTCGATGGGCAGTAATTGGAGTTTCTGTTTTGAGCCGCTCGGCCAGTCAATTTCGACGGTGTCCACCCGGTCGGTATCGCTCAGACCGATAGTGACTGGCAGTTCGGATTGGGAAAGATAACTGCGCGTGGGCATCACCTGTCGCGAGAGCGTATGACCGCCGACGCGAACCTTGATCCAGGCGCCAATGGCATCACGATTGCTTTTGCTGCCGACCAGTTTCAGGCGAATCCAATGGTGGCCCAGATGCTGTTCGTTGCGCAGGAGCAGCGGCGGACCGCCGACTTGTGTCAGCACAACATCCAGGTCGCCGTCACCATCAATATCCGCAAAAGCCGAGCCGCGTCCGACGATGGGTTTGAAGAGGTCGGGGCCGGCTTTGTCGGCGGAGACGGCGACGAAGCCCTTGTTCTTGCCTTCGCCACGGTTCCAGAACAGTTGCGCAGGCTGGCGGTATTGCTGGTCGGATTGGACGCGGTTGATTTCCGGCTCGAGGTGGCCGTTGGCGGTGAGCACGTCGAGGCGGCCATCCAGATCGTAGTCAAAGAAGAAGAGGCCGAACTTCAAAAGCTTTTGGCTGGCGGGGCCGACACCCACCTTGGTCGCTTCATCGGCGAACAGGAGTGAATCGCGTTGGGCCACGTAAAGAGCGTTCATCTCGTTGGCGTAGTTGCCAATGGCGATGCCGAGGGTGTCGTCATTGCGAAAGCGCGCGGAGTCAATGCCCATCGCGCCGCGAATCAAGCCGTAGGCGTCATAAGCAACGCCGGATTGGGCGCCAATTTCCTTGAACCGGCCGTTGTGCTCGTTGTGGAAAAGAAAATTCGGCACGGTGTCGTTGGCAACCACGAGGTCGATCCAACCGTCATTATCCACGTCCACCGGTGCGACGGCGAGGGACTTGGCCATGGGCAAGCCGGTGGCGGGGTCTTTAATTTGCAGGCCGGCCCGCGCGGAGGCATCGGTGAATTGGCCGTGGCCGTCGTTGTGAAAAAGACTGGGAAAGGTGCCGTTGAAGTTGCGGGGCGGGCCGTAGGCGCGACCGATTTTGGGCAGTTGATAACTTTTGTCGCGGTCAATTTCCGGGGACCATTGGACATAATTGCAAACAAATAGGTCAAGTTTGCCGTCATTGTCATAGTCAATGAATGCGGCACCGGTGCTCCAGCCGTTGGTGGAACCGCCGACACCGGCTTCAGTCGTCACTTCGCGGAACTTTCCGTGGCCTTCGTTGTGGAACAGGTGATTGCCGCCGATTGCGGTGATGAATACATCGGGTAATCCGTCGTTATCGTAATCGCCAACCGCGACGCCCATTCCGTAGAAACTGACGTCCAGGCCCGACCCTTTGGTGACCTCGGCGAAATGTCCATGGCCATCATTGTGATACAGAGCCATGGTGGGGAGAGCTTTGCCTTCGGGAACATGACCGGGCCAATAGGTTGAATTGATGAAGAGCAAATCCTGGTGACCGTCGTCGTCGTAGTCGAGAAATGCGACGCCTCCTCCCATGGTTTCCGGGAGCAGTTTGTCACCATAAGCGCCGTTGACATGAGAAAAGGCAATGCCGGCTTCGGCAGTGATGTCCGTAAATCTTGCGGCAGGAACTTCGTCCTGGGCGCGAAGGATGGAAGCGAAAGCCACGCAGAGGAGCACGGCCTTCAGGACGGTAGGGACGGTGCGCTGCGCCGTTCCCATCGCCAAGCGCAGCGTCAGGCGACGGAATGATTGATCCGAACAGCACGTCTCGGCCAGCGCGTTCCGCCCGCTGGAACGCGGGCGGGGACACCGCAGCACGCTGTCCCTACCACCAAACACAAACCCACGGTTTGTTTTATCCGCTGCGGGAAAGAATTTGTCTGGCATGCAGGAATTGATTATTGATGTTTGCAGCAGCTTAAGCATCCGGCAGCATGACAATCAACGCCCTTGTTCGACAGCGATGGATCAAATGGCCGGTGGGGTTTGCCTTTTGGACGTTCGTGGGGTTGTCATTTGCCTTCCAGTTTTACATTTCCAGCCAGAAGGCCGGGCTGGATGTCACCTGGAGGCAGGCTGTTGGCTATGCCTTGGGAGATTGGTATGTCTTCGCCGTTTTATCCATTCCGGTAATCTGGGTGGCACGCCGTTTTCAATTTGAATCCGGCACGCGGGCAAGAGCCCTGGCGGCGCATTTTTTTTGTGGGATGGCTTTTTCGCTGGCCTACATGATTTTGCGTGCGTGGGTGGGAATTTGGCAAAGTTCGGCCAGTTTTGGCGAAGCTTTTCAGCCATTGCTGGTGAAGACCTGGCATTTCAACCTGCTCGTCTATTGGGTGATCGTTACCGTCACCTTTGCCTTTGATTATTACCGAAAATACCGGGAGCGCGAATGGCGGGCGGCGGAATTGGAAAAAAACCTGGCGCAGGCGAAACTCCAGACGCTGCAGATGCAATTGAACCCGCATTTCCTTTTCAACAGCCTGCACTCGATTTCGGCGCTCATGCACCAGAACGTGGACGCCGCCGACCGGATGATTGCGCGGCTGAGCGATTTGTTGCGCGCGGCGCTGGCGGGTTCGGACACACAGGAAGTTACGTTGCGCGAGGAACTCGAATTCATCCGGCGCTTTCTGGAGATCGAACAAATCCGGTTTGGAGACCGGCTGTCGGTGAAAATGGAGATTGCGCCCGACACGCTGGAGGTGCTGGTGCCGAATTTGATTTTGCAGCCGCTGGTTGAAAATGCGATCCGCCACGGCATCGAGCCGCGCGCGAGGCCCGGGCGCATTGAACTGAAGGCTCGGCGCGCGGATGGCGTCCTGACGCTGGCGGTGTCCGATAATGGCGATGGCCTGGCCCCCGGCAAGCCGAGCGCGGAAGGTGTGGGCTTATCGAATACGCGGGCGCGTTTGCGGACGCTTTACGGTGACGCGCACAGTTTCGAGTTGTGCCCGGCTCCGGGCAGCGGATTGCAGGTGCGGTTGACGATTCCCATCCGGCTGCGGGATAATGAAAACAAGCCCAAGCAGGCATGAAGATCCGAACTTTGATCGTGGATGATGAATCGCTGGCGCGGGACCGTCTGCGGCAATTGTTGGAGAAAGAGGCGGAGATCGAACTGGCGGGCGAATGTTCGGACGGGCGCGCGGCGGTCGAGGCAATCCGTCAGAAAGCGCCGGACCTGGTGTTTCTGGATGTGCAGATGCCGGAGTTGGACGGGTTCGGCGTGCTGCAGGAAATTGGAGCACAAAACGCGCCGGTAATTGTGTTCGTGACCGCGTTCGACCAGTTCGCGCTGCGAGCGTTCGAGGTTCATGCGGTGGATTATTTGTTGAAGCCTTTCGACCGGGAGCGTTTTCGCAAGGCGTTGGAACGCGCCGTGCAACAAGTGAAGCAACGGGATGTCGGTGCTCTGGTCCAACGGCAGGAAGCATTGATAGCGGAGTTGAAATCGCCGCCCAAATTGGATGATCGCATCGCTGTAAAATCAGGCGGCCATGCCGTGTGGGTGAAGCTGGAGGAGATTGACTGGATTGGTTCGGCGGACAATTACGCCGAGCTGCACGTTGGCACAAAATCGCATCTGCTCCGCGAAACCTTGGGCGCGCTCGAAGCCCGGCTGGCGCCACAGAAGTTTCTGCGTATCAGCCGCTCGGTCATTATTAATATTTCACGCATCAAGAAACTGGACCGGAAATTTTACGGGGGCTACGAACTCACTTTGCAAGATGGAACCACGTTGACGATGAGCCGCCGTTACCGTGACAAATTGCAGCAGCTTGGTCTGGAGTGAGCAGGCAGGGACATCGCGCGCTCTGCATTCGTCCCTGAATTCCAGCCATTCGCCCCAATCAGGTTGGTTTCAGGGCGGGTCTGGCCTTTTATCGCAATCGACCCAACAAAAAATGGCCACAACATCTTGCGTGAAACCATCATTCATCCGCTCAACCCTCAAGCTGGCAGTTTTGATTTTTCCGCTGGGCGCTTCGGCTCAATCCGGCTCAAGCCCGCTGACGGCGACGAATCCTGGCAAGCCCTCCGCCTCAGCTCCCACTCCCAGCGCCGGCTTGTTGAACGACTGGCTGCGCGAGCAATCCCCGGAGTTTGGCCCATGGGATTTGGGCGGGCAGTTCCGCGCGCGTTTGGAAGTCAAAGATTATTTCTTCACGCCCGGCGCGGCTCCGAGCGTGCCTGGTCGCGCGCAAGTCGATTTTCTCAAGAACGGCGGGGACGCCAATGACACGTATCTGCTGACTCGAACGCGGCTTCATGTGGGTTATAATGCCGACTGGTTTCATGTTCTGCTGGAAGGCCAGGACAGCACTTCGACCGGCGACAAGCGCACTCCCAATATGGAAGAGGAGTCGTTTAATCTGCGCCAGGGTTACGTTTCATTCGGCGATCCCGCAAAGTTTCCGCTCCTGCTCAAAGCGGGCCGCCAGGAAATGGCTTATGGTGATGAACGCCTCATCGGGATAGTTGATTGGAACAATATTGGGCGCACATTCGACGCCGTCAAACTGCGTTACCAGGCCGAAGCAGGCTGGGTGGACGCCTTTGCCTCCTACCCGGTGGTCCCGCGCAATAACGATTTCAACTACTCGAATAATTACGACCTGTTCTCCGGCATCTACGGGTCCAGCGACAAGTTAATTCCGCGGCAGCAAAGCCAGCTTTATTTTCTGGCGCGCAACACCTCGCAAAATTCGCCGAACTATGCCACGGGCACGCTGTCTTTTCCGCTGCCCTCGCCACGGGATGTTTATACGATCGGTTCGCGAATCAAATCGCTGCCCAGCCAATTCGGCAATTGGGACTACACGGTGGAAGCGGATTATCAGTTTGGCCGGTTCGCGGGTGTGGCCGGCACGGCGCCCACCGCCGTGCAGCTGGCCAGCAAACCGCATCGCGCTTATGCAGCGCATGTGGATGGCGGCTACACTTGGGCGAACGCTTATGGAACTCCGCGCCTCGGTCTGGAATGGAACTACGCGTCGGGCAGCAGCAACACGAACCGCCATGAGACCTTCGACAATCTTTATCCCAGCACGCAT
This sequence comes from Verrucomicrobiota bacterium, assembly GCA_021325145.1. GTDB lineage: Bacteria > Verrucomicrobiota > Verrucomicrobiia > Limisphaerales > Pedosphaeraceae > JAJPHR01. Next base: position 3,354 of record JAJPHR010000018.1, on the reverse strand, counting down.
TTATTCTCCGGGATCATGGACTTTTATTCGTGGCAGAACATTCAGGATGCGCGTATCAATTTTGCCATGAAGCCGCTGCCGAAATTGACCTTGGGGGCAAGCTACCGGGGCGTGTGGCTGGCCAGCACCTCGGATTCCTTTTATCTTGGCAACACCGCGCCGCGCACCGGCGGAACACCCGGCGCGCATAACGGCTATGCCGTCAATCCCACGTACAGCAGCTTTGTCGGCATGGAGGCTGACGTCACACTGGGTTACGCAGTAACCCGCTATGCCAGCGTGGGGCTGGGATATGGCCATTTCTTCAGGGGCGATTACATCAAGCAATCGCTTTCAGCCTTCGGCTCCACGGATGCCGATTACGTGTATCTCCAGGCGAGAATCAGTTTCTAAGCCTTGCCCATGCCTGACCTCGAGCCCAAAACAGCTGCTCCCGCGCCGCGCAAAAAATATGTGCGCGCGGTGGGGCCGCGCCTGCGCGTGCTGTTGCTGTTTATCCTTGGCCTGGTGGCAGTGCTGGCGGCCAACTCGGTCTATTTGAGCGCGATCAGTTTTCTGGAATGGCTGAAGGCCGACCCGAACACGACTTATCAAAGCTGGTTCTACATGGTGATGTTTGGCACACACCTTGGGCTGGGGCTGCTGCTCATCCTGCCGGTGGTGATTTTCGGCATCATTCACATGATAAATTCCCACAACCGCCCCAACCGGCGGGCGGTGATGGTCGGGTATCTTTTATTTGCGACGAGCCTTGTGGTTTTGATTACCGGGCTGTTGCTGACGCGCGCGGATGTTTTTCGGTTCAAGAATCTCGGCTTGAAAGATCCACGCCTGCGTTCCATGGCTTACTGGGCGCATATCATTACACCGTTACTGGCCATTTGGCTTTATCTGCTTCACCGGTTGGCTGGCCCGCGCATCAAATGGCGGACCGGATTGCGCTGGGGGATAGTCGTCGGCGTCCTCACCCTGGGAATGGTGTTGCTGCATTCAGCGCACCCTCGGAAGAACCAGGCTGGTTCGGTTGAGGGTGCAAAATATTTTCAACCTTCCCTGGCCCGGACGGCTTCTGGAAATTTCATTCCGGCGCGCACAATGATGATGGACAATTACTGCCTGAATTGCCATCAGGATGCCTACCAGGGCTGGTTTCACAGCGCCCACCATTTCAGCTCGTTCAACAACAAGCCCTATCTATTCAGCGTGCGCGAAACCCGGCAGGTATCGCTGAAGCGGGACGGCAATGTGAAAGCAGCGCGCTGGTGCGCCGGGTGCCATGACGTGGTGCCGTTCTTCAGCGGGGCGTTCGATGATCCGAAATTCGATGATGTAAATCACCCCACCTCGCAAGCGGGCATCACCTGCACCGCCTGTCACGCCATCACCCATGTCAACAGCACCAGGGGCAATGCGGACTACACGATTGATGAGCCGATTCATTATCCGTTTGCATACAGCACAAATGCTTTTCTGCAATATCTCAACCAGCAATTGGTGAAGGCCAAGCCGGAGTTTCACAAGAAGACCTTCCTGAAGCCGTTCATGCGGACGGCGGAATTTTGCTCGACTTGCCACAAGGTGAGCATTCCCGGCGATCTGAACCATTATAAGGATTTTCTGCGCGGCCAGAATCATTACGACACGTATCTGCTGAGCGGCGTTTCCGGCCATGGCGCCCGCAGTTTTTATTACCCGGACCAGGCGAAGCAAAATTGTTCGGCTTGCCACATGCCGCTGAAGCAATCCGAAGATTTTGGCGCGAACTTTTTCAATTCCACGAACCATTCCGGGCGGTTCATTCATAATCACCTGTTCCCGGCGGCCAACACCGGCATGGCTTCCATTCGCGGCGATACCAATACCCTCAGTGCGGAGGAGGAATTCCTAAAGGGTTCGCTGCGCGTGGACATTCTCGGCATCAAGGAAGGCGGGACGATTGACGCTCCGCTGACGGCGCCCTTGCGGCCAAAGGTGCCGGCGCTCAAGCGCGGCGGGCATTATCTGCTCGAAGTTGTGTTACGGACATTGAAAGTGGGCCATCCTTTTACCCAGGGAACGGTGGACTCGAATGAAACCTGGGTGGATGCCCGGGTGAGAAGCGGCAACGAAATCCTTGGACGCAACGGCGGATTGGGCGAGCACCGGGAAGTGGATCCCTGGGCGCATTTTATCAACGTGTATATGCTGGATCGCGACGGCAACCGGATTGACCGGCGCAATCCGCAGGATATTTTCACGCCGCTGTACAATCATCAAATTCCGCCGGGCGCGGGACAGGTGGTACATTATGATTTCACCGTGCCCGAAGACCAGAACGTGCCGCTGACGGTCGAGGTCAAGCTGCAATACCGCAAGTTCGACACCATTTACCTGAACTACGTTTATGGCACGAATTATACAAAAGGCGGACCTTTCACGGTCACGAACAATTTGCCCATCACCACCATTGCGGCGGACAAACTGACATTCCCGATCGAGGGGGTCAACGTGGCGGTGACAAACGAGGATTCGAAGATTCCGCCGTGGCAGCGCTGGAATGATTATGGCATCGGCCTATTTACTGAAGGCAACACCGGGGCCGAGAAGGGAGAATTGATCCAGGCGACGGAGGCATTCGAGCAGGTGGAGCGGCTTGGGCGCGCGGACGGGCCAGTGAATCTCGCACGCGTGTATTTCAAGGAGGGCCGGTTGGAGGAGACGGTGGCGGCGCTGCAACGCGCGGCGAAATTCGACCCGCCCGCGCCGCGCTGGACGGTGGCCTGGTTCAGCGGCCTGGTGGACAAACAAAACGGGTTCCTCGACAAAGCCATTACGGAGTTTCGGAGCATCCTCGAAGATCGTTATCCGGAGCTTGATCAGCGCGGTTTTGATTTCAGCAAGGACTATGAAGTCATCAACGAACTGGGCCAGGCGTACTATGAACGCGCGAAAATGGAGCGCGGCAACCCGGAAGGCCAGCGGGCGTTTCTGAGACTGGCGGCGGAGGCATTTCAAAAGACTTTGGACCTGGATTCGGAAAACCTGACCGCGCATTACACGCTCGCGCTGATCTATTCGCAGCTTGGAGATGAAACCAAGGCTGCGTTGCATCGCAAGGAGCACGAGAAATATTTGCCCGATTACAACGCGCAGGACCAGGCTATCACTGCGGCGCGGCGCGCCAATCCGGCCGCCGACCATGCCGCGCAAGCCACGGTCATTTATCCGCTGCAACGGGCGGGAGCGCCGGAGTTAAAAAGCGCGACCGGGGTTTTGTCCGTGTCCAAATGAAGCGAATTTCATGAGTGAACTTCACAAACCCGACGGCGAAGAAGAATTGGCGCGCACCGACGATGCCATCATCGGCAAGGCCGT
>JAJPHR010000076.1 GCA_021325145.1 Verrucomicrobiota bacterium | reverse complement strand
GGTTGTAATGGTGGAGTGGGTATTGGTGTTGGTTTTGTTTTTCATATGAACCTTGGTGTAGCGCGATTTCGCTCACCCGCCAATACCCATGCCATCTACCGAGATAGACTCAAGGCGGAGGCGCCATTCCACACGATAAACCCCATCACGTTCGGCGGATTCGTATCTGTGGCCGTCATCGGGAAATTCGTCGGGAACAAGAAATTTCCCAGAACCGGCCTGCTAAAGCGGCATCTCGAAAAAAAGTTGTCCTGATCGGGCGGCTTCGTTCGTCGTATGTTTGGAATTGTGATCGAATCACGAACGAAAAACAGTGGATATGATAAAGGGTTTAGGGCTTGTCCCGGCATGGCGGGAGCGACGCGCCCTGCCAGGCAGCCTTTGGGAATTGAGAACAAACGGGCTTTTGGGAGTTGATTTACTTGGACTATGGCGCAATAAAAGAAACGAAAAAATTAGGAACCTACTATGAGCAAAATACGAGTTCTGGTTGGCACAAAAAAAGGCGCGTTTATCCTGACGTCGGATGGCAAGCGCAAGCAATGGGAAGTGAGCGGCCCGCATTTCGCAGGCTGGGAGATTTATCACCTTAAAGGCTCGCCCACGGAGCCGAACCGCATTTATGCGTCGCAGACCAGCGGATGGTTTGGACAGATCGTGCAGCGTTCGGATGACGGCGGTAAGACCTGGGACACGCCCGGAGGCGGGGCGGCGCCAAGTCCCGACGGCATGCCCCGGGGCGAGAGCAACAAGTTTGTCTATGAGGGCGAGGTCGGCAAGCACTTATGGTACGATGGCACGCAACACCCGTGGGAGTTCAAGCGGGTTTGGCACATGGAACCGTCGCTGACCGATCCGGACACAGTCTATGCGGGCGTGGAGGACGCGGCGATTTTCAAAACGACGAACGGCGGCAAAACCTGGCAGGAACTCCCCGGCTTGCGCAACGCGAAGGGCAACCTGTGGCAACCGGGCGCGGGCGGCATGGCCGTGCATACGATTGTGCTCGATCCGAAGAACGAGAAACGAATCTTCGTCGCCATCTCGGCGGCGGGCGTGTTTCGAACCGACGACGGCGGGCAAACGTGGCGGCCGGCGAACAAAGGGTTGAAATCTCCGTACGCACTCCCCGACCCGGACGCGGAAGTCGGGCACTGCGTTCATCGCATCGCCATGCACCGGTCGCGGCCGGGCGTGCTGTTCATGCAGAAGCACTGGGACGTGATGCGGAGCGACAACGCCGGCGAGTCGTGGCAGGAGGTCAGCGGGAATCTTCCGTCCGACTTCGGCTTTCCGATTGACGTTCATTTTCATGAGCCGGAAACCGTTTATGTGGTGCCCATCAAGAGCGATTCCGAACACTATCCACCGGACGGGAAGCTGCGGGTTTATCGCAGCAAGACAGGCGGGAACGAATGGGAGCCGCTGACGAAGGGCCTGCCGCAGAAGGATTGTTACGTGAATGTGCTGCGTGACGCGATGGCGGTGGATGCGCTGGAACCGTGCGGCATTTATTTCGGCACCACCGGCGGACAAGTTTATGCGTCGGCGGACAGCGGTGACAGTTGGGATGCCATTGTCCACGACCTTCCGTCGGTGCTGTCAGTCGAAGTCCAGACGCTGCCATGATACGAGTGGTGCTGCCATTTCACTTGCGAACGCTGGCGCGTGTTGACGGCGAGGTGCAGGTCGAGGTTGGGAGTCCGGCAACGATGCGCGGAGTGCTCGACGCGCTCGAAACACGCTATCCCGTGTTGCGGGGGACGATTCGCGATCATGTGACGCTGCGACGCCGGCCGTTTATCCGGTTCTTCGCCTGTGAAGAGGACATGTCCAATGAACCGCCGGAAACCAAGTTGCCCGAAGCGGTGGTTAAGGGTACGGAGCCGTTTCTGGTTGTGGGGGCCATGGCGGGAGGGTGAGATCGGAATACGGCAAACGCAGGTGGTTAGGCTCGCGTCACCTCACGGTTCGCGCATAAGGGGCCGACGGCCCAGATCCTGAGCGTCCGGGTGGCGTGCTGGACCGAGCTTTCAGCCCCCCAGCCGTATGGGATCGGATACCTGGGCCGTTGGCCCAGGCTGGTATGAACTCGCGCCGTTGGCGCTATGGTTCTTGCCGCACGCTACTGAGACGTTACGCTCCAGCTTGGCATCGGCGTACAACCACGTTCAAGCAATGACTGAACCAAAAGAATTTCAGCCAGCTCAATTGACGCGCCGGTCATTTTGCGCGCGGGCGCTGGCCGGGACAGCGGTCGGGGTGATGGCGACGGCCTTCAAGAGCGCGGGTGTGGCGGACGGAGAAAAGATCGAACAAGGTTTCAAACGTGGAGAGCTTCAGGCGATGGAGGCGACCGCCGCCGCCTTCATGCAAAAGCACCAGGTGCCGGGGTTGTCGGTGGCGATTGCCAGGGAAGGACGGCTGGCTTATGCGCACGGATTTGGCCTGGCGGACAAGGAGAAAAATGAGTCGGTGACACCGGCCCATCTTTTTCGCATTGCCAGCGTCTCGAAGCCGATTACGGCGACGACGATCTTCCGGCTCGTAGAAGACGGGAAATTGAGCCTGGGGGACAAGGTTTTTGGACCGAAGGCGCTGCTGGGAACGGACTATGGCGAACCACCCTACCAGCAGCATGTCGAGGAACTGACGGTCGAACATTTATTGACCCACACTGCCGGCGGCTGGCAGAACGACGGCAGCGACCCAATGTTCCGCCACACGGGCATGGACCACAAGCAACTGATCACGTGGACGCTCGCCAACCAGCGCCTGCAAAACCCGCCGGGAACACATTACGCGTATTCGAATTTTGGGTTCTGCATTCTGGGCCGGGTGATCGAGAAGTTGACCGGGCAGCCCTACGCGGAGGCCGTCCATAAGCAGGTCTTGGGGCCGTGCGGAATTTCCGGCATGTGCATCAGCGGCAATACCCGGGCCGAGCGCGCTCCCGCGGAGGTGGTTTATTACAGCCAGGATGGGGGCGATCCTTATGGCATGAATGTCAGGCGAATGGATTCCCATGGCGGCTGGCTGGCGACGCCGACCGACCTGACAAGGTTCCTGGTCCGCGTGGACAAGTTTCCCACGAAGCCGGATATTCTGAGGGCGAACACGATCGAAGCCATGACCACGGCGTCGGCTGCATCGGCCGGTTACGCCAAAGGATGGTGCGTGAACAAATACAACAATTGGTGGCACAACGGCAGTTTGCCGGGAACGACCACGATCATGGTGCGCACAGCCAGCCAATTCTGCTGGGCCGCGCTGGCGAACACGCGCGGACCCGGGGAAATAGGCGGCGATCTGGACCAATTGATGTGGCAAATGGTTGGAAAGGTCACGACCTGGCCGAAGCACGACCTTTTCGAGGCGGCTTGAGATTTGAAGTTCCAGACGGTCCGGCGGCTTTCTGCCAGTAATATTCATTTGACTTCCGGCGCGTAAAGCATAGTATTGAGCAACGTCGGTCGGATGGGAGGGAATCCTGAGGGACGAGCGTTTCACGCCATTGAGGCGGGGCGCGGATGAATTTGGCCCGGCTTCACTGGGGGCGGGTTGGCTCTTTGACAAGTGAAACAGAAGGCGACCGGCACAGCGGGCCGGAATGCCCAATGACTAATAACCGATGGCCAAATGGATCCAGAGTCGGGAGTGTGACATTTTGACACACCGGGACTGTCTGCAGCCGGGCGGGAATTAAACCGCCAAAGAGAAAAAGTTAAGGCCAATTAAAGTAAATTAAACCAAATTAAACCTCTTTTTAGGAATCCGGGCCAATCCCAGCCTGGAATTCAAGCGTGTGAATGAAAAGTGTGACAAAATGGCACAGTGCTTCGAGGGGGACAGCGAGTCCCTGTCCAGAGCTTCTTCCCTGCTCGGACACGGGGCGTGGCGGCGGCCAAATCAACCGTTTTGGCTTCCAATGCGGCCGGTTCCAGCCGATGCTGGCGGCCAACCCGCAAGGTCGATTGAATGGAAAGCGAATTGAGTGAATCCTTGCTGGCGCCGGAGGCAGCCACCGCCCGCGCTGACCCTTCGCCATGGCAAGGCTTGGAGTGCGGCCTGGAACCACCCCGAATCCCGTTCCGCTACCGTTTCAGCCTGGTGGTGGTTTCGCTGGCCATGGTGCTGCTGCCGGTCGTTTACGCGGCGTTGGTGGGTTTCTTCCTTTATGGCGCGGCTTTTTACGCGGTGCGCACATTCTCGACCCTGGTTGGAAAACAATTCGGGCCGGTCGGCTTCCTGATCGAGGGGATTAATTTTCTGGGCATCCTCGGCATTGGCCTGGTCATGACGTTCTTTTTCGTCAAACCGATCTTTGCACCCAAGGCCGAGGTGGACGAACCGTTTTCCCTCAACCACGCGGACGCGCCGCGCCTGTTCGCGCTCGTGGGCTGGATTTGCCGCGCCTTGAACGCGCCGATCCCCAGCCGCATTGACGTGAACCTGAGCCCGAACGCCGGCGCGGGTTTCCGCAGCGGCTGGCGGAGCATTTTTGGCAATGACATCGCGCTGGTCATCGGCCTGCCCCTGGTGGCGGGGCTGGATTTGGGCCAGTTCGCGGGGGTGATCGCGCATGAGTACGGGCATTTTTCGCAAGGCACAGCCATGCGGGCGTCCTATTTGATCCGGCAGATCAACGCCTGGTTTTTTCGCGTGGTGTACTTGCGGGACCGCTGGGATTATCTGCTGGTGTGGGCTTCGGAGGACGGGCGCGCCGGACTTTTGGTCATGCCGATGGCGTATTTGGCGCGGTTCGGGGTTTGGCTGGGGCGGCGCATCCTGTGGGTGCTGATGCTGGTGGGGCAGGCGCTAAGTTGCCTGCTGGAACGCCAGATGGAATTCGACGCGGACGGCTATGAATTGAAATTGTCGGGCACGGAAAGCTTCATTGCCACGTCGCGGCGGTTGCGGCAACTGAACCTGGGCATGACCGTGGCGCAACAGCAATTGCTGGCGAAGTGGAGGACCGACCGAAAACTGTTCGACCAACTGCCGGATTACATTGTGAGTTGCGCCAATGAAGTTTCGGCTGAAGTTCAGCAGCGGCATCTCGCGCAAACGCTCAACCGGCAAACGCGGCTGTTCGACACCCATCCTTCCGACGCGGAGCGGATCCAACGCGCGCGCGCGGCGAATGAACCGGGACTTTTCCACGCAAGCGCGCCCGCCACCACGCTATTCACGAATTTTCCGGAACTGGCGCGCCGCCTGACCGTGGCGCATTACCAGCAACTCATCGGGCCGGAATTTTCCGGGGCGTGGTTGGTTTCCACGGAACAAACCGTGCGCCAGGCCGGACATGACCATACCGCGGACAAGGAGGCGGTTCGCCGCTATTTCCTGGGCCTGACCACGAGCTTGCGGCCCATCATCGTGACGGAAAACAAATCACGAGTCTTTCGCAGCCGGGAAGTGTTGATGGCGGAAATCCGCGCGCTCCGGCAGCGCATGACAGAACTGGCGCCCGCCCTGCTCCCGGCTTACGAGGCGTTCAGAGACGCGGACGAACAAATGTTGCGGACCATTCAGGCCGGCGAGTTGTTGCGGGCCGGTTTTGCCTTTAACCCGGCCGACTTTGGTTTGGCGGATGCGGACGTGGCCGCCGCCCTGAGCGCCGCCCGGGAAACTTTCGAAGCGGCGGGTGGCAAGTTGAAGGAATTTGAAGAAGCGGGCAGGACCAGGCTCACGGATGCCATCCAGCTTCTGCGCCTGCCGGATTTTGGCGCCACGATACCGCAGGCCGCCCAGTTCCAGGAAACCAGCCGCGAAATGATTTACGCCCTCGCGCGCCTGGGGGAGGTTTTCGCGCCGTTGCTGGAAGTCCGGCGGGAATGCGCGGCGTTGGAAATCATCCTGCGTTATCGCGAGCGGGGAGAACGTGGTGATCATCTCACGGCCAGCCTCGACCGGCTCACGACGCAGCTGCGCGGACGGATCGAGTTGATCCAGCAAACTACCGCGCAGATTCGTTACCCGTTTCATCACACCACGGAACGCATCTTCGTGAGCGAATACGCGCGCAACAAGGAATACCACCCTGACCCTTACGAATTGGTGTTGCGCGAAGGCCGGAGCCACACGCACAAACTGATTGCCCTCTACTACCGCCTGTTGGGAAGCCTGGTTCTCATCGCGGAGGAAGTGGAGCGGACGATGGTGGGAGGCTAATCCCCGCTTGACGGAACGGGTTTCATGCAGGACAAAGCGCTATGCAAGTTCCACTCGTAATGACGATTATCGGCAAAGACCGCACCGGCCTGGTTGAATCGGTGGCGAGCCTGGTGGCCGGGCACGGTGGCAATTGGCTGGAGAGCCGCATGTGCCGGCTGGGCGGGGAATTCGCGGGGATCCTGCGGATTGTGGTCCCGGCGGAAAAGCAGGCGGCGCTGGTCCAAGCGCTCAAAGGCTTGCAGGCGCAGGGATTGAACGTGGTGATTTCCACGAATGAACCGGGAACCGCGCCGGCGGCCGGGAAGTTTACCGCGCTCGAAATCGTTGGACAGGATCGTCCAGGAATAATCAGACAAATCAGCCACGCGCTGGCGAGCCAGGGAGTGAATGTGGAGGAGCTCTCCAGTGAACTGGTCAGCGCGCCGATGTCCGGTGAACCGTTGTTCCGGGCCCGGGCGCGGCTGCAACTTCCCGAGCAGTGCAACCTGGCCTCGTTGCGCAACGAACTGGAAAAAATCGCCGCCGACTTGATGGTGGATGTTTCATTTGCGGAGGTGGAGGTTGCCGGTTGATGGGCCGGTTACATTAGTAAACCATTGAACTTCTCTCACTGCTCGTCAAATCTTCACCTTGAACTCCTCGCCAGTCTTGAGGGATTGGGCGAAAGCGGCCATCAGTTCGGGGATTTTTTCCAGGTCCGCGAGATTGACGAGTTCGACGGGGGAATGCATGTAGCGGTTTGGCAGGCTGATCAGCCCGCTGGGAATGCCGCCGCGAGTCCAAAAGATCACATCGGTGTCCGTGCCGCTGGTGGCGGACATGGCCTCGTGTTGCAGCGGGATCCTTTTGCTTTTCGCGAGGTGCTCGAGACGGGCGACGACTTCGGGATGATTGCAGCCGCCGTGGGTCACAGCCGGGCCCTGGCCGAGCTTGATATTTCCGTGCTGGGCCTTGTTCACGGTGGGATAGTCCGTCGCGTGGGTTACATCCACGACCAGGGCGACGTCGGGTTTGAGCGAGTAGGCGATCTGGCGCGCGCCGAGCAGGCCGACTTCCTCCTGGATGTTCGAAACGGCGCAGATTTCCGCCTGCAACTTCGCCTTCGCGCTGTGCAGCAGGCGCAACGTCTCAGCGACAGCGAACGTGCCAATGCGATTGTCGAACGCGCGGGCGACTGCGAGGTCATTGCGGAGCAATTCGAACTCGTCGGCCAGGGTGATGGGGTCGCCGATTCGCACCAGCTTTTCGGCTTCCTTGGCGCTGCCGGCGCCGATGTCGATGAACAGGTCGTGAATTTCCGGCAGCTTGCGCTCCTTCTCGACCTTGGTCAAATGCGGCGCGACATTGCCGACCACACCCTTGACCGTGCCGTTGCGGGTGTGGATGTTGACGCGTTGCGCCTTGGTGATGGCGGGATCGACACCGCCCATTTTGCGCACATAGATGAAACCTTCCGGATCGATGAAATTCACCACCATGGCGATTTCATCAGCATGCGCGGCCAGCATCAGGCGGGGCGAACCGCCTTTGTTCAGCACCGCAACGCAATTGCCATAGGCATCAGAGAAGGTGGTGTCCGCGAATTTGGAAACGTAGTCGAGCCAGACCCGCTGGCCGCGGGCTTCATGGCCGACGGGACTGGGAGTGTTGACCAGGGTTTTGAGAAAATCGAGCGATTCATTGCGCATCGCGCAATCATGCCAGAGCGCGGCTCAAATGTCCAATCCCGGACGCAGGCCTTAGAAAGCGAACGCGAACTTTGCCTGGAGGCCGGTGCCATACGGGTTCAGGATGAAACAACTGCGCTTCTTCGCGCCGAGGAACATGCCGGTCCCGTCATTTCGGGACCAGAAGAACGTGTTGCCACCGAACAGAAGGACCCTGCGGGCCGCTCTTTGACGGACTTCGCGATCCTGCGGAGTGTCCTTGAGGGGATCGGTTTCGAAATCGGCGTATCCCTCGACATAGCGGAGCCGGAGTGTGGTGCCGCCAAAAACGCCGATTCTTTCCGAGTGAATCACGGTGCTTCCCGCATACTCGAGTTTGAGTCCGTCGGGAAATTGCTCGAGCAGCGAACTGCGATGGGACGGCGCGCTCGAAGTCGAAAACGAGTAATCAGCGAGCCAGTCGTCACTCACGGCTGGAACTGCCGGGCTGAACGGCGGCGGGCTGGAGAGCTGGGTGCTGCTGCCCTGGCCATTGGAGTTTTGGGCTCCGCTCTGCTGGGCTGCCAATGCGAGAGTGGACACGTGAAGGGCGGCCAACAGACAAAGCCACACGCGTATTTTAGTTTTCATGATGAGCCTTTTGTTTGCTTGCCGTTCCTTTGTGGTCAAGGCTCCTTCACGCCGCTGCTAACAAACCGGCGTCTGGCCTTAGTTAAGCATGCGCGGCCAGGTCTGCCAATGGGGCAAAGAACGCAGTTGAAATCAATGCCGCTTCTCACCGGCGGCAACACGCGGTAGAGTACGCGTGAAATGGCTTTGACGCTTTATGATCTGATTCCGCGGGATGGCCGGCCCACCAATGACGCCTTGCTGGGCTGGTTCCTGGAATATGTCGAGGGGCGGCGGTTGAAACTTTATCCCGCGCAAGAGTCGGCCATCCTGGAATTGTACGAAGAAAAGAACGTCATCCTCAACACGCCAACCGGGTCGGGAAAATCACTCGTGGCGGCGGGATTGCATTTCAAGGCGCTCGCGCAGGGACGACGGTCGATTTACACGTGTCCCATCAAGGCGTTGGTGAACGAAAAGTGGCTCGCGCTGTGCCGCGATTTCGGACCGGAGAACGTCGGGCTTAGCACCGGTGATGCCTCGGTAAACCGCGATGCGCCGATTCTTTGCTGCACCGCGGAGATCCTGGCGAACATTGCGTTGCGCGAGGGCGCCCAGGCGAATGTCCACGACATCATCATGGACGAATTTCATTATTACGCGGATCGCGACCGCGGAGTGGCGTGGCAGGTGCCGCTGCTGACGCTGCCGCAGGCGCGGTTTTTGCTCATGTCGGCGACGCTGGGCGACACGGCGTTTTTCGAAGAGGAACTGACGCGACTGAATGGCAAACCAACGATAACCGTCGCCTCGACCGAACGGCCGGTGCCGCTGGAGTACGCCTATTCGGAGCTGCCGCTGGCGCAAACGCTCGAAAGTCTCGTGGCAGAGCGCAAAAGTCCCGTTTATATCGTACATTTTACACAACTCGAAGCGGCCCAGAGCGCGCAGGATTTCACAAGCGTGAATGTCTGCACGCGCGAGGAGAAAACCGCCATTGCCAGCGCGATTGAAGGCTTCAAGTTTACCAGCCCCTACGGTCCTGACATCAAAAAATGGCTGCGCCACGGCATCGGTTTGCATCATGCCGGCTTGCTGCCCAAGTATCGCGTGCTGGTGGAACAACTGGCGCAGCAAGGCTTGCTCAAAATCATTTGCGGCACCGACACGCTGGGCGTGGGCATCAACGTGCCCATCCGCACCGTCCTGTTTACCAAGCTGTGCAAGTTCGACGGCCAAAAGACGGGCATTCTTACGGCGCGGGATTTCCATCAGATCGGCGGAAGGGCCGGCCGCAAGGGCTTCGATGATAAAGGCTGGGTGGTGGCACAAGCGCCTGAACATATGGTCGAGAACCTCAAGCTCGAAGAAAAGGCGGCCAAGGGCGGGAGGAAATTTGTCAAGCGCCAGCCGCCCGAGAAGAATTTCGTCAATTGGGACAAGAACACCTTCGCGCGATTGATTGCCGCGCCACCAGAACGGTTGACGTCGCGGTTCGCCGTGTCGCACGCGATGCTGCTGAACGTGCTCAGCCGCAGCGGGGACGGTTGCAAAGCGATGCAGCAATTGATTGCGCGTTCGCATGAATCACCCAGGTCCAAAAAAGCCCACGTGAAGCGCGCGTGGCAATTGTTCCGTTCGCTGGTGGAACGGAAGATTATCGAGTTTATACCACGAACGGAAGCAGGCGCCTCGTTGCGGGTGAATATCAATTTGCAGGACGATTTTTCGATGGACCAGACGCTGTCATTATATCTCCTGGAGACAATTCCCGCGCTTGATCCGCAAGCGCCGGATTATGCGCTCGATTTGATCACGCTCGTGGAGTCGATTCTGGAGAATCCCGATCTCATCCTGCGCAAGCAACTCGACCGGGTGAAGGACCAGAAGATGGCCGAGATGAAGATGCAGGGAATTGAATATGACGAGCGCATGGAGGAACTGGAAAAACTCGAGTACCCCAAGCCGAAACGCGAATTCATCTACTCAACTTTCAACGCCTTCGCGGATAAACATCCGTGGGTGGGACAGGAAAACATCCGGCCGAAATCCATCGCGCGCGAGATGTTCAAGCAATTTCGTTCGTTTGCGGATTACATCAAGGATTACGAGTTGCAGCGCGCCGAGGGCGTGCTGCTGCGATACTTGTCCAGCGTCCACAAAGTCCTCGCGCAAACAGTGCCTGACGCCGCCAAGAATGACGCCATTCGCGAGTTGGAACTTTACCTCGGGACGATGATTCGCCAAGTGGACTCAAGCCTTTTGGAAGAATGGGAACGGATGCGCGATCCGAATTATCAGCCGCGCGCGGACCAGGCGGAAGTGCGTCCGCCTGGCGCGGAGGAAGCCGCGGCCGACATCACGCGCGACGTCAAGGCATTCACCGCCGCGATTCGCAACCGCATCTTCACCTTCCTGCGCGGGTTGGTGATCGAGGATTACGAGCAGGCGTTGGCGGGATTGAGTTCACCGGACCAACCCGAAGGCGAACCGTGGACAGCCGAGCGACTGCGGCAAAGCCACGAAGCGTTTCACGCGGAGCACGAGTACATTTGCCTCGATCCGAATGCGCGGAATCTGCGGCATACGTACGTCGTTCCTTCTGAAGACAAGCGAACCTGGAAGGTCCAGCAAATGCTCGTCGATCCAGAGGAACTCAACGACTGGGTGGCGGAATTCGAGATTGATTTGGCCGGGTCGCGAATCACCAAGGAACCGGTGATACGGCTGCGGCGGATTGGGAGTCTTACGTAGGCGCCCAAACAGCAGCGACGCCTGGTCAATTGAATCAATGCTCACGAACACGATAGTACCGCGCGGGGAAATTGGTGCTGGTGTCCTGGAAGAGAATGTAGCCGTTGGTGATGGAGAGAGCGTTGGTGAGAACGGTCCAGTCCGCAAGGTTGGTGCTGGCGAGGACATCGAAGGTGGCGAGGTCGTTGGTGGTCAGGAGCGCGCCGCCGTCCGCGTCGTTGAACAGCAATTGCAGCTGGCCGCCGGGCAGAAGCACGGGCTGGCTCAAGCGCTCGGCGACGATCACTCGAATGACGGCGTTGCTGCTTCGGAGATTCGCCAATTGATTCGTGACAGTCACGCTGTAGGTTCCGCCGTCGATGCGAGTTACCGCCGGCAGAGTCAGGCTGGAAGTGGTCGCCCCGGCGCGGTTGGTCCCGTTCTTTTGCCATTGATACCCAATCGGGCCGGTGCCGGCTGTTGCCACCGCCAGCGTGACGTTCGTGCCGCCCACGACGACCTGGCTTTGGGGTTGGTTGGTAATGACGAGTGGAGCGCTGAATATGTGCAGGTTCCCGCCGGAGGCGAAGCCAAGCGTCGGATTCAGGAAACGGATGCGATTGATAAACGACGTGTCGCTATAGCCGACAGGCGACCAGGTCGCCCCGCCGTCGATGGTATGGAGAAATGTGTTCAACACTGCGATGCCGGAAGCGCCGCCGATCCAGCCTTCGTTCGTGCTGACGAAGCCGAGGCCCTGCAAATAGAATTGCGATGTGGTGAGGCCAACGGAAGTCAGCGGGACGGCGTTCGACACCCAGTTGTTGCCGCCATCGACGGTCTTGTAGAAGACGATATTGTCGAACGACGCGTTTTGTTGCAGGGCGCAGTAACCGATGTTGGTGGAAGGCCACGACATTTTCCAGAAGTAGGAGCAAGGGATGGGCGTCGTGACAACCGGAGTCCAGGTGTTCCCGCCATCGATGGTGCGGGCGATGCGGCCAAAGTACTGCGGCGAACACGAGGTGTTATAGGTGTTGGTGTCCATGCCAGCGACCCAACCATTGTTCGCGTCCTTGAAATAGACATCCATGATGCCATTCATGATGCCGGCGGCGGTGAGGTTGACGATGCTCCAGGTGCTCCCGCCATTCGCGCTCTTGATAAAAAAGGCCGGTCCACGCACGCGGCCCGCGCCGTAGATATGCTGGGAATCCAGAACGTCAATCACGCACAGGCCCTTCATGCCCGCCTCGGCAAATCCCGGCACATTGGACCAAGTGACGCCGCCATCGATGGAACGATACAGCACGTTCGTATCGGTCACTCCACCGTCATAGGAGCCGACGCCAAGGTTGCCAGCAAAACCCACCATGGGTGTGGCGAAAGCGACGGAACGGAAATGAGTGCCGAGCAGATTGAGATTGGTTGTCCAACTCGCGCCGCCGTTGGTCGTGCGATAGATGCTGTTATTTTGGGAAGCCCAGCCGTTGGTGGGGTCGGTGAAATAAATGTCGTCGTGGCGAATATTGCCTGGCCCGGGTGTGTTGGGAAATTGAGTCCAGACCGGCACCGAATCCGTGAGGACAGTCAGGCTGGCGACAATGCTGGTGACCACGCCGGCGCTGTTGCTGACGATGACGCGGTAAGCGCCCGCGTCACTGAAGGCAAGGCTGGAAAAATTTAAAGCGGCTCCCTGCGAATCAGAAATGCGGGCATTATCTGAAAGGTTCGTCCCGTTGAATTGCCATTGATAACCGAAGGGGGAACTTCCCAGAGCAAACAAGGAAAACGACGCCGCCGATCCGCGCACGCCGGAAGTGCTTTGCGGCTGGACCCAGACCGCAGGCGGCGAAGGGCCAAGGATGAGTTGGAAAGAACCGTTGGTGCCCGAGGCATCGTTCCTCGTAATGGCGGTGGTGGTGAGGCCCAGCGAATAGAGGCGGAGAAGCCCCTGGCCGGAACTGATCGCATAAATGTTATCGGCGGCATCCCAGGCGATCGAACGGCCAACGGTGGTGGCGGAAAGATTGGTGATTACGAAGAGGCTGCTGGCGTCCGGCACACCGTTGGTGAGCCGCAGGACCGAGATATGATTATCCGTGTGCATCACGGCGACGTAGGCATCATCAGGGGAGATGCTGACCGAGCGGGCGTCGAAGAGCAGATCTGGTCCCACGTTGATGACACCACCGGCGGCGGTCAGGGAATCCCACAGCACCGTCGTGCCATTGGTATCAAACACCGAGAGATTGGGCGCGCCATAGTTGACCCGGTTGATATTGCCGAAGAGTTTGCCGTCCGCGCCCCGGGCCAGGTCCGTATTCAGGTTCGAAATCGTGCAAAGACCGATGCAGCCCAACTGAACCGGTCCATTCGAATACGGCAGCGCAGCCCCGCCGATATTGTACTGTTTGATGCTGTTGTATTGCGGCGGCAAACCGCCGTCGGCGTCGTAGATAACGAGATTATTGCTGAGCGAACCCAGGACACACGGAGCGCTCGAGATTCGGCCGTGATAGCCTGCCGTGATCCCGCTGTCGCCTTTGACGGCCAGCAGTTGGTTGGTGGAAATTTTGAAGTCGGGATCAAAAGCCCAAATGGTGGAACCGCTGGCGGAGAAATCACCGACATAGACCCGATCATCCGGGCCGACCCCGACGCGATATGGGCTGTTGGCATCGATAACGAACACAGCGCCGGCCGCATTGGTGCCTTTGCCAAGCGCATCGGAAGCATCGGCGTTCATGACGTAAACTCCACGGCCTTTGGTGGCTGAGCCAGAGTTGCCAGGAGTGGAATTGTCCGCATAGATACGGCCAAAAAAGCGGGACTTGGGGTTCGCATTGACCGCCACACCGCGTGGGTTTGGAAACTGCAGGGTGGCACTGCCATCAACGCTGATTTGCGTCGGCAAGCTGTTGCCGGATTTCTGCACGATGATCGAGAAGTTGGTGTGCGTGAGCAGGGCGAAATTATTCAGCCCCTTGGTAAGCGGGCCGAGGTCATTCGTAATACTGCCGTTGTCGAACGCAACCCTGACGTCATCCGCGCTCTCGTTCAAAATGAAGGAAATCGTGCCGGTGGCGTTCGTAATGCCCGAAGCATAGGGATGGGCGTTGGAGATTGACGTGAGCGAGAGCAGGAGCAGGATCGCCCCGACGAATTGCAGCCGTGTGATTTTGTTGGTTGGCACAAGCGTGGTGTGGTTCAGGATCTTTCTGATTATCAACTCACTGCCGACATGGGCTGAGGCGATCCACCGCCCCCGACATATTGTTGCCCGTATGGTCAAGAATTCTAACGCCGGGGCGCGGGAGGATGCAAGGTCGTTCCACCGCGAACTCTGTGGCCCGCCAAAGTCATCCCAAAGTTTACAAATTCCCGCCGGCATGCAATCTTTTCGCGCTATGCCGATTTACGAATTTGCCTGTCCGAAGTGCCGGGTCGTTTTTAATTTCCTGTCCCGGCGGGTCAGTCCCAAGCACTTGCCGACCTGCCCGAAATGCGGCAACAAGAAAATGACGAAGCAAATGAGCAACTTCGCCATGCCGCGCGGATTGAAGGACTCAGCGCCGGCAGCGGCTGCCGCCGAAGCTGGCGGAGACGCGGGACCGATGCCTGACTTGGATGACCCGCGAATGATGCGCGCCATGAACGAGATGGAGCGTGACATGGAGCATCTGGACGAAAACAACCCCAAACACATGGCGCATATGATGCGCAAAATGAAGGACCTGATGCCGCCAGGCACCATGCCCAAGGAAATGGATATTGCCATCAAACGCCTCGAAGCAGGCGAAGATCCGGAGAAAATCGAAGCCGACATGGGCGACGTTCTGGGAGATTTCATGGGTGAAGAAGGCGGTGCGGCGAGCGGTGGAGGGGGCGGCGGGTATGCGCATGATAGCGGGCTATATGATTACTGATGGAGGCCGAAGCCAGAGAAGCTCCAAATAGGACTAAGCATCAAGGAGCAAACGGGAAGCCGAGCCGGTAAGTGGAGTTGGCATTTGGAGTTTTTCTGGAGCTTGGCGCCTGGTTGTTGGAGTTTTCCACATCATTTTCTGTAAAAGTTTTGACGCCTGACTCCCCGCCCGCCAACATCCATCAGGTATGGCGCATATCCATGAGAAGATCGATTTCACGGTCGCGATTTTTGTCGTTCGCGAGCGCAGGATTCTTTTGATCCATCATCGCAAGCTGGACAAATGGCTTCCGCTGGGCGGGCACATCGAACTCGATGAGGACCCCGAGGTGGCCGCCTTGCGCGAGGCCCGCGAGGAGAGCGGCCTGGAGGTGGAACTGGTTGGTGAGCGACCGCCCACCACCGAACCGGGCACGCGAGCATTAATAGCGCCGCGGTTTCTCGACATCCATCGCATCACGGAAACGCACGAGCACATTGGGATGCTTTATTGGGCGCGACCGCGAAACGGTTCAGTCTCCCTGGCGCAGGCCGAACACCACGACATACGCTGGTGCTCCGCAACGGACCTCGATGAGTTGCAGCCGCCCATGTCCAGCGCGGTGAAATGGTACTGCCGCAAGGCCATCGAGGAAATTGGAGCGTAAGCGGTGGAAGTCGCCGCACATCCTGAGGCCGTCCCGGGCCGTCCCCCCGGTCTGACCGCGAGACCAGCACGTAGTTTGAGGAAGCTTTACTTCCTGCTGGAAGCCGTCAATTCCATGGCGACAGCTTATTACTTCAACTACCTGTTCTTCTACATGCGGGACCATTTCGGATTTGGCAACCGCAATAACCTGATGCTCACCGCGACTCACGGGTGCATTTATATGTTCTCCGCGTGGAATGCCGGCCGGTTTGCGCACCGGCATGGGTATCACTTTTCTTTGCGACTGGGTTTTTCGGGCATGGCGGTGGCGCTATTTGCCGCGGCGCTGATTCCACGGGCACTGGGTTATTCGCACGGAGCGCTGGCCGCGCAGGTTGGCTGTCTCGTGCTTTGGACGGTGAGCATGTGTTTGACGTGGCCCACATTGCAAGCGTTGCTGAGTCGAGGACAGCCACCGTCGGGAATGCCGCGCACGGCGGGCATTTACAACATGGTTTGGGCCTGCGGCGCAGCCACGGCCAACTTGAGCGGCGGAGCCTTGGTGCAACACTTCGGCGGCGAAACGCTCTTTTGGCTGCCGGCCGGGTTGCACGTAATACAAGTTTTGCTTCTGGCCCGGGTGGCGAAAACCGGCGCGGCGGAAGACACACCAACTATCGCCAGTCGCGGAATCGAAACCGTTCCGCCGTTGAACCCGCGGCCCATTGCCAGGGCCAGGACCTTTTTGTATTTGGCGTGGCTGGCCAATCCTTTCGCGTACATGGCCATCAATGGTGTTTTGCCCATCATGCCGAAACTCGCGGCGAATCTTAAGCTGGACGATGCCCAGGCCGGTTTGGTGGGTTCCGTATGGTTCTGGGTGCGGCTTGGGGCGTTCGTCTGGTTTTTTCTGTGGCCAGGCTGGCACTATCGCTTTCGCTGGCTGCTGAGCGCCTTCATTGCGCTGGCAGTCAGTTTCACGCTCATGCTCCTGAGCCCACATGTTTGGCTGTTGATCGTGGCGGAAGTTATCTTTGGCCTGGCTGTGGGGTTGATCTATTACTCGTCGTTGTTCTACTCCATGGATGTGGGCGAATCCACCGGCAAGCGGGGTGGTATCCATGAAGCAGCCATCGGTCTCGGCGTGTTCACTGGGCCCGCTATCGGTGTGAGCGCGCTTTCTTTACTTCCCAGAGTTCCGAATGCCGGCATCTGGGCAATCAGTGGAGCGCTGTTGTTGGGACTGGTTCCGTTTTGCCTTATCAAAAAGCGAGGTGGGTAGGAAACACCAACAACCAGGCGCCAACAATAGGCAACTCATCTGTGATGCTCCAGTTTGGAGCTTGGCGTTTTTTCTGGAGCTTGGCGCTTGGTTGTTGGTGTTTGCTTCACATCACTCCACCTTTACCTCCGGGCTGATCTTCACCGTCTCCTCATCCCAATTCACCGTCACGGTGGTGCCGTCCGCGAAGGTGGAACGTTCCTGGCGGCGGTCCTTGTCGAGGAATTCGTGATTGGTCATTTCTAAAAGTGCCACGCGTTTGTGCAGGGCGGCCATTGGTTTGATCAACTCGAGTGATTTGTCGTCCTTGCCCGCCCGCGTTGTGACCGGCAATTCGGGCACGCCGCCACACAGAATTCCCAGCAAAAGATTCTTCCGGCCGCCATTGCGAGCTTCGCCGAACGAGATGAGGACTGCGTCATGATAAACCAGGTTATACAAAGGCACCGAAATGCACTTGCCGACGCCACCGGACTGATTCACACAATCCACATAGGGAATGACCCAATCGGAGCCGGCTTCCGTGGCGGTAAATCCAAGGTTGTGGCGCGACCAGGTCAGCAACTCAGCCTGGGCCCGCATCGCTTCGGTGCGGGTCGTGGGATGCTCGGGATTGAAATCCTCGTCCGGTGGAACGTAGCCAATTACGTCAATGTAGATGCCTTGGGGATGGATGCCGTGCTCGAAGAACAACTGGTAGTTCTTCCGCAGGTGGCCGGGCTGAAAGCGGGCGTTCAGGTATGTTTGTTTGCCCCCATCCCAGTGGCTCATGAAGGGAATCTGCCCTTCCTTGGTGTCCCCGAAACGTGACCCGGCAAAGGCTTTGGCCGGGAGCGATTCATCCTCCTCGTGAATCGCAAACCTGGGATCGTACGAGGGAGCATCGACGTAATAATCGCGGTACTGATCGTGAAAAATGAAGGGATAACCAAGCGCTTGGCAGGTGTCGGCCAGGCGTTTCATGCCTGCCCATCCGCCGCCGTCGTCCGACGGCGGCAACGGGTCCGGATGCTGACGGTCATAGCCGAGATGGGGCCAGCCGGACACGAAAACGAGCGTGCGCTCAACCCCGTTCGCCTTTAATAGCTTTAGCTGATTGGCCCGCTCGTCGAACGTGGTCACGTTATAGTGATTCGTGGGATCGTAGCGGTCGCTTTCCGGTTTCATGTTGTGCAGGATCCCAACGCGCGTCTGCGGCGTGCCGATGAGATCGGCGAGCACGGGCGTGCGCGCGATCTTTTCCTTGAGCGATACGAACAGGCCCGTGTCCATGGCGTAACGCCGATAGCGCTTGGCCAGCGTCACGTAATTGCCGTCCTCGAAGAAGCACATCCGGGCGCTGCGGGGATAACGGAAACGCCCCAGCGACGCGAGCCAGCGGGGGCCGATGACGGTCGGGCCGCCAGCGGGATGTTCAAACTGGTAAGCGGCGTCATCCGGCGTTTCCGAGATCACCATCATCGCGGATTTGCCTTTTTGGAATCCCCACCACGACATCGACCACGATTCGATGACGTGGCTCTGGAGAACGCTATGGTCGTTGGTGGAAACTTTTCCGTCCTTGATGCTGCGGATGGGGAAGTACTCCCTGGGCCAGTCGCGCGGGAGGAGATTGCCACGACCGTTGCTCAGCAGCGTGAAGTCCACGTCACGCGCGTCCAAGGCCGCGGGCCAGTCCAGTTGGCGGGCGATCACAGAGTGTTCCTCGGCCGAGGCGTCGAAGACCAATTCTTCATCGCGCCCTTCGAGACAAACTGTCAGATACAGAACGAGACCCGCCGGTTTTTGATCGCCCCACTGCGTGAGCGTCATTTTCACCCCGGTCTTAAAGCCGGTATCGTAAGGAACAACCTCGATTTCCCTGGCATCCGCCAAACGGACATAAGATTCCACGCCGTCAGATTGAACCAGCAAATCTTTGGAACCGGAGGGCGCAAGGTTCCAATTGGCCGAACCAGCCTGGATATGAACGGCGAGGTTGGATTCCGTGATGGTGATTTTGTTCTTCCTGCCCGCGATGGTCCATTCCCGATTGGCGCGCGAAACCGATACCATAGGCGCTCCCCATTGTTCGCGGGAGAGCGTTTGAGCCAGAAGGGGTGTTGAACTGAACAGGAGTACGACCGCGAAGCGAGTCAATGATCCGTGTATCCACATGCGCGTAGGAGAACAAAACAAGGGATTTTTCTCAATAGTTATTAACCCAGAAACACGTGGGCGAAACTCAGGATCTCCATTTCGGTCCAGGGGAGCATTTGGACTGCTGTCCCAAAATGAGCCATATCGGTTTATACTGGGGGGCCTTGTAAATCAGCCGGGCTTGTTCCATCATTGTGTTACGATTGATGGCTACCGCAACCGAACAATCAAAGATAAAAGACTCCAGTTACTTTTCCTCCCGCCTGCGCCAAAACGTTGACCAGCTCATGGATATTCTTTCGGCCGGCGGGTTGGACAACCCGCTGGATGCCATCGAACAGTGTTCCTATCTCCTGTTCCTGCGCCTGCTTACAGAAAAGGATGAAGCGCTCGCCAGTCTGGATCGAAGATATAAGAGCATTTTCTCCGGGCCGTGGGCGCGATTTTCGTGGGGCAGCTTCGTGACGCTCGCTGGAGACGAGCTGTTCAACGTCGTTCACGATGCCATCGAGAAACTCCACGAACTTCCCGGCCTGATGGACACCGGAAAGCTCCTGTTCAGTCGTGCCACCCTTAAAATCCGGGATCTTGCCACTCTGCACACCGTGGTTCGGAGCATCGATGAATTGGATCTCGCAGCGCACGACGGCCACGATTTCAAACTGGATACGTATGATTATCTTTTGAGCAAGCTTTCAGCATCCAGCGCCCGCGGCCCGTTCCGCACTCCTCGTCATATTATCGATCTGGTCACGGCCCTGGTCGATCCGCAGCCCGGTCAGCGCATCTGTGATCCGGCGTGTGGCACGGCCGAGTTCCTTACCTCTGCTTTCAATCATATCCTGCGCCGACATACCAAGGCCACCGACCTCAAGCGGGGACTCACGGATGGCGCATTGCTCAAGCCCGCGCAATGGAAGTTCCTCGAACAAGAGGCATTCACCGGGTTCGAAAGCAATGCCGGTCTGGTCAAGCTTGCCAGCTTCAACCTCCATCTTCACCAATTGGAGCAGGCGCACATCTTCGAACTCAACCCGCTAACCACCGGGTTCGGAACGTATCCCGGCAGGCTGTTCGATGTAATGCTCGGGAGCCATCCGTTTTCAAGCAGCATGCTGGACGAAGACATTCTCCCGGATTTGAACTACAAGCTGGGCACCCGCGCTACCGAATTGCTGTTTCTGAAATGGTTCATCGACCACCTTGCTCCCAATGGACGCGCGGGAGTCATCGTGCCCAATGGCGTGCTGTTTGAGCCCGCCAACGCGGCGGCGAGTCTGCGCCAATTGTTGCTGATGGAATGCGATCTGCAGGCTGTCATCAGCTTTCCCAATGGCGTGTTCACGTCAAACTCCGGCGCCGCCGCGCTCATTTTCCAGCGGGGCAGGAGCACGCGGAGCGTTTGGTTTTACGATCTGAGGGCCGATGGTTTCAGCCCGGATGACCAACGAACGCCGGTTGAAGCAAACGACATTCCGGATCTGCTGGCCAAATGGCCGAGGCGCGAGGAGGGACCGAACAGCCATCGAGTGGCGATGGAGCGGATTCATGAGAATGGCTGGAGCCTCGTGGCCGACCGTTACCGTCCGGCGGCAACAACGGTCGCGGACCAGGAGACGCCAATGGACATTCTCAATGATGTGCTCAAACTGGAAAGTGAAATCATCCTGCGCCTCAACGCGCTGCTCCTGCAAATCAGCGGGAAAAAGTAAAGTGCGGCCCTTCGGACAAACTTGCTGACCAAAGAGAAACGATCATGACGTTGCTGGAAGAAGTTGATGAGTTGCGAAAGCTGCGTATGCAGGCCGACCGCCGCGCGGAGGGCATCCTCCCCGCTTTCTTCCACGAAATGTTTGGTGATTTAATTGCGAATCCAAAAGGTTGGCCCGTCGTGCGCGTCGAGGAAGCGGGAAACATTCAGCCCGGACGCGGACGCGCCCTGAAGCAGCGTAAAGGCCACTTTACGCGCCCTTGTGTCGGGGCCGCCAATCTCTCCAAAGCCGGAATCGACGTAAGTGATTTGCCGTTGATGGGTTTCGACAAACGTGACTTCGAGCGCTACCGGCTGGAGCATGGGGACATTCTATTGAATGAACGGCAAACCGCGGCGGCAGCCGGAAAACCCGCCATGTGGCGCAATGAAGTTCCCGACTGTTATTTTCAACATCCGCTCGTTCGTTTTCGGCCTGACCCGGAGAGAGTTCTGCCCGACTTTGCCCTGGCTGCGTTCCTTGCGTATTTCGGAGAAGGCAAACTCACCAGGACCAGCAAAACTTCAAGCGTGGCGCACCCTGGTTGGGGTCGGCTGGCCAAAATGCCGCTGCCGCTTCCTCCGCTGTCATTACAACAGGAATTCGCCGCCCGCGCCGACGAAATCCGCGCCATGGAGGGCGGGCAAGCTGCGAGCCGCGAGCGTCTGGAAGATCTGTTCCAGTCGCTGCTGTGATGCGTGTTTAGCGGGCTTTAGAACGGCCTCAAGGCGGACAGTTCGAAGTCCGGGAGAAGCAATTGCGAAGCGCTCTCAAGTTGAGCGCCGACAGTCAACAGGCAAGGAAGACTGACCAAGGCAAGAGTGTGAAAGTGACGGTTGAGCAGCCAGGCTAGATTTACTTCGAACGGTGTGAGTCCATGTCCGGCGGCAACCTCCCGCAAGCGCGCGACAAGCCGGGAATTGGCCGGGTGATTCCAACGCTCTTTCCAGCGAGTCCGGGTTGGACCCTGTTCGTCATCGAACAAATGTTGTCCCTGATTGAAGGCATCGGCATGTGCCATGACCACAAGGCCAAGGTCTCGGACCGCCGGTTCAAATCGGGTGAATGGGAGATCCTGCGGCCATAGAGGCTGCGTCGAAATTAGCAAGGACAGTTCGGTGGTAACAACGGCCGCGATGCCCGGAGCGCCGAGACTCACAGCGTGTGCGTTGGCCGCTTTGATTCGTTCTGCGCTCCAATTCCTGACGCCAAACGCACGAATGCGTCCGCGCGTGACTTCGCGGGCGAGCGCTTCAATGACCGGTTCCAGCGGCGCGTCGGGATTATCGGCGAGATAAACGAAATCAAGGTAATCAGTGGCGAGCAAATTCAGGTCCGTGGCGATGTCTTCGACCACAGCCTCGGGAGTGAAACGATCAATGGGGCGATTGGCGGCAACGTTCCATCCTTCGTGAGCAATTTGAGTGCATAGAAAGAAGTCTCGGCGCAAGTTGTGGCGGCGCAACCATTCACCGGTGGCTCGCCGGCTGTGCGTCTCGCCTCCTTCGCCGTGCAAGTGTACGCAATTTCCGCCAAGCCGATGGAATTCATCCAGACCGGACTCATGCGAGCCCGGGTCAGCCGATGAAGGGCAAGCCACCACATTACTCACACCGCGGCCAAACGAAGGGATGTCGAGGTGGCGAAATGGCATGGCCGGCTGCGGGGTTTCCGAAAGGCATTAAATGGCTAAACCGTCTTCTCCGGCCCCTTCACGTAGGACGTGTCATGTGCGCCTGGCCGGAAGGGTGGCATCGTGTCGCCATCGCGGGGTTGAGCGACGGCGGTGTCGCCGGTGGGCGCGTATTCGCCGGTCCGCCAGGGGACTTCGTAAATGTGAACCGGCTCGGAGATGCCTTTCACAGTCACCGACGGCAGTTGCACGCAAGCCAGCGCCAGATTGGGATCGTCCTGAATGATCTCCGCCAATGTCGCTTCGCTAATGATAATGCGCCCGCGACCAGACACCGATTCCAACCGGCTGGCCAGATTTACGTCACCGCCGAAGACGGTGTAGTTCTTGTGCTTCTCGGAACCCATGACGCCCGCCGTCACGATTCCCGTGTTGATGCCGCTGCCCATGGACAGAATCGGAAGCATTTCCATGGCAGGTTCGCCCGTGGCGGCGCGCCGGAGGTTTTCCTCCGCCCGCCGGCTGTTTTCCGCCTCGCGTTGCTGGTTCAAGCGGAAGATTGCCTGTTGGGCCGCGATGGCCGCCTGCACGCAATGCAACGCATGCTTCGAATCGGCCACCGGCGCACCCCAAAATGCCATGACACAGTCACCGATGAATTTATCAATGATCCCGTCGTGCAGCAGGACCACATCCGCAACCGTCTTGAGATAACGGTTGACCGTCTCGAGCGTTTCTCTGGCGTCCCGATCGAATACCGCGTCCGCCGCCGCGTTCAAGAGGCGATGCTCCTTTACATAAGCGGTTGCCTTTTGCCGGTTGCGGTCGGTCATTTCCGTGAACCCGCGAATATCGGCGAACAGGACAGTCACGCTCCGCCGCGAGCCGCGGGACAGTTTTGGGTTCTCGAGCAATTCCCTCATCACATGCGGCGAAACCACCGTTCCGAAAACGGATTTAATGTGCCGTTGCTCCGCCTGCTCGAATCTCACCAGATAGGCCAGCTGACAACCGTAAGTGATGAGCAAGCCTCCTCCCATCGGCAGCACCGTGGGCAGCCACTCGCCAAACGCGGCGAAAGCCAGCACCGCCAGGCCGGTGTAAATGACCAGCACGATCACCACCCAGCACACTCCGATCAACACCCGCCGCGTTGAAATCAGCACTGTCGCAATGACCCCCATAACACAGATCAACATCAATTGCGCCGGCAAGCCCGCGCGCCGAATGAAACGGTTGGTGAGCACCGAATTGGCCACATTCCAGTGCTTGCTGACGAGCAGCGCATCCTTCTCCAACGGCGTGGCGCCCCGGTCGGTCAAATCGTTTCCCGTGGCGCCCGAGCCGACAATGGCCAGCTTGCCTTTCCATTTCCATTCATCAGGCAGGCCATTCGTCGCTCCAGTCGCGTGCAAATTATCCTGCTCGATGACGTGGTCGAAGAAACTGTGGGTTAATCGCTGGTCCTTTTCGGTCAGGCACCAGTTAATATAGAAATAGCCGTCACTGTCCACCGGGATGGTTCGCTCCACGCCCGCGGGCCCGCGCAGAACGATGCGCCCCCGATCGAGCTGCACCACGGCCTTGTCCAAATCGAGTTTCAATTCCTGGGCGGCAAGGACAATCCCCATGTGCCAGACACGTTCCTCCGTAAACGCCTTGGGATGCGGTTCCATCCCGGGGGGAATATTGGGCCCCACAAAATCGGCAAGATCGAACCGGCCCTCGGCATCGATGCGAAACACAATCGGCTCCCCTTCCGGGCGCGGCAAAACGATTCGTCCCCGCTCGATTACCGCATTGCGCAGATCGATTCCATTTTCCGGATCATTGGCGATCTGCTGGAACGCCCGGTGCCATTTACGATAAGTCCGAAAGGCCCTGGCCCGGCGCAGCACACCGTCCAAATCTTTTTCCGCGGTGATATCCCCCAGGGAGCACGCATTGGTCCGGAACAGCAGCGGAGGAACGCTGTCCTGCTCAGCCGCGAGCACAATGTTCCCGGCTTGGCGGACCAACTGGGCAAAATACACGTCCGAATCAACGGGTTCCGGCTGGCCCACGAAAAGGAGGGGCGAATGATCGGGCCGAAGCTCGCTAAACAAAACGTCAAAGCCAATCACTTCCGCCCCCTGGGTCTTCAACTCGCGGGCCACCCGGCCATAGACATGTCGCGGCCAATACAGCCCGTACGAGCTGTTGTTCACCAGCTTGTGGCTGATGCGTTCGATGCTGGTATCGGTGATCTCGACAAACCCCAAATTCGTCGCGACCGGAGGTGAAAACTTGAGCGCCTGTCGCGCGCGCCAGTCGTAAGTGATTTGCTCCAGCCGATCGAAGAATTGCAACCAACCTTGAGGATGCGCGCTCAGGAGGATTTGCACGGCGCACACCACGGCAACGATGCCTGCCGCCACCAGCACCGGCGCCAGCTTGAGGCCTTTGAGCTTCACCGCGGCAAAGTACACAAAAAAACCAGAGCAACACAAGGCTGCTCTGGTTTCGCGAAAGTATTTACCGGACAGTTATTGCGGCCGGCCACCCTGATTATTTCCCTGATTATTGTTATTTTGCCCTTGGTCATTTCCATCCCCTGGACTGATCGGGCTCACGTAAATAATGGTTGGGTTCTTGACGTAAGTCTGGGGCGGCGTCGGTACCGGCCCGTTTAACTCAACATAAATGAGTTGCAGTTGCTTCAGCTCCACCGGCGGAATCGGGAGCATGGCCTGGGTCATGGGATCATAACGGTAGCCCGCGTTCACGACCTTGGTAACCACGTTGCCATCCGATCCCACAACCGCGATCACCACGGATCCCTCGAGCACGTTCACGACACCCGACGAACTGATCGTGTAGATGGTGCCGCGAATGCCGGCGACACCGTTGGGAATCTTAACCTCGTACTTTGAATTGGAGCCCAGCTTCTTGACGTTGCCCATGACTTTGCCAGCCCGCAAATCCAATTGGGTTTCTTCCACCGTCTCAACCCCGGTCTGCTGCGTCGTCAGCTTGTCGATGGCCAAAACGGAGCTGTCAAAAATACGAATGATGTTCGCGGTCTGTTCCTGCGGTTGATAGAGCGTGCCGTTGTTCACCACTGGCGTAGCCGGCTTGGCGTCACGTTGACCCAATTGGACGTCCACGTAAGAATTCTCCGCGGTTTGAATCACCGTGCCGGGTTTGAGGATGTCGCCCGAGTGCAGCGTCTGCCAGGTCTTGCCGTCGGTGGCGTAACGCGCCGCGCCCTTTAGCCGCACGACTTTGGCACTCAGCACTGTGGTCTGAGCCATGACCTGACTGGCCAGACTCATCACCGCCAGCGCGAGCGCGGCGGCAGCCAGTTTATAGGCGGAACGGTGGATGGTTCTCATAAATTCTCGTTTGTCGGGCCGTGTGATCGATAATTCTATTTACGCTGTTGGTTTAGCGCCTAACTGCCTGCCTGTCAACCAAATAATGGCATAATTTCCGGGGCGTTTTCCGGCCCTTTTCCGTCAAAGCGCCTTGGACTTGGCCGCTTCCAGTGCGCCCGCTATCGCCGCCCCATCCTTGAGCGCATAAGCCGGGCGGGGATGTTCAGCCGTAAAGACTTGCAGAGATTTGTCATCTACCGTCGTATCGGACTCATCGATTGCCCCGGCTGCCGTTGTCACCGCCTCGAGATTCAATCCCAGCCGCTTCGCCATAAACCGGTACATCGCCGCGCGTTTCGACGGCCCGTAATCATGCCCTTCATTCGCAAGATGCCTGTTCTCGACGCGGTCCGACGCGTCATAAACCTGGTACACGCTCTGGATATACGGAAACTCCACCTGCGGCACGTTTTTCGTCCAATCCTTGCCGTCCGAGATCACCAGCTCCGGCTTGGGCGCAAACATCGCCGCGAGTTCGACATTATCCGTGTCATGTTGGTCACTGTGGTGAATGGGCAGGCCGCTCTCGCACTTGCAACCGCCGAAGAAATGCGCCGAAACCATCACCACCGGCACGCTCACAGCCAGCCGATCATCCACCGCGCCCAACATAAAGGTTTGCGTCCCGCCGCCCGATTCGCCGGTGCAACCCAATCGCTTGCCATCCACCTCCGGCAACGACATCAAAAAATCCACTGCCCGGATGCTGTTCCAAAGTTGGAACGTCAGCACATTCGGATCATCGTGCGTCGTTTGCGTCGAGTCGCACTTGCCCACCATGTCGTAAGCGAACACCACCGCGCCCATGCGCGCCAGCACCGCGCACCGCGTCTGCGTTGCCGCGCCCACTCGCGGGCGATCCCCATGCCCATGCGGACAAAGAATACCCGGCATTGGTCCCTTCCCCGACACCGGCCGATACAAATTTCCCGTCACGAAAAAGCCCGGCAAACTCTCGAAGGCCACATTCTCGATCGTATAACCCTTGCAAACCTGCCGGCCCCAAATAATCGGCTTGAGCTCGCAACGCGCCGGCAGCGGCGTCAGGTTGGCGCCCCGCAGGATGCCCGCGCGAATGTTTTTGGCGCGCGCTTCCCATTCGGCCCGAGTGTGCCACGTCTTGGCGAACCCGGCCAACTGCTCACGCCCCTGCTCCTCCGTTAAACGCGGCTCCTTCATCGGCAAAACAGCCGCCACCGCGAGCATGGCCGTTCCCATGGCGAATGCGCCGAGAAAAAGCCCGGTGGCCGCCTTGCGTCGTGTCGAGGGTTTCATAGGCATCTCTTTTGCTCCCGCCGGCGATCAATGTCAACCCGTTCCTGCCCTTCATCGCGGTGCATCAACATTGTTGCCACGTCTTTGGTAGGGATGGCGCGCTGCGCCGTCCCCGTCGCCGAGCGCAGCATCAGGCGACGGAACGAATGATCCGGATCGCACGGCTTCGGCCAGCGGGCGGAACGATTGAGCCAGCGCGTCCGCTTTGCAAATTCAATTGCGCCACCTGACGCTGCGCTCGGTGGCGCGGACGGCGCAGCGCGCCGTCCCTACCTTTCCGGGTAAGAACAGGGTCGATCTGCGCCCCTTTGTCCCTGGTCAGTGGGTCTTGGTCACTTATCCCGCTGTTTTCCACGCAACTCGCAATCCATCAGGCATTTAGGCACATCTTTCAAGCGCTGACCGGGGTTCCTGCGCCAAAAATTGGAGGCTTAATTTACTTTAATTTGGTTTAATTTACCTTAATTCTTCGCTGGACACCTTAATTCATCCCGGTCCGGTGGAAGCAGCCGCCGCTTTGGTGCTTTGGTGCTTTTCTGGCTCGCCGCGCTTCCCAGGCCAACCCGGCACAACCACCGGGTTTTCGGCCTCTCGCGTGGCTGAAACCGAACCTGCGCGAACAACACCTCCGGCATCCAATTTATAGATTTCAAAGAACCTCCCCGGCTAATGCCGAAGAACCCTTCGCCAGGGCTCCCGGCGCAACCGGACAAAATTCATGCACATCGCGCACGGACGCGCCATGCCCACTGCCTCAAGGACTCCCTCCCAATTCTTCATTTCACCAACGCCGCTATATAAACCATCCCCAGCCGCAATTTGCAAACAAATTCTGAATATTTCTTTGCCACCCCATTCTAGTGACAGTCCCGCACAATCCGCTCATCCTTCCCGGTCGATTGAGATGCTGTTCTCTGCTTTCCATGCACTGTTTTGTAGCTCATTGAACATCAACCATACCGATTCGGAACGCCCCAAATCGTTTCGGGGGGACGGCGTGCACAGGAGTGCCCGCCCTACCGCCGTGTGCCGGGTAGGGCGCGCACTCCTGTGCGCGCCGCCGCAGGGCCCAGGCGCATTCATTAATGGCGCGTGTATCATAGAACCGTTCCTGGTCCGTGAGCAGGTCCAACCGAACAGGGAACTACCCACAGCAAAGACTTTCAGCGATCCGACGGAGAAATCCGCCGCCTACTGCGACGGCCGATCCACAAACAGCGGCTTGATGTGCCGATCATAAAGATTCCCGGTCACGTTGCGCGCAATGGTTGGTTCGCACTCCTCCAGGAGTTTCAAGTAACGGTCGCCCATTTTGGCGGCGATCTTATAACCCACGTGCAGTAACTGGCGGAGGTGCGGATTGAACTCGGGACAGGCCGGGTCGTGGCGCAGGGCGTTCACGTACTGTTTCGACGTCCAGCCCTGGACAGTCTCCCGGGTCGGAAGCTTCTTGGGCCTGATGTCGATCACCGCCGCGTACGGCGCGCACAGTTCATCGAGATGACCCAGCGCCTCGGTGTAAATTTCTTTCGCCAACGTGAGGCCGTTGCCGCCGGCTTCCGCCAGCCCAATGACTTCCTCCAGCCACGTGGTGCCGGCGGTTTTGATGTGCAGCCCCGCGCCGGTTCGCGTTAGGCTGCGGCGAATCGCGGGGTAAATCGAAAATTTGTCGCTGCCCGAGTGCACGCTCAGTTTCAAATTGGCCGGCAGCTTGTATTGGCTGATGGCATAAGCGATCACCGCCAGGTCTGCGTTGAACTCGGTTTCGAATTGCCTGGCATCGCCCACGTAATCCACGCCCTTGTTGAAACGGCCTGTAAATTTCGGCGCGATGGTTTGCACGGGTATGCCCGCATCGGCGATGGCCGCCAGGATCACCAGCAACTCCGGCGGCGTTTGCGGGTGGTCGGTTTCATCCATCGAGATTTCCGTGATAAACCTGCCCGCGCCTTTGGCCTTCTCAAGCTGCCGATAAATCCTGCCCGCCTCCTGCACCGCGAACAGGTATTTGCCCGCCATGCACTCAACCTCGGCGCGGCTCAACTCAATCGTTTGATCAATCCCCGGAATTTGAATGCGCCCCGCCAATTCTCCATGCCGCTTGATAAACGCCGCCAGATCGGCTTCCGCCGGCGCGCGGCCGATGAAGTCCGCCACATCGATGGTAAAGAAATCCGAGTGCGGCACGAACCGGTCCACCGTCTCGAGCCGGATATGGTCCGCATCCACATGCCACGAACGGCTCCAGCCCAATTCGCGCACGGCGGCTTCCGCGGCGGCGCGCACACTGGCGGGCTCCGAGCCAATGGTGATGTGTTCGCGGTTCGATTTGTTCCAGACCGGGACGACCTCCACGCCCTGCCCGGCGGCAAGAAGGAACGCCCGCAATTGCGCCCTGGCCTGATGCGCAAAACGATCCCCCACTCCAACTGAATATCTTCCAAGAACAAGCATATCGGGCTGCACTTCTGATCCCTGATAAGCCAAAGCTATCGCGCCATCGCCCGACCCGCAAGTAATAAAAATTAATAAGACAAAATCGGCTGGAAATAAAAACGAAAGTCTGTAGCGCAAGTCTCGACCGACGCGTTCCGCCCGCTGGAACGCGGGCGGGGACATCGCAGCGCGATGTCCCTGCCTTCCGAGTAAGGACATCGGCGTATTTAGCTACTGCACGGGAACACCGTCAGCCGCCCACTGGATGTCTGAATTGCCGGGATCGGCAGCCTTGGCAACCGCGTTGGAGCAAACATAGGTGTATTTGTACCAAGTGGCGTGCCCATCCGCAAAGGTGATGCTGCCGCCGGCGCTGTGCCGGGAAGTGAAAGCCGTGGTATAAACCTGCGGCTTGCAGATGTCTCCTTCTTTCTGCGTATTTCCGTAGAAGGGCGTTTCGTTGATAAGCGTCCGCCCTTCGGAGAACATGACAAACGCGGAAGGGTGCGCCACCATCGAACTTGTCAGATAGACCGTGGTTGAAGGCAAGTGAGTCAGCCCCTGTGAATTCATCCCATACCTGAACACCACCCGTTTGTTAATGTCGATCGCCGGGTCAATGATGGCGGTGGGGCAGCGAAAGACGCTGTTGGCATTATTGTAGGCATCGATTCCGGTCGTGCCATTCTGAATCGCGTATGCGTAGAGCGGCTGACTCGCAACGTAGGGCGGCAGCGCATTGAACCACGCGTCCATGCCTTGCTTGGGGTTCTGGAAATAGAAATCGAACAAGTCGTTCCAAAGCGGATTGTCCTCAAAATAGCCGCCCGGAGCCCCCGGAGTATTATTCGGAATTTTGGTTTTGGGAAACGTCTGGGCGTTGTCATCCAAGTACATCGTTTGCGCCAACCCCCATTGCTTCAAGTTGCTGATGCAGGTGGTCCGCCGGGCTTTTTCCTTGGCCCTAGCCAGGGCCGGCAGGAGCATCGCCGCAAGAATGCCGATAATGGCAATCACGACGAGCAATTCGATCAATGTGAATCCGCTTTGCCGGGTTGGTTGTTTGGTTGACATTATAGTTTGCTTATTTCAGCCGCTTTTATCTTACCTTATCCGCACCTCGAATCGAAAACGACCCGAGCGAGCATGGAGCCGGATTGTTACAAACAGGTGTGCTGGAGGTTACGATCCTGTGACGAATTGGTGGAGGCTCCGTAATCGGTTCAGCGGGGGATGGATGTCACCAAATCGTAACGCAAAAGGCATACTTCTGTGACCAGGCTCCTGCTAACTGCCCCGGCGAATGTGGCTTTCAAATTACCACCCCAACAAGAACGACAATTAGAAGTGAAAATGAATACCAAATCCCGACCGTTTATCATCCTGGCGGCGATGCTCTGCATTGCCGCCCAAGGGCAAGTCACCACCCCGGTGATCCCGGCAGGCAAAATTGCCGTGTTCAAGGCCGGAACCACCAATGGGGATTTCCCCATGGTCACAGCCCGGGTGGCGCCATGCTTCATGCAGGTATTTGATCCCGTGACCACCAACCAAACGTCGCCGCTGCTTTCGATGGCCATGTCCACCAATGTCAGCGTGCCGGGTTCCGTTTGGATCAACCATCATGCCGGTTCGGAAGGCGGCGGTCTTTCCCGCTCCACCGATCGCCAATTCCTGGTGATGGAGGGTTACACCGGAAATATTCTTAGTCCAACCGCAGCCAAACCTTCCACTGACTTCACCGTCACCCGCGGCATCGTGAGATTGGATGCCTTTACCAATGCGATCAGCGTCTATTCCGATTTGGCCAACTGGTTTGGCATCCCGGCGGGCTCGGCCACGGGCACCCAGGACAATCCCACCGGGATTGCCTCGACGGATGGGACCAATTTTTGGGGCACCGGCAATTTCGCCGGCACGAGCACTGAATTGGACGGAACGCTATATTTCAATCCAAACGTTGGACCGCCGTTTGAAGTTCAGAATTATATCCAGGCGGCCGCCGAAGCGCGTGTCATTGGCGGGACTCTGTATGTAGTGGTTCCCGGCGCGGGCGTGTATAACTTTGTGGATCCCAGCACCGGAAATGTGGTGCCTCTGCCGTACGATCCCAATGTTCCCAACCCTTACCAGCGCCCGGCCTTCACCAATCTGTTTATTAATTGGGGCACTACCTTCAAAAACACCGCCAACTTCGACATGAACGCAGCGGGCACCCTCGCTTACGGCGCGGATCAAACCTTCGGAATTACAAAGTTTACCAATAACGGCGGCGGTTGGGTCCAGGCCCCTTACTATTTCAGCACCACCAACCTCGGCACCCTCAAACAAAAAGCGGCAAACCAGGGATGTTTCGGCATCTGCGTGGACTTCAGCGGCCCGAACCCGGTCATTTATGCCACCACCATGGAAAATGGTTTTCCCAATTCCAATACCGCGGCGGGTCATCAAAACCAAAACCGCATCATTCGCATCGTTGATACGGGCGTCAATCCCGGCACCAACCTCGTTGCGCAGACGCTCGCCGTTGCGACCACCACCAATGAATTCTTCGGCGGCATTGATTTCACCCCTGATCTCGCCCCGTTGATCGCGTCGAACCCGGCCAATTACGCCACGACTAATGGCGGTTCGGCCACGTTTTCCGTCACTGCTCAATGCGCTTTTCCCGTGACCTATCTGTGGCTGCAGAATTCCAACGCACTGCCAGCCGCCACGAATTCCACTTTGGCCCTTAACAACCTCACCACCGATACAAACGGCTTCGCGTATCAGTGTGTCGTCTCCGACCAATATGGCTCGGTGACCAGCGCGCCCGCGATTCTGACCGTTACCGCAAGTCCAGTAGCGCCGGTAATCACTAGCGGCACGAATAATGTCACCGGCTTCGTCGGCGGCGAAACGATCTTTGCGCCGGTGTCCGCGACCGGCACCGAGCCATTTACCTATCAGTGGTACCAAGGCACCACCCTGCTGGTCGATGACGGCATCAACTACTTCGGTTCCACCACGCCTTCGCTGACCATTTCGAACCTCACCACGGACCAAGGCGGCAACTACTATTTGGTAGTGGGGAATTCAGCAGGCTTCGCCTCCAACGTCGTGGACATCCTGACCGTGAAATATCATACCGCGATCATCAATGCCGGCCAACCGCAGTCAGTAACAACTTTTGTGGGCTTGAGCACGTCCCTGACGGCCAACGAGACGGGCGCAACGCCTCCGGTGACGAATCAGTGGTATCGCGGCAACGTGGCGTTGACCGACACCGGCGAGTTCAGCGGCACGGGAACGCCCGTGTTGACCATCTCCCCGGCTGGCACCAACGATACCGGCACCAACTATTATATTGTGGTCAGCAACCCCGGAGGCAGCGTGACCAGTTCGCTCGCGTCGGTGACCGTTCTGATTCCTCCGGCGCTTTCCTCGGTTTCTTATAGCAACCAGGTTTACGTCCAGAACTTCAATACGCTCCCCGATCCCGGCGGTGTTTCGGTCAATAGTATCAATAACCCGCAGGATGTCGGCACGATCAATGGCGTGGCCTACTCGCTCGCCAATCCGTTCGACTTCAATTACCCGGTCATCAACAATAGCTATGTGGGTGGCCTGGGCTTGTCCCAGATGAAGGGCTGGTATGGAGCGGCAGATACCCTTGCCACCGGGGTGGATGGCATCACGCGCTTTGGCGCGCAGGACGGCGACCAGTCCACCGGCGGTGTGATTGACTTCGGCCCGAACGATGTCAACGGCGGGGTCGTCGGAACCAACCGTGCGCTGGGCCTGCTCTCGACCGGCACCACCGGCTCGACGACCTTCGGGTTGAAGCTGGTCAACACGTCTCCAAACACCCTCAACTACATCAATCTCTCCTTCCTCGGCGAGTTGTGGCGCAACAATACCGGAGCCAGAACCATGTCCTTCGGTTATACCTTGGATAACACGGCGACCAACTTTGTGTTGACGGCGCAGTCGTTCTCCAATTCCACCATCGTGCCGGAACTGGCCTTCAGCTTCCCGACGGCCCTCGTGGTCACCACGGTGGATGGAACGCAATCCAGCAACCAGGTTAATCAAGTTACCAACAACCTGGCGCTGTCCGCTCCGTGGCCTTCCGGCGGCGCTTTGTGGTTGATCTGGTCGATTGACTTCTACGGCCAGGGCGCCGGCCAGGGCTATGCGATCGACAATCTGAACTTCTCCGCCACGGCCAACGCGACACCGCCGCCGACGGTAACGACCCTGCCGGCCTCGAACATCACCATCAGCAGCGCGCGGTTGAATGCAACGGTCAATCCCAACACGGCGGCAACCACTTACTGGTTCCAATACGGCACCAACACGAACTATGGCAGTGTGACCGCGGCCACCAATCTGGTGGCGGGTTCAAGCCCGGTGGCCGTCAGCAATCTGCTGACGGGCTTGCTCCAGGGGACGACCTATCACTACCAGATCGTGGCTTCGAACTTTGTGGGCACGTCCTTCGGGTCGGATGTCACCTTCACCACTCAGGCAGTTACACCTCCGCGAGTAATTGGCTCAGGAATCGGAGGCAACTCCTTTGTCCTGAACTTCACTAACGCGACCGGCGCCAGCTTCAGTGTGCTGGCCACGAATAATCCCGCGGCACCGGTGTCCACCTGGCCTGTCATCGGACACGCAGTAGAAAATCCAGCCGGTTCAGGGGCTTACAGCTTCACGAACTCATTGGCGACCAACTCCATGCGGTTCTTCATTCTGCGTCAGCCGTAAGTCTGGGCTGAGTTGAAATTCAAAACCACCGGGCGGGTTTCGTTGAGAAACCCGCCCGTTTTTGTCTGGTAGGAACCGTGCGCTTGGCCGCCCCGTCGCCGAGCGCAACATCAGGGACGGAACGAGCGACACAAACCGCCCGCTTCAACCAATGTGGCAAGGGCTGTTTTCTTTTTGTCTGCTGTCCAAGAAGCGGAACTGTTCTGAACCTTCGAAAGCGGCGGCGCTTCGCGCACGCACTCCAAGACCTGGCGGAGTTTGTGTAAGGCGGGATGGCGCAAGTGTTTTGGAGTGCGACGTGCAGTGCCGATTTGTATGGCCCCATTCACCCAGTCGCTAAAGCTCACTGCGGTTTGACCGAAGCCGGGCCGTTAGTCGCCCCCGTCTGGAGCTGCATCGTGAATTGACGCGCCAGTTCGTTGATGCGAACCAGAAGTCCCGCACTCTTGACCTTGGCATCGCCCAAAGGAAGGCCTGGGTTCATGCCCGGTCGTTTGTGACCGATATCCGACAGCCAGGCGTCGCTGAGCAATCGATTTTTCTCGTGAATGCTTTTCAGCAGCACCGCGCCCAATCGGCCACTGGCGAGTTCTTGAACACGGTCCAGATCGATTTTGGATTCCGCCAGCGGGAGATTGAGTCCCTGGAGCACTTGCCGGGCGATTAACCAATGCCCGGTGTCGTCGGCGTGCACCCCGTCACGAGTCAATGCGAAATCCGGCGACTGCTTCCGCCGCCGCGCCAGGTAATCGTTCATCGGCGTGTGAACATCGATGACCTGCCAGCCGTTGGTGCGCTGCGAAACGAGCCACGCGGAATACCGGTCCAGAACTTCGTTGTAACCTTCGTACGGGCGGCGATATTCCTCCAACCCCGCCGGCAAAGTACGATCTTTGATCGGCACCGGATCGAACGTCGGCGGCGTCAGGTGAATGATCCGCGCTCCCGATTTGACCACGCTGCCATGCAACCAAAGCATTCCGTCCTGAAACTTTCGGAAGCGTTCCTCGCCGAAGGGATAATAGATGCCGTCGTTCATGCCGTAACACGCAATAACAACGTCCGGCCTGGCTTTCGCGAGAACGCGGTCGAGCCGCTCGTGCAAGTCCGGGCGCGGAAACTTGCCGCCCGCATGGCCCGGCTCGGAAAGCCCCGACACGGTCTCGCTCGGAAGGCCGAGATCGAGAAACTCCATCCCGCCCATCAGCGAAGCGGCGCGCAATACCACTTCCACGTCATCCACGTATTGCCCGCTGTAGGTGATGCTGTCGCCGAGAAAGACGACGCGGTGCGCGCCAGCCAGCGGGACACCTTCAACGGCAACCGCCAAGGGCGCGGCGGAGAGCAGGCTGCAAACACCAATGATCAAGCACCAAGCACCAGAAAAGCTCCAGGAGCCAAACATCAAACACCGCAGCGTTGTCTTGGTGTTTGGAAATTGAAGCTTTTCTGGTGCTTGGCGCTTGGTGCTTGGTATTTTTGCCATGGCTCGCATGAGAACTTTGAATGCAACGAGATTAGTTCGTCCACCGGGTTCTCGACAATTCTTTTCCCGCTGACTAGGCTCGTAAAACTATGGCAGCAAATCGAATCGGAATCATCGGCGGCAGCGGGCTTTATCACATCGAGGGCTTTACCCGGCAGAAATGGGTGACGGTCAAAACGCCGTTTGGTTCGCCGTCGGACAGCTTTCTCACGGGCGAATTGAGCGGGCGCGAGGTGGTGTTCCTGCCGCGGCACGGGCGGGGTCACCGCGTGCTGCCCAGCGAACTCAACCATCGCGCCAACATCTACGCCCTGAAAAAACTGGGCGTGGAATGGGTCATCAGTGTCAGCGCGGTCGGTTCGTTGCAGGCCAAATACAAGCCGTGCGATGTCGTGTTGGTGGACCAGTTTTTCGACCGGACCAAACAGGCGCTCGCCCATACGTTCTTCGGGCGCGGCATCGTTGCGCACATTGCTTTTGCCGAGCCAATCTGCGAGGAGTTGCGGCAATTGCTGTTGCAAAACGCGCGGGCTTTGAAAGCGTCCGCTCATGACGGCGGCACGTATGTCAACATGGAAGGACCGGCATTCAGCACCCGCGCCGAGTCGTTGACCAATCACAAGCTGGGTTACGATGTCGTGGGCATGACGAACCTCGGCGAAGCCAAGTGCGCCCGCGAAGCGGAGATGGCTTACGCGAGCCTAGCCATGATTACGGATTATGACTGCTGGAAGGTGGACGAAGCGCATGTGACCGTGGAAATGGTCATCGCCAACTTGACCAGAAATGCGGCTCTGGCCAAAGAGGTGGTCAAGCGTACCATCTCGCAAATTCCGAAAGCAGCCAACTGGTCATGTCACCACGCGCTCAAGAATGCAATCATGACCGACCGCAAAGCGTGGCCGGCAAAAACCATCCGGAAATTGAAACCTTTGTTGAAGAAATATTTGTGATGGTGCGACGTGAAAGCAGGCAGGTCGCCGCTATGTTTGCTGAGCAACTTACCTCAGAGCAAATAAACGAACATCGGAAGAAGGCCTGATTCGCGGCTGCCTAATGTGCGGACACCGCGCGCGTACTGGATTCAGCATTTCGCTCACTTCCGTGTTTTGAATGCGTGTGTGAAACGGCGCGGAGCCGCGAAATGATCCCGGGCAAATGCTGCAGCAGGTAATCAACGTCTTCGCTCGTGTTGTAGATCCCAAGGCTGAAGCGGATGGAAGCGCGGGCGCGGGCGGGTGTAAGGCCCATGGCAACCAGCACGTGCGAAGGATCGAGTGAACCCGTCGTGCACGCTGACCCACTGGAAGCGCAGATGCCCGCTTGGTCGAGCAGCATCAGAATCGCTTCGGCCTCGACGTGGTCAAACGCCAGGTTCGACGTGTTGGGCAGCCGTGAATCCCGGCTGCCGTTGCGGAAGGTGTTGGGGATGGTCTTGAGGATGGTTTTTTCCAGGCGATCCCGCAAAGCACGCACGCGTGTGTTCTCGTCGTCCAGCGTGGCCATGGCGAGTTCGGCGGCGCGGCCAAAGGCGACCATGCTCGCAACGTTCTCAGTGCCGCCGCGCCGGCCGCGTTCCTGGCCGCCGCCCGTGACGTAAGGCACGTACTTGGTGCGTTTCTTGACGTAGAGCAACCCAATGCCCTTGGGCGCATGCAGCTTGTGCGCGGAAAGGGAGAGCATATCGACCCCGAGGTCCGCCACATTGAGTTTCAACTTGCCGGGAGTTTGCACGGCATCGGTGTGAATCAGCACGCCCTTGCTGCGGCAGATGGCGGCGATTTCCT
Source organism: Verrucomicrobiota bacterium (assembly GCA_021325145.1). Lineage (GTDB taxonomy): Bacteria > Verrucomicrobiota > Verrucomicrobiia > Limisphaerales > Pedosphaeraceae > JAJPHR01. The sequence goes on along the minus strand of JAJPHR010000076.1, from coordinate 35,462 downwards.
CCAGGGGAAAGATCACGCCCGTTTCGTTATTCGCCAGCATTACGGAAACGATGGCGGTGTCCGGCCGGATGGATTTTTCCAACAAATGGATGTCCAATGAGCCGTCGGGTTCGACGGGAAGGAAAGTGACTTCGTAACCGCGCTTTTGCAGGTACTCGCAAAATTTGATGTTCGCCGAGTGCTCGACTGCGGTGGTGAGAATGTGGCGTTTGCCGGGATGCGTGATCAACGCGCTGTGGATGGCGGAATTGTTGCTCTCGGTGCCGCAGCTTGTGAAGATGATCTCCCGCGGGTCGGCATGGATCAGGGCGGCCACCTTTTCGCGCGCCAATTCGATATGCCGGGCCGTTGCTTTGCCGAATTGGTAGGAGCTGGAAGGGTTTCCCCAATGTTCGCTCAGGAACGGCACCATCGCCGCCACCACTTCGGGGGCGACGCGGGTGGTGGCATTATTGTCGAAGTAATAAATCTTCGGCGGTTCCATACCAGACGAATCGAATGCGACTCAAATAAATTGGACTATTTGTCGTCCTTAGTCTAAACACGGTGGTTCAAAGCGCAAGCGGAATGAGTCTGGCGCCGGCGGCGCCCACCCGACATTGCTGCGGTGGCAGGATGGGCAGTCCTCTGCCCGCGTTCGTCCGCACTCGCGCCGCGCAACGTGGCGCCCTACTTGTAAAGGGGCGGCTTGACAAGACCCGCACGCAGTGTAAACATTAGTAACATTTGTAACTAACTTATGATTGGAACTACCGCACCCGCGAAACCGTCGCGCAACGAGGGGCTGAAGGAAAACTGCCCTACTTTGGCGGGGACTATTGGGCCAACTCTCGCCAACCCGGCGGTTGAACGCTTTACCGACGACGACTACGAGTTCCTGAAATTCCACGGGATTTATCAGCAGGATGACCGCGACAAGCGCAAGGTAGCCAAGCAGTACATTTTCATGGTGCGCGGGCGCTTGCCGGGTGGATTGGTGAAGGCGGACCATTACCTGACTTTTGACCGTCTGGCATCTCAGCACGGGAACAATACGCTTCGCATCACCTCCCGGCAGGGATTTCAGTTTCATGGCATCGTCAAGAGCGGTCTTGGGCCAACGATGAAGGGGATTAACGATGCGCTCGCCACCACCCTCGCGGCATGCGGCGACGTGAACCGCAACGTCATGGCTCCGCCCACGCCGGCAACGAGCACTTTGCTCGCCCAAGTGCAGGACGATGCCCGCCGTGTTTCGAATGCCTTGCTCCCGCAAACTCGCGCCTATCATCAAATTTGGGTCGAAGGCGTGGAACTGAATCTCGAAGACGAAGCAGCCAGGAATTTTATCGATCCGCTTTACGGCAAAACCTATTTGCCGCGTAAATTCAAGACGGCCTTTGCCATCCCGCCGCTCAACGACGTGGACGTCTTCACAAATTGCCTCGGCTTTGTTGCCATTATCGAAGAAGGAAAGCTCGCTGGTTACAACTTGCTGGCGGGCGGCGGGTTGGGCATGAGCCACGGGAATGCGCAGACGTATCCCCGCGTGGCGGATGTCATCGGCTTCTTCAGGCCGGAACATTTGGTGGAGGTGGCCAAGGCGGTTTTGATCGTCCATCGGGACTTTGGTGATCGCACCAATCGCAAACATGCTCGGTTGAAATATGTACTCGAAGAAAAGGGGCCGGAGTGGTTCCGCGACGAAGTGGAGCAACGCGCGGGCTTCAAGCTCGAAGCGGCGCGGCCTTTCCAGTTCACAAAACAGGGCGATCTTTTCGGCTGGCACCGGCAACATGACGACAACTATTTTCTCGGCCTTTATGTGGAGGCGGGCCGGATCAAGGATACCGACCAATACCAACTCAAGAGTGCGCTGCGAAAGATTGTCGAGCGATTCCGCACGGAAATTCGGCTGACGCCGTCGCAAAACTTGATTTTGACGGATGTAAAACCGGCGGATCGCGAGGCGATCACCGGCATCCTGGCTGAACATCGTATTCCGGTGGAAAATCAAGCGACAGTCATTCGCCGTGCTTCGATGGCCTGCCCGGCGTTGCCGACCTGCGGCCTGGCGCTCGCGGAATCCGAGCGGATTTTGCCGGATCTTTTGGGCCGCATCGAGCAACTGCTGAAAGAAACCGGCTTGGAAGACGAGGAGATTATCATTCGCATGACCGGCTGCCCAAACGGCTGCGCGCGTTCGTTCATGTCCGAGATCGGGTTCGTCGGCAAGGCGCCCGGCAAGTACCAGCTTTACCTGGGAGGCAACCAGGCCAGCACGCGGCTGAACCGTGTGTATCGGGAAACCGTGAAGAACGAAGACATTGTGAACGAGCTGCGCCCGCTCTTCACCCGCTTTGCGCGGGAACGGATTGGCGCGGAAAGGTTCGGCGATTTCTGCGAGCGGGTGATTTTGAAGGAAATGCCGGCGTCCACCCCAGCTTGATGCCCCCCGCCGGGCTTCGATTTGAAACGAAACAAAAAGCCTGCGGACACGATAATAATTTCTCATGATCTCTGACGCAGTTCAATCAACAGACGGTGCCACTGGCGCTCCTTCCCTGGCGCTGACGCCGGCCAACGTGCGTTCGCTTGACCTGCAATTCGATAAACTGAGCACCGAGCAGGTGCTTGCCTGGGCTTGGGAACGTTTCGGCGCTCGCGCGGCCATCGGCACGAGCTTCCAGGGAGCTGGTCTCGTAATGATGCACCTGGCAAAACAGGCGGGAACCTCGTTTCCGGTATTCACGCTCGATACCGGTTTGCTCTTTCCAGAAACACTCGAACTTAAAAAGCGGCTGGAAGATTTCTACGGGTTCAAGATCGAATCACTGGAGCCGGACTTGAGCGTCGAGGAACAGGCGGACGTGAACGGCCCGGAACTTTGGAACCGCGAACCGGACCTCTGCTGCACCATGCGCAAAGTCATGCCGCTGCGCGATAAATTGTCCACCCTCGACTGCTGGATCACGGGCCTGCGACGTCAGCAATCCGACACGCGGGCGGGCATTGGGATCATTGAGTTATACGCCTTCGACGAAACCAGCGGGCGCGACATCGTCAAACTGAATCCGATGGCGAACTGGTCGCGCGACAAAGTCTGGGAGTACATTCGCACGCACAAGATTCCCTACAATCCCCTGCACGATCTTGGTTACCGCTCCATTGGCTGCCAGCCTTGCACCCGGCGAACCGGGAATGGCGAGGACGAACGCGCCGGCCGCTGGATTGGCTTCAACAAGGTCGAATGCGGCATCCACACGTTCCTGCCCAAGAAAGTCGATTTCCAAATCTAAGAAAAAGAGCGCACATTTCCATCATGGACTATCTGGCCAAACTCGAAAACCAAAGCATTTATATTCTGCGCGAGGCGTTCAATAAATTTGAGAACCTCGCCATGTTATGGAGCATCGGCAAGGATTCCACCGTGTTGCTTTGGCTTGCTCGCAAGGCTTTTTTGGGCCACGTGCCTTTCCCGCTGGTGCATGTCGACACGACTTACAAGATTGCTTCGATGATCGAATATCGTGACCGGCTCGTGCGCGATTGGAACCTCCAATTGGTCGTCGGAAAAAACGAGGAGGTGCTCAAGAGCGGCGTGACGTATCCGAACGGCAAGGCGACGCGTGTGGAATGCTGCGGGACGTTGAAGAAGGATGGGCTGAAGGCCGTTTTGGAAAAGCATCATTTCACTGGTGTCATCGTTGGCGTGCGGCGCGACGAGGAACCAACCCGCGCCAAGGAACGCTATTTCAGCCCGCGCGACAAGAACATGGAGTGGAACGTCGAAGACCAGCCACCCGAGCTGTGGGACCAGTTCAAGACTGATTTCGAGAAAGGCACGCATATTCGCATCCATCCCCTGCTCCACTGGACGGAATTGAATATCTGGGAGTACATCGAGCGCGAAAAGATACCGGTGATTCCGCTCTATTTCGCAAACGAAAAAGGCGAACGCTACCGCAGCCTCGGTTGCGCTCCCTGCACCTTCCCGATCAAGTCGAGCGCCAAGACGGTCCACGACATCATTGAAGAATTGCGTCACACCAAAACCTCCGAACGCTCCGGCCGCGCCCAGGACAAGGAAAGCGAAGATGCCTTTGAAAAGCTGCGGCGCGATGGGTATATGTAAGTGCCCTGCATGTTTTACCTCTTCGGATCGAAGCCTAATTCATGACCCCCACCGAACAACTTAAGATCGTCATCGTCGGCCATGTGGACCATGGCAAATCCACTTTTGTGGGCCGGCTGTTCCACGACACCGGTTCGCTGCCGGAAGGCAAGCTGGAGCAGCTTCAAAAAATCGCCGAACGGCGAGGCGTGCCGTTCGAGTGGGCGAACCTCATGGACGCGCTCCAATCCGAGCGCGACCAGAACATTACCATCGACACCGCGCAGATCTGGTTTCAGACGAAAAAGCGGCAGTACGTGATCATCGACGCGCCGGGTCACAAGGAGTTTCTCAAGAACATGATCACCGGCGCGGCCAATGCCGAAGCCGCGTTGCTGCTGATCGACGCCAACGAAGGCATTCAGGAACAATCGCGGCGTCATGGCTATCTTCTGAATCTGCTCGGCATCCGGCAAATTGCCGTGCTCGTGAACAAAATGGACCTGCAGGAGTATTCGCAGGACCGCTTCGAACAAATCGAGCGTGATTATCGCGCCTTCCTGAAAACCATCGGCGTCGAACCAAAGCTGTTCATTCCCATCGCCGCCAAGCACGGCGATAACATAGCCACGCTGAGCAAAAACACGCCCTGGTGGACCGGCCCGACGGTGCTGGCCGCGTTGGATGAGTTCAAAGTGGCCGAAGCGCCGGACAATCAGCCATTGCGGTTTCCTATCCAGGACGTTTATCGCTTCGATGACCGGCGCATTCTCGCGGGACGGGTTGAGGCTGGTTCAATCAAAGTCGGCGACAAGCTGTTGTTCAGCCCAAGCAACAAGGTGAGCACAGTGAAAACGATTGAGCGCTGGAATGCTCCGGAAATATCGTCCGCCAGCGCCGGGGAATCGATCGGTGTCACATTGACCGAGCAGATTTTTGTCGAACGTGGCGCCGTCGCCGCGCTGGAGACGGATCCGCCCTACGAATTGAACCGCTTCAAGGCGCGCCTGTTCTGGCTGGGACGCGCGCCGTTCAAAATGGGCCGGCTGTACAAGCTGAAACTGGCGACCCAGGAAGCGGAGTGCGAAATCGCCTCCATCGAAAAGATCATTGACGCCTCGACGCTCGAAACGGTTGTTCGCGACGGCGATCAAAACTACGTGGGTCGCCACGAAGTGGCGGAATTGACGCTGCGCACCAAACGCCCATTCGCTTTCGACGCCCATTCGGAAATCGTGTCCACGGGCCGGTTCGTGGTTGTGGACGGTTTCGAAGTGGCCGGCGGCGGCATCGTGGCCGACGATATTTATCCCAAGCGTACGGCCGACAGCCTGCACAAGAGCGGCAACATTTACTGGAGTCACGGAAAAGTGACGCCGCAGCAGCGCGCGTTGCGCAACGGGCATTCGGGCTGCGTGGTCTGGCTCACGGGGCTTTCCGGTTCCGGCAAATCGACCATCGCCACCGAACTGGAGCGTGAATTGTTCAACCACGGCCAGCACGCCTATGTTCTGGATGGTGACAACGTCCGCCACGGCTTGGGTTCTGATCTCGGCTTTTCGCCGGAGGATCGCAAGGAGAACATCCGGCGCATTGGAGAAGTGGCCAAGCTCTTCGCCAACGCGGGGATGATTTGCATCACCGCTTTCATCTCGCCTTACCGGGCTGACCGCGATCTTGTCCGCAAGATCCTGGCAGGTGGGCCCAACCAGTTCATCGAAGTTTTTGTGAACGCTCCGCTCGCTGTTTGCGAACAGCGCGATCCCAAGGGCCTTTACGCCAAGGCGCGCGCAAACGAAATCAAGGAATTCACGGGAATCTCCGCGCCGTACGAGGCCCCCGATCAACCGGAAATCGAACTGAACACCGACCAGATCACCGTCGCGGAATCCGTCGCCCGCATCATGGAGTATCTGCACGTGCAGGATGAAGGCACCCTGATTTCGATTTAGGAGTGACCAAACCTGACTGCCAACGACACTTGTCAGAGCGTCCATTTTTTGGACAGCCTTGACCAAGCGCCGGGCCTCAAAATCAGCTTGAAGTCTCCGCCCGGACGAGGAACAATAGGGGCCATGGAAACATCCAATCCGCTACTTAAAAAAGAAATCGATTTTTCGCGCGACCGGGACTCATCAGTATCAATGAACCTGGAGGGTGTCGTCAACAAAACCGGCATCCTGGTGCTCCTGTGCCTGGGAGCCGGCGCATTCTCCTGGACACAACCGGAATTGGCGTTGCCTTTTATCGTGGTCGGATTGGTTGGCGGGTTGATCACCTGCCTGATTGGAACGTTCGCGCCGAGCACAACGCCCATCACCGCGCCATTATATGCAGTGTTCGAAGGATTGTGCATCGGGGCGCTCTCGCGGCTGATAAACCTCTCGTTGCCGGGAGTCATGGTCAACGCGTTGTTGCTGACCTTTGGGGTGCTGGCGCTGATGCTGACTTTGTACGTGACGCGGATCCATTCAAGTGACCAACCGGATGGCGACGGGCATCGTCATGGCCACCGGGGCTGTGCTCCTGGTTTACGTCGTGGATTTGGTGCTCAGGATGTTTGGAACCGAGGTGCCTTATATTCACGAGTGCGGCTGGATCGGGATTGGAATCAGCCTGGTCATCGTGGGGATCGCTTCATTCAATCTGCTGCTCGATTTTGCCGTAATCGAAAGCAATATCCGGCAAGGGGCTCCCAAGTACATGGAGTGGTATTGCGGGATGGCTCTGCTTGTCACCCTGGTTTGGCTGTATCTGGAATTGCTCCGCCTGCTCTCAAAGTTGCGCAGTCGGTAATACCACAATCCGGCTGGAAGTCGGTTCAGCTAGGCAGTCAGGGTTGACTGAACCAGGTTCTCCTTTGTGCTTCCGTGGCTTTGCATTCAAGAAGCCGCGCCCACGCGGCGATTCCGGCACAGAATAATTGGCTTGCCCGATCTCCCTTCGTGGCGATATGGAATCCCCAAGCCACTATGAACTCAGCGCAACATCTTTCCAACGACTGCCACGGCGCTGAGGCGTCTTTTCCTTCGCCAAACAGAAAAGGACTTGAATCGTGGCTTGTTTGCCTGTGGCTTCTGACGGGTTGGCTGCTGTTCGCTCCAGGCTTAACGATCCTGGCGGCTGAGGCGCCCAAGCCGTACGGACCCGTGCCATCGGCGACGCAACTCGCGTGGCAGGAGGACGAACTGACGTTGTTCACCCACTTCGGAATGAACACGTTTACCGGCCGCAGCACCGGGTTGGGCAACGAAGATCCAAAACTTTTCAACCCCACGGACCTTGACTGTCACCAGTGGGTGCGGGCCGCACGGGAATGCGGCTTCAAGGGAATTATTCTCACCGCCAAGCATCACGATGGATTTTGCCTTTGGCCGACCGCCACGACCGGGCATAGCGTCAGGAACAGCCCCTGGCAGGATGGCAAAGGCGACGTGGTCCGCGAACTGGCCGATGCCTGCAAGGAAGGCGGGCTCAAGCTCGGCATTTATTGCTCGCCCTGGGACCGCAACCAGACCAATTACGACACCGACCGCCCGGCATACGCCAAACTTTATCGCGCGCAACTCACGGAACTGCTTTCCAATTATGGGCCGGTTTATGAAATGTGGTTCGACGGCAACAAAGCGAACGTCGCCACTTGGCCCGAGGTAATTCAAACCGTGCGGACGCTCCAACCGAACGCGGTGATCAAGCAAGGCCCGAGAGTGGAACCAATCACCGAAGACTTGCGCTGGGTGGGCAACGAACAGGCGTGCGCGCCGCTTGCAAGCTGGAGCGTTTATCCACCGCCAGGCGGCAGCGCCGACGTCAAACGCATCTGGTTTCCGGTGGAGTGCGACACCATGATGATTGGACACTGGTTTTGGGACGACACACCGCCCCGGGACTTGAACACGCTGCTGAACTTTTATTACACGTCGGTTGGCCGCAACTCGATCCTGCTGCTCAACATTGCGCCGGACCGGCGCGGGAGATTCTCGGACGACACTGTAAAACGGTTGCGCGAGTTCCACGCGGCCCTGGGGCAAATCTTCGGGACCGATTTCGCGGCGCGGAAGAAGGCGACCGCGAGCAACGTGCGGGGAAGCGATGCTGCTTTCGGGCCGGAGAAGGCCCTGGATGGTGACAAAAATACCTATTGGGCCACGGATGATGGCGTAACCAGTGCGTCGCTGGAAGTGGATTTGGGCGGGGAAACGGAGTTTAACGTCATTCGGACGGAGGAATTCATCGCGCTTGGCCAGCGCGTGCAGGAATACAAGGTCGAAACGTGGAGCGCGTCGAGCGGTTGGAAGCTGCGGGTGCAGGGCGCGACGATTGGCTATCGGAAGCTCGATCGGTTCCCGAAAGTGACGGCGTCGAAGGTGCGACTGACGATCACCAAGGCGCTGGCCTGTCCGACGATTCGGGGTTTTGGCGTTCACGTGGATAACGTCTCACCAGTGGAAAGCTTTGAGCCGGCGAATGCGTTGGCCGAGATCAAGCCCAAGGCGCGCAGGACGGCACAATGAACACCCATCGCAACTTGACTCGCCGCCGGTTTTTGAAACAGACCAGCCTCGTTACCGGGGCTGTCATCGCGACTCCTGGTCTGGCGCTGTATGCGGGAGAAAGCCGGGGCGTATCAATCGTTGTGGACCCGGACGATAAAATCGCCGCCAGTGCTCCGCCTCGTTGGGCCGTGAACGAATTGCGGGAAGCGCTTGAGGCCAGGGCGGTGCCGGTGCGGATTTTTTCACGAGTGGAATCGGTGCCGCGCGGAGACCGATGTGTCGTGGCTGCGAGCGCTGCTGGCCAGATTGCGCAGGAGTTCAAGCGGCGGCAGCATGCCGCTTTGCCCGTTCGCGCGGAAGAACTGGCTTTGGTGGGCGGCGAGCTGGATGGACGCTCGATGTTACTGGCTTGTGGGAGTGATGCGCTCGCCTTGGTGTATGCCGTCCTGGAATTGGCGGATCGGGTGCGTTACGCGGAGTCCCCGCTGGCGGCGCTGGAAGTTCGACAGCCGATCCTGGAACGACCGGCCAACGCGATTCGCAGCATCACCCGGTCCTTCGTCAGCGAGGTCGAGGACAAGGCGTGGTTCAATGACCGCGCGATGTGGCAAGAGTATCTTTCCATGCTCGCCTCGAACCGATTCAACCGGTTCAGTCTCACGCTGGGGCTGGGCTACAACGCCCCGCGCAATATTACGGAGTCGTATTTCTATTTCACCTATCCGTTCCTGCTCGCGGTGCCCGGCTACGACGTGCGCGCGGGCGGGTTGCCCGACGCCGAGCGCGATCACAACCTGGAAATGCTGCGGTTCATCAGCGAGGAAACGGTCGCGCGCGGTTTGCAATTTCAATTGGGCTTGTGGACGCACGGTTACGATTGGCCGGAGAGTCCGGCTCCAAATTACCCCATTGTCGGCTTGACACCGAAGACGCATGCGCCCTATTGCCGCGACGCGCTCACCGCCCTGCTCAAGGAGTGCCCGGCGATCAGCGGACTCACGCTGCGAGTCCATGGTGAGAGCGGCGTGCCGGACGGGAGCTTTTCGTTTTGGGAAACCTTGTTTGAAGCCATCCGGGACTGCGATCGGCGAATCGAATTGGACATGCATTCCAAGAGCGTTCCGCGCGAAACAATCCGGCTGGCGCTGGCGACCGGAAAGCCGGTGAATCTGTCGCCGAAATACTGGGGCGAACACATGGGCCTGCCGTATCACCAGGCAGCGATTCGCGATTTGGAAATGGCCGCTCCAGGCGAAGTCAAGCCGGAGCCGGACAGCGTGAGTTCCGGCACACGGAAGTTTACGCGTTATGGTTACGCTGATCTGTTGGCGGAGGACCGCCAGTTCGGCGTGCTGCATCGCATCTGGCCCGGCACGCGGCGGACGCTGTTGTGGGCGGATCCGGCCCATGCCGCGGGTTATGGGCGTCTGGCCAGCTTTTGCGGGAGCCGGGGCGTCGAGTTATTCGAGCCGCTGGCATTCAAGGGACGGCGCGGCTCGGGAATTGCGGGCGGCCGTTGCGCCTACGCTGATCAATCGTTGGAGCCGCGCTATGACTGGGAAAAGTATCTCCATACTTACCGGGTTTGGGGCCGGCTGATTTATAATCCGGATGCAGAGCCGGAAACCTGGCAACGGCATTTGCGGAAGGCTTTGGGAAAATCCGCGCCGACGGCTGAGGACGCATTGGCCAGCGCCAGCCGGATCCTGCCGCTGGTCACAACGGCACACGGATTGTCGGGCGACAACGGCACTTACTGGCCGGAAATGTACACGAACATGCCGATTGTGGACGCGCGCCGGCCACATCCGTACGGAGACACGCCCAGTCCGAAACGTTTCGGCGCGGTCAGCCCGTTCGATCCGCAATTGTTCGCGCGAGTGGATGATTTCGCGGACGATTTGTTGAACGGCAAGCCGGCGACGAAGTATTCGCCGCTGGAAGTTGCGCGGTGGCTGGAGGAACTGGCGAATTCCGCAAGTCAGAACCTTCGGACTGCGACGCAGAAGGGGTTGGCATCATCGCCGGAGTTTCGACGGCTCTCAACCGATGTGTTAATCCAGACCAGGCTGGGAATTTTCTTCGGGGCCAAATTGAGGAGCGCTGTGTTATGGCGGTTGTATGAAAAGAGCGGCGATCCATCAGCGCTGGCCGAGGCGCTGAAGGCTTACCGGGCGGCGCGAACGGCGTGGGCGGAAATGTCGGAAGCGGCAAGGACGATTTACGCTTCCGACATCACTTACGGTCCGACGCCGCACATGCGCGGCCATTGGCTGGACCGCCTGGCCGCCATTGACGCTGACATCGGCGACATGGAGAAGGGAGTGGGGGTGATAAGGAGTGAAGGGGAGTTGACGATTGACCACGAACGCGCGCAAAGAGCGATTCGGGAAGCGCTCAAGCCTGCTCAACGGCCGGGCATTGCCTGCAAGCACGCCTGTCCGAGCCGTTTTGAACCAGGCCGGCGGCTGGAGCTGGAACTCTTGTTCGATAAAAATCCGCCCTCGTCGGGACGATTGCGCTACCGGCACGTAAACCAGGCGGAACGCTGGCAATCGCTGGATCTGGTTCGGCATCGCCATGGCTTCCGGGCCACGATTGCCGCCGGCTACACGCAAAGCCGGTATCCGTTGCAATATTATTTTGAAGTGGACCACGGGACTGAGGGCACGGCGCTTTATCCCGGGTTTAACGCGGAGCTGTCGAATTTGCCGTACTTTGTCGTGCGCGGACGGTCCGGCCCGGCTCGGTAATGGCTCCTGCATCCACGCAAAGCCGGAGCTCCGCGCTCCGATTTGCGGCGGCATTTTCTGATTTCAACGCCGCGCGCTGTGCTCTAGCATGAGCAGCATGAACGATCAGCGATTGCTGAATTTAGGAAGGGCAGGAGTGGTTGGGCTCGCGCGAGTTACAGTTGTGTTTTCGCGCTGGGCGGTCGCGATTGCTTTTGGTTTGTTTCTGATGCTCCAGGCTTCGTGCGTTACGACGCGACGCCCGGCGGAAGTTGTGGACAAGGTGGATTGGCCGGCGTTTCTGGCGCGGCACGACATGGTATGGACCAAGTTGCCGGATAAGTGGGGTTCGGGCGCTTTCACAGGCAACGGATTGCTGGGCGCCAACGTGTTCACCATTGAAAAGGGCACCAACCGGTTTCTGCGCTGGCACATCGGGCGCTCGGACGTGACGCTGGCCGGGAGCCGCATTCCGATTGGCGATCTGGTGCTCAAGACCACCGGGACGCTCGAAGGCGGAACGATGCGGCTGGATCTTTGGAATGCGGAAGCGAGCGGGCGCATTAAGACGACGGCCGGGGAAATTGCGTTGCACACCTTCACCCACGCGCAGCAAATGGTGCAGGTGATCGAGATCGATCCCACGGAGGGAGAAAAGGATTGCCGGTTCGAGTGGGAGCCGGGCCTGGCCGCCGATCCGCGCAAGGTGTACCAAAAAGAACCAATTCCCGACGCGGAGAAGAGCCCCGATCCGCTGTTCATTGAAACCAACGGGATGCATGTGTGCGTGCAGCCGTTGCGGAACAACGGCGAGCACGCGACCGTTTGGACCGACAAACGATCCGGCGCAGACATTGTCTTCGTGAGCGTAGCCTACGCGAAGCGCAAAGGCGTGGCGCAGGAACTGGCCATGGGGAGTGTCAGCAAGGCGACGCTGGCCGGAATCAAGAGCCTGGTCGCTTCGCATCGCGATTGGTGGCATCAATATTGGCCGGAGAGCTTTGTTTCCATACCGGACACGCGGCTGGAATCTTTTTACTGGCTGCAGATGTACAAGTTTGCGAGCGCAACGCGCGCGGACCGGATGCCCATCGATCTGATGGGCCCTTGGTACAACAACACGCCGTGGCCGAAGATTTGGTGGAACCTCAACATCCAGCTTACCTATTGGCCGATCCTCACCGGAAACCGGCTCGAACTGGGCGAACCGTTCTGCAGGATGCTCGACAACGCCAAGCCGGCGCTCGCCGCGAATGCGAAGGATTGCAGCGTGGATTCATACGCGATCGGGCGATCGTGCAGTTACGATTGCGTGCGGCCAGTCGGCGATGAGATTTGCGACCTGCCGTGGGCATTGCACAATTATTATTTGCAGTATCGCTATTCGATGGACGACACGATGTTGCGCGACCGCCTCTTTCCGCTGCTCAAAGGTAGCATGAATTATTATTTGCACCATTTGAAGGAGGGCAAGGACGGCTACCTGCACACGACGGACGGATATTCGCCGGAATATCCGAACCAGCCGAAACCGAACCCGGATTGCACCATCGATCTTGCGCTGATCCGCTGGGGTTGCCAGACGTTGCTGGATAGTTGCAACCGCTTGAAGTTAAGCGATCCATTGGAGCCCAAGTGGAAGGAAACGCTGGCGAAGCTCACGCCCTATCCGACCAATGAAAATGGTTTGGAGATTTCGGCGTCGATGCCGTTCGCGGTGTCGCACCGGCATTACTCACACCTGCTGATGATCTATCCGCTGTACACCATGAATCTCGAGCAGCCCGGAAATCGCGACCTGGTGGTCAATTCGCTCAATCACTGGATGGGCATGCCCAAGGCGTTGCGCGGATATTCCTATACCGGGGCAGCCTCGATTTCCGCATTGCTGGGCAAGGGAGACGACGCGGCGCGATATTTGAACAAGCTGCTGGATGAAAAGATTCTGCCCAACACGCTGTACACTGAAGCAGGGCCGTGCATTGAAACACCGCTGTCCGGCGCGGCGTCGCTCAATGACATGCTGCTGACGAGTTGGGGCGGCAAGCTGCGGGTGTTTCCCGGCACGCCCACCAACTGGCACAATGCCGTTTTTCACAATCTGCGCGGCGAAGGCGCGTTTCTGGTAAGCGCGGCGCGCAAGGACAACAAGACCAGCTTCATTCGCATCAGCAGCCTCGCGGGCGAACCGTGCCGCGTCGTCACCGATATGTTCAATCCGCGTGCGCCCGGCGTTCGGGTGAAGAAGCTCGCGGAGCACGAATATGAGGTGGATTTGAAAAAAGGCCAGACGGCGCTGCTAACGTCCAATGGATTTGCGGTTAATCCGATAATCAGCGCCGTGGCATCGGAGAAGGAGCGCGAGAATTATTACGGGTTGAAGTAAGTGGGGCGAAATGACCAAGGACAAGTGCCAAATGACCAGAGAATGCCCAAGGTCCAATCTGGCCGAGTGCTCAAGCTGCGGCTTCCAGAATGGCTTCCGGGTGTCGCGCCGCGACTCGCAGCAGCACGCGGGCTGCGCCGCTGGGCGTGCGGGTGCCTTGTTCCCAATGGTGCAACGTCCTGACACTGATACCCAATAGTCGAGCAAAGCGGCTTTGTGATAACCCAAGCTTCTGCCGTGTGGCTGCGATGCTTTTGTCCCAAGCTGCTTTTTGTTCACGACGAAAAACCTTCGGGTCAAGCGCCTGCCGGGTAAAACCGCCTTTGCCATCGGAACGCACTTCCCAGACTTTGGCCGGGGTTGCCGCACCACGCTCAATCTTTTCCTTGGCGCGGATCATTTCCTGAATGCCACGAGCTTTCATTGAATTACCTTTCTTTTCAATTTTCGATTTCATCAGCGGTCAAGTCCTCCTGCTTCCCTTTGGCATAAATGTCCAGCAAGAGGATTTTGTCATCAGCCAACCACCAAAGTAGATGACTCGGACGCCGCCGCGTTTGCCATGGCCTTTGGCAGCCCAGCGAAGCTTACGCAGTCCGCCGGAACCCGGGATGACCCTGCCGACTTCAGGATGGACAACCAGCCAATTCAGCAGCCCGAAAAACTCGTCATCGTCCAGCAAGCCTTTCGCCTCTTCTGGAACCCATGGTCTTCGATGAAGATCCTTGGCAAACAACTATACTCCATTGGAGCATGGCGTCAAGGCAGAATAAATCGGGCCTTCAGCCTGGTTGTGTTTGTGGCTGGATTCCTGGGCCTTCGGCCCAGGCTGGTATGAAATGCGCCTTTGGCGCTGTGGATTGTGGATTGTCCATTTTGCTGGAATACAATGCCTGGGTGGCCTAAAATACGGCCTGACCATGAATCGCTTTTTCTTGTTGGTTGCCGCGACCGCGCTCTCGTTTGACTTGCAGGCCGCGCCGGCGGGCGGGCCGGTTGAGATTTCGTATGCGCTGGCGACCAATCCGCCGCCGGTGCAGATGATCCTGCCGGGATTCAGCGTGCGCCAATTGCCGCTGGAGGTGAGCAATATCAACAACTTCGTTTATGCACCGGATGGACGGCTGTTCGCGCTGTGCTATGACGGGGACGTTTTGCAACTCAAGGATACGGATGGGGATGGGCTGGAGGACGCCTACACTTGCTTTTTTAAAAACGAGGACAATGCCATTCCGCCGAGTATCGGGATGGCCTGGGGGCCGGGCGGTTTGTATATCGCGTCGCAAAGGCGTGTGATCCGCCTGCGTGACAAGGGTGACGGGACGGGTGAATTGGAAACGGTCACGAGCGGCTGGGTGCCGCCGACCGGCGCGGCGGGTTCGGGTTTGGACGCGGTGGGCATGGCGGTGGACACGAAAAGCAACATTTTCTTCGAGCTGGGTTGTGACAATTGGATGGGCGCGTATCGGGTTAACAAAGAGACGGGCCGCTCCGACTACGATCTTTACAGCGAGCGCGGCACGATTTTGAAAGTCAGTCCGGATTGGAAGCACCGGGAAATTGTGGCGACGGGCGTGCGGTTTACGGTGTCGCTGGCGTTCAATGAAGCGGGTGATTTGTTTTGCACGGACCAGGAAGGAGCAACGTGGCTGCCGAATGGCAATCCTTTCGATGAACTACTGCACATTCAACCGGGCCGGCACTATGGATTTCCGCCACGCCACCCGAAGTACCTGCCGGGTGTGATCGACGAACCGAGCGTGTTTGATTATGCGCCACAACATGAATCCACCTGCGGGCTGCATTTCAATCTGCCGGTGGCGAACGGCACGAGCCTCTTCGGGCCGGCCTGGTGGCGCGGCGACGCGATAGTCGCAGGCGAATCGCGCGGGAAAATCTGGCGGACGAAATTGGTGAAAACGGCGGCGGGCTATGTGGCGCAGAACAGCCTGATCGCGTGTCTGAGCATGCTGACCATCGATGCGGCGCCGACACCGCAAGGGGACCTCCTCGTGACGTGCCATAGCGGCAAGCCGGATTGGGGCACCGGGCCGCAAGGCAAGGGAAACCTGTTCAAGATTTCATACACGGACAAGACCACGCCGCAACCAGTGCTGGCTTTCGCGGCGGGACCGACGGAAACACGGGTTGTTTTTGATCGGCCACTCGACCCTGAGCAGTTAAAGAATCTGCTCGGGCAGTGCCGCATGACCATGGGCCGGTACGTTACGGCTGGTGACCGGTATGAATCCTTCCAACCGGGCTATCAGGTGGTGCAGGACCAAATGAAGGTGCCGCGATACAATTTGCCGGTGCTCTCCGCCGCCGTCAGCCCGGATGCCCGGACGCTCGTGTTGCAAACTGCGCCGCGAACCGAGGCTTTGAATTACGCCGTGACGGTTCCCCGGTGCGGAACGCAGAAGCTTGCAGCCGGGGAGGCGGAGTCGGTGGATGTGCTGACCGACTTGACGGGGGTTGAGGCGGTTTGGAGAAATGCGGCGGGTGAGAAGGTGTGGTCGGGCTGGCTCCCGCACCTGGATTTGACGGCGGCGCGGGCGTTTACGGCGGCCAGCGCGGACCATCAATCGCTGTTCGAATTGATGACGAACCGCGGCACGCTCACGCTGCGCGGGCAGCTCGACTTGGGGTTGATGCTGCGCACAGCGGTTCAGCCCGGGGCGAAACTTGATTTCGAATATCCCGCCGAAACGGTGACGGTGGTGTTGAAGTCGAATGGGAAACTGGATTTGAAGGCCGGCCCGCAGGTTCAGCGCGTGAGCGATGGCGAGGTGCAGGTGACGATGGAATCGCGGCTGGGGACATGGCTGCCAATCGAGGTCGCGCTGCAAACCGGGACGGGCGAACCGACGCTGGATGCAAGTTGGTTCACGGCAGAGGATCAACGGCCGCGGGCGTTCCCGCTCCGGCGCGTGTTGATGCCCTGGGCGGTGTCCCGAGCGGAACCCGCGATTGGACCGAGGCAGGTTCCCGAGGTGGCCGGAGGGAATTGGGAAAGCGGCAGGAAGGTTTTCTTTGGCGAACAGGCGCAGTGCTCCAAATGCCACCAGGTCGGCGGCGCGGGCGGGAACATCGGGCCGGATTTGTCGAACCTGGTTTACCGGGACTACGCGTCGGTGATGCGGGACATCACGGAACCGAGCGCGGCGCTCAATCCGGACTTTCTTTCGTACAATGTGCAATTGAAGGATGGCGAAACGGCGAGCGGCGTGGTGATCGAGAATACGGCGGAGAACCTCATCCTCGGGCAGGCGAACGGGAGCAGTTTGAACATTCCCAAAAGCAAAGTGCTGGGGATGAAACCTTCGACGATCTCGTTGATGCCGGAGAACATTTTGCAGGGCATCTCGGAACAACAGCGGAAGGACTTGCTGACGTTTCTGTTGATGGAAGCGCCGGATCGAAAAAACAAGTGAGGTCATCAAGAAGCCAGCGAAACGAACACGTCAAATGTTAATAAGCACGCCCGCCCTCACCCCCGGGAGAGCCATCGTCCCCTTTGCGCTTCCGCATGGTCGTTTGTGAGATTTATTTTCAATGCTTGTTAAAAACCAAGTTCAAAATATGAAACAGCTAATTGGAACATTGTGCGCCTTGATGTTGATGGTCTTCGGCGTCCTGATGGCATGCGGCGCTGAGGATAACGCAAAGATCAAGGTGCTGCTCGTCACGGGCGGGCATGGTTTTGAGCAAAAGGAATTTTTCAAGGTCTTCGAGGACAATTCTGAAATCACGTTGACCAGGGCGGCTCATGGGCCGGCGGACGCCGATGCGTACGACCGTGATGATTTGCAGAACTTCGATGTGGTGGTGCTTTACGACATGCGCAAAACGATCACTGAGGCGCAAAAAGCGAAGCTGATGTCGCTATTCGACAAGGGCACAGGGCTGGTGGTGTTGCATCACGCGATTGTTTCTTACCAGCATTGGCCGGAGTATGAGAAAATCATCGGCGGCAAATATCCCGAGGCGGATGGGAAAAGCGGAGTGGTCACGCCGGAGGCGGGTTACAAGCACGATGAGGAAGTGCCGGTGGTAATTGTGGCCAAAGATCATCCGATCACGGCGGGACTCAAGGATTTTACGATTCACGATGAGATCTACTGGGGTTTCCATACCACGGACGACGTGACGCCGCTGATTACCACAACGCATCCCAAGAGCGGCAAGCCGCTGGCGTGGTATCGCACGCAAGGCAAGTCGCGCGTCGTGTATTTACAACTGGGACATGATCATCAGGCGTTTGAGAATCCGAATTACCAGAAACTGGTGGCGAACAGCATCCGGTGGACGGCGCGGCGAACGCAGCCTTGAAACTGAAGGGAGCCCCGCAGATTTGGGGACAACCGCAGATCGGACAGGGAAATCCGAAGCTCGAAGGCC
This sequence comes from Verrucomicrobiota bacterium, assembly GCA_021325145.1. Classification (GTDB taxonomy): domain Bacteria; phylum Verrucomicrobiota; class Verrucomicrobiia; order Limisphaerales; family Pedosphaeraceae; genus JAJPHR01. The sequence goes on along the minus strand of JAJPHR010000076.1, from coordinate 17,354 downwards.
CGAAATCCGAAAATGGCTTGAACAGCCTGGGGCGCCAGAACTGGTGACGATAAAACAAGAGAAATTCATTTGCATTCAGACAAGAGGCGTGCTCTAATTGGGTGTCGGCCAGGGAGGGGCCCGGCGCCAGACGCCGGCATGACCAATGTCTCATGTCCAAGGCCCAAAGACGCGCCTGAGCAGGCGGCGTGGTTGGATTTTACCCAACTCCGTTGGGAGCCGGGCGAAGAGTGCCTCTTCCCAATTCCGGGCGGGCGGCCTCCGAGAATTTTCCTAGACCGGGTTATTCAGGAGCTGATGAATGGCGCCGAGGAGTTTTTCCGCGGAGAACGGCTTTTGCAGGAAATGCTGAACGCCGAGGCTTTCCAATTCGGCGGTGCGATCGGCCTGGCCGGCGGCCTGGGGGAGGCCGCTAGTGGCGATGATTTTAAGGTGCGGATTGGTTTTGCGAAGGGCGCGGATGAGCGCGAACCCTTCCATGCGAGGCATCATGATGTCAGTCAACACGAGATGGATGCGGCCTGGCTGTTCCGCGAACAGGGCGACTGCTTCCGCGCCATCCGCGGCGGTGAGAACGTTATAGCCATGTTTGATCAGGACCTTGCGGCCCACGTCTCGAATGCCGGATTCATCGTCCACGAGCAGGATCAACTCGCCCCGGCCGGCGGGCAGGCCGGGAAAAGACTGTGGCGCGCGCGTGGTTGGCGCATTGGGGGTGGCGGGCAGATGGACCTTGAAAATGCTGCCCTGGCCCACTTCGCTGTAAGCCTTTATCTGGCCGCCATGGGATTTTACGATGCCCAGCGCCGTGGAGAGCCCAAGACCGGTGCCCTGGCCCACTTTCTTGGTGGTAAAAAATGGTTCAAAAATCTTTTCCAAGTTGGCGGGGTCGATCCCCGCCCCGGTGTCCTTCACCTGGAGGAGCAAATAAGGCCCGGGGCTGCACCCCTCGGCAACGCTGCCAGCATCGTCAACCATGAGATTGTCCGCGGTCACTTGCAGGTTCCCGCCGCCGGGCATGGCATCGCGGGCGTTGAGGCAGAGATTGAGCAGGACTTGATGAAACTGGGTGGCGTCGCCCAGCATGGGCCAAAGATCCCCGGCCAGCCGGGAGGAAATGAGAATCGTGCGCGGAAAGGTTTCCTTGGCGATCTTAAGGACCTCATTGATCACGCGCCGTGGTTGAAGCAAGGTGCGTTCGCCTTCGATGCCGCGGGCGAACGTGAGGACCTGCCGCACAACGTCCGCGCCTCGTTGGGCGCTCGTTTCCATGCGCGTGAGCAACTGTTCGGTCTCTTCATCCAGCGGCTTCATTCGCAGCATCTGGGCGGCAACGGTGATCGGCGCGAGGATGTTGTTCAAATCGTGGGCGATGCCGCCGGCGAGGGCGCCGATGCTCTCCATCCGTTGGGCGCGCAGGAGCTGGCCTTCCAATCTCTTTTTTTCCGAGATATCCTTAAAAACGCTCAGGAGCAAACGCCTCGAATCGGAACACTCCATCATGGTATTGGAGATTTCGAACCAGGTGCGCCGGCCGTTCCAAAGGATCAATTCCTTTTCCACCAGCAGTTCGTTGCCCTTGGAGTCAGCGCGTTTGCGGGCCTGGCGCACCGCCGGAGCGGTATCGCTTTCTCCATGAATGATGGCGAAAGGCCGGCCCAGAAGTTCCTCCCTGGTCCGTCCCACCATGCGGCAAAACGCGTCGTTGACCATGATCATGACGCCCGCCTCATTGGTGAGCCGCAGGCCGTCCTGGGAATTGTCCCAAATCAGCCGGAACAGGGCCTCGAATTCGCGCGGAGCGTGGGGGGAGTTGAACTCGCACAAGAGTCGTTCGCGCTCGGCGATGGGGTTCATGGCTACGGCTGTCATTTTGAGTCGGAGGTCGGAGTCCCGGGCTGCTCCGGCTGGTTGAGCTGGCGGTTATGGTCCAAAAGGATTTCGATCACTTTTTCGAATTCGGTGGCCTTGTGGAAAAAATATTTTGCGCCGAGTGCGAGGCATTTGCGCTGGTATTCAACCTCGGTCAACCCGGTGAGCATGATGACGATGGGAATCAACCGGTCCTTTTGCAGGGCTTCGAGCACATCGATGCCACTCATTTCCGGCATTCTGACGTCCAGGGTCATGACGTCCGGCTTGAGCGAACGAGCGAATTGCAATGCTTCCGTGCCGGTGATTGCGATCCCAATAATCTCCACTTCCGGCAAGCGCGAAATCAAAGCGGAAAGCGAAGCCCGGACCGCCGCGGAATCATCCGCGATCAAGACTCGCGTTCGTTTGCGCGGGACGTTGTGTGTTGCTTCGTTCACCCGCGCTAAAATAGCGCTTAGCGGCAGGTCCTCCCACTTGTAAGATGCTGATTCGAATGTCAGCCGGAGTCCTACATTGAGAACATACGCAAGTCGTTGGAATTCAAATGATTACATGAAATAACCGTCGCGCGCGTGTGTTGGTTTCAAGGTGGAAATCCCACCGCTAATTTCAGCGCCGCATACTCGGGATGAATCTCCCCGTGTTGGTTCCGGATGATCAAAGGCGGTTCGACCCAGGTTTGCGCGCGGAACGATTCAGGCAAATGTCCGGCAAGCATCAAGCCGAACAAGCACAACAACGGCTCGTTCCCTTCCCGCAAAATCACGGGCCGGCGGCGGATGATCGACAGCCCGGCTTTCTGCGCCGCCGTCGCCGCGCGATCCAATTGCGCGCTGGGAAAGATGCAGGCGAAGAATCCGCCCAGAGTCAAACGTTCCGCCGCCACGGCGCAATAATCGGAAATGTCGCCGCGCATCTCGAAGCGGCAGGCAATTTTTTGCGGATGATCTCCCGACAAACCGCTGCCGGATGGAAAATAAGGCGGACTGCCGAGCACGAGATCGAAGCGTTCGTCCGCGCAGAGAATATCCGGGTTTCGAAAGTCTCCCTGCCGGATTTCGTAGCGATCCTCCAAGCCGTTGTAGCGGGCGGATTTTTTCGCGAGCCGCACGCTCTCCTCCTGCGCTTCAATCGTCACGAAGCGCGCGCCAGCCAGTCTCCAGGCGGCGATCATTCCCACCGAACCAATGCCGCTGCCCAGGTCGAGCACAGTGGCCGCGGATGGACACCAGGAAGTTCCATACCAGGCTGTCAACACATCGTCGGTCGAGAAGCGATGTCCTTTGCGCAGTTGGAAAATTCGGAAGTGCCCGCTGATGGCATCGAGGGTTTCTCCCGCGCCGATTTCCAACGCGCCCGCGCTTGCGCCGGGCGCGGCTGGACCTGGCTTGGCCCAGCCTTTGAAGAACGATCCGGAATAATCTGACGGTGTCGGGGCTCTCATAAATGTCGCGCACTCAGGAACAAAATAATACCTGCGGCGCCCGCCAACAAAAAGCGTTTACCGAGGTTGCGTAACTGGCCGAATGCATTATTGTTCGACCGAACCGCAAAACGAGCGGAAGTTTCGTCGGGTTGCGTGCCGGATGAATCCGGACGATGTTGTGACCGCCATTTAACAGAAAGCATACTCCATGGATAAGCAGAAATTTCCGCCGTTCAATCTGGCCCGCCTGCTCAGAACTGTCTTCGCGCCGAAGCCGGGCGAGCGCGTTGCGATCCTCATCGACCTTCCCGATCCCAGGCAGGCCGGGCAATTTGCCTTTCTCAAGCATGACCAACTCACGATTCAACGCAAGGCGTACGAGGTTTTTTATCAGGGTTTTAAGCAGGGCGGACTGGCCGAGTTGAACCTGCGGGGCGGCGACTTGTTCGCCTATAAAACCACCGGCGGCAGCAACCTCGATTTGCCGGACCAGGCATTCGATAGTTCCAGCAAGGAACTCAGCCTGGAGAAGGATGTTTATCCGAACTACGACATCATCCTGTGTATTTCGACTTATTCCGCGACCGCGCCGCTCACCGCCTTTGCGAAGCGGTTTGGTTTTCGCGGCGCAACCATGCACGGACTCAACGACATTATTTTGCGCACCGGGCTCGCGGTGGATTACGACCAGGTCAGCCGCCAGGCCGAGAAACTTCGACTCGGCTTGACTCGCGCGGATTCGTTCGAGATCGACTTCGAAGTAGTCGGCGGGAAACACACGCTGAAACTGTTGTGCAACGGCCAGGAGGCGCAGAAGAGCCACGGGCTCTGCCGCGGAGAAAAGCCGGATGTGGCGAACCTGCCTGCGGGGGAAGTCTATTTCGTCCCCGACGGAGCGGAGGGCGTTTTCCCGATGCGCTACGAAGATGGGACGCTCGGCTTGATGGAAGTTGCCCACGGACGCATCCGCAAGGCCACGCTCCTTCAAGGTGAGGCCGGCACAGTCGAGGCGCACAACCAAAAACTGAAATCTGATCCGGTCACGGGTGAAATTGGGGAACTCGGTTTTGGCACACAGGAACTGCCGCCTTCCGGGCGCGACATCCAGGACGAGAAAATTTTAGGCACGCTGCACGTTGCCACCGGCCGCAGTGATCACCTGGGCGGCAAGCTCACGCCCGACAAATTCGCGAATCGCACGAACGCCACGCACGATGACATTTTGTTTTCACCGACCAAGACCCCGGAAATTCAGGTGACGCAGGTTCGCATGTATCGCAATGGTCACTGTGAAGTGGTCATTGAAGGCTATCGTCCATCGGTCTATCTCAGGCAGTTGCTGGCGGGGTAAAGAAGCGCGTGACACCCCGGCGGTGATGCTTCTTACCGAAGCGCGGAGCGCGAGGTTGAGCTTTAGCTTTGCTTGCCCTCTTCACCGTTGTTGCGAATTGTCCCGGAATGTGTGAGGTTGGCGATGGGCATGGCCGAACAGCATCAAAATTTTTACGAAACCGACCGGGCGCTTTCGGAGTACTTGCTGTTCCATTATGGAGAACCGAAGCAGGTCATGGCGCCGACATTTGTCACTCCGGCGGCGCTTAACTTCCCCGCGCGCTGTGTCTTCGAGTGCCTGGATCCCGCCCGCGTCCCACCGCGAGCGTCCGCATTGGATTTGGGTTGCGCGGTTGGCCGGGCGACCTTCGAACTCGCGCGGCATTGCGCCGATGTTCTGGGCATTGATTACTCCGAGCGATTCATCACCATTGCCCGTCATTTGCGGAAGAATGGTTCGTTTCTTTTCGGCTGCATCGATGAGGGGGATTTGACGCAACCCTGCCAGGCGGTCGTGCCCATGGAGATCGACCGCAACCGCGTCCGTTTCGAACGCGGCGATGCCATGAATTTGCCGCCGGATCTGGGCCGATTTGATGTGGTGCTGATGGCAAACTTGATCGACCGCTTGAGCGATCCGCGACGCTGCCTGGAACGGCTGCCCAAGCTGCTCAATCCGGGCGGCCAGTTGATCATCACTTCTCCGTACACGTGGATGTCGGAATACACGCCCAAAAAAAACTGGCTCGGAGGATTCGAGCACGGGGGCAAACGCCATCGTTCGCTTGATGCGCTCAAAGAAGCGCTGTCGCCCGATTTCGAATTCCGCCAGAGCAAGGACCTGCCGTTCCTGCTCCGCGAGCATGCCCGGAAATTTCAATTGGTGGTCGCGGAGGCGAGCATTTGGTTACGCAAGTAGTCATCACCGATCCGGGCATTTTGCTTTGCTTGCGGATGACTTTGCGGTATGGAACGAAGCTGGCCTGATGGAAAACTCCCAAAGCAGCCAGCGTTTCCGCCTCCTTGGTGTGGGGCTCGTCATGGGCTGCCTTCTGGCGTACGGGGCTGTGGTTACCTTCGACTTCGTTAATTACGACGATCCAAAATATGTCGTCAACAATCCGCATCTAAGGCACGGATTGACGGTGGAAGGGTTGACCTGGGCTTTTACGACCAATCGTTCGAGCAACTGGCATCCGCTTACGTGGATTTCGCACATGATCGATTACCAGTTGTACGGTCTCGCCGCCGGAGGCCATCATCTGACAAACCTGCTCTTTCACATCGCAAACACGCTTTTGTTGTTTGGCATCCTGTTTCAGATGACGCGAGCGATGTGGCGAAGCGCGATTGTCGCCGCCCTGTTCGCATGGCATCCGCTGCATGCCGAATCGGTGGTTTGGATTTCGGAGCGCAAGGATGTGCTGAGCGCGTTTTTCTGGTTGCTCGCGATGAGCTTCTATTTGCGATACGCGGCAGATCCCGGCACCCGGACCGCAAGGCCCAAAGCCGCGTATGGTTTGGCGCTGGTGTGTTTTGTCCTCGGCTTGTTGTCCAAGCCCATGGTCGTAACGCTGCCGTTTGTCCTGCTGCTCCTGAATTATTGGCCCCTGCGCCGAGTGTCGGGCTTCCGAGTTTGGTCTTCGGACTTTCGCCGCCCGTTACTCGAGACCGTTCCCTTTCTGCTCCTGAGCACCGCTTCAAGCGTGGTGACCTTTCTGGCGCAACGCTCCGGCGGCGCGGTAATCTCATTGCAACGCGTTCCAATCTCTCACCGAGTCGCAAATGCCCTGATTTCCTACGCCATCTATTTGCGAAAGACAATCTGGCCCGACGACCTGGCGGTGATTTATCCGCTGCGCAATTCGTTCTCCGCGGGAAAGCTTGCGGGAGCAACGCTGCTGCTCCTGCTCATCAGCATCGCGGCGGTGGCCTGGAATCGGTCGCGTCCGTGGTTTTTGGTGGGCTGGCTTTGGTTTCTCGGCACGCTGGTTCCAGTCATCGGGTTCGTGCAGGTAGGGCGGCAGTCGATGGCGGATCGCTATACCTACCTGCCGCTCGTCGGCATTTTCGTCATGCTCGTCTGGGGTGCTGCGGAGTTGGCTGAACACCGGCCGCAAGTGAAACGTTTCCTCCTTCCAGCGGCGACCGCCGCCACGCTGATGCTTTGTCTGGCGCTCACCTGGGTGCAGGCAAGCACCTGGCGCAACTCGATCACGCTCTTCAACCACGCGCTGGCCGTAACACCGCGCAACGCTGTGGCCCTCGATAATCTCGGCGTGGCCTTGAATGCGTCGGGACGCTCCGACGAGGCCATGACGAATTACAACGCCGCGCTCCAACTGGAACCGGGCGAACCCTACATCCTTTATCATAAAGCGCTGGTTCTGGCGCAACAGAACCAGACGGAGGCAGCGATGCAGCTTTTCACCGCTGCCATTCGGAACAAACCCGATTTGGCCGCGGCCCATTACCATCTGGCGCGGCTTCTCGCCGCCCAGGGCAGGCTCGACGATGCCGTCGCTGAGTATCTCACGTGCCTGCGTTTTGAACCGGACACGCCGGATGGACACTACAATCTGGCCAATGTGCTGATGTCTCAAGGCAAGCTGGCCGAAGCCGCCGCTCATTATCGCGCATCACTCCGGCTGGATCCCGATTCATCCGACGCTCATAACAACCTGGGCGCCGTTCTGGTTCGCCTGGGCTCCTTAAACGAAGCCGTGGCCCAATTCCAGGCGGTTCTAAAACTCAACCCCAATTCCGCCGAAGCCGAGGACCAATTGGGCGGCGCACTCCAAAAACTGGGCCAATTCGAAGCCGCCCGCGCCCATTATGCCGCCGCGGTGCAACTCAACCCCGAGTTGGTCCATGCCCAATTAAAGTTGGGGTTGCTCCTGGCCCAGCAAGGACAGTTCGAGGCAGCCCAACTTCAACTCCAGCAGGTCATCAGCCGCGAACCGACCAATGATGTGGCTTGGTACAACGTGGCCGGGATCCATGCGGCCCAGGGACGGTGGGAGGAAGCGGCCAACGCCTTCAACAAGGTGATCGAACTCAAGCCGGAGGATGCCGAAGCCCATGCTCGCCTGGGCGGAGTGCTGGCGCAGGCGGGAAAGTGGGACGGGGCGATCACCGCATACGAGCAAGCGGCTGCGCTCACCGGCCGTCGCAACCCGGGCGTGCTGGCCGCTTTGGACCAGGCCTACGCGCGCGCTGGCCGGTTCCCCGAGGCCATCCAAACAGCGCAGGCGGTCGAGGAACTGGCGGGCGCGTTGAAACAGCCCGCGGTGGCGGAAGCAGCGGCGCGGAGATTGGAATTCTATCGCGCCGGCAAACCGTACCAGGAATGATCGCGCGGGGTTGCCTTTCTTTTGGATGGTTTGGCGGTTGTGATTAAACTGTGTTTTCTTGCGTGCCTCCCGCGCTTCCGCCCCCTTCCGGATGCAGGCGCCGCCAGCGTTCCGCGAACAGAAAAAATACCGCGGGACCAAACGAGAACAGCATCACGGCCGCCCCCATGGTCAGGCCGAGGAAAGTCATGAATCCGGCGCAGCAGTAATCCCGGGAACGGGCGACGATGTGCGTTGGCACTGCAATCAACAGTTCGAGGATGCTGCCTTTGAAAAGCCGGCGGCACAGGCGCGATATGGTGTCAGAGGCATTTTCCAAACGGCTCATGCGCGCGAAAATCCATGTCCAAATGATCCACGAGAGCAGCCCCAGCCCAAGCGCGACCCATGCAATCCAACTTCCATTTCCATGCTCACTGACGATCAATTCGTAAATGGAATACACTGCCCCGGCGGCCAGGCCGGCCATCATCAATCCTCCCGCCAGGATGGTTGGCCACAGCGAACGGCGGGAAACCGGGCGTCGGCTCGCCACACGCACGGGCACGGACAACAGCGCAAGCTGGCTGACGAACATCACGCCGAGCCCGACCCAATACGGCCAGGTCGAATACACCCGCACGGCTTCCGCCGTGCTTACTTTCGGCGCAAAGGCCAGCAGAATCACGGGCACGGTCAAAGCGGCGAGTATCACAAAGTAGAGCGTTGCGGTCAGCCAGGCCCATCGTTTCATTGATTGTCCTTTTGTCAGTCAGATTGCGTTTGGTGATGCCCTTCCATTTGAAATGGCGGGTCTTCATAGAGTCAAAGCGTAATCCGGGCACAAAAGGTATCATAAAAAGATTTTTTAGCGTTGCTTCAATAAGCTTGAATCGAGCGCAGCTCATCACTGTTAAGATACTTGGCAGGGCCGGCGCCTTCCCGGTAAAACAGTGTTAAAGATGCGCTTGAATTTAACCAGCCACAAAGGGCTTGCAAACGATCACGCTTTACATTGCTTCCACGATTGAATAGGATGCCGCCGCTGGTGGCAGGAGTCGTTCCTTTGGCATTATGAGTGCGGCATACGACCCGGAACTGATCCTAATCATCGAGGACAGTGAAAACGAAGCCTTGCTCCTCAGACGGGCTCTCCAGCGCAATCAGTTTACCGGCTCCATTGTCCATCTCCTTAACGGCCACGAAGCCATGAAATATCTCCACGGAGCATCGCCCTATGGCGATCGCCAGCTCCACCCTTTGCCCGGCCTCATTCTGACTGATTTGCAAATGCCCTTAATGGACGGTTTTGAAGTGCTGGCCGCAGTGAGAATTCATATTTCCTGTTGTGTCATCCCCGTAATTGTATTGAGCAACTCGGATGATCAAGGGGACATTTATAAGGCATACCAACTCGGCGCGAACTCCTATATTGCCAAACCTCGAGCCTTGGACGATCTGATCCAGACCGTGGGCCTCGTAATTAAATATTGGAGGGCCTGTCAGAAGCCCATTCCCTGAATCCAACGGGCTCGGCGCGATTTTGCGATCGGCGCTCTTGATGAAGTGGTTTACCGGTGTCCTCCGCCTCCTCCATGACCGCCGCCCCCGCCCCCGCCGTGGAATCCTCCACCCATGCCACCATGGAATCCGCCCGTGCTGCCATGAAATCCACCCACGCTGCTGTGGAAACCACCATGAACCGTTCCGCCAACAACCACTGAATGCGAAAAACTATGCCCAGTGGATGTACTACCTATCGTTCCCCGGAACGTGTGGCCCGCGAATGGTGTGCCAAATCGGTTGACCGCAAATCCGTGGTTGACTGCAAATCCGTTCCCGAACCGGTTAAAATCATGAAACCGGGCCGCGCTGTTGAAATGATTAAAGTCGTGAAACCGGCCGAACCGGCCGAACCGGTCAAAGTCGCGGAAGTGGGAATGTGGGAACCAGCACCACCCGGTCCCCGGAACGTTCCACCAAAATCCGAACCCCAGCCAGGGCCACGGATAATAGTTGTAACCCAGCCAGCTATAGGGCTGCCAATACCAGCCGTATGCGGACGAGTCGTTCCAGTTACCGTAAGGCGACAAATTGTCATAAAGGTCATAGTCGCTTACCCCCTGGTCGTTGGTGTAATCCGGCTGCGTGCTGGTATAGGGAGCAGCCGTATAGGCCGGCGCTTGCCCTGATGATGGGGGCGCAACGGGCGGCGTCGAAATTGTGTTGTTAGCCATTGCCTTGTCGTGGCTCAACATTGTGGCAATGACCGTGTTGGATACACCGATTTCATGCAGGTGAACAATGGCATCGGGAGTCAAATTAAAGGTCGAAGACGTGGTTTCAATGTAGTTCTTGACCACGTCCTCCGGAACCCCCGAGTTTATCATCTTCACTACTTCACGAACCGATGGCGTCAGTTGGTCTGTGGAGTCGGTGGTGGCTTCCGTTGAAAGTGGCGCGGTAGCGATAGTGCTTGCCGAGGTCCACCCCGTTACGGGTGCCAACGCCAGGCTCACAGCCAGGAAAATCAATCTTTGGCGTTTCATAACTCATCTTAACCTCTAAAAAAAACATACACCCTGCGGCGGAGTCAGCAAGGGGCCTTCCAGTTCAATAGCAACCCCTCTCAGCCATTGGGGCATCTCATTAACGTTATCGACGCCCTTGGTAGGGCTGGCGCTGCGCCGTCCCTGCCGCCGCTTGTCTTGCCTTAAATCGTTTCGGGGGACGGCGTGCAGAGGACTGCCCGCCCTACCATCGTGTGCCGGTAGGGCGCGCACTCCTGTGCGCGCCGCCGCGAGCCCCAGGCGCATTCATTAATGACGCGTTCATGGTCCGTGAGTAGGGCCAACCGAACAGGGAACTTTCCAGGAACTGTTTTGCAGCTCATTGAACATTAATCGTTTCGGGGGACGGCGTGCGGAGGACTGCCCGCCCTACCACCGTGTGCCGGTGGGGCGCGCACTCCTGTGCGCGCCGCCGCGGCTCCTCATCCGAAACCGGACCACCTACCGCCACCCGAGGCCTGGCCGACGTCGCGCCAAATTCCCGCCGCAACAAACCCCAGGACCGGCCCGGTTGTGCTTCCTGGAATCGAACGGAGGCAGCCGTTCGATTCCAAAAAAGCCGATTATCGCAGTGCGGCTTGTAAACGATTTGCATACACGCCGCCCTTGCGCCTTTTGGCTCCCGGCGGTCCATTCCGGGCCAAACCCGGCTTTAACCAGCCCTTAAACCTAATTTTTTGGTTTAATTTACTTTAATTTGGTTTAATTTACCTTAATTTTCGCCCGGCGACGCCGGAAACACGTCATATTTTATTCTACACTGGGCCGGCCAAATCGTTTACCCGTGGCCTCGTGATCGCCGTTTGCTTCCGCGAGGTTTTAAATTGTCAAAGAACCAGCCCGGCTCCCAATGGAGCCCGGCAAAATCCACCTTCGCCGCCGGTCCAAGCGCACCTTTGGCCTTGGACATTAAGCATTGGTCATTCCGACGCCAGGCGCCGACCCCTCCCTGACCGACCCCTGGATTAGAGCACACTCTTTCCCTGAATGCAAATGAATTTTTCTTTTTACGGTAACACCTCGGACATTGGAACAAAGCGCAGAGCTCCTGCTCTGCGTGGTTGCAGTTTTATGTCTGGGCGGCAAAGGAACGCAGGAGCTCTGCGTTCCCAGGCAGGTGTGCCAATAAATGTCACACTGGCTGACGCGAAAGCATTCAGAAAATGCGACACAAGAAGGCGGGGTACGATTTGACCAGGAGCCTATCTCGGTAGGGCGCGTCACTCCGTGCGCGCCGACGACGGGCGGAGGACTGCCCGCCCTACCAGGATAGGTTCCAAGCCGGAACAATTCAGTTGAAGTGAAGTTCTTGGATGCAAAGGCTCGCCCTCATTTCGGAAACTTGTCCCACTATAATGGCGAGCCTCCTACGTGCCCATCGGCACATTGAACGTGATCCAATAGGCTTCAACGGCCTTGGCCAGGTCGGTTAAAACTCCCAGGTCGGCGGGCTTCACCAGATATGAATTTGCGCCCAGCTCATACGCGCGCGCAATGTCCACCGGTTGATTTGAGGAGGTGAGCATCAGAATGGGCAATCGGCGGATCCGGGCGTCACTCTGGGACCGCACCCACTCCAGCACTTCAAAGCCTGAGCGGAGCGGCAGCTTGAGGTCCAGCAGGACCAAGGCGGGGAACGGATGCGCCTGCCGGTCCGCGTAAGCGCCTTCCCCGCTGAGATAGCCGACGGCCTGGTCGCCGTCGTTTACCCCGACCAACTGGCACCCGGCTTTTGCTTTGCGAAAGGCCATTTCCACCAACTCCACGTCATTGGCATCGTCCTCAACGTGCAGTATCACATTATTCTTGGGCATGGCGTCAGCTAGGGCTCGTCAACTTGCGCTTTCGCCAATTCGATCCAGAAACAACTGCCTTCGCCCAGCTTCGACTCCACCCCCAGGCGTCCGCCCATGCGCTCGGTGCCTTTGCGCACGATGGCCAGGCCGATGCCCGTGCCCGGGTAGGCCGTGCTGCTGTGCAGGCGCTCGAACAGGCCGAAAATCTTCTTTTGATGCGCCGGAGCGATGCCTATGCCGTTGTCCTTCATCAGCAGGCGAATGCACCCGGGGCTGGGCTCGGCCCGTACCTGCACGTGCGGCTGGCGGTCCGAGGCGACGAATTTCACGGCATTCCCGATCAGATTCGCGATGATCTGGTTCAACGTCGCCGGGTGCGCCACCACCCAGCCGAGGGGCGGTTGCACTTCCACCCGCGCGTTGCGCTCCTGGATTTCCCGGCAATTGTGCGTCAGCACCTCCTTCAGGACCTTGTCCAGGTTTACCGGGCTGAGCTTGAGTTCCGCGCGTGTCAACCGGCTGTACTCCAGCAAATCCTGCAGCAAGGTGTCCATGTAGCTGCCGGAATTGACGATGCGCTCCGCGTACGATTTGCCGTCCGGACTGAGCTGCGTCTCCTCATCCTCGAGCAGCGCGCGCGCGAATCCCTGCATCGACCGCACCGGCGCGCGCAAGTCATGCGAAATCGAATAATTGAACGCTTCCAGTTCCACATTCACCTCGGTCAAGTCCGCCACGCGCCGCTGTAATTCCTGGTTCAGTCTCAGGATCTGTTCCGCGGTTTGTTTTTGCGCGGTGATGTCGCGGGCAAAAATGTAAATCAACCGTTCGGCGGGGAAAGGCACCGCCGTCCACCCGAGCCACCGGTATGAGCCGTCCTTGTGCTGGCAACGCCCTTCGAAATAGGTTGTCTCCAGGCCCTCCCGAAGCTTGCGCAATTCGGCGGCGAAATCGGCCTGGTCTTCCGGATGGCTGAAATCCAGGCCTGGCCGCGCCCGGAATTCCGCCTCGGAATGCCCCAGCACCTTCTCCCACGCGGGATTGCACTGGAGGATATAGCCCTCGAAATTGGCGATTGCCAGCATGTCCAGCGCGAGCGTGAAAAACCGGTTGCGCTTGGTTTCCGCCTCCAGCCGGTCCACCGCCTCGCTCAACCGCCGCTGGTGTTGCGCCTCCTCCATCCGCCGCAACTGCTCCGCCTGCTGCTTGATTTTCTCGGTCTGCTTGAACAACTCCACGAACACCGAGACCTTGCTCTTCAGCACTCCGGGCACGATGGGGGAAAGGATGTAATCGACCGCGCCGAGCGAATAACCCCGGGCGATATGGTTCTCCGAGTCGTTGTGCGATGTGACGAAGATGATCGGCGTATGCTCCGAGTTGGCCCGTTGCCGGATCATCGCGGCGGTTTCAAAGCCGTCCATCACCGGCATGGAAACGTCGAGCAGGATGACGGCGAATTCCTGTTTGAGCAGCAGCTTGAGCGCCTCCTTGCCGGAATACGCCTTGATCAGGTTTTGCCCCAGGCTCGAAAGCACCGCCTCCAATGCCAGCAGCTTGTCCGCCCGGTCATCCACCATCAGGATGTTCACCTTGCCCGAATCAGGCGCGCTTTCGCCGTCGCTTCCCGGTTTGGCGGCAACTTCGCCCTTATCAGCGGGCGGCGAGACGCGCGCGGCAATGATGTCGTCAGGTGTTCGCAAGCAGTTTCGAGTCTTATCTATCGGTGCAACCACAGCCTGAGGATCGAGCGCAGTTGTTCCGTATCCACCGGCTTGGACAAGTAATCCGACGCGCCGGCCGCGATGCACTTCTCGCGGTCGCCTTTCATGGCCTTGGCGGTCACCGCCACGATGGGCAGCTCTTCAAAACCCGCTATTTCACGGATGGCCCGCGTCGTCGCATAACCGTCCATCGTCGGCAACATGATGTCCATGAGCACGATATCGATGTCCCGCGCCTCGAGCAACTTCTCAATGGCTTCCTTGCCGTTCTCGGCGGAAACCACGTTCATCTTGAATCGTTCGAGCACGCTGGTCATCGCGAAGATGTTCCGGATGTCATCATCGACCAGCAGCACCTTCTTGCCTTCCAGGACGCCGTGATGCAGGAATTCCAGCATCCGCCGCTGGCGTTCCGGCAGGCGGGCGACATTGCGATGGAGGAACAGGGCGGTTTCATCCAGCAACCGTTCGGGCGAACGCGCGTCCTTCACCACGATGGTTTCGGCAAGTTGCTTCAGCTTGGATTCCTCCTCTTCCAGGAGGTCTTTAGCCGTGTAAATGATCACCGGCAGTTTCCGCGCGCCTTCTTTTTTGATCTCCTCGAGCAATTGCACACCGGGCATGTCGGGCAGGCCCAAATCCAGCACCATGCAATCGAAGTGTTGTTGCGACAAGGCGTCCAGGGCCTCGCGACCGCTGCCCACCAGCGTCGTTTTCACATCCCCGTTCCCGATCAGGTCCGTGATGCTCATCCGCTGGATTTCGTCGTCCTCGACCACCAGCAGGTTCTTCACCGGGCGGCCGGTGAAATTCTTCAATTCATCGAACGCTTGTTCCAGAGTTTCCTTCTTCTCGGACTTCGTGACGAAGGACAGCGCTCCGCGGGCCAGTTCCTGCCCCTGCTTCTCGTCCACGGAGATGACCTGGACGGGAATGTGCCGCGTCGCCCAATCCATCTTCAAACGGTCGAGGACGCGCCAGCCATCCAGGTCCGGCAGATGCAGGTCCAGCGTGATGGCGTCCGGCTTCAACTCGCGCGCCATCGCAATGGCCGCGGAACCGGCCGGAACCACAATGCCCTTGAACCCCTTCGCGTGCGCCATCTCCAGCAGGATGCCGGCGTAGCTCATGTCGTCTTCCACGATCAGGATGACGCGATCACCCGGTTCAATTTGGCCGCGATCATCGTCCACCGAGGCCAGGGATTGAACGAGTTCACCGCCGTCCACGACTTCCCGGGCATCCAGGTCGATGACCGGCCCGGCAATGGCGGGCGGACGAGGCGTGTCCTTGCGCGGCGAGCGCATCGGGACGTGCATGTGCGGCAGGTAGAGCGTGAACGTGCTGCCCTGGCCGATGGCGCTGGCCAGGCGGATTTCCCCGCCGAGCAACCGCGCAATTTCGCGGCTGATCGCCAGGCCCAGCCCGGTGCCGCCGTACTTGCGGCTCGTGCTGCCGTCGGCCTGTTGGAACGCTTCGAAGATGATTTGCTGTTTCTCCGGCGCAATGCCGATGCCGGTGTCGGTGACCGAGAACGCCACCACCGATCGCGCATGGTTCAGGGATTCGCGATCGGGCGTCCAGCCTTCGGTCACCACCGCCATGGTGAAGGTAACGCCACCCCGCTCCGTGAACTTGAACGCGTTCGACAGCAGGTTCCGAATGACCTGCTCCAGACGCTGCGCGTCCGTGAACATGTGATGCGGCAGGTTCGGATCCAGTTCGATGGAGAATTCGAGGTCCTTGGAATCGGCCACGTGCCGGAAGGTGCGTTCGACATAATCCTGCAACTCGACGAATCGCAACTCCGCGATATCGACCGTGACCGTGCCCGATTCGATCTTGGAGAGGTCGAGAATGTCGTTGATGAGGCTGAGCAGGTCGTTGCCCGAGGCATGGATGGTCTTGGAGAACTCGATCTGTTTCGAGGTAAGGTTGCCCTCCGGATTGTGCGCGAGCTGGTCGGCAAGGATGAGCAGGCTGTTGAGTGGCGTGCGCAACTCGTGCGACATGTTCGCGAGGAATTCGGATTTGTATTTCGAAGTGAGCGCGAGCTGCTTGGCTTTTTCTTCCAGCGCCTGGCGGGCCTGTTCCACTTCCGTGTTTTTGCGTTCGACTTCCGCGTTTTGTTCCGCGAGCAGCTTGGCTTTCTCCTGCAATTCCTTGTTCGTGTTCTGCAACTCTTCCTGGCGGCTTTGCAGCTCCTTGGCCAGCGATTGCGATTGTTTGAGCAAATCCTCCGTTCGCGTATTGGCCTCGATCGTGTTGAGCACGATGCCGATACTCTCGACCAATTGATCGAGGAACGCCTGGTGCGTCGGGCTGAATTGCTCGAACGAGGACAGTTCCATCACGGCCTTGACCTGGCCTTCAAACAAGACCGGCAGCACGATGATGTTCGTCGGCGGCGCCTGGCCGAGGCCCGAGGTGATCTGCACGTAATCACTCGGCGCGTTGGTGATCAGGATGCGCTCCTTTTCCAGCGCCGCCTGGCCGACCAGCCCTTCACCCAGCGAAAACTTGTTGCTGACGTTCTTGCGATTGCGGAACGCGTAGCTGGCCAGCAGCTTGAGATAGGCTTCGTTGTCCTCCGGCTTCTCGATGGCTTCTTCCTTCGGCGACTCCACCACGTAAAACACGCCGTGCTGCGCGGAAACGACCGGCGCCAGTTCCGACAGGATCAACTTGCCGACCGTCAACATGTCCTTTTGCCCCTGGAGCATGCGCGTGAACTTGGCCAGGTTCGTCTTGAGCCAGTCCTGCTCGTTCGTCTTGATCGTGGTGTCCTTGAGGTTGCGGATCATTTCGTTGATGTTGTCTTTCAACGCCGCGACTTCGCCCTGCGCCGCCACTTGAATGGAGCGCGTCAGGTCGCCTTTCGTCACCGCCGTCGCCACGTCCGCGATGGCGCGCACCTGCGTCGTCAGATTGGCCGCCAACTGATTGACGTTGTCCGTCAAGTCCTTCCAGGTTCCCGCCGCGCCGGGCACGTTGGCCTGGCCGCCCAGTTTGCCTTCGACACCCACTTCGCGCGCAACCGTCGTCACCTGGTCGGCGAAGATGGCCAGCGTTTCGATCATCCCGTTGATCGTGTCCGCCAATTCGGCGATTTCGCCCTTGGCATCGACCAGCAGCTTGCGTTTCAAATCGCCGTTGGCCACTGCCGTCACCACTTTCGCGATGCCGCGCACCTGGTTCGTCAGGTTGCCGGCCATGAAGTTCACGTTGTCGGTCAAGTCCTTCCACGTGCCGGACACGCCGCGCACTTCGGCCTGGCCGCCCAGTTTGCCTTCGGTGCC
>JAJPHR010000051.1 GCA_021325145.1 Verrucomicrobiota bacterium | reverse complement strand
GTCGCGATGGCCACCGTGGCGCTGCTCCCCTTGCCGAGCGAACCCACGCTCCAGGTGACATTGGCGCCGTTAACGGCAACGGAGCCCTGGGACGGATTTGCGGAAATGAAACTCACGCTGGCCGGCAACAAGTTCGTGGCCGTCACCAAACTCGCGGCCGAAGGTCCGTGATTGGTGACACTGATCGTGTAAGTGAGCGTGCCGCCAAGCAACACCGGGTTGGGGTTGCCGCTCATGGACAAAGCCAGATCAGCGGTGGGAACATTGACCACCGTGCTCAGACTGGCGCTGTTGTTGGAAGGATCCGGGTCCGTTTCCAGATCGCCAACCAAGGCGGTCGAAGTGATAATGCCGGCAATGGTGGTCTTGACGGTAACGGTGAGCGTGGCATTGGAGCCCGCCTGAAGGCTCCCCAGATTGAAAGTGATCGAACTGCCGTTTTGAGCCACGGTCCCCTGGGAGGCACTTGAGCCGAGAAAGATGACCGAGCTGGACAACGTCTGATTGACGGATACGCCGGTTGCGGTATCCGGGCCGTTGTTGGTCACGTTTAAAGTGTAAGTGACGTTGTCGCCCACAATGATGGGACCGGGGGTGGCCGTGAGGCCCAGGGCGAGATCGGTCCCGGGACATTGCCCGCCACCGTCCGTGCACGCCGCCGGCGTGAGCAGGAGCGACCAGCATTCAAGCGCACCGGAAAAGCCCCCGAAGCTGTCGACCATGTGGAGTTGCCACGCCCCATTTACATTGGTGCCGGATTTGCCCACAAAAACAGCCAGCGGCGACTGCGGCTGGAACACTCCGACGAAAGGCGCATTCGCATTCACGATTGAATTGGTCGCCTCGTCTTCGAAAATGGTCTTGTCCGCATCCGCCGCGCAGTCCTGGCCATAATTCTGGCCGCCACCGCCATTGTTCTGCGAAAGATTTACTATGGTTCCGTCCGGCCCAATGAGTTGGAGGGTCAGATCGGCGTCGAAGGGGTGGATAATGTTGAGGGCGACAGCCACGTCGAACACAGTGCTGGTGATGTTGGATACTACGATTGTAGAATTGGTTCCTGCCAGGTTGCCATCCGGAATCGGCACGACCTTGCTGCTGTCAAAACGAACCGGGGTTCCGAGGGTTCCGGTCGCGATCTGGAACGTGAGTGTCTTTGTACTCTGATCCGTTTTGACCACCAGTGTGAATTTAATGGTCGTGCCGCAGATGAAGTTCGGGGAAGTGCTCACCTTGAACGAGGTGATATTGGTGGCAGACCCGCCCGACACAATGTTGGTATAATCTGAGGCGCGCTGACCGATGAGCACCCCCGGCGTGGTGGTGGACAATATTGCAGACACGCTGGTGGCATCCACCGACCCGATGTTGGTCAGCACAATGTCCAACTGATTGCATTCGTCACGGTCAATCATTCCGTTGCCGTTGCCGCCGGAAAGAACATTCGTAACGATTGTCAAGACGGGTCCAGGATGAGGAGGCGCAAGGAGGTTGATCAGGTTGGTACCAGTGGGAGTGCCGAGCCCAGTGCAGAGGTCGTAACCAGGCGCCGCCGGAAAAAGTGTCGGGCTCAGGCTCCAGGTGTTACTCCCGGTGGTCGTGTCATGGAAGGCGCTGGCGTAAGCCGTGCTCTTCGCAATTGCATATAGAGCAGGGTTGAGAAAGCCCACCGGTGGCTCCCCGGATTCCGCCGCCTGTTGGTTGACGAGCGCCGTAAAAGCAGCCCACAGTGGAGTCGCCACGCTGGTGCCGCCGACTCCAATCTCTTGAAAGCCACTGAAAGAGATGACATAGATGTTATCCCCGACCATGGCAACATCCGGGACGTTGCGATTGACGGTCGACCCCTTGTTGAGGGTCATGTCGATGCCTTGTTGCCAGGACGGAATTGAATAGAAAGTGCTGATCCCGCCACAACTGCCTATGCCATCAGCGCTAGGCCCAAACTCGATATCCCAATTCCATACTGTCTCCGAAGTCCAGGCTCCAACCGGGCCTGTCGTTGACAAAGTCGTCGCACCCACCTGCGTAATGTAGGGGCTGCTGGAAGGCGTAAGAATACTTGCCGGGTCATCAACTTGGCCAGGGAGATACGCATCAGAGTCCATGCTCGAATGAAAGAACGACTGTCCTTGCGCAATCATTTGTTGAAATATCTGATCCGTGGTGGTTGATGGCCCTCCACCCCAACTCCAGGAAGCACTAAGCTGCTTGGCTGCGTTATCCAGGGCCATTCGGTTAAGGATGTCATTCGGGAATCCGAACGGTCCCCCCTCATACACGATTACCAACGATGCTCCGGGCGCCATGGAAGCAACCATTTCGATGTCCAATGAAACCTCGCCCTCTCCCTGACCCCCGGTGGGAACGCCATTATAACCATCCAGCAGGACGTTTTGCAGCGGAACGTTGGGCAAACCGGCCTGAGCCTCGTAGGCCGCAATATCATTGGGATCGTAGCCGTCGAACTGCAACAAACCAATCACTTGTCCAGCACCGGTCAAGGTCACACCGGGCGCGTAGGCTGCCCGGAAGTCCTTTCCCGAATAAGTTCCAGACGGACCTGATCCGAGACCGGGGGTCGCATTGGCGCTCTGATTGGCTGGCTTGACTTTATAGCTTGGGCGCGGCAGCACGAAGTTATTAAGGCCGCTGATATCCAAAACTGCGAGCGACGATGGGACAGTCGGCTCAGTGTTCACTGCGAAAAACTTTCGGTTCTCGGTCGGATGTTGGTAAACGTGAAAGGTCACTCCGAAGGCTTTTCCAATGTCGGCCGCCGTGCCACTGACATCCAGCAACATACGGTTGGAGGTCTCGTCCGTAACGGTCAACCCATTCGCATTCACGAAATCTTTGAGTGCCTGGTACTCTTGTATCGTCGGACCGAACCTCTCGGTGAACTCACTGGGCGTGAGATAATGACGGTAGTTGGTGCTGGCCGGGTCGCAGATTTGCTCAAGCAGGTTGCTAAGGGCTTCCTTATTATGAAGCGGCAGTCCAATGGCCAGATGCAGGTTGGTTGAAGGGGGAAGGTCGGACTCCGGCTGCAACCGCGCCACGGCCGCGGGCACATGGCCATGCAATGTTTGCCGTTCCTGGGCCCGGCTTGCGGCGGGCAGAAGGCATAGCGCTCCGCCCAACAGGGGCAACGCCATGCGTTTCAATCGGCTTAAACAACGAGCAGTTAAGATCTTCATATAAAGTTTCACTTCTGAACGTCGCGCCATGCCAGCACGCGCCGCCCCCACATCCCACCCGGCAAAAGTCCCCCGGCCATCGGCTTATGGCCCGCTCCGCACCTGGAAGAATTGCCTTCCGGTGGCGGTGCTGATGGTGACCGTATTGGTCCCGTTTACGACCTGCGGCGCCGGGACGGTGACTTTTGTCCAGACCACCGGCGGAGTAAGACTGCTGGCGGAGTACAAATCATAGCCGAGCGGCCAGGTGAACACCAGCGTGTTCGGGCCGCGGCTGCTCCCCAATTGCAACGCGTCCACCTCCGTCTTGACGGTGGCCTGGTTGTTGCCTTTGAAGGGATCCAACACCGCGGAACTCACGTTGACCACATTGGTGAAAGTGCCCGCCGCGGTGGTGTGCGCCACCAGGGTGAAACTGGCGGTCGCGCCATTGGCGAGGCTGCCGAGGTTCCAGATAACGACGCCCGGCACGTTGGTCGAACCACCCGGAGCCGACACGGGCTTCAAGGAAGCCGGCAAGGTATTGCTGACGACAACATTCACTGCCGCTGAGAGGCCCAAATTGGTGATGGTGATGGTGTAGGTGACATTCCCGCTCAGCGTCACTGGATCTGGAGCGCCCGACATCCCAACCGCCAGGTCCGCACTGGCCCCGCTGATCGAAGTGACCAGCGATGCCGTGTTATTCCCGGGATTCGCGTCGGTTTGATTGGCCGCCACTGAAACCGAATTGGTGAAGACGCCGACATTGGTGGAGTTGACTGTGACCGTGGCGGTGGCAGTGCTGTTCGTCGCCAGTGTGCCCAAACTCAACGTGACCGTGCCCGCGTTGTTGACGGCTCCGCCAGGAGCGGTGGCTGAAACGTACGTGAAGCCCGTAGGCAGCACGTCAATCGCCTGCGCATTGGTTGCGCCCGCCGGGCCAAAGTTGGTGACGCTGATGGTGTAAGTGAAATTGCTGGTGACAACGGGAGTGGCCGGAGCAGTCAAGCCCACCGCCAAATCCGCGGAAGGCTGAACCGGCGCAGTGGAATTGATCGTCAGGCTCCAGCCTTTCACAATGGCGCCGGCGTCTCCGCCCACGTCATCCAGCACGTATAACAACCAGTTCCCATTCGGATTGGTCCCGATGAAGTCAGACAGGCTGCTCGTATAGGGGCCTGCCGGAGCGGGCGCCGGGAAATTGGGCGCGGCGGCGAGCACGGTCGGTTTGTAAGTCCCATTCGTCGGCACACTGGTCGCCGGCAGCGAATTCACCGCCGCATCGTCGAACGTGAGGCTCAAGTTGGTAACGCTGAGATGGAAGGCCACGTCATTCATCAAGACTTCCTTCTGGCCCGTCGGTCCGACCAGCAGCAAGACGACGTCGGACAGGGACGTGTGGGCCAGGTTGGACACCGACACGGTAATCTTGTTGATCACCCCGTCCAATCCGGAAACGACGTTCGTGGCGGGATAGGGTGAAGCGGGCGCGAAATCAACGATGGTGATGGAATTCGTGTTGGTAAAGGAGGTGGCACTGTGGCCCAAGGTAAAGCTGAAGCTATTGGTGGTGGTAAACGCACCGTCCTGCAGTTTGAAGGTGGCGGCAATCCGGCTGCCGTTCGTGCCGCTGGCGGTGAATGTGAACGGGCGGCTCACAGTGGGCCCGCCCACGACCAGCACGCCGTAGGTTTGCTGCCCGCTGGGCGAGGTGATTCCGTTGGTGGCCAGCAGCGTGGCCGTTAGATTCACCGTATTGGTGCCGCCGGAATTACGGAACCCAAACAAGAGGCTCACGGTTTCACCCGGATCAATGATGCCGTTGACCGGCCCGCTTTCGGTAAGAAGCGTTGTGCCGGACGGGACAATGGCGCTGCCGTCGTTGTTCAGGATGGTAAGCGTGGCCGCACTCGGGTTGACCAGGATGCCCGGGCTGGAAGGATTGACGAGCGTCAAGCCGACCGTTTCGCTCCCCCCAGTGACGTTTTTGTCAATGATGGTCACCGTGAAAGTCTGGCTCACTACGCCGTTGGTGAACGTCAGCGTGCCGCTGTTCGTCACGTACTGGTTGCCCGCAGTGGCGGTGCCGTCACTGGTCGTAAAATTCACTGAAACCGTGCTGTTCGTAACGCCGGTGCGCAGCACGGTGATGGTGGCGGAAACGCCGTTTTCATTCACCGTGTAAGTCGGACTGGAGAAACTCAACCCGACAGTGGTGTCCACGATGGTAAGGACGGAATTACTCGGCGCCAGCAGTTGCGCGCCGCCGGTGGGATGAGACAGGCTCAGATTCACCGTTTGGTCTCCATCCACCGCGTTATCGTTGATGATGGCGACGGAGAAGCTGTTCGTCACCTGGCCATCCAGGAACGTGAGCACTCCATTGGTGCCAATGTAACGAATCCCGCTCACTGCGGTCCCGTCGCTGGTGGCGAAATTAGCCGAGACGGTGCCCACGGTGCTGCCCGTGCGCAAGACGGTGATAATCGCATTGGTGCCGGCTTTGCTGACGCTGTTCGTAGGCGAAAGGAACGCCAGGCCGCTATCGGTATCGATGACCGTGACGGAGGCGGTGCTGGGATTGCCCAATCGCGCGGGCGAATTACTGAGGCTCAGGCCAATGAAGAAAATCAAGTTACCCTGCACTTGCGGGTTATGCAGAATCGGCACCGCGAATGTCTGGAAGGTCTGGCCGGCAGAGAAGTGAAGCGACCCGCTGACCGCGCCATAGTTCGAACCTGCCAGGGCTGTGGCATTGGTCGAAGCATATTGTACGTCAAATGGCGTGTTCGTTCCGCCCACCCGATTCACAGTGATGGTGAGACTGCCTGAGGTTTCGTTCACGAAGTATCCCGGCTGCGAGAAGGCGACCCCCACGTCAACATCCTGAATGGTAAGGAGCGAAGTCGAGGAACCCGCGATGCCAGCGCCGCCAGTCGGGTTGGACAAAGCCAGGTTTACCGTCAGCGGGCCGGTAATTTGCGGGTCGTAGAATACCGGTACCAGGAAGGTCTTGCTGGTTTCGCCATCGCCGAAGACAACGGTGCCATTCGTGGGAGTGTAATCCACTCCGGGCACTGCGCTGCCACCCCCGCCCACGGTCAGGAGCACGGAAATCTGGCCGACGTTGCCGTTCGTCCGCAGGATGGTGATCATGGCGTTGGTGCCGGTCTCGTTTACCACATACCCGGCAGGCAGGAACTTCACATTGCCTGGTGAGAGACTGTTGTCCAGGATCGTCAGCGTGGCTTCGTCCTGTCCGAGCAGGAAAGTGTTGGACCCGTTGGTCAGGACTAAATCGACGGTAATGCCGCCCGGCAGATTGGTATTGATGATGGGCACGGCAACCGTTTGCGTGCTCACGCCTTCCGTAAAGGTCACCGTATTGGTCACCGCCAAATAATCCACGCCGGCTTTCGCGGTTCCGTTCGTGGTGGTGAGGAAATCAACTTTGGTCGTGCCAATGGTGCTGCCGGAACGCACCACGCTGATGATTGCCGCGCCGTTGCCGACATTGCGCGCCACCCGGTAATCAGCCAGCGAGAAACCAACGGTGCTGTCGTCATTTATGATGGTGAGTGTCGCCGTGTTTTGCCCGCCAAGGATTGCGTTGTTGGCATTGAGCAGGGTCAAATCCACCAACCGATCCGGGTCCACGATGGAATTATCAATGATGGGAATGGTAACCGTGGCAAAAGTTTCCCCGACGGGGAAATCCAGATTGGTGATGACGCTGACGTAGTCAACGCCGGCCACTCCAGTGTCATCGCTGGTTTGGAACGTCACTGTGGCGTCACCCACGTTCGGATCTCCTGTCCCGCCTGTGCGACGGACGGAAATCACAGCATTGGTCCCGTTCTCGTTGACCTGGTACTCAGCGGCCGTGAACTGGAGGGCTCCCTGGCCAACGATGGTGCGCCCGTAAATGCGGGCGAGGTGCGGCTTGGCTGCGCCATCATAAGTGGTGAACCCGCCGCCGATAATCATCATGTCGTCCGGTTGGATGACGATGGCGGCAACAAAGTCGTTGGCTCCCGCCCCGAAGTTAATCGTGGGATCCACCGTCCCGTCCGAATTAAGCCGGGTGATTCGTCCGCGAGTCACGCCGCTGGCATGCGAAAATCCGCCACCGAGCATAATTTTCTGATCTTCCTGCACGACGACAGAGAATACGACATCGTCGGCGCCCACCCCTGGAGTGAAGGCTGGGTCGACGCTGCCATTGGGCGCCAACCGGGCAATATGGCTCAAAGCCGAACCGTTCACGGAGGTGAACAGGCCGCCAATGATCACGCTTCCATCAGCCTGCAGATCAATGGAGCGGACGGAATTATCCGGGCCGGCTTGCGGATCGAAGCTGGTGTCCAGCGAACCATCGGGGTTGAGGCGCGCGATATGATTCCGAGGGACGCCATTAACCGTGGTAAAATCACCGCCGATCAGGATCTTCCGGCTGTTGATGTCATTGGTGGAATAGACCTTGATCGCGTAAACCGTCCCGTTTGCCCCCAAGCCCGGGTTGAACGTTGTGTCAACAGTGCCATCGTCATTGAGTTGGGCAATGCAACTGCGAGCGGTCCCGTTGACGGTGGTGAAACTGCCGCCCAGGAGAAGTTTGCGCACGGCGTTTGTGCCAAAGACAGCGAACGTCTCCCCCAAGGCATAAACCGGGTTATCCGCGCCAGCACCGAGGTTGAAGCTGGTATCCAAAGAACCATCCACATTAAGCCGCGTGAAATAATGATTACCCACGCTGTTGAAGACACTAAACTGGCCGCCCACGAGGATGCTGCCCGCGCCACTGCTCACGCCCAGCCCGCCGTCACTCTGCACCAGCAGCGCTCGAATCGAGCCGTCCGCCCCCTCAGTCGCGGAGGAGAACTTGACGTCCAGCGTGCCATCCGCGTTCAGCCGGGCGATGCGGTTGCGCACGAAGCTGTTCACCGAAGTGAAGTCTCCACCCGCAACGATCTTGGAGTCAGATTGCAAGGCGACCGCATAGACATTGCTGTTGAAGAATCCGGTCGGGTCGTACGTCGTATCCAGTCCGCCGGGCGGCTGGACGAACGTTTCGCTGTTAATGATGTTGACCGTGGCGACGCTCGGGTAGTTGTTGGTTACACCGGCTGGACTGGGCGCTCCGAGCTGGACCGTGAAAAACACCGGCCCGTTGGACACGCCCTGGTCTATGACCGGCACATCAAAGCCTTGAACGAGCACTCCCGGGCCAAAAGTGAGGGTGCCGCTCACGCCGTTATAATCCTGGCCATTCACCGCCGTCCCATCGATCGTGTTGAAGGGCACGGAGATGGTTTGGGCATTTCCACCTTCACGCACAACGGTGATGTGAACCGAACCGCCATTGTTGTTCACCGTGTAGAAGGGGGTGCTAAAGGCCGGGCTGCCATAGAAATCGTCGTTGATGATGGTCAAAGTCGAATTAGTGAGCGGCCCCAGGACAAGGGGGTTCACACCATTGGTAATGACGGGATTGAAGATTTGAAGGTTGACCGTCAGATTGCTCGTGACCTGGCCATCGTGCAAAACTGGAACCGTAAAGGTCTTCGCCGCACTGTCCCCGGTATTCCAATGCAACACACCGGAGGTGTCATTGTAGTTGATGCCATTGACCGCGCTGCCTGCGCTGGTGGCGTAATTGACCGAGAGAGCGGCGGCCGCACCACCGGTGCGGGTGACAGTTATCGTAGCCAGGCCATCCACTTCGTTGGCCGTGAAATTGGTCGTGCTGAAGTTGAGGTGACCGGCGGCGAAGTCGGTGTCAATGATCGTCAACACCGCATTGGTCAAACCAGCGGAGCCGCCTCCGGTGACGTTGAAAAGGCTTAGCAGCACCGTGTGATCCGGCTGGACCACCCCATTATCCACAATCGGCACGGTGAAGGTCTTGACCGTGTCGCCCGAGCCGAAGTTCAATTGGCCGCTGGTGGCAAGGTAATCATTCGTGGTGCCCGCTACTGCGGTGCCGTTGGCCGTGGCGTATCGCACGGTCACCAATCCAGCGGTCCCATTGGTCCTTACGACAGTGATGACTGCATTGGTCGCGTTTTCGCTCACTGTGTAGGCCACGGAACTGAAGCCAATGGTGCCATGGGCGGATTTGTCGTTCACGATGGTGAACGGCGCGCGGGTGCTGCCCAAGGCCACACCCAGGGGAATGTCCACGCCATATCCCAAGGCACCGCCTTCCCCGCCGAGGAAGAGCAAGTCCGTGCCATTAGGCTGGGAAACCTGTACGTCCAGCGTTTGATTGCCATCGAGCACATTATCCTCGATGACATGGATGAACGCCCAACTGGGAGCGTTGTTGCCGAGCAGACTGTTAAGGCCGCTTTCCCCGGGCGTAAACATCCAGGTGGCATTGTTGCCCCAGGCACTATTTTGCCAGGTGGGAGTGCCGTATGCACTGGCGTTAAAGGTAAAATCCTTGCCATACTGCGCGATGCCGGGGCCAACACCCTTCACTACCGGACTGAAAGTGACTTGAGCCGGCCCGAGGCTGCCATTTTGGCGCGTGAGGTTTACGAAGCTGTTCCCCCCATTTTCATCGGCGCTGTAACTGCTGCTCGCGAGGCCAATATTTCCAGGCCCAGGCGTGGAGCCACCCAGAATTCGTGTAACATTTCCCCGCTGGTTTATGGCATCCCGTGATCCACCGCCGCCAACCTGATTAAAGCCGCCGGCGACGATGATGTTCCCGTCCGCCTGCAACGCCATGCTGAACAGGAAATTTTTAGGCTCCACATCCCGATCGGCGTAATGATTGATGAACCCGGCGAATTGATTGAAGGCCGTGTCCATAAAGGAAGTGTCCACCCAGCCGTTTGACAACAGCCGCGCCATGCCGATTCGCCGGGTCCCGTTCACAGAGGTGAATATCCCGCCGAGGAGGATGGTGTTGTCCGGGTTCATCACGATGGTATAAACCGTATCATCCGGCCCCGACCCAGGTTCGAATGTAATATCGAGCGAGCCATCCGAATTTAAGCGCGTGAGGTGATTGTTGTTGCCCAGATTGTAAGTGCTGAAGGCCCCGCCGATGAGGATTCGTCCATCCTGTTGGACAGTTACCGCATAAACCGGCTGATCCGCCCCAACGCCGGGGTCGAAGGTGGTGTCCAATGTCCCGCTCGTGTTTAATCGCGCGATCGAATTACGGCTCAAGCCGTCCACGGTCGTGAATGCTCCACCAATGAGAATGCGGCCATCCGCCTGCACCGCCAGCGCGTTGACCGTGGAATTCGGGCCGACCCCGGGATCGAAAGTCAAATCGAGCGAACCATCAGGATTCAGCCGCGCCACCCGGCTGCGGTTGGTGCTGTTTTCAAGAGTAAAATCTCCCGCGATCAGGATCTTGCCGTCCGCTGGTTGCACCACCAGCGCCCGGATCGAGCCGTTAACTCCCAGGCCGGGATTGAAGCTTGCGTCCAGGCTGCCATCACCGTTCAGTCGCGCGATGCCGAAGCGATTGGTGCCGTTAAAGGAACTGAAATTTCCGCCGATGTAGATGGTGTTGTTTGTCCCCAAAGCCAGGCAGGTGACCACGGCGTTGGCGCCCGCATTGGGCGGCGCCATGAAAGCCAGGTCTGCTGAGCCATCGGTGTTCATTCGCCCGACGTGCCGGAACTGCTGCTTGGTGTTGTAGGCAAGGAAATCGCCACCGAAAACCGCCTTGCCGTCCGGTTGAACGGCGACGGCATAGACGGGTCCATCGGCGCCCGGTTGGGAATTAAACGGCGGATCGGTGTTGGCCGAGCCGCTGGGATTGTGGTCGCGGTCAACAGCTCCGGCGGGTTCATTGTCGTACGTGAGGGTAACCACGCAGGTTCCGATATTGCCGATCTGCGGAGACCCAGGGTTCTGATAGGGGAGTAATTGAACGATGAAATCCTCATTAAATTCCACGAGGTTATTGGTAAGCAGAGGGATATCGATGAACTGCACGACATCATTCTGGCCGAACGTCAGTGTGCCTGTGAGCCCGCCAAACGCTGGATCGGTGGATATGCCCGACACAAAGTCTGCGGGTTCCGTGCTCCCCGGACCGGAAAAGGCGTCAATGTTCCCTGTGGACAGATTCGTGAAGCCGGGCGTGGCGTATTCCGAGTTGGGCATCACGTTGAAACTATGGTCCTGGTTGACATGGGCGTCGAAAATAGGCAGAGCACAAATGCGATACTTGACGGTCCCACCAGTCGTGGAATCAAATCCGGTTCGAACGACGCCGATATGCGCGAACCCGCCCCTGTTGGTAACTGCGGGATTATTTCTTGGCATGTTGTTCTTTCTCGAAATCCTGAAGTGAGCATGCTCGAAGTTAAAGATCGTGTTGGTCGTGAGACAGGAATTAAGCGAGCCGCCGCCGATGGATTCCTGATTGAGGCTACTCACGTAAGCTTTGCCCGTGGTTGCGTCGATGGTTGGGGGAACGAGATTAGTGGACTCCAACGGGTCAAGCTGCACGCTGTCGATCGTCACCAGGATCAACGGATCACGACCAATGGGCCCTTCGCCGAAGGGCGCCAGGAAATCCAGCGCAAATCCGCGGCTGTATGGATTTATGACATTAGTGATGACAATGTCCGCGCTCATCTGATAATCAATGAAATCGACGCTGCTGCTGTAGGAATAGAAATCCTGAGGGAAGTTCTGAGAAAACTGGTCATTGGCCGCGGGACGCATCTGTGTGCCGTTGGTGGTAAAGGAAAAAGGTATGGAAACGTTGAAATTCGTCGTCAAGTCAGCATTGGTCGTGAAGAAATTCGTCACCATTACGATTGGAAACGGCGGAAATGGGGTGTTCGAGGATACGATAATCGTCATATTCGAACTGACCAGATTTGTGCCCACCATCTGAACGATGTAGTTTGTCCCAGCCTGGTTCGTGAAAGAACAGGCATTTTGAAATCCGCTTATGGGCGACAAATTTCCCGTGTCAGAGACAACCCCGACATAGTCCTGCGGATTATCCAGCGGCACAAAATTGGTGATAAAAGTGTTTGTAAAAGGCCCAGCGGTGGCATTGCCGGGGATCGTTACGATGTTGGTGCCATAAAAGAGCCCAATGATATTATCCGCGTAAAGAGCATTCGTGACGGTAAAATTGACATGCACCTTTCCCGCGCTGCCGGCGGTGCGCCGAATGGTAATAACGGGACGTTGAAACTGCGGCATGTTAGGATTTAAACGCGGAACACTTTCGGCATCGCTCTCGACGTACAGCGGAGTGCCGCTTTGAGGGTCCTGAAATTGGCTCGCAAAGCCGAACGTGCCGGCGGCGTTCGCCCCCACGGGACGCCAGGTCAGCACGACGGGGCCGCTGGCTCCTCCATAGCCGTCCACAGCGATGTAATAAGTCGTCCCTTGGGTGACAGCGAAGGTAATCTGGCTGGTCAGATCGGCGGGAAAATTCACGTCGTCATTGGCTGCCACCGGCGTCAAGGCACCCACCGTCTGACCGGTATAAGCCGCCAACAAGGTGTCAAAGCCGCTTGATTCGGTGTTGAACGTCACCGACCCGGTAAAGGAGGCGTACCACGAATACCAGACGGAGGCACCGCCTTGATTCCCGGCATGGGCGGGTTCGCTCGGCTCCTTGGTGGCGCCGACGCTGTTGCCGGATATGGTGCCGGCTGGAGCCGGAGCATTGGAAGCGGAGATGATCGAGGCGTTGGCGAAGTTGTCATTTGCAGGCGCGGCAGCACCCCAAGCCGACGTGGTGGCAAGCCCGCACAAGGCGAGGGCCATGAGCTTCAACTTAAGAAACAGATTCATTGCGCCTTTAGGGCGACTCGTTTGCGTCGTACGCATAATGTCCTTCCGACTAGATTCAATTCACCGACCGAAACCCATTCCAGCAGAGCGCCAACAACATCCAGCGCTCCGCGCTTTCCCGTTCAAAATCAAAATCACTCGCAATCCAGGATGCCCGCGGGTCATCGCTTGGGATTGATCATCACCCGGTAAAGCGAGCCACCGCTCCCCCTGGCCGAGTTGGTTATGGTTACCGGTCCGATCACCGGGCCCTGAACGAAATTCGTCACCAGCACCCAGTTGGGACTGCCCAGGTTGGTGCGGGCATACAGATAATTGGTGGAGTAAGCGAGGGTCTGCCAGCTCACGAGCACTTTCGGGGACGGAGCATTGGTCAGGCTCACGCGCAAAGCGATGGTGTCCGGCGTGAGGATGGGGGTGGAATCGATGCAGTTGGGAATGCCATCCCCGTCGGAGTCGGTGTCGCAACTGATCACCAGCGCCCGGTTGAAGCTGTAGTTCGTTCCCGAGGGATAAACGAGGTTGGTGGAACTGAACGGCCCGTCGTTCCAATTCGAAACCCAAAGGAACCGCCCATTGTTGGCTCCATTAAGCTTCTCGGACACGTCGAAACCTCCCTGCTGCGCGTCGCCGAAATAAATCTTCATGCCCGGGTCGATGTTAAACGCCGTGTAGTTGGTGTTGTCACGGTTGGTGGCGGAACCGACGAGGTCGATGAGATCCACATACATGGCGTTATTGCCCGACGCGCCGGTGAACCTGAAGGTGCTCTGGGAATTTACCGCGTTGAGAATCAGGTGGCCGACCGACAGGTTATTGGTAAAACCTGCGGGGTTGTTGCCGACATCCAATCCAGGCCAGATAGTAAGCGACTCCTGGAACGGCTGGGCGGTGCTACTGATGGTGGTGCCCAGCAGATCGCCATTCGCCGGTTTCAAAGGCACATTCAAGCCGTCGCCCATTTGCCAATAATTCGTCCAGAGCCGGCCGTTGGTGGTGGAGGAGTTAAGCTGGTTCGTGACGATGACAGTCAGGTTGCCGCTGGCCAGCAGGCTATGGTTGCTCATCGTCAAGTTCCCGGCAATCAGACTCATGTCACCGCCAAAGCCCAAGGCACTGAATACGCCATTGGATAACAAGGCGGTGCTGGCTTGCACTTCGATCGGGCCATTGGCCGAAGTAATCAACGCCTTATTCGTACTGAAGAGGAGACCATTGGTCGCCACCTGGCCTGAAGCGGTGTTTTCGACGTAATTAGCCCAGATGAGGTTGCCCGCAGAGCTGATCAGCCCATGGTTGACAAAGTTGGTGTACGGCCCGTCGGAGGCCGTTGGAAAGTCGGGATTCTGCCGCACCTGGAAATAGATGGAATTCGGGGTCGTGATTTGGCCTGAGTTCGTGAGGTTCCGCAACAGGGGGAGGCTGGAAGACCAGATAATGTTGCCTGAGGCCAGGTTGAGTTGGCCGGCGGGATCTGCCGCGCCTGGCGCATTGCTCGCGATGGTCAACCGGTCCGCATCCAAGAGAAGAGTCTGACTGACGTCGAGGATGTCGCTCACCTGGATACTCCCCGGCGAATTTGGCGCGGTCTTGTTCGTGCTATTCAAAGAGAGATTCAAAATCTGGCAGGGAGCAGTGGTGTCCAATCGCGTATCCACCATCAGGATGTGGAACTTGTTGGTGATCCCGAAGGCATCGATATTCGTCCACCGAGCGCTCCACATGAAGATGTTTCCGTCGAAGTCCCCTACGAACGGCGCGACGAGGTTGGAAACATTGAGGGAGCCATTGGTCGTGGCCAGTGTGATATCGGCGTTGGGAAAAACGATGTTGGCCCCCGCGCTGCCGACAAAATGGTTGGTCGCCGTCAGCCGCAGATAATTCGGCCCAGTGATGCGGGTCTGGGTCAAATCCAGCGTTTGGCGGGCGTTGATTTCGACGCGGCCCGGCAAATTCGTGATGGTGGAGGTCGGAATGCTCGGATCTGGAACAGCCGTAACCGGCTGGAGACTCACACCAAAGGCGGAGTACTGATTCGTCACTCCCGCGCTGCCGGCAAGGAATGCGGGATTATAGGTAAAAGGGCTTTCAAACAGGTTGCTGTAGCCTTGGAAGTTTTGGAAGAACAGATAGTTAAACGGCGATTCAACCGGCTGTCCGCCCAGCGTGAACGTATTCGTGAGCACTTGGAAGTTGGTTTGCGAGCCGAATACATCTTCCAAGTAGAGAGTGTTGGTGATCGGAGCCAGAGTGGGATTGTTGGTGATCACAGTGAACCATTGAACAATGGGAGTGCTCATGTCAGCCGGGTTAACAGTGTTGGCAAACCAGCGCACATCGGTGGCAATCGCGCTGTTAGTGTTGCCGACAAAAACCACCTGGGTGACATTGTTTGACACATCACCGCCAAGCAGCATAAACGCTTTAACACCGGTCGGGAGCACCTGGGTAAACAAGGTGTTATTGAATTGATCATTCACCTGGTGCAGCGGACTGAAAACAGTCGGCAGCGTAAAATTGGCCTGCGACATCACATTGGTTTCCCTGCCCACGCCCCAGTATTGCGGGAAGATGCTCACGTTCAACGGAACGAAGAAATTGGTAAGACCGAAGAAAAGGCCATTGAAGGTAAGCGACCCCTCCACATTTAACGCGCCGCGGCTGAGATTTACATCGTTGCCGTCGATGGTAATCAAGCCCGTATCGCCAACGTCCAGCAAACTCGAATTGACCACATTGGTCGCTGAAACGCGTATTTGAGGCGCAGCCAGACCGAAAAAGAAGAAGAAGCTATTCAGGGAGAGACCGTTCGTGACCGAACCAACCACCACCTGTCCGGGATTGGAATTGACGAAGCTCTTGGCCATGTGACGGGGTGCAGTGTCTCCCGGAGCACCGGAAGGGGCAGTGTCGAAGCGGAAGCCAGTATCGATGGCCATCAAGCCCCGATTCGTATAATTCTGGACATCGGTGAAATCGAAGAGCGGGGCTGAGAAATTAAAGATGAGCGCGTTGAAACCCGGAATGACCGAACCGGTGCCAGTCTGAAAGGTAAGGTCGATGACGCCGTTGTTGATATAGTTGGTGGCGGGAACCTGGGCGTCAGCGGCGTTGGTGATCACGCCGTTGTTGATGAAAGCGGGTTGCGCCGCAATGACGGCACGTGCCGCCGCAGCAAGGAAAACAGCCAAAATTAATCGCTTCATACAACTTGTGGTCTGGAAACTGAGTCGGTGCCAGTCTTCATGGGTCAATCTCGATGGAAAAATTCCGTTGGGTGGTCCGGCCACCTGAATCCTGAACCTGAATGAAGAAATCATATATCCCCGGCGTGGTTGGGGTGCCGGAAATAACCGCAATGCTGGAGTCACCCTGGACTGCGGGCGGAGCCAGCCCGGGGGGCAGTCCCGGCGAATCAGGCGCCAGCGACCAGGTGAAAGGCGGTTGGAAGCCGTTGGCCTGAAGTTGCACACTATAAGGCACATTTACGTTTCCAGCCGGCAGGGGTCCGCTGACCATAATCTGCAAGAACACCTGGTTCTCGATGTTGGCAAGGCTGGTTCCGCTCGGATAAACGATCGGGGCATTGGTGGTTCCGTCGAATGAGCCCCATAGAAAATCGAGGATGCCCGTACCCTCATTTTTGACGACTGGAGCATTGGATATGGTAATCGCCGTGCCGACAAAGAATGTGCCCGGGTTAAAATAAACGGGGCCATTTTTGTTGAGGGTGTAATTCACCCTGGGCCGGATATTGCCTGGGCCTCCCAAGGTCGCAGGAGTTGTTCCGGTGTCGTAGTTGATGGACCGGGTATATTCCAAGTCAAAATGGACTGGTGAGCCGGGGCCGCTCGTAAGGTCTGCCGCGGAAATGAGAATATCCGGGGCGGTGACCACACGGAAAAATGTTTGAACCATCGGGGCGTTGTTGGAGATGGCGGTCAGGGTGTAGGAATTGGTGATCGGAGCCCAAAGCTGGCTGAGGAGTGAGTCAAAGTCACGGCGGAAGAAATTGACTTTGTCGATGCCCTCGCGCAACGCCACGGTATTCGTGTTGGAACATTGCGGAATCGAAACGATCAGGAAGTAGTTGGTGGAATAGGTGATGATGCTTTCAGTAAAGGAGAGATTGTTGCTATTGACCGTCCCGGGAGCAATGGTGGCCGAGACGATAACATTCGTCAACGGGGTCACCGTCACCAACTGCGTGCTCACGATGCTGAAACCGCACAATGCGTTGGTGGGGAGCAGGAAAAAGCTGCCATTGGGGAAATTAGCCTGGGTGGTGATGGTGTTAGTGATCAAACGCGGGGCGGTTCCCGGCGGGGAGAACGGCGGAATCCCGTTGCTGATCGTTTGGATGGTCACGAATCCGTTCGCGTAAAGGTTGTTGGTTATGACGTTGCCGAACTGATAGAAAAAGATCGGCGCCACATTGGTCGTATAATTTGTGCCGACCACCAGGGTGGCAGTGCCGGGAGGGCTGAAGTTAAAGTTGGTGAGATAAGCGAAAATATTGGTGGTGACAATATTTGAGAACCCCTGGGTAAAATTATTGATGACCAATCCGGGGAAAAGCGTCAGCAAAGTCGCGGGAGGATTGGTCAACGCCGCCGCCGCGAGGGTGGTCAGATTCGAGGTCACCAGTAGCTGCAGCGAGTTATTGGTGATTTGCATGAAGCTGTTCGTGTCAGCGGATTCGACTACCAGGCGGTTGGTCCCCATTAGGTAACGAAATCCGCCTACATCATCTTTGGTAAGACCGGTATAGTACAAACCCAGATGTGTCACCAGGGCATCATCCGACGCAATGGCCGTGAAGGTGTCAGAGGCCTGGGCCACATCCACCGGGAAGGGGCCGGCAAAAGCAAGCGGGGTTGTCCCGGTGCAGAATTCGAAGATCTCGTAACTGTAGAGCACGCCGTTGATGAAGCTGCTGTACTCATAGGTGACCGGATCGAAATTTCGCCGCACGACAAAATAGATCTCATCCAGCGGGCAAGTCCCGCCGGTCGGAAGAAAGCGGTCATGCAGGGTCCAGACATAGCGATCAGGTTCAGCCAGACCCAACTGCTCAGCCAGGAAGCACATGGTCACCGACTTGATATCGACCAAGCCGAGGGCCTGGGCGCGGTAATTGATGCGGCTGGTCGTCAGCGGCCACTCCGACAGGTCGGAGGTATAAGTGGTCAGCGGGGCGAGGTCGTTATAAACTCCGAACGCCTGGTCAATGGCAGCCAAACCGTTGCTTCCAAAATAGTTTTGAAAGGTGGAATCGCAGGCGTAGTAGAGATTTGGAGTGTTCCAGCGGTAGCCTTCTCCAAGATTCTTTGGTGTGCCGATGTCCCCCCCCAAATCGTAACCGATCACGGGTAGTTGCCAAGGCTCCCCAGCCGGCTGGGTGGTCAGAGGTCCCAACAGCGAGAACCCGAATACAGAAGGGCCTGTGGCTGCCAGAAGGATCAAAGCCAGCCACAATTCTTTAAGTGATCGACACATAAACATTCTAGTAAATCAGCCGCGTGATCCGGTAGTAACTTTTGCCGGAAGGGCCTAAATAAATGGAATCCGTCGCGCCTGCCGCGAATCGTGGTGTTCCCAGATTCGTCCAGGACTTGAGATCCACGCTGCTCTGGACCTGGTAAATGCCGCCCACCACGGTATTCCAGGCGAGAAACCAGCCCTCCGGGCTGTTCATCATTTTGACCTGCAGCCAAGTGTTCGGATCAAGGGGGTTGGCTCCCTCTTCAAAGATCATCAGCGCGGTTACGCCAGGAGCCAACTGGGTGTTCGATCTCGGCCAGTTGAGTCGATTGGTTCCCCAATACATAGTTTCCCAATCATCAGGCAGGCCATCGTTGTTCCGATCATTCCCCCAAGTTTTGCCCGTAGCCACAGCAGAGAGCGGAGACTGGCGGCCGTCAGTAAGGACATAAGCGAGTTGAAAAGTATGTGTGCTCCCTGCGGCATAGCCGTCATCCAAGGATTGCAAACTCTGGTTCTGCCAATAGGTGTTGGTAGTTAACTCCGGTGTGCCATTGGTATCGACGTAAAGCTGCCAATGATCCACATTAAACCCGGCCAGCGGCGCCCAGGTCACACTGAGCGCATAGTCAGCAAGCGCACTGACGATAGGCGGAGCCGGAGCGAACAGGGGCGCCTGGTAGGTGGCATAACGCTGGGCATTCAGATCGAGACTGTTGACACCGCCCGAGTAACTCGACCAGACAACCAAAAAGCGTCCGACGCCATCCGAAGCCACAGCCGGGAGGGTTTGCTGGTTTATGACCGTAGTGTTTACGCGAAATTCACCGCCGGCGAGCGAGCCATCTCCGTGCAAAAACTGGCCAAACACGCCTTCCCGTGATCCGTCCTGTCCCATGCTCGTCCAGACCACAAGATAATCCGTCCCCGCCGAACTCAATTTCGGCCGGAACTGGTCACCGTAGCGCTGGGTATTTACGCGCTGAACAGAACTGCCGATTCCCGCCGCCGAAAAGCGCCGGGCATAAATATCCCAGCCATTATTGACGACCAGCGGATCTTTTTCACCCCAAGCCACCACAAAGGTGCCGTCCGAAGCGCCGGTAACGCTGGGATCGGCACAAGTATTCGTCGAAGTATTGACCAGAAATTCGTTGCCCAAGGCAACGCCGGCGCTATTAAAAAGACGGGCGTAAACATCCACGCTGTCGCGCCCGCTGCCCGCGCTCCCATCCGGATTAACTGCCTGGACGGACCGTTGCCTTTCCGAAACCCAGGCGACAATGAAGTTGCCGCCGCTCAACGCCGCCACCGCGGGTGTCCGTTGGTTCCAAGAGTTAAATTGGTTCACCGGAATTTCGCCGCCTAACGGAGTTCCAGTGGCAGTGAACAACCGGCCGTAAACTCCCTGCATGCCATCCGCATTATCCTGACCCCGGCTGGCCCAGACCATGACGACGGTGCCATTGGTCAGAGTCGCAATGCCTGGGTTGCTTTGATAATTAGTGGCTACATTTACCGGAACATCACGCGCCACAAAGGTGTTACTCACGGAAAGAAAGGCGGCGTAAATGTGCTGGAAGCTTTGCTTGCCACCCTGCCATACAATCGCCGCTCCGCCTCCCTTTAGCAGCGTTACTTGTGGCCGTTCCTGATCGTTGGTGCCTTGCTGGTTGATCCGGAAATTTGATAGCGTTGGCGAGAACGTGCTGTCCAAACGCACCGCGCTGATGCCGAAGCCGCTGCCGTCGGTGATGTTGTCCGCCCAAACGAGGTAACCGCCGGAAGTGTTCAGGCTGATGGAGGCGTCGATCTGGTCCCCGGGCAATGCTCCCGCTGGAGCGTACTCGATTCCGTTGGTAACGTAACCGGAACCGGACTGGGCGGAAACCATGGCCGGAAAGGCCAAAGTTAAACCAAGAATCCCCAGCGTTTTACACACGCGCTGCAGAGGTGACATAAGATTTTCACGTAACTTTAGCAAGGCGAAATAACCTTGTCCATTAATTCTTCCGATAAAATGCGGATACGAAGCCGGATAGTCCTGAGTTCCATCGGACTGGCGATCAGCAGCGAGGTGACGTTGCAAGAGCACGGGAATAAACACGTTTCAATTGATTTTGCGGTACACTCTATTGCGTTTTGCAAGCTTCTCCCCGCATTGGGTTGCCAGTCTGCGGGGAGGTTTCAAACCTGCGCCTCCAAAGACTCGCGCTTACTGGGTAATAGGTTTCTGGGGCGGGATGCTGTTCTGGGCAAAGGGCATCTCATCGTCCGAATGAAAGCGCGTGCCGTCCGGGTTAATGATGGTCGGAGTAACAAAGATCAACAGATTCTTCTTCGTTTTGCTGACAGACTCGCTGCGGAACAAACGGCCCACCAGGGGCATGTCGCCCAACAGCGGAACCTTGTCCTTGACCTTCGAAACGCTGTCCGTGATCAAGCCGCCCAGAACAATCGTCTGGGCATCCCAAACGATGGCGCTGGTGACGACCTGCCGCAGGCGGAAGTGAGGCAGCGGCAATTGGGCCGTGACGGGCGTGCTGCCAGCGGCGGCTGATTGGGCGGTGAGAACGAACGGACCCGGGTCATCGTAACCGATAAACTCGGTTACCGTCGGGATAATGGTCATCTGAATCGAGTATTCATCGGCGGAAACGTACGGGATCACGTCCAGCACGGGACCGAAGGGCAACAACTGGGTGACGGGCTGGATCTGAATGGGCTGGGAGACAATGGGAGTATTCACGCCATTCTGCACGCCGCCGAAGCTGTTGTTTTGCTGGTTCTGGAAGTTATTGCCGACGACAATGGCCTGAATATCGACCGCCTGCATTTGCGCCTGGCGTCCGCTTTCGGTGGTCACTTCGGGAGCGGTCATTAAATCCACCCCGTCGCGCTGTTCGAGGGCATGGACTACCATTCTGAATTGCGGATCGGTCAGGACCCCGGTAATGCTGGCCAAGGCAGGTGCATTGAGGGCATTGCGCAAGCCCCCGGACAGCAGCCCATCGGTAGACGCCGGCGGGATCAAGGTGTTCGCACCGACTGAGGTCGCGTTACCCGGGGTAACGACACCAGGGAAAAAGCTGGTGGTTCCGTCGCCCGGATTCGCGAGCGTAGGGGCGCTGGACAGAGAGGGTTGTGTCCCGCCGGAGCCGGCAATGCGCCCGCCGCCCAGCATCACGTTGCCCAGATACCAATCGAAGCCCAACGCGCGATTGTCGTTCTGCGTCAGTTCCACGAACTTGGCCTTGATGTTGATTTCGGGTGGCGACTGATTGAGTGCTTCGACGGCTTGGGCGATCAAATCGAGGTCGGCGGCGGTTGAATGCACCATCAGGGTGCCCTTGCGATCGTTGAAGAAGATCGATTTACCGACGTTGAGAGGATTGACGGGGTTCAAATCAACACCGGCCGCAATGAAGAAATTGCGCGCCTGAACCTGGACTTCACTGACGTCATTACTGGAAGTGAGGAGCCGCAGCCCATTGGCCGCGCCCGCACCGCCGGTAGCGCCGCCGCCCCGGCCACCGCCACCCCCGGCGGTGCCGCCAGCCACATTTACGCGTGGAATAACGGCTCCAGACCCGTTCTGACCACCAGCGCCACCACCGCCACCGCCACCGCCGGCGCCACCGCCGTTCTGCAATTGAACGTCGGCAAATGGAATGGAGCCCACACCTTCCAGGCCCTGCCTGAAGGTGTTCGGATCAATATGGAAGAACCGGGTGTACATCTGCACGGGTTCCGTGTTTTTTATGGAAAAGACCACAGCATAATCCTCAATCGAATAGACGAGATTACCCGCAATGGTGCCCGGCTTGTCTGCCGTTTTCGTAATCGCATCCAGGACGTCCGCGAGACGGACGTCGTTCAGGCCGGGAGTGATTTTCACGGTGATGGCGGTGCCGATATCAACCGCTTCGGTCGGCAACGGCGCAACCGGCAGGCCCGTGGTGGGATCAACCGCTCCGGGTGCACCGGCGGAAGGCGCGGCCGTCTGTCGATTGATAAAGAAATTGACGCCCGTCTTGTCCGGGTCGCGCGAACGGGCGCGCTCATTGAGGTCATTCACCACTTCTTCCAGGGTCAGCCCATTGTACTTGATGGTGTCGATGCGAATGCGATCGAGCTTGGAAAGGATGGCCTGCCGGCCCTTGGTGCTATAGACGAGGTTGGTGCGGTTGAAGATGTTGGGGGCCGGTTTGCTTTCGCCGCGCAACGGCACATCCCACGATTTTTCCACCTGGAGAAAACCCTGCCGCGCTTGAAGGTCAACCCGGCGCAGGGCATCCGCGCTTCGCTTTTCGGCGATCATTTCCAAATATTGATGCGCCGCGGCATTTTGCGGATCTTCCTTGTAAGCCTGGCTCAATTTGGCTTCGGCATCATCGAGCTTGCCCGCTTCAAAGAGCAACTTACCGTCCTGAACCATGGTGGCAACGCGGACTTCGTTGCTGTGCCAGACGGGAGTTTGGGCGATCACGTCGGCACTGGGGACCGTGCCTTCCTGGAGATCGATCAAACGTTGATTTTCCCTTTTGCGAACCAGCGCTTCCTGGTTGCCGGGGTCCACCACCAGGATTTGGCCGAAGCGATCATCGGCATCCTTATAGGCTTTTCGCTGCTGGGCTTCCTTGGCGGAAGCAAACAGAACGACCGTCAATCCAGAGCGGGTCTGGTCTTGAACTTCCGGAGGCACGTTGGGGCCGATGCTCTGCACCAGTTTCCAGCAGTCATTATACAGTTTGACAGCTAGCGCGATTTCACCCCGCTGTTGTGCCACTCCGGCTTTTTCGAGTTTTTGGCGGAGAGTGATGGTGTCGGCTTCGCGCCGGACGGCTTCCTCGGCGGCGCGATTGACATCTTCGGGACTAGTTTGGGCTTGGGCTCGAACCGGGACGGAAGCCGCGGCGAGCAGGAGGGTTACACAGAACAGGTGTGAGGCTGCTTTAATCATGGGTTTGGAGGCGTTGAAAACAAAATCAACGCGTTTCGGTTGGGGCTTTGAAATTAATTGTGGTCTTTTTCGCGTTTTGCTTGGACTCGACTATAACGTTCGTTTCAGTGATGGCAACGATATTATATTGGCCGTCGCCGAAGACAAGATTGTTTCCGACGCGCTGGTCGCGCCATACTTTGCTGCTGCTGGCGTTGTACTTCAGGTCCGCCGCGTAACCCTGGATCCGGCTGTAAGATTTGCCAGGCCCAACCGAAGCCTGCTCGCCGTCGT
Organism: Verrucomicrobiota bacterium; assembly: GCA_021325145.1. Taxonomy (GTDB): domain Bacteria; phylum Verrucomicrobiota; class Verrucomicrobiia; order Limisphaerales; family Pedosphaeraceae; genus JAJPHR01. The sequence continues at coordinate 130,557 of JAJPHR010000051.1, read as the reverse complement.
CATTGAGAGTCAGGATGATTTCAAGCTTGTCACCTTCCCCGTGGGCTCCCACCAGGCTGAACAGATCGCCCTTGTTATTGTTGCCAAGGGAGACGGCCTTTTCGCCGGTGCGCTCTCTCGCCTTCGTAGCCGCCTGGTTGGTATAGCCGATCAGGTAACTGCTGCCGCTGAGGGAATCGAAGTTCAGCCACAGGCGCAGGGGCTTGATGGCCGTGATTTCCAGGGCTTCGGGGCCGGTGGGCAGGCCCGCGACGACTTTTACCGGCCGATTATCCGGTCCTTTGATCCAGGCGACCGGATTAAAGAGATTATGGTTAAAGGTCAAGTTCAGCCGGAAAGGAGTTTGCAATCGTTGCAAGGCGGCTTCGTGCATCGCGAGATCGAGCGGGGGCAATTCCTTGATTTTGTGATTCGTCAGTGTTTCGCTCAGCTCCTTGAGTTTGGCGCGTTTGCTGCTGATAATGACGGGAAGCAGGCCGACGGCGACGGTCAAGCCCAATAGCACCACGCCCAGGACGATCTTTTCGTAATTCTTTTTCAGGAACTCCATGGCAGTTTTACTTTTGGCCTTTAAGCTTGACGATCTCGACCTGCATAACCACCCGGAGTTGGTGTTCGTTGAGGAATGCAGCCGCCTTGGGCGGGGCTGCCGCGGCCGTCGCAACGGGAACCACCGGAACGGGCATGACGGGTGTTGGCATTGGCCTGCCGTAGCGCGCGGCCATGTAGGCATCGGCCGAGGCAGTTGAGGCGGGCGGCGTGTACACCGGAGGCGTGTACGGCTGCGTGGTCACCGCGCCAGGCGTGCCGCCGGGATTCGTATCGACACTGGCCGGCGCCGGTTCAATGTTCATGGTCTTGACGATGATGCAATATGGGGAATTGGCCAATCCGCTCAGTGTGTCCGCCAACTCCGCGCTGAAACAGCGAAAGTCCAACTCATAAGGCGTCAACTCCGCCAGGGCGTTGGATGTGGTCGTCAGGGAAATGTAATCTCCCATTTGGGTGTCGTTGGTGGCCGAAATCACTTCGCGTTTGATCGCTTCGAGATAATTGATCTTGGCGTCGAACAGAATTTCGCTGAGCGTCTTCACTTCGCCCAGGCTGACGGCCAGCTTGTTCAAACTGGCGGAATCGAACGTCACCAGGCTCTTCTGGGCTTCGAAGGAGAAATAGTATTCCTTGGTGGGCAATTGCACACCGGCCTGATGCGCCTCCTTGGTCAAAAGCGCGACGACATTCGGCAACTGCGTGGCGAATTCAACCCCGCCGACCTTGGCTGAATCGGGGATGGGCGTTGGGCGCTTGAAGTGGGCGGTGGCTTTCGCGATGTAAGCTTTCAACGCCTTTTCCTGGTCCTTGGCGGCCTGCACGTTGTCAACTTTGCCGGAACCGACTTCACCGGGATGAGGGTTCTGGTTGGCAAGGTTCTTAAGCTCTTCGTACTGCTTGGTGATGTCCTCGGCCACCGTTGATTCCTCGGAAATTTTCGACCACAGGTAATAGCCGCCCACGCCCATCAACGCCAGCGCCACCAAGCTGCCGATGAGGAAGTACAGATTTCGTTTGACCCAGGACATACTAATATTTAAGCGGCACTTTGAATTTCAAAACAATGTTGAAAGTGAACGTCCCGGTCGTCTGCTCCTGGGTGATATCGCGATCCAGGTGGGTGCCGTCGCTGTCAAACATGGGATCCTCCTTCAAGGCGCGTTCGGTGGCGAAAGCAATGTCCTTGTTGGCCGAGGGGACGGCGGCGCTTAAATCCACCGCGCGACAAAGAATGCTGGCGGTGCTGACGGTGTTGGCTTCGGGGGCCGCGGCGGCGGGTTTTGGCGCGGCTTGGGCAGTATCTCCGCCGGGCGCCCGGCCATAGCGCCGGGCCATATAGTCATCCGCCGCGCTATTCGCGCCGCGAGAGTTCCCGAACGGCACCCCCTGCCCCATTGCGGTTGACACGCCCATGGAAAGATCATTCGTGTCGGTGAGAAACTGCTCGATCCATACGCCGGTTGCGGTGTGGAGGCTGTTGCTGGTTTCACTCTCCACCTGCACCATGACGCGATGCAGTTCCGCGGCGGCTTCTGCCCAGTAATACCGGCCCTGGATCCAGGCCGCCACTTGCGTGGCATCTTGCAGCGCCTTCTTGCGATCACCCTCGGCCTTGGTGAACTGTTGCTTGCGCAGGTCCAACTGCCCGACCTTGGCCTTCAGCGGCTCCAATTCCGCGCGGTTCACATCGGTAAGTTTGCTGAACAACAGGCCCGAACACCACACCACGGCCACCAGGCTGAACACTGTAGCCATGAGGTAAGGTTTCTTTTGGTTGAACTGCACCCATTTGAGCGTGCTCTCGGGCATCAGGTTCAGTTCGACCGGGCAGTTGGCCAGGTTGCGCAGCCCGAGGCCGACGACTTCGCCGAGCGAATGGACGACGCGCTGGAGGTCCTCGAGGTTGATGGAGGGATCGATCTGGACGTTCCGCAGCGGGTTGAAATATTCGACCGGCACGTTCAGCTTTTCCGCGAAGAACTGCGCCGTGTAGGGCATGATGGAAGCGCCGCCCGAGAGGAACAACCGCACCGGGGCCGACCCGCCCTGCTGGCCGCGATAAAACTGCATCGTTTGGTTCACCTGGATGTGCAGGCGGGTCATGAATTGCCGGGCGATTTTGGAAATGGCGGCTTGATGCGCGTTTTCAGGCTCTTCGTACGCGCCGCCCAGGCTGACAAAGCCTTCACTGATCTTTTTCTTTTCCGCTTCGGCAAACTGGAGTTTCGATTCGTTGGCGAAGTCCTGGGTGATGGAGTTGGCGCCCAGGCTGATGCTGCGGGAATAGACCTTGCCCTTCTCAAAAAACAGGAGGTTGCAGGTCTTGGCGCCAATATCCAGCAACATCGTGCAGTCTTCGAGGTCGCCATAATTGTAACGGAACGCGTTGCACAAGGCGGCGGGCGAAACATCGGCCAATTGAAGGTGCAATCCTGAGGATTCCGCGACGCGGAACAAACCCTCGACGATGTCGGCCTTGATGGCGACCAGCAGGACTTCGAGTTCGCCCGTGGGGGTCGAGCCGAGAATCTGGTAATCCCAAACGACCTCCGCGAGGGGAAAGGGAACATTCTGCTGGGCCTCGTATTGGATGATCTGGGTGACTTTGGAGGTTTCGACGGGCGGGAGTTTGACAAACTTGGAGAAGACGTGGAAGCCGGGAGCGCAAACATTGACTTCCTTGGCACGAAGAGATTTCTCGGCCAGCATTTCCTGAAGCGCCTTCTGCATGGCCGCTTCGCGCGTGGCTTCCTGTGATCCTTCAGGTCCCAGGGCCTTGAGGCCATACTGCTTCAGGCGCAAACCTCCGGCTTCGTTGACCTCGAACTCGGCCAGCTTCAAACTGCCCGCCCCAAAGTCCACCGCCAAAAATGACTTCGAATTTAGCATTAAATTATTCCTCCAAACCGGCCGCCGCTCCCAGGCTCCCGCTGCGGACTGCTGAAGGCAATTCGTGGTGGTTACTGAAAATTTGGCGACGGGTCAAATACAAAATCTCGTATCACGCTGTTTTCTTCACGGAATTGCCCGGCGCACGCGCGCCGTAAGCGACCTTGCCGCGAAAATAATCGATGCTTTTTTCCAATCCCTCCCTTAACGGTACCTTTGGTTCCCACTTCAATTTTGCCCGGGCGCGGCCGATATCCGGCCGCCGCTGCTTCGGATCGTCCTGCGGCAACGGCTTGAACACAATCCGGCTCCGCGACCCCGTAGCCCGGATTATCTCCCGCGCAAACTCCAGCACAGTCATCTCATGTGGATTACCGATATTGACAGGGTGAACCTCCGAACTGTTCATTAGTCGGTAAATCCCCTCGATCAGGTCGGACACGTAACAGAAGCTGCGCGTCTGGCTGCCCTGGCCAAAAACCGTCAGCGGCTGGCCTTTGAGCGCCTGGCTGACAAAGGCGGGCACCACCCGCCCATCGTTCAAACGCATGCGCGGGCCATAGGTGTTAAAAATCCGCACAATGCGGGTTTCCACCCCGTGCTCGCGATGGTAGGCCATGGCCATGGCCTCGGCAAATCGCTTGGCCTCATCGTAACAGCCGCGCGGGCCAATCGTGTTCACGTTGCCCCAATAATCTTCGGTTTGCGGGTGGACCAGGGGATCGCCGTAAATCTCGGAGGTGGAGGCGAGCAGAAAACGCGCGCGCTTGTTCTTGGCCAGGCCGAGGGCCTTGTGCGTGCCGAGCGAACCGACTTTCAGCGTCTGGATCGGGATTTCCAGGTAATCGATGGGGCTGGCGGGCGACGCAAAATGCCAGACGTAATGCACCGGCACATCGAGGAAAATAAACTCCGTTACATCCTGCTGGATGAATTTGAAATTCGGGTTGCCACCAAGGTGCGCAATGTTATCGACGGCACCGGTGACAAAATTATCGATCGCGATGACTTTATGGCCGCGGGCCAAAAGCAAATCCACCAAATGCGAACCGAGAAATCCCGCGCCTCCGGTCACGACGGACGTTGGTTGCCCTGACGTCGCCGCGCGTTTCTTCTTAACAGCCATAATTTTTTGCAACAACTCTGCTCCGGGCTCGTGTTAACAGTGCGGCGAGGGTAAACGTTCGGAGGGGAGTTGCAAGCAGGAAGAGAAGAAAACACCAACCACCAGGCTCCAAGCACCAGAAAATCTCCAAAATTCAAGCTCCAAGCGCCGCTGGCGCTCAGAAGCTGTCGTACTCGCGAATGGTTCGGGGAGGCAGGGATGGTATGCGGTCGTTCGAAAGCGGTGCTGCAAGCCGCACTCCAAGATTTGGCGGAGCTTCGCGCTCACCTGGCTCCGGAACCGAGGAACACGACGGGGACCGTGCGCCACATGATCTTGAGATCGAGCCAGAGGGACCAATTATCGATGTACTCGAGGTCCAGCCGCACCCAGTCGCGAAAATCCGACACCTCATTCCGCCCGGCGACCTGCCAGAGACAGGTCAAGCCGGGTTTCACGCTCAAGCGTCGGCGGTGGGCCAGATCGTCAAATCTCCGGACTTCGTCCACGGGAAGCGGCCGCGGGCCGACGAGACTCATTTCACCGCGGAGGACGTTGAAGAATTGCGGCAATTCGTCGAGGCTGAATTTGCGCAGGAAGCGGCCGATGGGCGTAATGCGCGGATCATTCTTGATTTTGAAGACGGGGCCGGACATTTCGTTCATGGCCGCCAATTCGGCCTTGCGCTGTTCGGCATTGGTTTCCATGGTGCGGAATTTGAGAATGGTAAAGGGCTGCCCATTGAGGCCGCAGCGTTTCTGCCGGAACAGGATGGGGCCGGGGGACGTCAGTTTGACCACGAGCCCGATGAGAATAAACAGCCACGAACCGATGAAGGTCAGGAACAGCAGCGCGCCGGTGAAATCGATGACCTGCTTGATGACACTCTGCCAGGAGGCGCCTGGCGTCGTGCTGAACACGAGCAAGGGGCGGCCATGAAACTCGTCGAAGGTGGTGCGCGAAATCTGGGTCTTGAAAAAATCGGCGATGAGCCAGACATCAACGCCCTCGAGTTCGCAGGTTTTGATGGCCTGCTCAACCTGCTCAAAGTAATTGTGGCGGGCGTTGAGAATCACGCCATTGACCGAATGCTCGTGCAGCAACTGCGCCAAGTCTCCGACGGGCCGGTTGTTGAGGTTGAGTTCGGCCAGCACGACCATGCCCTCTTCGGGCCGGCGTTTGAGTTCCTTGCGCATGCGCTCGGTTTCCTCCTCGGTGCCGACGAGGATGAAGCGCCGCTGCAGTTGCGAACGCGCGAATTTGCTTTGCATCCCCAGGCGCAAAAGCTCCTCCTTGAGCAGGATGAAACCAAAGCTGATGAAGCCGAAGAGCACGGGCACGGAACGCGCCAGCCCGTGATGGAGAAAGAACATGGCGATGATCAAGCCCAGGGTGGTGAAGAAGCAGCCTTTGAACAGGAGCCAGAAGGTCGTCCGCCGCGGGGCCAGCCAAGGCCGGTCGTAGAAGCCCTGGGCCTCCAGAACCAACGGCCCGCCGGGAATCAGCACGACGTAGAGGAGAAAGTAGGATTCAAAGGGATCAACCGCCACCAGGTTGAGCAGATTCATTATGTCCTCGCTGGCCCGCAGTTGCCAGGCGGTCCAGAAGCTGATGGCGAAGATCAGCGCATCCAACAATTGTTGGATCTGCATGTTGATCTGGCGTTGTCGTCGTAACATGACCGAAATCGGACTTAAAATCGAATCCGCACCAAAATGGCCGCGCTGGGGCAATTTAAGTGCCGCGCCATTTGGGAGCTTAACGGAACTGGTTCGAAGCCGACTGTGCGACGGCGGTTCCGGCATTCCGTGGGCCGGGAACCAGTTGAAACTGAGGCGCAGCCGCCTGAATAAATTTTTCCAGACGCTGGGAGGTGGCTTCTTCCTCGCCGGGGCGGCACGCGGCGAAACACCCGACATACGCCCAGCGCTGAAGCACGCCGGTGGTCAACACCTGCCTGGCCATGCTCCAGTTGCGCTGCCAATGATTGGCGGCGAGCTCATTGTCCGCCACGAACCAAAAGATGTACACGCCTTTGAAGGTTTCCTGTTTGCCCTGGACCGGAACTTCGCGCGTGACGGTAAACCGCCGGACGGGCAGATCATAGGGCTGGGGAAGTTGCATGGGGATGGAAGTGGTCACGGTTTTGGAATCATCAATCAGCCACCCCTGCCCGGTCAGGCAAAATTCCGGCTTGTGAAGACTCGTGCGATCCGCCCCCATCAGCACGGCGTTTACCTGGATGGGATAACCGTCCGCCGCCGCCGTGTACCGGCGCTGGGCGATGCTGGTGTCCTGCGGCATGTAACGCAAAAAAAGAGCATCGACCGGCAGCACTTCGGCTTTGTAGTCCAAAACGAGACTGGGCAACTGGATGTCCAGACGCGGGCTGCCGGGAATCGGCAAGGTCTTGATCCCGGGCAAGCCCAACCGCTGATGCTCCCGGGCATGAGCCAGGATTCCAGAAGTGCCGCCGATCAACCCCAAGGCCAGCATCAGGATGATCCACTTTTGTTTGTTCATGCGGGTTTCGGCTTCAGGCGCAGTTCGGGTTGGCCAGCCGGCCGGTCGCGCAGCCAGTGGCCGAGCAAAAACACTCCCAGGAACGCGGGCACGTAAGGCACCAAACTGTAGATTGAGCTGTTGTGAACGTAGTCCCCACCGGCCTGACCGGAAACCTCCGCCGCCACGATGATCAACATCATGCGCGCCACGTTGCCCAGGATCGCGAGGGGAAACGCCGACGCCGCCATCAAAAGCCGTTTCCAATTTTTTTCAAAGCTGATAAACCCATAGATCGTGGCCAGGCAAAGGATGGCGACGAGGCTGTGGATGCCGCTGCAGGCTTCAGCGACCTCGTACTGATAATTATGGTCTGCACTGAGCAGCCGGGTGCCATCCCGGAGCACGTCGATGCCCAGGACGGAGGAAATCGCGGGAACCATTTTGCAAACCAGCAGGCGCATGGGAAACGTCACCGGCCCGGCAATCGACGACACTGGAATGCAGAAGCCGAGCAAAAAAAACGGGAACACACTTTTCCGCAGCCATCCGGTCCCCCAGGTGATGCCCATCAGAGCGTAGATTCCGAGGAACATTCCGACAATGGAAAGCCGCTGTTGTTGCGCCATGTACCCGATGAGATGCATCAGCGCCGCGAAGCCAAGCAGGAGCAGCCCGAGTGGCCAAAGGCGATGTGGCAGGGCAAGCAACTCCTTGCGTTTCCACCAGAATATCGCCAGCACCGCGATGGGGACCAGCAAGCCGTGTTCCTCCGTGTCCTCACCGTGGATGTACGCGTTGTACATCCACTTGAAGAGCGACGGGGTATCGATGTATCCGAAGGAACTGTTGCCCAGCAATTGGAACATCAGCAACCAGGCGCCGAACAGGATGAAGAAAATGGCCTTGTTCGGCAGCTCGTTCCAGCATTGCACCATTTCCGCGCCGAGGCTGGGCGCGGGGGCTGCGGCGGCGGTGTCGCTTTTGCCATTCATTTGTCCGGAGTTTATTAGACCACGGTTTCCGCCGCGTACTCAATCAAAAATCACCATTTCATCGCGTCTATCCGTAAATCCACTGAGCGTTTCGTTCCAGCCTCGTTACAATTTGGCCGGCTCGCCCAGTAAAACCGCGATGCGCGCCAGCAAGCGCCCGGCGGCGCCGCCGTCGAGGACGCGGTGGTCAAAACTCAAGGTAAAGTTCGCCTCCATCACCGGCACGAATTGGCCTTTCTTTTCGTCCCAGCTCGGCACACGGCGGCCGGCGCCCATGCCCAAAACCAGCGTTTGCTCCGGCAGCGGAATCGGCGTGGCCCACGTCAAGCCGAACGTGCCGAAGTTCGTGACGGTGGCAATCGAGCCCACAGTCGCATCCGGCGGCAGGCGGCGCTGACGCGCGAGGTCCACCAATTCGTTGTAGCGCGCCACCATGTCCTTGAGTGTTCGTTGGTCCGCGTTGCGGATGACCGGCACGAGCACGCCGTCCTCCGCTTCGACCGCGAAGCCGACATCGATGGTGGAAGGATGGACGATCTTGCTGCCAACCAGGCGGCCGGCCGGGGCGCTGTTTTCGGCCAGCGCCAGGGCCAGCGCGCGCAACGCATAGAGGGCGGGACCAGGTTTGGGATCACAATGCTTGCGGTGCGCGAGCAGCGCATCCACACAAACCGGCAGCGCCACCGTCGCCAGCGGGCGCGTCCAACTCCGGCGCATGGCATCCGCCACGGCGACCCGCATGCTGGAGGCCTGGCTCAGTTTGTTCTTCTCGAGATTGGCGAGGAATTTTTCGAAATCCTGAATCGTCAGGCGGCCGGCCGCCCCGCTGCCGGCGATGCCCGATAAATCCGCCGCGTGCAAACCGAGTTCCGCCATGCGGGCTTTCATGCGTGGCGACATGTAACTGGCGCCCGCCGCATTCGCCGGCACCGGCAGTCCGCGAATGGTCGGCTCAACCCGGATCGGCCGCGCTTCCACGGCGCCCTGCTCCCTCGCGGGCTCCGCGCCGTTCGCCGGCGCGTCCATTCCGTTGGCGGGCTGATCGAGACCAAGACGGGCAACATCTTCCGCGCTCGCCTCCAAATAACCCAACAACGCGCCGACAGGATAACTTTCGTCCACCTTCACCAGCAATTTCTCGACCCGGCCGGGGCAGGGTGAAACGACGCTTGAAGTCGCCTTGTTCGTCTCGACTTCAAAAACGTCCTGGTCCGTTTGCACCTGGTCGCCCGGCTTGACCAGCAAACGCACGATGGTCGCCTCGGCGATGGACTCACCGAGTTGAGGCATGATGATGGGGATTTGGGGCATAGCTAGAATACAAAACACCAAGCTCCAAACACCAGGCTCCAGAAAAGCTTCGAACACCAGGCACCAAAACTCACTAAGGCCGCTTTGGAGCTTGAGGCCTGGTGTTTTTCTGGTGTTGGGTGTTGGGTGTTGGGTGTTTCCACAGGACTTTCACATGCGGAGTAATTTCCTTGCGGCCGCCGCAATGCTCCGCGCCGTGGGCCGGTGCGCCGCCCAAAGGCTGGGATGATATGGCACGGGTGTGTCCTTGGCATTGAGCCGTTGCGGTGGGACATCGAGCAACCCGAAACCCTCGCTGCTGACGCGCGCTATTACCTCCGCGGTGACGCCGCCCCACGGCCATGATTCACCCACGCAGAGCAATCGCCCGGTCCGCGCCACGGAGGCCATGACGGTATCCGTATCCAAAGGTTTGATGGACCGCAAATCGACCACTTCCACCTCGGAGCCTTCCAGCGCGAGTTCCTCAGCCACGGCCAGCGCCTCGTGCACCATGGCGCTGTAGGCCACGAGCGTCATGTCGCGGCCCGGGCGGGCGATGCGCGCCTTGCCGGTGGGCAAGGCTTCGGTCGGCAGTTTCTCGGCCTTGAGGTGATAATAGAGCAGCTTGTGTTCGCAAAAAATTACGGGGTCATCGATCACCACGGCTTCGAGCAGCATGCTGTAAGCATCTTCAACGGTCGCGGGCGTCATCACCACCAAGCCGGGATAGTGGGCGTAAATGGCCTCCAGGCTTTGGCTGTGAAACGGTCCGGTGCCCGAAGTGCCGCCGCTGGGCAAACGGATGGTGATCGGACAGGGAACGTTCGTGCGCCAGAACAGCGTCGCCGCCTGATTCACAATCTGATTGAAACCGGTGGTGGAAAAATCGGCGAACTGCATCTCGATGATCGGACGCATGCCTTCAATTGCCGCCCCGACCGCCGAGCCCACGATGGCGTCTTCGCTGATGGGCGCATCGATCACGCGGCCCGGAAATTCCTGCGCGAGGTTTTTAGTGGCCTTGAACGCGCCGCCAAAAGCGCCGACATCCTGGCCGTAAATGTACACGCGCGGATCATCCGCCAGCGCCTTGGCCTGGGCTTCGCGAATCGCTTCGAGATAGGTGATGCTCATGCGCCGGTCCCGCTAAAGCCTTCGCTCAGGTGCTTCGAAGCCAGCGCGCACCAGTTCTCGCGATACGGATCAGGCGCCGGTTCGCGCTGGACGATGGCAACGGCTTCCTCGACTTTGTGGATGGCCTCGTTGCGCCAGGTTTCCAGGCAGGAACGATCCGTCCAGCCCTGTTGCAAAATCTGTTCCTCGGCCACCTTGAGGCAATCCCGGCCATGCGTGGCGGATTTCAGGCGGGGATCGACATAATCCGCCATGTCGTGTTCGCCATGGCCGCAGAGCCGGAGCAACCGGGCCACAACCAATTGCGGCCCTTGACCGTTGCGCGCCCTGTCCACCGCGTCCTGCAGCAATCGGAGGCACGCGTCGAGGTCGTTGCCCTCGACATCGTGGCCCTTGATTCCGTAACCGATGGCCTTGTCCACCAAATCGCGGCAGGCAAATTGGCGCGAGGTGGGAGTGGAATAGGCGTATTCGTTATTGGCCACGACCAGCACGAGTGGCAGGCGTTCCACCGCGGCCTGGTTCAATGCTTCATGAAAAGCACCCGTGGACGTGCCGCCTTCGCCCAAAGAGGCCACGCCAACGGTTCCGGTAATTCCTTTGAAGCGATGCGCCAACAATGCGCCGTTGACCATTGAAATCATGGCGCCCAAATGGCTGATCATGACGAAGAGTCCTTCGCGCGGTTTGCCGCGATGGACGTTGCCGTCGCGCGCGCGCATGGGACCGAGCGGCGAACCCATGTAGGTGCGGACGGCATCCAGGACCGTCTCGCCGAATGCGAGCCGGCCAGCGGCATCGCGAATCAAGGGCGCGAAAATGTCCTGTTTACGAAGCGAAAGCCCGATCGAGACACTGAGGGCCTCCTGCCCGCGCCCCAGGAAAACGCCACCGTGGATTTTCCCGCCGCGATACAGGCTGGCTAACTTGTCATCCAGGATGCGCGCGAGCAACATACCCCGATAAGCTTTCAGGTATGTGTCGCGAAAAGAGGATGACTCCGGAACCGTCCCGCGAGCGACAACCGTTTGGACCATGCGGGGGGTATTAAGCCCCGTTCCGGTTTGGCGTGCAATTCAAAAACTTGGAGGTGAGGAGGGGTCCGCCCATTCGGAACGCCCTAAATCGTTTCGGGGGACGGCGTGCACAGGAGTGCCCGCCCTACCACCGTGTGCCGGTAGGGCGCGCACTCCTGTGCGCGCCTCCGCAGGCCCCAGGTGCATTCATTAATGACGCGTGTATCATAAAACCGTTCAGGGCCCGTGAGCAGGTCCAACCGAACAGGGAACTATCCTGTCCTGGAGCGGGCATGTTTTTGTGCCACAAGCGGCCAATTGAAGCAGAAGTGGGGACGAAGACGTCCCCACTCTTGGGCCAAAAGATCTGCGGGGTTAACGACGTGGCAATCCCAGTTCGTTGGCCCCGCGTTGGGTATTGCGAAGCGAGGGATTGTCAACGGGGTAGTGCCCGGGACGATGAACGCCCTGGCCAAGCAGCTCGTGACGAAACCCTAAACCAAAATCATTTCCGGCATTGCGACCGAAGCCAAAGCCAAGATCTTTTCCAAAGCCGCGACCATTGCCGAGTTCGGGCAGTGCAATCAGTCCATATCCGTATCCACCTCCCAGGGAAAAACCGCCGCCGTAGCCGCCGTTGTCACCGGTGGCGCGCGCGAGGTCGGCTTCCGCCTGTTTTAATTGGGCCAGGGCCATGATTCGGTCGTTAACCACTTGCGCCTGCTGATCCTCCCGGTTTTGTTCGACTACTCTTTGCGCCTGGGCGGTTTGTTCCCGACGAATGGAGTCCTGCCGGAAATCCTCCTCCGCCTTGGCGACTTTGGCCTCAAAATCCCTGGCCTTGTTCGCGTCATAGCCAAATTGTTTTTGCTGGTCCGATGAGAGGCGGGAGAATTTGATCTTGGACATGCCGAGGCCACCGCCGGGAAGTGTGTATTCAATATACACGCCGTCGGGATCGGCACGTTGCGTGGTGATGTTGTTGTAGGTGATCCCATCCGTGGTGGACAGGCTTTCGCTCCTGGCCTGGACGCAAAGCCCAAGCCCGATTAATACGAGAATAATTCTTTTCATACGTCTCCTTGGTGAAGGGTAAAGAGGACACTCAAGCACCTGCGCGCGCAAAGGTTTTCGCCTAAGTTTAATTGTATAGTCATTGTCCTCAATTACAGGTCAGCCACTTTTTAGTTCGACGAAAATTTAGCACGAGGCAATCAAATAATCTCGCAAAAACTGGTGGGGAGTATTTCCCATTCGCATCCGGATTTTTGCGGAATCCGGGCGACTTTCGAGCGCCTTTGAAGAACGCTGGTTATAAAAATGTTTGGGCCAGAGGATCGTTCCGTAAATCTACTGAAGGCCGACGCGGTAGAAGATTGCAACGAATCCGGGGCCGTTTTCGAGCGAAGGCTGGCTGCGGATCACAGATCCGCGCTCCTCCGGAAAGCTTGGTGGCGTTAACTGTTAAATAATGTTAATAACTGTGTAGTGTTATGTTGCACTAATCTGGCATCTTGTGGAACCAGGAACGGAGACGAAGGAAGGATCACCGGCGACGGCGAGCATGGAGCCACCAGCGGAACCAGCGGATGGAGTCGCGCAAGGGGTGAATCTTGCTGCGCTCGTTCCGGTAAATCACCTGAATGGGAACGAACTTCACCGAGTAACCGGCGCGGACAAAAGCCAGGAGCATCTCGGACTCGATTTCAAAGTGGGTGGTGCGGAGGTCAAGCTGGCAGAGAGGATCAAGGCGGAGGAGACGGAAGCCGCATTGGGAATCGGGCAGCCATTGACCAGCGGCTTCGGAGAGGCGAAGGCTCATCCATTGGTTCACACGGCGACGCAGCCAGGGCATCCGGGCGGGGTTGGACATGCGGTTGCCGACGATGAGGTCGGCGCGGCCAGTGTTGGCCTCGTCGAGAAAGGCGGGAATGTCGTCGGGTGAATGCTGACCGTCGCCGTCGAGGGTGAGGGCCCAGGAGAAGCCGCGTTCGAGGGCGCGTTCCCATCCGGCGATGAGAGCGGTGCCTTTGCCGGAGGATTGCGGTTGGTGGATGACGTCGGCGCCAGCCTGTGCCGCGAGGCGCGGGGTATCGTCGGTGGAGGCGTCATCAACGACGATGACCGAGGGAAGGTGGCGGCGGACAGCGGCGACGAGCGTGGGAATGGTGGCGGCCTCATTGAGGCACGGGATGATGGCGGCGCATTGTAAGGACCAATCCATGGTTCGCAAAATGAAGTTAGAGGATTGAGGATGGCAGGGAAAGGAGCAAAGGAGGGCCAAGTGTTAAACACCAAGCACCAAGATCCAAGCATCAGAAAAACTCCAAGCTCCAATAAATGCCCCGACCTCGTGCTCGTCGTCGTGCTCGTCCTCGTCCTCGGTCCCTTTGCAGGGGGAATATCATCGATGAAGACGAGCACGATTGGAAAGGACAATTGCCGTTAACCTTAACGTGGCTGGCGGGGAGAGGTTTGGAAGAATTGATGAATAGCGCTAATAGTCTTGACCGGGGGGCGGGCGGGCTTTTACTTTGGCGGCTTGTTAGGCACGCATTCATGTTAGCGCAACTTAAAAGCCTGTTTTCCAACGACATTGGAATTGACCTGGGTACTGCAAATTCCCTCGTTTATGTGCGTGACCGAGGGATTGTACTGCGCGAACCATCCGTGGTCGCGATTCAAGCGGGAACCACCAACGTACTGGCGGTTGGCGACGAAGCCAAACGCATGTTGGGCCGCACCCCGGGTAATATTGTGGCCATTCGGCCCATGAAAGATGGCGTCATTGCCGACTTCGAAATAACCGAAGCGATGCTGCGCCATTTCATTCAGAAGGTTCATCACCGCAAGCTGATTGCTCCGCGGGTGGTCGTGGCGGTCCCTTCGGGGATCACCGAAGTGGAAAAACGGGCGGTAAAGGACTCGGCCACGCACGCCGGGGCACGCGAAGTTTATCTCATCGAACAACCGATGGCTTCGGCCATCGGGGTGGGACTGCCGGTTCACGAACCGGCGGGCAACATGATCGTGGACATCGGCGGGGGTACTTGTGAAATAGCAATTATTTCCCTGGCCGGTATCGTCTTCAGCCGCAGCCTGAGGGTAGGCGGAGACGAATTTGACGAGACCATCGTCGCGCACATGAAACGTGCCTACAACTTGATGATAGGCGAACGCACGGCGGAGGAGATCAAGATCCGGATTGGATCGGCTTTTCCGCTGGAGCAGGAATTGACCATGGAAGTCAAAGGCCGCGATCTGAGCGCGGGGTTGCCGAAAACCCTGACCATTCGCTCGGAAGAGATACGCGAGGCTTTGCAGGAGCCGCTTTCAAGTATTTTGGAGTCCGTCCGCATTACCCTGGAACGATGCCCGCCCGAATTGTCCGCCGATTTGGTGGATCGCGGGCTGGTCATGGCCGGCGGGGGCGCGCTATTGCGCGGAATCGACCGTTTGGTGGCCGAGGAAACCGGGTTGCCGGTGCACATTGCCGATGATCCGCTGAGCGCCGTGGCTGAAGGCACGGGGCGGGTATTACAGGAACTCCAATTCTTGAAACAGGTGTCCACGAATTCCAAGAGTTGATAGACCGCTGCGTTCGCCCGGAATATTTTGCCGGGTGAAGCATGCTTAGAAGGCCGCACTATATAGCCTTGGGGCTGGTCGGGTTGTTGACGGTAATTCTGTTGAATCTACCGACGCGCACGGCTGGACGCATCAAGCTGGTCATCGCAAGCACCTTCCTCCCCATCTTCGGCATCGACCGCACCGCGCGCCAACTCACGCGGGAAGCCGGCGCGGCCACCACATCCCGCAAGGAACTGGAACGGCAGAACGACGAACTCCGCCGCACGAACCAATGGTTGCAAATCCAGGCAATGAAGGCAGCCACGCTGGAACGCGAGAACGACCAATTGCGCCAGTTCATCGGCCGGTCCCGGCAGGCGCCGGTGACCCTCAAGTTCGCCCGCGTCATTGGGCGCGACCCGGCCAATTGGTGGCAGTCGATTGTCATTGACCTCGGCTCGCGGGACGGCATGCGGCCCGACTTGGCGGTGCGCACCGCCGATGGGTTGGTGGGTCGCCTTTCCGAGGTGACACCCGCGACTTCCAAGGTGGAGTTGATCGGCAACCCCACATGCAAAGTGTCGGCGCTGGTCGAGAAGACAGGGGAGATTGGGATCATCACGAGCAGCGCCGGGTTGTTCGACACTTCGCTGGTGGCGCTGAGTTATTTTTCAAGCAGCAGCATTTCCAAGCCAGGCCAGACGGTGGTCACAAGCGGGTTGGGGGCAATTTTTCCCAAGGGCATTCCCATCGGGCAAATCGCTGAAGAAGCGCATCCAGTCGAGTTTGGACTGCGAGCCGAAGGGCGGGTCAAGTTGGCGGCAAACCTCGGGTCGCTGGAAGAGGTATGGGTGGTGGTGCAATGACTAAACATGACCTCATAAATATTTTCGCGTTGGGCATGCGGCGGCGCGCACAAAGTGCACGCCCCACCCAGGTTGTGGGCAGGGCGGCCAGTCCCCTGCCCGCCGCTTCCGGGAATTTACTGAGGACCTCCAACACATGAACTGGTTGATGCGCATTCTGATTTTCCTGGCGGCGATGGTGGCCGTCTATTTGGAATCGTCGTTCGATGGGTTCAGGAACTGGTTCGGCGCGCAGATCGATCTGCTGCCTGCGTTGATGGTCTATGCGGCACTGACTTGCAGCCTGGCCTTCGTGACCGTGCTCGCGGTGGCGGGCGGATTGTGGTTCGACTCGCTTTCGGCCAATCCGCTGGGCATCAGCATTCTTCCGCTGCTGATGGTTGGGTTGTTGATTCATGGGCGGCGCGAGTTGATATTGAGGGACCAACTGTTTGCGCACTACGTTTTGGGTTTGGCGGCAAGCGCGGTTGTGCCCGTGGCCACGGTGATCTTATTGCTGACGCTCGGCCACAAGCCGCTGATCTTCTGGGGTTCGCTCTGGCAATGGCTGGTGATGACTTTGGGCGGCGGACTGGCCGCGCCGGTCATCTTCCGCCTGTTCGACTGGCTGGATCGCGCTTTGAGCTACCGGCCGGTATTTGAAACCAGTTTTCGACCTGACCGCGAGATTCGCCGCGGACGTTCGTAACATGCTGATTTTTGACCAACTAAAAAAAGATGACCCGCAACTGCGGTTTCTCGCGATCGTGGTCGCGGGCGGCATGGTCGTGCTCCTGGCCGGCCTCTGGTGGGTGCAGGTCGTTTCGGCAAATTACTATAAGGACAAGCTTGAGACGCAATCCATCCGCACCGTGCGAATCCCGGCGGTGCGCGGGAACATCCTGGATCGCGACGGGCGCGTCTTGGCGGAAAACCGGCCCAGCTACAATGTGGATTTGTATCTGGAAGATCTCACGCGGACGTTCCAATCGAACTACACGAATGCACTGGCCCATCTCCGGGCCAATCTCGCGCGACAAAAGGCCGAGGCGAAGAAGAAGCTCAATCACAGTTTAACGCGGCAGGAACAAAAGCAGTTCGACCGTGAGTTTGCCGTTTCCGAGAGCATGAAATTGCAGCTCCAGGACCAGGCGCGCTACGCGGTCAGCAGCAACATCGTGGCCGAGCTGGCCTCGCGGCTCGGAAATCCGATTTCGTTCGAGCTGAAGGATTTTGAGAAGCGCTACGAGAAATTCCGCGTGCTGCCCATGCCGGTGATTGCCAACCTGGACGCCGAGAAAGTTTGCCGGTTCGAAGAACAGTCGATGCACACGCCAGGGATGGATTTGGACATTCAATCGGTGCGCAATTATCCCAATGGCACTTTGGCCGCGCATTTGCTCGGCTATGTCATTCACAACAGTGATTCGAGTGAGGGCGAGCCGGCGGAATACAATTACCGCCTCGATGATTATCTCGGGCTGTCGGGCATTGAAAAAGTGATGGACAAGGATTTGCGCGGCACGGCCGGCGGAAAATCCGTTTTGGTCAACAATCTGGGTTACCGGCAGCGCGAAACCGTCTGGGCGCCGGTCGAGCCCGGGAAGAATGTGGTGCTCACGATTGACCGCGACATTCAGAAGGAAGCGGAGAGCGCCCTTGCCCAAGCGCAGGCGAACGTGCGCGGCGCAGTGGTGGTGATGGATGCGCAAAACGGGGACATTCTGGCGATGGCTTCCGCGCCGACTTTCAATCCCAATTTTTATGCCGTGCGGCATGCTGACCCTGCCGCCCAGACCGCGGATCGGGAGTATCTGGATTATTTGGGAAACACCAATTCGCGGCCGCAGATCAACCGGGCCATGCAGGAGAACTATGCGCCGGGATCGATCTTCAAAATCGTGGTGGGTCTGGCGGGCCTGGAAGCCGGCACGCTTCACCCAACGGAAATTTTCCACAGCGAAGGCTATTTCCCCATGCGAGGTTTGGCGAAGCCCATCGGTGATACGGCGGGCGCCGGGGAATTTGATTTTGACCGGGCCCTCGCGAAATCATCGAATCCATACTTCATCACGAACGGCCTCAAGCCGGGAGTGTTGCCGCGGATTATCGCGCTGGGACAACGCTTGCACCTGGGTGAACGAACCGGGCTGATTCGCGGCCAGGAAGCGCCTGGACATTTGCCGAGCCACCGGGACATTTCGTCGTCGAGTTGGTACCCGGTGGAAACGGCGTATTTGAGCATCGGCCAGGGACAAGTCGCCGTGACGCCCTTGCAGATGGCGGTGATGGTGGCGGCGGTGGCGAACGGAGGCAAAGTGCTGAAGCCGCGGCTGATCTCCCGAGTCGAAGCTTATGGAACCACTGAAGCCACGCAAACCTTCCCCGGTGGCGAGGTGCGGGACACGCTGGGTGTCAGCCAGCACAGCTTGCAAATCGTTCGCCATGCCATGCGCAAGGACGTGGAATCTCCCGAAGGCACCGGGCACGAAACGGACATCCCGGGGTTCGCCATCGCCGGCAAGACCGGCACCGCCGAGGTGGAAAAGAACGGCCACAAAGAGCAACAGGCCAAAGACACCTGGTTCGTCTCCTTCGCGCCATACGAGAATCCCCGGTATGTTGTAGTGGCGATGGTTGAAGGCGGCCGATCCGGCGGAAAGACCTGTGTGCCGATCGTGCATCGGATCTATCAAACCATCCTCCAGCGGGAACAACAGCGGGAACAAAAACGAACGCGGAAACTTGGCACTTTGGCGGAGATACCATAATGCTCACTCCTTTCAGCACACAACGGCAGTCGCGGATCGATACGATCCAATTGGCGGCGCTGTTGCTATTGATGGTGGCCAGCGTGGCGTTCGTGTATAGCGCCACGATGTCCAACGAGTCGTCCGTTCTGCTGGCCTGGTACCGGCAGGTCTGGTTCCGACAGATTGTGTTCTTCGGCCTGGGTCTTGGCGCGGCGAGCGTGGTTTGCCTGATCGACTATCACGCGATTTCACGCTGGGCGTATGTGGCCTATTGGGGCGCGATTCTGCTGCTGGTGGCCGTGTTGATCCCCGGCATTGGCTCGTTGCGTTATGGCGCGCGGCGCTGGATCGAGCTGGGGCCGTTCCAGTTTCAGCCCTCGGAGTTTGCCAAGCTCGCCTTCATCCTGGCGCAGGCGCATTTCCTGAGCCGGCCCGTGGATGAACTGCGGCAAGTGGGAATTTTCTGGCGGTCCATCGGGCTGATGGTCCTGCCGTTCCTGCTGGTCATGAAGGAGCCGGATCTGGGCTCTGCGCTCGTGTTGGTACCGACGGGCCTGGGAATGCTTTACGCCGCGGGCACACCGAAGCGGTACCTGTTGCAGTTGGGAACGGTCGTGGGAATCTTCGCGGGGTTGTTCGTGGCGGACATTCTTTTCGCTCCGCCCAAATGGCAGATCAAAATGGAGAGCTACCAGCGGAAACGGTTGCTGGTTTATTTCGGCCGGAACTATGCTGACTTTGCGCAGGCGGGCGCAACGGTGGCAGACCGGCGAAGCCTCCAGGAAGAACAATTCAAGGATTCGTACAACGTTAAGCAGGCGCTGATCGCCGTCGGATCAGGCGGCCTGCTGGGCAAAGGCTGGCGCAAAGGCCAGCAAAACGCCCTCGGTTTCCTGCCCCAGGCAGGCAAACACAATGATTTCATTTTCTCCGTCATCGCGGAGGAAAAAGGATTTGTCGGCAGCGTGACAGTGCTGACGCTTTATGCCGTGGTTCTGTTCTCCGGAATCAGAATCGCGGGCCAGGCGCGCGATCGCCTGGGTAAATTGCTGGCCGTGGGGGTGGTGACGCTCCTCTTCAGCCATGTCTTCATCAACATCGGAATGAACATTCGCATCATGCCCGTGACAGGCGTGCCACTGCCGCTACTCAGCTATGGCGGATCGTCAGTGCTAGTCTCGTTGATCGCGATGGGTTTGTTGCAAAACGTATATATTTATCGAAAGGCTTATTAGGTTATGAGTGAAAGAAATTTTTCGCGGCGACGCCGCGGAGGCATGCGCTTCCGGCCGAGCAGCGGGTTGAACCCTAACCCGCACCGGCCCGACCGTGCCGCCAATGAGGCCCGCGCCGAGGTGATTGGCGAAAAGGCGCCCCAGGACAAGGTCTATGACCAGGCGCGCCACGCCCAGGAAATCGACCGCGCGGAAAACATCGCCGCCGGACTTCCTGCTGAAACTCCCGCCGCTCCGGAGGAACAATCCAAACCGGAGTCTGAAGGCGCCTTCCGCGAGCCCAATTTGGAAACCCCGGCGGAAGTCCGGGAGGAAAAGGCGTTCGAACCGATTTCGGTTCCCGAGCGTCCGCAGGGAATTGTCGAAGCCATCCGGGTGGCTGCATCCTCCGTGATGAAAAAAGTCCAGCGGCTCATCAAGCCGGTCAAGCGCATCCACAAGGAAGTCATCATCAACGCCGAGTCGCTGGAAACCCGCGTGGGCGTGCTCGAAGAAGGCAAGCTCGAGGAATTCACCATCGAACGCACGACCGAGGAGCGGCTGGTCGGCAGCATCTTCAAGGGCAAGGTCCGTAATCTCGAAGATGGCCTCAAGGCCGCCTTCGTGGACATCGGCTTTGAGAAGAACGCCTTCCTGCATTACTGGGACATTGTTCCGAGCAACTTCGACAGTGGCGTCGAACTCGTGGAGCGCGAAACCAAGAAGCGCGATAAGCCGCGCATCACGCAGAAGGACATCCCCCGGCTTTACCCGCCGGGGAGCGACATCATCGTGCAGGTGACCAAGGGGCCGATTGGCAACAAGGGCCCGCGCGTGACTACGAACGTTGTATTGCCGGGCCGCTATCTCGTCCTGCTGCCCAACTCGGACCAGAGCGGCATCTCGCGCAAAATCGAGAACCAGCAGGAACGCCAGCGGTTGAAGCAGATCCTCCGCGGCTTGACCATTCCTGATGGGATGGGTGTGATCATGCGAACGGTGGGCGAAGGCCAGCAGGCGCGGTACTTCGTGCGCGACCTGCATCTGCTGCTCGAGGAGTGGACCTTGATCCAAAACCGCATCAAGACCCAACCGTCCGCCACATGCGTCTTCCAGGAACCGGACCTCATCGACCGGACGGTGCGCGATTTTCTCACGGAGGATGTCGAACGGATTGTCGTGGATAATCCCCGGGCGTACGAGCGCATGCGCGAGATGATTTCGAAAATCTCCAAGCGCTCTGCCAGCAAGGTCAAGCTGTACAATGAATCGCAACCGATTTTCGACCGGTTCAACATCAGCCGCCAGTTGGAAAACGCCTTCTCCCGAACGGTCCATCTCAAGAGCGGCGGCTACATCGTCGTGGACGAAACCGAGGCCCTCGTCGCCATCGATGTCAATACCGGGCGGCACAAAGGCGGCAAGGATCAGGAAACTGCCATACTCAAGGTGAACGTTGAAGCCGCCGATGAAATCTGCCGCCAGCTTCGGCTGCGCAACATGGGCGGCCTGATCGTGCTCGACTTCATCGATATGAAGCACGATCGCGATCGCCGGCAGGTGTACCAACGTGTGAAGGACGGCCTCCGGCGCGACAAGGCCAAAACCCACATCCTGCCCATTTCGCAACTCGGCCTGATGGAGATGACCCGCCAGCGCCATTCCGAGAGCGTACATGCGGCGGTCTACGACGAGTGCCCCTATTGCAAAGGCCGCGGCCGGGTGAAAAGCGCGTTGACGATGAGCGTCGAAATCCAGCGCAAGCTAAGCGAAATTCTGAAGAAGCGTCCGCGCGACGAATCCGACTTCCAGTTGCGGATTGTGGTCCATCCGAGCGTGCTCGACCGTCTGCGCAACGAAGACGAGAAGCACCTGATCGAAATGGAGAAGCGCTATTTCGGCAAGCTGTCCTTCCGCGCCGATCCGGCATTGCATGCCGAATTGTTCAAGATCATCAATGTCGCGAACAATGAGGAGCTGACTTAACTCTCCGGAAAAACTGACGGAATAAACGAACGCCTCGCGGAAAACCCGCGAGGCGTTTCTATTTGGAAACGTGTTTCAGGAAGAAGCCAGCGTCACTTCGCCGGCGTTGCGTTTATGGACTCGGGCCTGAGCTGCGGGTCCGCTGCCTTGGGATCGATCTTCCGGATGGCCACGAACCAGCCATTGCTGTTGCTGGAGTTGCCCGCCAGCACCAACGGCCAGCCAGCCAAAACCTTGTCCTTCAGCGTGCCCACTTCCTTGCCCTGGCCAAACAGCTTGATCGCGACTTTATCCGACCCCAAGTTGGCAATCTCCAATTTGCATTTCGCGCTGATGGCCACCAGGTTGGTGCTGCCGACCGGAATGTTCACATTGGTCTTGTTAATTTCAAAGTAGTTTGTCCAGCGATAGGTATTGCGCAGCTTTGCCGCCAACCGGTCTTGTTCGTCGAGAAGATGGTGTTTGGGATTGGGAGATTTCGGCTCGTTCGTTGCCCAAATAAGCTGGGCTTGGACTTTGAGGTCAGCCCCCTGGGCGCGTTGCGAACAGAAGGCCGGAGCCAGCACGCACATTGCCAGCCACACGGAAACCGGGAGAAAACTCAATCGCTTCATTCGGGCTGAACGCTAGCAAACGGCTCGGGAGTCGTAAACTCGGAATCTTGCGTCCGGTCGTCCAGCCACACCACCGTGATGCGCTGGTCCTGGTCGCGGAATGTGTGCGCGCCCATGTCGTCTGAAGCCAAAGCCAAATCGATCACGCCGGAATCGGCCACCGAAGAACGCCCTCCGGGATGCGCAATCAACAGCCCCAGCACAATCGCAAGCGAAGCCAGGCCCGCCAGCGGCGCGAATTGCTGGCGCACCCAGGCGGTCCACGAAATCTCTCTCGCGGGGTCGCGGGTCGCCGGCTGCTCCAATCTCTGGATTTCCCGCTCGATCTTGGACCAGAAAAACTCGCGCGATTCCGGCAGCTTGAGTTCCGCTTCGTTGCCGCTGAGCGCTTTGGCCGTGTGCTCCAATTCGGCGAGCAACGAGCGCGCTTCGGCATCGCGAGCCAGCCAACTCTGCACTTCCGCAGCTTCCGCGGCCGGCAGTTCGCCGTCCCGGTAGGCCTGCAATTTCAGTTGAGCGTCGTGATTCATCTTAACTCTTCACTTTTCAAGTTTGCCAGCAAGGCCGCCATTTTCCGGCGGGCGTAAAACAACCGTGACATCACCGTTCCAATGGAACATTCCATCGTCCGCGCAATCTCTTTATATTCCATTTCTTCGAACTCATGCAGCACCAGCACGGTCCGGTGCTCATGGGACAACAAGTTGAGCGCCTCATCGATCCGCTTGCGCAACTCAGCGCGTTCCAATCGCTCGGTGGGGTTTGCCGTCACCACCGGCATCTGCCGCTCCACCCCGCCGGACTCTTCGTCCATCTCTTCGATCGACTCGGTCCGCTGCCGTTTGCGCCGCCGCAAATGATCCAGGCACAAGTTGATCACGATCCGCGTCATCCACGTGCCGAAACTCGACTCGCCCTGAAACTGCTTCAGCCGTTGCCAACTTTTCACCCAGGCTTCCTGAGAAAGATCAGTCGCTTCATCTTCGTTACGCATCATGCTGAATGCACGCGCGTAAATTTTATCCCGATGCCGCGCCACCAATTCTTCGAAGGCCCCTGTATCACCCTTCTTCGCTCCTTGAACCAGCTCTTCATCGCTGGCGGAAGAATGGTCTTTTACAGTCTTCATGAGGTTCGACGGGCGGTGAACATTAACTATTCAATGCCGTCTAGAGCTTCCCTTTCGTGCTGGGGATTTGCCCGGCAATTCTCGTATCTCGTTGGCACGCAATATCCACCGACTTGGCAAATGCCTTGAACAAGGCCTCAACAATATGGTGCGGTTCATCCCCGTAAAGTAACTCTAAGTGCAAGTTACACCGGGCCTCGTTCGTAAAGCCTTGGAAAAACTCCCGCGCCAGGCCGAACCGGAAGGCGCTGGATGCATCCTGCCGCTGCTCCGCCTGGGTGAGCTTTTGATACGCATACGGGGTAAGTCCCCGCCAAACCAGGTACGGCCGCCCGCTGAAATCGATGACGCACCGCGCCAGGCACTCGTCCATGGGCACATACGCTTCGCCGGTGAACGGATTGCGTGGATCGAACCCCGCGCCGTAACGCCGGATGCCTCGCTTATCGCCCAACGCCTTCGCGAATGCCTGGCCCAGCGCGATTCCGCAATCCTCAACTGTATGATGCGCATCCACTTCGAGATCTCCCGCGCACTTCAACTCCAAATCCACCACCGCATGCTTCGCAAAGAGCGTCAGCATGTGATCAAAAAACGGAATCCCGGTCTTGATCGACGATTTTCCAGAACCGTCGATCTTCAACCGCACAGCGACCTGCGTCTCTTTTGTTACGCGGTCAATTCGGGCGCGCCGGACGTGCATGATGAATTCTTAACCGAACCCCTGGAATAAGACAAACTTCAATTCCAGCCCGTTCTTTGCGCCGACAGCACAATCTGCAGGCCAGCGACCCGCACCGACCGGAACGGAGAGCGACGTTCAAGGACACACAACACCAAAATCATTAGGTACTCAACCATGGAGTTGAGCGACTGCAATCATGGTGAAACGTGGGTGCTTCGCCGACCTGCCATTCTCCAGATCGTACTTGCCCCTGCGTAAAGTGCGGTTTCCCAGCCCTGTAAGAGCGAAGCAAAAGTATTGACGTCGCGCGATTTACAGTATAAAAAGGACACCCAGAAATCAGCTGCAGCACACCAATCGTTGGTGTAATATATGAGTCTCCATTTGTCATGCAACTTCAGCCAGCGTCAACATCGGTGGGGAAGGTGGCTATTGCCAATCTTGATGGCCTTCCTGGCGCAGTCCGCTCCGGGACAGGGATGGACTGGGAACCGATCAGGCTCAAAGGAATTTCTGAACCCCTGGGTTTCCGGCCCTAATGTCGCAAGTTTGGGGAGCATTGCCGGCATAACTGTTCCGCCCGGTTATCGCCTGCTGGACGAAGCGGGCGCCCGGGCTTTCCTCGAGCGCAGTGGAAACCCCGTTCCAAAGGGACTAATCGGGATTTTAGCTCCGCAGTCGGACCAATGGTGGGCGGTTTTGGCGTTCACTAGCGTCGGTTATTTAAAGGATGCGGATAAAGAGCCATTGGATCCGGTCGCAATTTTGCAGGCCATGCGGAAGCGAATAGAACAGGAAAACCCGGGTGCAATGAAACAAGGCAGGGCTTCGGTTGCGTCCGTGGACTGGAAAGAGCTGCCGTCCTACGATTCGGCCACGCACTCATTGGGATGGGCCGTTGAGGCTGAAACGCAATCCACCCAGACGATTAATAACACGGTGCTGATATTCGGCCGGAGTGGCGTGTTGGAAATTACCGCTGTGCAGCCGTACAGGGCTGGAGCCGACTTGCCCCCGGTGATGCAATTGGCAAAGAACATCACGTTTAAAGAAGGGCAGCGTTACGCAGATTACCAAAGCGGCGACAAGGTAGCCCGCATCAGTCTGCTGGGGCTCATCGTTGATGACGAGCATCTGAAAGCTTGGACCGCCAGTTCTGGTCCAAGCTTTGCCGCTTGGGTTTTTTACTCTCTCATAGGCTGCTTCGCGGGCGGCGGAGCGGTTCTTTATTTGAAAGTCCGGTTGCGAAGCGCGCCCCGTGCAATTCATTCGGAAGGCGGCCATGAACCCGTGGCTGAGGCAACACCTGTCCAGAGTACCGGCTTGAGCAATGCCGATGACGGCTCGATTGCCTTGAAGCCAGGCGCACAAAAAATCAGGAGCAATGGGAACAACGGCAACAGTGGGAGCAAGGCAGGCAAATCCGACAGGCGCGGCCGGAAAATGGCCTTCGATTATGCCAAGTTCTACACCGACTTTGTGATGAACACCGAGTTTGTGATGAAGCCCGGCATTGTAGCACCGGCCCACTCAAATGGAATGGGGAGTTTGGCGTCGAACGGGCACAACGGTGGAAGTGAAACTGCGCCGTCGCTGCAAGCCGGCCCGAACATGGGAGTCGCAACCGCGAGTCTGGCGGAGTTGATCGCCAATCAGAAAGCCCTCATCAATGAACAGATGCAGCTGATTCAGGAACAAACCAGGTTTATCGAAGAAAAGAAAAAGTTCATCAAAGACCAGAACGAGTTACTGGAGCGTCAATCGCCCGAGTTCGCAAACCAGTATTCCCTGAAACTCGATTAACGAAATGGCTCGCTTCCGCCGATTCTGAAATTCTGGATTTTTGGCAAGGTGGCTCGAGTTTGCCAGTAATGGCTGGAAGCATTTGGCTCAAACTTTGGGGCACTTTTTTTGGGGAACCGCGATCCTCACAGTTTGCGCCATGCCCTATGCCTTTTCCAACACCAATTTCATGGTGATTGACAAACAGCGCGAGTCCGTTGACCAAGGCAATTCCCTACCCGTCCGCCATTACGGTTACGGGTTTGACCGGCCGAGTAAGCAAAGTGACGGTCACCCTGCACGGCTTGAGCCATGACTTCCCAAGCGATGTAAGCGTTCTCCTGTTTGGCCCCCAAGGTCAAAGCGTCGAAAATAGGTGGCCAGGTTAAGTACAGCGTAACCAATCTCACGCTGACATTGGATGACGATGCGGTTAACTCTCTCCCGGTGTACTCCATCCTCGTTTCCGGCACCTTCAAACCAACCAATGGTTGATAGACTGCGCCTTGGGGTTCCGCTTCAAATAACCCGTTATAACACAAATGTCGTTATTTCCTGGCCGGCTTGAGCCACAAACTGCCATCTCGAGTCCTTGCCAAGTCTTTCGGGTTCAATTGGTTGGAGCAATGTTCTGACCATGTCTGTCCTGTCTCCGGCAATCTTTTCGTAACGAATCCCATTTCCAACAAGGCCTCTTCTATCGCCTGATCGGTGGTTGAAACCGCTAAAAGGCCATTATTGCTGCAAAATCGCGCTGGCAAAAACAGGATGCATCACAGTTTG
Organism: Verrucomicrobiota bacterium; assembly: GCA_021325145.1. Classification (GTDB taxonomy): domain Bacteria; phylum Verrucomicrobiota; class Verrucomicrobiia; order Limisphaerales; family Pedosphaeraceae; genus JAJPHR01. The sequence goes on along the minus strand of JAJPHR010000051.1, from coordinate 103,710 downwards.
GATATTTTCCGCTCCCGTTTAAGTGATAGTTGGAAAGACTTGATTCCTTCCTCGCTGCGGGACTGACCGCCAGCGCAGCTACTTCTTGCGGCGACGGAGTGCCAGCAAACCCGCCAAGCCAATACCCAGAATCGGTAAAGTGCCCGGCTCGGGAACTGGGGCAAGAACGCCGGAATAAGACGATGCCCCGCCAGTGCTGGCGAGTTGCGTCAATGTCAGCGCAGGCACGAATTCAAAGGTCACAACATCGGATGCCCCACCCGCCGCTGCCAGCGCCGCCAAATCGCTGTTTGCACCTGTATAATGAAGAGCCGTGAGATTCACTGTGCCGGTCAAATCAAGAATTCCAGCCGGTCCAAATGTCGTGATATTATTCCATTGAATCGCACCCGTGAGGTCAATTGACTGCTGATCCGTAATGTGCAGGGTTCCTGCCCCCGACACCGGAGCCGTCTGCTCCATGCCGATCGTTGTAATCGGTCCAATCGTGAATGGGCCTCCCACAAAGAGAGGTGCACCCGTAGAGATGTAACCGTTCAGACCGACCGAATCACCAGCCCCTCCACTCACGCTTGTAATATCAAATTGATATCCACTGGTGCTGGTGAAGGTGAATCCTCCTCCGCTGAAGCTGATTTCTGTTCCGGGCAGGTTGGCAAAATTAAAAACGAGTGCCCTCGCCTGAAACGAAAAAGCGAAGCAAAACAAAAGAGCTGCCGCACAGACGCCGCAAACCCTTGCGATGTGACGCAACCCCGCGTTGATTGGATGGAAAGTAAAGAAGTGTGGCATAGCGATATAGTGTTTTATAGACTACGACAGAGGCTGTCAAGCATTTTTCTTACTTTTTTTGCGTCCTGAGTTTCAGGACGCGCCGATTCTACTTGGGAGACGCGAAGCGACTTGTTTGTTCCAGGATTTCTGATTGAGATTCTGGGGCCAATCCCGCCGCTAGGAATCGTGCTTTTTCAACAATGATTCTTGACATTTCGATCCAATTGTCGGCATCATATCAAGCAGTTTCACGAGCCCCGGTACTGTTTGTTTCGTTTTGCCATTGACTATCAGCGGCTTACAACGGGGTAGGCGGGTGTGGTGAGTCGGTTGGTTATATAAATCAAAAGGGCCAGACATGATAAAAGCGAGAAAAGCCATCTGGTCGGGGAAGCTAAGGGCGGCCGGAGTAGTCGCTTTAGGCTTGGGATTCTGGTCAGCAAACGCGCTTGCCACAGGCTTCGTATATCGGTTTGACAATGTCTTCTCAGGAGCCGCTCCAGCCGGGCATTCGCCTTGGGTGGATGCGGCCTTTAAGGACACAGCTAATGGCGTTCTTTTGACTGTGGACAACGGGGGATTAAGTGCCAACGAATTTCTGGGCTCGCTGTATCTGAACATCAATCCGGCTGATACTGCCAAAATCCAGAATCTGACGTTTACCTTTCAGAACGGAACCAGTGGCGTGACTGCTCCGACAATTCAGACCGGCGAAGACGCGTTCAAAGCCGACGGGGATGGGAAGTATGACATCCTTTTCAATTTCGCCACCGCGAACTCCGGCCGGTTCGGGGCCGGAGATTCCGTCACCTACCTGATTTCAGGTATTCCTGGACTTACATCCGCTGACTTTCAATACCTGAGTACGCCCGCAGGCGGCCACGGCCCCTTTGATGCGGCTGGGCACGTCCAAGGAATTGGTTGCTCAGATGATAGTGGCTGGATTGATCCCAGTGTGGGTCCCGTGCCCGTCCCGGAGCCTGCCCCAGGGGCTGTCATGGCGTTGGCCGTTGGTCTTCTGGGTGCCAGGCGTTTGTGGCTGCGTCGTAAGTAACCGTTCCTTCCAAGGCCGCCCTTCGGGTGCGCAACTTTCCAACCAGCGGACTTCCTCGGCAAAAATGGCTACACTGGAAGTTCAAGCGCCGGGCTGGTGAGCGGACGAGAGTCCTTTGGCATCTGGCCTTCGACATTTTCCCGCGCTATTTTTCCAGTGTTTGGCTTTTGGAGCCTGGTGTTTGCTCCGCCCGCTTCTCCTCACCCAATTTCGCTCTCAACTCCTCGATCTGCTGCTTCACAATTTCCGGCTGCGGTGGCGAAAGGCTGAGTTCAAGCTCCCGGTAATGCAGCGCCTGCCGGAAGTTCCCCTGCTCCTCTTCAACATGCGACAGAAAGATGAGCACCTGAAGCCGTATCCCCTCGTCCGGTTTCTTTTGCGCCTGCTCCTGCTCATCCCAGCGACGCAACGCGAGTTGCATCAAATTGCCCGCGTGGACGGGATTGTGCCGGTTTTCGTCGTACAGCCGTCCCAATTCCAGGAGAATTTCGCAACTATCCGGGTTGGCCTTCAACCCTTCGCGCAGAAATTGCTCGGCTTCATCCACCTTGCCCAACTCGCGCCGCAGCCAGAACGCCCCCACGGTGTAGGTTTGTATCCGTTGCGGGTCCATGTCCGCCGAGAGCCGCAGCCAGGGCAGGATTTCCCGCGACTCGCCCGGCTTATCGAGGTGCGCGTGCGTGGACGGAAAGAAATTCCGCCCGAAACGGTCGATCCAATCCTTGGGCGCCCCCAGGAAGTCCATCGCCTTCTCGTGTTCGGCCTCTTCATGTTCGTCGTGATGTTCCTCGGTCATGTGCCCGGGATCGGGTGTCGCCATGCCCTGGTCCATCCAGGAAGGATAATAGCCGCTGTGAAAATAAACGTCCGCTTTGGTAAAGAAATGATTGGCGAACATGCGCTGGCCGTCGCCCAGGAGAATGGCAAGCAGGCTGTCTGATTGAGCCCGGGTATTCCACTTTTCCACCCGAAGCTGCAAACACGTTCCCAGTGTGAAGCACACGGCCATCAACAAAGCGAGCGCGTAAAATGGCGAAGTCCTCTTCACGTGTTCAACGCCTTTCGCCGGAAGCCAAGCCAGGTTGCAAACAAAAACAGAAGCGTGTAGGCGGCCCCGTACAACGTCGCCAGGAAACAATCCACCCACGGCACGAGGCCGCGACCGTGGATCATCACTTTGTCCCGCACGTCAAACCATTCGAGATGTGGAATTAGAAAATAGATGGTGTAAATAACCGACCGAAGCGGTTCGCGCTCTTGCAAGGCAACGTGATTCAGGTAGCGTCCAAGGCCCCAGATGCCGATCACGAGCACCACACAAATCGTCGCATTCGAGGAAGGCGCGGTAAAAACGATTGATCCCCACAGCACCAGCGCGATGACGATCGCGAGAAAAATCCATTGCAGCCAGAGCGCTTGAAAATAGTTCAACACGAGCCATTCGTGTTCGCGCGATATGCTTACCGCTCCCAGAAATCCATAAAACATCAGCAACGCGATTCCGCAAGCCAGCCAGCAACCCAAAAACTTACCCGCAACCACCTGCCCGCGCGTCACCGGTTTGGCGAGGAGCGGAAAGATCGTCCGGTTCTCCCGTTCCGCCGGGATTTGTCGCGCGCTGGCGCCCACCGCGATGAACAACGCCGAAATCCAGATCAAGAGCAGGCAAAGTTCCTTCAGGTATCGCACAATCTTGTCGTCGTTAAAGAAATTAGCCGACCCCATCACCAGCGTGATCAAGGCCGTGAGCACGAACAACACATAGAAATCCTTGCGGCGATATAGCTCCTTGATGACGACTTGGGATAAAGCGAGAACGGTATTCATACCTGCGCGGGCTGATACCCGACCACCTTGAGAAAAACCTGCTCCAGATTCGTCTGATACTTCGCCACCAGCTCATCCACCCGCCCCTCCACCACCAGCTTTCCCTGATGCAAAATCGCCACCCGATCACAAACCGTTTCCACCTCGCCCAGTTCATGCGACGAAAAGAACACCGTCTTACCCTTGTTTTTCAGCCGTTGAATGATTTCGCGCACCTTCATCCGGCCAATCGGATCCAGGCCGCTTGTCGGCTCGTCGAGAATCAATAAATCCGGATCGTTGATCAAGGCCTGCGCCAGGCCGACGCGCTGTTGCATGCCCTTGGAATAGCTTTTGATTGGCCGCTTGCGCGCGTCCTGCAACTCCACCAGCTTGAGCAGTTCATCGATGCGTTTATCGGTTTCCGCGCGCGGAATCCCAAACACCCTGGCGTAAAATCGCAGCAACTCCTCCGCCGTCAGGAACTTGTAGTAATAGGTCAACTCCGGCAGATAGCCGATGCGCTGGCGGGCGATGGGCTCGTTCACGTTCACGCCGAACAGGCAGGCCGTCCCGCTGGTGGCATTCACAAAGCCCAACAGCACGTTCATGGTGGTGGTCTTGCCCGCGCCGTTCGGCCCCAGAAAACCGAACACCTCGCCTTGATGAACACGGAGATTCAGGCCATCTACGGCGACCTTTGGGCCTTGTCCCAGCGCGCCTTTTCGATATTCCACGCGCAAGTCTTTGATGTCCACGATGGCGGTCATTGGCTGAAAACCGGGTGCATCACATTTACAGTCTATGGAAGACTTCTGCTGAGGCAACCATATTCAAACCCGGTCGGCTACGGGTGCCCATGATTTTTACCCGTCGAACCCCGGCTAAAGTTGTCCAACCCCGTTTTTCCCGGCTTCACTCCACATCCGACCCGGGTTTTGGGGCGGTTGAATACCGAATATGCTGCTCGATAAGAGGCCGCACGAACATTTCGATCAGGTCAGGATCGGGCGTGAAGAAAGATTTCCCGCACCTTGTCTTCCACCTGCTTTTCTGACCAATCCGGATGCAGACTATGAAGGAACGCGGCCTTGTGCCGCCGCACCGTCCAATAAAGCTGATGCGCAGCACTCCAACGCTGCTCAGGCGTGAGGCGTCGCAACGCTTCGATTTGTTCCGGGCTTGCTTGTTCGTCCGGCAACATGCTAAATCAAGTTCGGGAAGTCATAAATCATTTCAGGGCGGCCGGCAGGGGACTGCCCGCTCCACCGCCGTGCCGGTAGGGCGCGCACTCCGCTGCGCGCCGCCCGCCTGCCACGCGAACCATCCATGAAGATAGGTTCAGACCATTGGACATCGGACATTCCTTGGTCATTTGACATTGGTCATTGGTCCTTACAGAAGCGTCCTCGCCTTGGCCAGCGCCTCATCCAATTTCGCCGCATCCTTCCCGCCCCCGCGCGCGTTGTCCGGTTTGCCGCCGCCTTTGCCCCCGACGATTGGTGCGATGGCTTGGATGATTTTGCCGGCTTGGACCTTCGAGGTGAAATCCGGCGAAACTGTGGCTACCAAACCCACCGCTCCGTTGGCCAGGCCGCCGAGCACGACCACGCCTTTGAAGGTGCCTTTGAGCGCATCGGCAACGGCTTGCAGGAAGTCTCCATCGGCAGCGCCCAAATTCTGTATAATGGCGGGAACCCCATTGGAATGCACTGAGTGCGCTTTGAGATTGCTCGCCACATTCGAGGCTTCGCGCTGTTCCGCCGCTTTGACCTGCTTCTCGAGTTCCTTCTGATGCGCCAGCAGCGACTCGATCTTCTTCTCCAACTCGCCCACCGGCGAATTCACTTTCCCCGCGAGGCTCTTGATTAGCTGCACCTCGTCCGTCGCCTTGCGATAAGCCTCCAACCCCGCCACCGCTTCGATGCGCCGCACGCCCGCAGCCACGGCCGACTCGCCCACAATGCGGAACAAACCGATTTCGCCTGTCGCCCGCGTATGCGTTCCGCCGCAAAGCTCCATCGAATACCCGTTCAACTCCCCTGCCCTGCCGCCAATCTGCACCACCCGCACTTGATCGCCATACTTGTCCCCGAAAAACTGCATCACGTCCTTGCGGTTCTTCACGTCCGCATACGGAACCTCCGTCCACGACACGCCTGCATTTTCCAGAACCCGTTCATTCACCAACTTCTCCACGTCGCTGATCTGCGAGGGTGTCAGCGGGGCTGAGTTGAAATCGAATGTCAGCTTCTCCGGGCCGACAAAAGAACCCTTCTGTGATGCTTCCCGGCTTACGACTTCGTGCAAAGCCCAATGCATGAGGTGCGTTACCGTGTGATGCCGCTGAATCGCCCCACGACGCGGCGCATCCACGGAAAGTTGAACCTTGGTCCCGACGGCGGGCGCATCTTTTTCCGCAAGGAAATGAAGGAAGGTATTACCGCTTTTCTGAGTATTGACGATGTGCCAAAGCCCGCCGCCTCCAACGAGTTCGCCCGTGTCGCCCACCTGACCCCCCATTTCGGCATAGGCAGCGGAGACATTGAGGATCACGGCCATTTTGCCCTTAAGGCTTGCGACCTCCAGGACCTCCGCTGAAGTCTCAAGTTGGTCGAAGCCGATAAAATGGGTGGGCGTGTCACTTTTGATTTTGGAAACCTCTATCACCTCTCCGACATGCCCTTCGCTATCGGCTTTTTTCTTCTCGTCCATTAATCGATCAAAGCGCTCTCGATCCACCGTCAAGCCACGCTCCCGGGCCATCAACTCTGTCAGATCAATCGGGAAGCCATACGTGTCATAAAGTTTGAAAGCCGATTCCCCACTCAACCTTGCTCCGGGAGCCATGCATTCGGTCTCCTCACGAAACAACTCAATCCCTCGATCCAATGTTTTATTGAAGCCTTCCTCCTCTGAACGAATGGTAGCCTGAATGACTTGTTTCCGGTTCCGAAGCTCAGGAAATATGTCGCCCATGGTTTGGGCCAGGACATCGACCAACTGGTAAAAGAACGGTTTGTGAAACCCAAGAGTGCGGCCATAGCGAACTGCGCGTCTGAGAATGCGCCGCAGAACATAGTTTCGATCCGTATTCCCGGGTAAAATGCCATCGGCGATGCCAAAGCTCAGCGTCCGGTTATGATCCGCGATGACTCGGAAGGCCACATCAATCTTTTCCTGTTCCGTCTCACCGGTGCTTCCCGCACGCGGAAGCGTCGAACCGTACCGCTTGCCGCTCATCTGCTCTAACTTGTCGAAGATCGGCCGGAAGATGTCCGTTTCGTAATTCGAAATGGTCCGGTTGAAATCTGTGAAACCCTTGGTGTTTTGAATGATGCCGGTGACACGTTCGAAGCCCATGCCGGTATCGACGTGCCGCGCGGGCAGCGGGGAAAATGTGCCGTCGGGGTTTGCGTTGTACTGGATGAACACCAAATTCCAAATCTCAATGCACTCGGCGCTGCCTTTGTTCACGAGGGCGCCGCGGGTGTCGCCTTGCGGGGTCAGGTCCACGTGGAGTTCGGAGCAGGGACCGCACGGGCCGGTTTCGCCCATCATCCAGAAATTGTCCTTTTTGTTGCCATAGACAATGTGGACCTTTGGATCGAGTCCGGCGGCGGAAAACTTGGCGGCCCAGAAATCGTATGCCTCCTGATCGAACTCGCTCGGGTCGCCCTTTGACTTGTCCGGATTGTAAACCGTGGCGTATATTCGGTTTTTCGGGAATTTCCAGACTTCGGTCACCAATTCCCAGGCCCACTCGATGGCCTCTTTCTTGAAATAATCGCCGAAACTCCAGTTCCCGAGCATCTCGAAGAAGGTGTGGTGATACGTGTCAAGGCCGACGTCGTCGAGGTCGTTGTGCTTGCCGCCGGCGCGGATGCATTTCTGGGTGTCGGCGGCGCGGGGCGGATTGTAGGGGCATTTTTGCTGGCCGAGGAAAATGGGCACAAACTGGTTCATGCCCGCGTTCGTAAAAAGCAGGTTCGGCGAATCCGGCATCAAACTCGAGGACGGCACAATGGTGTGCTGCTTCGATTTGAAGAAATCGAGGAACGACTGTCGTATCTCACTACTGGTCATAGCAAGAAGTTAAGGAGAATCTCCCGAAAAATCAAAATGCAAATAACGGAGGTGTGGATGGGGACGTGGAGCGTTGGGGCGAAGGGCGTGCAGAGGACTGCCCGCCCCACCACCGTGTGCCGGCAGGGCGGGCACTCCTGTGCGCGCCGCCGCATGCCCCAGGGGCACTCATTAATGACGCCTGGTAAAGAACCGTTCCTGGCCCGTGAGCAGGTCCAAACGGAACCGGGTGCTTTTCATGGTTGACGAACTCAACCTGACTCGGCTGGAATGTCGGGTATGCACAACCCGAAGAAAATTACTCATTCTCTCCTCCTTGCCTGCCCTGCCCTGCTGCTGCTGGCCGCATCGGTTCGGGCCGACGTGCGGCTTCCGAATCTGTTCACCGATAACATGGTGCTGCAGCAGCGCATGAAGGCACCGGTCTGGGGCTGGGCGGATGAGGGCGAGGAGGTAACGGTCAGCTTTCGCGGACAGAAGGTGAAAACGGTCGCGAAGGATGGCAAATGGATGGTCAAGCTCAGCGCGATGAAAGCCGGCGGCCCGGATGAACTCACGGTCACGGGCAAAAACTCCATCACCATCAAGAATGTGCTGGTGGGCGAAGTGTGGGTTTGCAGCGGGCAATCGAACATGGAATTTCCGATTGAGAATTCGTTTGAATCCAAGCCGGACATTGAGGCTTGCGCCAACCCGATGATTCATTTGATCAAGGTACCGAAGGTCAAGGCCAACGAGCCGAAGGACGATATCAAAGCCACCTGGCAGGAGTGCAATCCCCAAAGTATTCTTGGGTTTACGGCGGTGGGTTATTATTTTGGACGCGACCTCCAGAAAGCGCGCCATGTGCCGGTGGGATTGATCGAAACGAGCTGGGGCGGTTCCCCCGCCGAGGTTTGGATGCGCGAAGCGGTCTTGTCGGACAATCCCCGTTACAAGAAGGAGATTCTCGATGGTTACGCGGCTTCGCTCAGCAAGTATGAGACGGCGCACGCCGAGTACGAGAAGGAATCCGGCGAGGCCAAAGCAGCCGGGAAACCGTTCGAAAAAAAGGCGCCACAGCGGCCGACGTGGAAGCCAGCCGAGCTTTACAATGGGATGATCGCGCCACTGGTTCCCTATGCCATCAAAGGCGCCACGTGGTATCAGGGCGAATCCAACGCCGGCCGCTCCGAGCAGTATCGGAGTTTGTTTGCGGACATGATTCGCAACTGGCGGCAGGATTGGAACGAAGGCGACTTCACATTTCTGGCGGTCCAGCTTGCACCGTTCATGCCGGTCAAGGAGGAACCAGCCGAAAGCGGTTGGGCGGAACTCCGCGAGGCCCAATTGCTTGCCACCAAGGCGCTGCCGAAAGTCGGCATGGCGGTCATCACCGACGTGGGCGATCCCAAGGACATTCATCCCAAGAAGAAACGGCCGGTGGGCGAACGCCTGGCGCTGGCGGCGCGCGGCATCGCGTACGGCGAGAGCATCGTTTATTCCGGGCCGAGCTATCGTAAGATGCAGGTGAAGGGAGACAAAGTGGTCCTCAGTTTCGACAATGTCGGCGCTGGGTTGGAGGCCCGTGACGGTGCGTTGAAGGGTTTTGCCATTTGCGGTGAAGACCACAAGTTCGTCTGGGCGAACGCGGAGATCGACGGCAAGACAGTGGTGGTGAGTTGCGCGTCGGTCCCCAAACCGGTCGCGGTGCGCTATGGCTGGGCGGATTGCCCTGTGGTCAACTTGTGGAACAAGGACGGATTGCCGGCGTCGCCGTTTCGGACGGATGATTTTCCGATGATTACGGCGGGGAAGAATTAGTGGGCGGATGGCCATTCCGGTCGTTTACCTTTACCGCAAATACCAAATACCAAGCTTCAAGTTCCAAGCTCCAAGCACCAGAAAAGCTTCAAATTTCAAACTCCAAGCGAGGGATGCATGGAGTCCACCTTCAAGAAGAATTAACGGGTCAATGGTGGTTCTGGTCGTGCTCGTCCTCGTCGTCGTCCTCGGTCCCCCCGAAAACAGGGAATCGAGGACGAGGACGAGGACGAGGACGAGCACGATGGGGAGGGGATTGGAAAGGGCCCCAGTTGACGCGACCTGGCGGGCGACAGTAATTTCACATTAATGTCTCGCAAATTTTCTTTGTCGGGAGCGAATTCCATGTAGCCTGCTGCCATGGCTGTGCCGGTCATCAGCGTCGCGCAGATGCGCGAATGGGAGAAGGCCACGTGGGCCGCGGGCCGCTCAGAGGCGGAGGTGATCGCTCGCGTGGGCCGGATTGCGGCGCGCCGTGCCTCCCAAATGGTCAACCCGGGCGAACTCGTCCTGGTGCTGGCAGGCAAAGGCCACAACGGAGACGACGCACGGCGGGCGGCTGAGCATCTGCCGGGTTGCCGCGTCCATCTTCAGAACGTAATGGACCCGGCTGGCGATCTGCCGGCGGTGACGGCGGCGCTCGAACAAAAGCCGCAGTTAATCATCGATGGATTGTTTGGCATCGGACTGAATCGTCCGCTGAATGAGCCTTGGGTGGCATTGATCGAGCGGGTCAATCAAGCGAAAGTCCAGGTGCTGGCGATTGATGTGCCTTCGGGTTTGAATGCGGAAACGGGGCAACCGGAGGGAGCGGCCATCCAAGCCGCGGTCACGTTGACGCTCGGTGCTCCGAAACTTGGGCTATTGGCCCAGCCGGCGTGGGCGTGCGTCGGGCGGTTGGAAGTGGCCCCGGAGATTGGGTTGATTCCGTGCCCGCATAAGAGTGATTTGCGGTGGATGTTGCCGGAGGATTTTAAGGATTACCCGCCCCCGCGTCCGGCGGCCGCACACAAGGGCGATTTCGGGCGGTTGGGAATCGTGGCCGGCAGTCCGGGTTATCACGGTGCGGCGGTGCTGGCGTCCCGCGGCTCCCAGCGCGCACAGCCCGGTTTGATCAGCCTTTACACGTTGGAAACGGTTTATCCTGTCATCGCCTCACAACTTCAGTCCGTGATGGTCTTTATCTGGCCGCCCGCGCAAAAGTTGCCGTGGAACTTCAATGCGGTGCTGGCCGGTCCGGGGCTGGCGGCGGAGGGCGTGCCGGACGAATTGAAGATGGCCATGCGGCATCTCTGGCGGGATTCACCGGTGCCGGTGGTGGTGGATGCGAGCGCACTGGATTGGCTGCCGCTTGCGCCGGTGGCCAGGAATGCGATTCGCGTCATCACGCCGCATCCGGGCGAAGCGGCGCGCTTGCTGCAGACCTCAACGCAGCAAGTCCAATCGAATCGGGTGAACGCTTTGCGTGAAATTTCCCGGCAGCTGGGGAATTGCTGGGTGGTGCTCAAAGGCCACCAAACTTTGATCGGACGCGACACCGGGGATATTTTCGTCAACGGTTCGGGCAATGCGCATCTCGCGCAGGGCGGCAGTGGAGACACACTGGCGGGTTACCTGGCTGGATTACTGGCGCAACCGCATTTGCAATCGGACCCGGGCCGGACGCTCAGTTATGCGGTATGGCAGCACGGGGCGACGGCAGACCGCCTGACAGTGTCGCGGCGGAATTGGACGATTGAAGACTTGGTGGAGGAAATCGGGAGCGTCGAGCCTGGGCGCGAAACGTCCGGTCCGGAATAATCAAATCAAACATGTCTTTTCTTTCATAAGATGAGTTGATTATTTAGGCCGGTATGGAAAACTCTGGCATGCACAGGTTTTGTAAGTTTGTCGTTGCATTGGCCTTGGCCGCGCTGCTCTGCGGGAGCGCCTGGGCGGAAACACTGCATCTGACGGATGGCCAGACGCTCACCGGCGAGGTGGTCACCATGGACGACCGCGGGATCATTTTAAAGCAGGCCGATGGCAGCTATACCGACCCCATTGCCTGGAGCAAACTTTCCCAGGCGGATTTGCGGACTTTCCAGGAAAATCCGAAAGCCGCGAATTTCGTCGAGCCGTGGATCGAGTTGACGCAGGAAGACAAGGCCAAGCGAACCGAAATCCAGGTCAAGGACGTGCCGCACCTGCAACGGCCGGCCAAGGGCTCGTTGATTGGCGCGATGGCCAGTTCCGGGATTGGGGTCTTTCTTTTGCTGGTGCTTTACGCCGGGAACATCTATGCCGCTTATGAAATCTCCATCCTTCGCGTCCGGCCGCCGGGCGTGGTATGCGCCGTGGCGGCGGTCGCACCGGTTTTAGGTCCCATCCTTTTCCTGTGCCTTCCACCTGCCATTGAGCGCCGCGAGATGAAGCAGGTCGAGGAATGGAAACCGCCCAGCGAAGAGTATGCTGAAGCCGCCGGCGCGACCGCCGCCGAAGCCGCGCAAGTTCCGGTCGGCGAGGGCGAGGCGCCCGTGGAAACATACGCGGCTGCGCCGGCCGCTGCGGCTGCGCCGGCGCTGCCACCCACAAAAACGTTTGCCCGCGGACAGTACACCTTCAATCGGCGCTTTTTCGAAACCCAGGTGCCGGGCTTTTTTGGGGTCGTCCGCCAGGGCGCGGACAGAGACATGGAGTTGAGCATCCGCGCCGCGCGGGGCTCGTACGTCGGGCAGCGAATCTCGCGCATTTCGGCCAACGAACTGCACTTGCAGGTGCAAAAACAAAACGCTTCGGAGGAGGTGATCATCCCCTTCGTCGAAATTCAGGAGGTCCAGCTCAAGCATAAAGACGCTTGATTGAATTATGAAATACCGTGCCATCCTTTTGTTCGGCGCACCGGGCTCAGGCAAGGGAACCCAGGGCAAGATTTTGGGGACAATCCCAAATTTCTTCCATTGCGCCTGTGGCGACGTATTCCGGAGCTTGACGGTGGAAAGCCCCATCGGCAAGACGTTCCTGGAATATTCGAGTTGCGGGCAGCTCGTCCCGGATGAACCCACCATCGACCTCTGGCGGCAGTTCATCGAGAATTCGATGCGCGTCGGACGGTTCCATCCGGACGCCGACACGCTGATTTTGGATGGCATCCCGCGCAACGAACATCAGGCCGGAATGCTGAGCGATACGCTGGACGTGCGCTCGATCATTTACCTGCACTGCCCGAACATGGCGAAATTGGTCGCGCGACTGCAACGGCGGGCGTTGCATGAAAACCGGCTTGACGACGCGAACCTGAGAGTAATCAAGCAGCGGTTGAAAACCTACGAGCGCGAAACGAAACCGGTGCTAAATTTCTATGGAAAGAGCGTGGTGGTGCATAAGATTGATTCGACCCAGACACCGGCCAAGGTGTTGTTGGACATTCTTCGGCGCATCGCCAAAGCCTGATCCGGAACATGCCACAAGAACAATTTGGAGCGTTCAAGGCCAGTGAGCTCTACTGCCCGAAGTGCGGGCGATCGCAACCCGTGCGCGAGCGGCTGCTGCTGGTGCTGCCTTCCGGGGAGCTGCATGAGTATCTCTGCGCCCATTGCGCCACCTCGCTCGGCGAGCGCAAAGTGACCGGAGTGCCCGTGAAGCCGCCGCCGCCCCGAGCGCGACGTCCGGCTGCGCAAAGAAGACTGTTGCGCGGATAGAGCCGGGGCGGAGGCTCCCAAACCAAGCTCCAGAAAAACTCCAAGCACCAAAGGACAGGGCGAAATTACGGGCTATAACTTTGAAGCTGCCAAGGACGAAGTGCAGAGCTCCAGCTCTGCGCGAACATAATCTTAATCGCCTGCGCTCCGATTAAGAAACCGCATCACGAGGCCAATGTCATTGCGAATTATTTTCATGGGCACCGCCGAGCTGGCTTGCGCGAGTCTCGAAGCGCTGGCGGCGCAGGGGGATTTCGAGATTGCGGCGGTGGTGACCCAGCCGGATCGGCCCAAGGGGCGGGAATTGAAATTGCATCCTTCTCCGGTAAAGGCGGCGGCGTTGCGGCGGCAACTCCAGGTTCTGCAACCGGAGCGCGCGCGCAATGAGGAATTTGTCCGCGCATTGCAAGCGCTTGCCCCGGACCTCATTGTCGTCGCGGCGTACGGTCAGATTCTGCCGGCGTCCATTCTGGCGCTACCTCGTTTTGGTTGCATTAACGTCCACACCTCGCTCCTGCCCAAGTACCGTGGCGCCGCGCCGATTCAATGGGCCATCCTCAACGATGAAGCGGAAACAGGCGTGACCATCATGAAAATGGATGCCGGCCTGGACACGGGTGACATTCTCACGCAGGAAAGAACACCGATTTATCCCCAGGATAACTCAGAAAGTTTGCACGATCGCCTGGCGGCGCTCGGCGCCGGCTTGCTCGTGCGAACGGTACGGGAATACGTGGCAGGCCGGGTTGTCCCGCGCCCTCAGCCGGCGGAGGGGACGAGCTACGCGCGCAAGATAGCCAAGGAGGACGGCCTGCTGGATTGGGCGCAACCCGCCCGGACACTGTGGAATCGCGTGCGCGCCTTTGCGCCGTGGCCGGGCGCATTCACGCACCTCCCCGCCGAACCGAAGCCGCACCTGCTCAAAATCTGGCAGGTCGAAGTGGCGCCAGGTTCCGGTCAACCGGGCGAGATTCTCGAAGCGGGCAAGGCCGGGATCGTGGTCGCCTGTGCCCCGGCGGCCTTGCGCATTCTGTCCTTGCAACGCGAAGGCGGGCGCAGGATGACCGCGCAGGAGTTTCTAACGGGGCACCCATTGGAGCCGGGAAAGAGATTCTTGAGGGTATCCTGACGCAGAACACTAATAATAACGGCGCGAAGCCGTTAGAAACGGTTGAGCGAGCTTTCGCATGATTGTTCCCCGGCTAAAGCAGGGGTTAGTGAGCGGCCCGGCCCCGAGCGCCTGTCCAAAAGCTGACTTGCCACCTCAAATTCTAGTAGTCCGAAATATTGTGGACATTAGGGGCGGTTGTGCTAATTTCGGGTCAAATCCGATGTTTCCGCCGGGCAGTCGAAGTCGCTGTGCATGGCCGCGAAGCACGCCGGATTGCAATCGCAGTGTAAAGATTGACCGACAGAACAATCGACCACAAAACCACAAAGCTATGAAGTTCATCAAATATCTCAGTGTTCTCACCTGCGCCGCGGCAGTGCTGACCGGCTCCGCGCTCGCCAAGCAGGCGGATTGCTGCAAGAAAGCAGCGGACAAGGGCGAAGCATGCTCCCATAAGTGCTGCGTCGCGGCCGCGAAAGACGGCAAGGAATGCGAAAAATGCGGCGGCAGTGGTGAAATCGAAAAGAAGAAAGACGACAAGAAGAAGGACGACAAGAAGTAATTCAACCAGGGTTTTCAGGCGGCCGCGGGCGTTTGCCCCGGCCGCTTTTTGCTTTTCAAGGGGTTCAACCACGAACCGAGACGAATCCACACGAATTTATGATGACCGAACAAAGGCAACCGAGGCGGTGCACGGTTGCGAAATTCCGCCAGGCAGGCGCTCATGCAAGCGGAAGAATGGCAGGAAGTTAAAGGCGGCTATAAACGGAGGCGGAACACATATCGGCCAACGATGGCCACCAACAGGGTTACGGACAGGGTAAACGAAAATCCGAAGAGGCCGTCCATTACTTCCGCCGAACGCCCGGCGGGGGCGAGTCGATTTTTTTGCGAGTGATCGGCGGAAGCGGTGATGGGGCGTTGGTATTGCAGGTCAGCGCGTTTTCTCGCGGGGAGCGTCGCCTTAATCGCGAAATATGTCGCTCCCGCAGCCACTGACGCAATGAGGAGCGAAACCAACGCGCGCCCGAGATACTTCACGAGCGGCGGCGAGCGGCGCCCGGCCATAACCGCGTCGCCGCCTGGTCGGCGGGGCCGGCTGCGGCGCAATGCGGCGAGGATCCAGTCCCAATTCAAGGCGAGATGCAAACCCACGAACACCACGAGCACAAAATTCAACCAGCCATGAACTTCGTGCCAGAGACGAACGCGGCCGACGCTTTCCGCGATGAGGGCGGTGGATTGGCGGGAAGCGAACACGCCGGAGAACAATACCGCCGCCATGAGGACGAACAGGATCAGATTCAACAGGGCACTCAGCCGGACACGATAACCGCCGCGTTTGCCCATGCCTTGAAACTGAGTGACGAACCACGGCCATTGCATGACCACATGCAGCAGCACCAGCGGACAGAGTGCGAAGCCGAGCCATTGATGCCATTCGAGGCCGGTAAGTTTGATGGGTTCGAGGATGCACACGAGCAACAGCATGGAGGTGTCGAGGCACACCAGAAAGGCGACGCGGTTGTTCATGGCTCGCCTATCAGACCAGTCCACCGCCATAAAGTCACGTTACCGTTGGCCTTCGCCACGACGCGACAAGCGCTGACTCACGGGCGCATCCGCTACGCCAAGGCTTCGGCGCGGCAAGCCGGATTGGGACGGGTTTAGGCGGATACCTGGGCTATTGGGGCCAATTGGTTGCTCGAAATCGGCCGAGCCTCTGCTAGTTAACAACCGGCCATACAGCCGATTACCAATTGCCAATCGGTGCTACGCCCGGCAGCCCCGAGTGGGTCCGGGTATTGCGGATTGGCAATGGGCTGAGGCTCCTGAGGGGGGTCCTTTTTGGCTTAAAATTCCACTTGCATCCTGTCCACTTCAGTTTACGCTGTATATTGCTCGAACGCCGCGTGTGCGGATGTTCATTTGGGCTGAGAAACGAAAGTTAACCAGTAACCTAACCTTCTACCTCCGTTGCCCTGCAACGTCTGGTCCGTTAGGCAATGGAGTCTTCGTAATCCCGACGTCGGGATGACCAAGCCTCCCGCAGTTCGTTAGTTCATAGAATCATTATGCTCACAATGGAAGAAGCCATGAAGCAAAGCTCAATGCGCTTTGCAGCTGGCGAAATCGTCAAAGGAACCGTCATCGAAGTCCGTCCCAAGGAAGTGCTCGTGGACATCGGCTACAAAAGCGAAGGGGTCATCGCGGCCAATGAATTTGAAGACATCAAAGTCGTCAAGGTCGGCGACGAAATCAACGTCCTGATCGAAAAGCTCGAGGACAAAGAGGGCATGGTTGTCCTCTCCAAGGAAAAGGCCGAGTTCAAACAGAACTGGGACAAGATCCTCACCATTTGCAATGAAGGCGGCACCATCGCCGGCAAAGTCAAAGCCGTGGTCAAAGGCGGCCTGCTCGTCAATATCGGCGTCGAAGCTTTCCTGCCCGCTTCCCAGATCGACATCACCACCACCAAGAATTTGGCGGGTTATGTCGGCAACACTTATGACTTCAAGGTCGTCAAGATCAACCAGGAACGGCAGAACATTGTCCTTTCCCGCCGCGAACTCATCGAACAGGAACGCAACGAACGCCGCTCCAAGTTGCTCTCCGACATGACGCCGGGCGACATTCGCAAAGGCACGGTCAAGAATATCACCGATTTCGGCGCGTTCATCGACCTCAATGGCATCGACGGCTTGCTCCACATCACCGACATGAGCTGGGGCCGCGTCAATCATCCTTCCGACATTCTGCGCGTCGGCCAGGACATCGACGTGGTTGTCCTCGACATCAATCGCGAGAAGGAACGCGTCAGCCTCGGTCTCAAGCAGAAGCTCGCCAATCCTTGGGACAATATTGAAGGCAAGTATCCTATTGGCGCCAAGGTCAAGGGCAAGGTTGTCAATCTGGTGCCTTACGGCGCGTTTGTGGAACTGGAACCCGGCGTCGAAGGCCTCGTTCACGTCACCGAACTTTCCTGGACCAAGCGCATCGCCAAGCCGGCGGATGTACTCAAGGTCGATCAGGAACTTGAGGCCGTGGTGCTGGGCATCAACCGCGAGGAGCAGAAAATCTCCCTCGGCGTCCGCCAGCTCGAAGCCAATCCGTGGGACAAAGCCATGGAGAAGTACCCGCCGGGCACGAAAGTCAAAGGCAAGATTCGCAATCTTACCAGCTATGGCGCTTTCATCGAACTGGAGGAAGGTTTGGACGGCATGATCCACGTCTCGGACATTTCCTGGACGCGCAAGATCAATCATCCCTCCGAGGTGCTCAAGAAGGGCGACGAGGTCGAGGCGGTTGTGCTCGAAATCGATAAGGCCAATCAGCGCATCGCGGTCGGCATCAAGCAACTCGCTGTCGATCCGTGGAGCAACATCGATCATTATTATAAGGTCGGCGACCTGGTCACCGGCAAGGTCACCAAACTCGCGAGCTTCGGCGCGTTCGTCGGCTTGCAACACGAGATTGACGGGCTGGTCCACATCTCCCAAGTCAGCGAAGAGCGCATCGATAAGATCAAGAACGTCCTCAAGGTCGGCCAGGAAGTCACGGCCCGCGTCATTAAAATCGACAAATCTGACCGGCGCATCGGGCTCTCCATCAAGGCCGCGTCCTACTCCAGCGAGCAACTCAAAGCCGAACAGGCTGCTCTGGATGCTCTCAAACCCGGCGAAGATCTTGTTGCTCTGCAACACGCCTTCGACGCCGCCGACGAGGCCAAGGAATAAGGTTACTTCCGAATTCCAGGTTACAAGTTACAGCAGGCGGACTGGCAACAGTCCGCCTTGTTTTTTTACACGGCTTGGTTGGATACGACGGGGCGGGACGCTGGCCGAGATGCATGATACAGGCTATTCGTCCCAAACACGGTGACAATGACAGGATGCGCCCCCCATTCAGCTCAGAGCGTGGACTTGAGTGGCCCGGGCGTCTATAGTGCCAGGATGAACCGCACTCTGCGATTATTCGTTCTGGTTATTGCCGCCGTGCTGGCGATTATCCGCCCAACTGCCGCCGGCGAGCTTGAGGACTTTTACCAATGGGGCACCAAGGCCCAGGAAGACCAGGACTTTGACCGCGCCATTGCCTGTTGGAACTCTGTGTTACACCTGAAAACCAATGATGCCGTTGCCTATTACAATCGTGCCAGGGCGTACGGCAGCAAAGGCGACTTCGACCGGAGCATTGCTGACTTCACCAGCGCCATTCAAATCGATTCCCAATATGCCCAGGCCTACAAGAGTCGCGCCCTGGCGTACGTCATGAAACACGATTTGGACAAGAGCCTGAGCGATCTTGGCGATGCCATTCACATCAACCCGAAAGATGCGGATGCGTACATCAGCCGGGCGATGACGTACTCGGTCAAAGGCCAGCTTGATAAGGCGATTAGTGATTACACCGAAGTCATTCGGCTCGAACCTAAAACCAGCATGGCCTATCGCAACCGCGGTTCGGCCTACATGAGCATGGGCGATCTGGACCAGGCCATCGAAGATTTCAACGCAGCCATGCAGCTTAACACGAATGACATGGCGACCTGCATGAGTCGCGCCCTGGCCTGGTACGGGAAACGGGAGTTCGACAAGGCAATCCTCGACTTCAACCGGGTCATTGCCGCCAATCCAAAGGATTCCAAGGCCTATGATGACCGGGGCTATGCGAGGTACAACAAAGGTGATTACGCCAAAGCAGTCAGCGACGTGGAGGAGGCTATCCGGCTGGATCCGGCCAGTGCCGGGGCGTTGAACAATCGCGCCTGGTTTCTCGCCACCTGTCCGGCTGATGACATCCGCAACGGCAAACAGGCGGTCGAAGCCGCGCAAAAGGCTTGCGAATTGACGCAGTGGAAGGAGCGCCATTGCGTCGGCACGCTGGCGGCCGCTTACGCAGAGGCGGGGGACTTCGACCAAGCAGTGAAGTATCAGAAATTGGCGCTGCAGGCCCCCGATTTGACCGCCCGGGAACGCGAGCAGTTCGAGCACCGCCTTTCGCTCTTCGAGCAGCATCATCCAGCCCACGAAGCTCCGTAGCTGTTTACTCTCCGCGCTTGCTTCCGCTGCCGCGCTTCGCGTATGAATCTTTCCCAGCACACGGCAGTCTTGGCGTTGAATGGGCAAGCTTTCTTTAAAATGCTTCGGAGTCGGCGATGGCTGGCCTTGTGCCGACCGCAATCACTCATCCTTCCTTTATCGTTTTGGCAAGACCGCCATTCTGTTCGATTGCGGCGAGCCGCTCAGCCGGGCTTACAAGGCCAGCGGGCTGGACTACAACGCTTTTGATCGCATCATCCTTTCCCACCTGCATGCGGACCACATTGGCGGATTTTTCATGTTCATGCAGGGATTGTGGCTCGAGCAACGCACCAAGCCGCTCCTAATCCACCTGCCCTCAGACGGCATCAAGCCCATCCAATCCCTGCTGCAGGCGGGCATGCTCTTCCCGGAACTTTTTAAATGCAAGTTTCGCTTCGAGCCGTTAAAACTCCAAAAACCCATCATTACCAGCACCGTCCGGGTCACGCCGTTCCGCACGTCGCACCTGGATCAATTCCGGCTCGCCTTTCACAAACGGTATCCGCAGAAATTTCAGGCCTTCTGCTTCTTGATCGAAACCGGCCGCCGACGCATGGGTCACAGCGGCGACATTGGCCGCCCGGAAGATCTCGAACCGCTGCTGCAAAAGCCGCTCGACGTGCTGGTGTGCGAACTGGCGCATTTCTCTCCGGAGGCGCTGTTTCGCTATCTCAAAGGTCGCGCAATTCGCCAAATCATCTTCATCCATGTCGCGCGCCCCTTTTGGACCAACCTTAGGCATACGCGCCAACTCGCCGCGCGAATGCTCGGCGGCATCCCTTTCACCTTCGCGCGCGACAACGAAGAACTTCCGCTTTGACTGCGCCCGCACTTGGTCATGATGTTCACACCAGCCGATGTAAGGAGGCACGAACCGGCCGCGAGCCGGTAGCGAAAGGAAAAGATCAGAGTCTTCTTACGTCGGCTGCCACACGTTGATCTGTACATCCGCCCTGTAGGACAAAAGCTGACAGAACAATCAGTGTTCGGCCCATGGCATTCCGCCTCATACAAACATATGGTTTACATGTCAGTAGCAATACGGATATGAAACAGGTCATGACCAAACGCCCATGGGCCTGCCTGATGCCCAAACCGAAGGAGTTGCGCGCGCTCCTCGAAAAGGTCCGCGCCAGCATGGAACAACTCGTGCCGGTCGGTTACCAGGACAGCACCGGCTTTCATTTTGGCGTGCAGTACGCCTCAGCGTTAGCTGACTGATTGGGCCAGCGCCTTTCCTCCGAGCCGGGCGGCGGTTCCCCTGTCCTCCACTCCCGCCGCCCGGCAATTTTCTCGCAGTTTGGAGTTCCGGCTTTAGCCGGTGAGGCGTCCGTAAAGGAAGGCAGTTGGAGATTCCTTGATGCTTTGCACTTCCGCATGTTTTACCGCCTAAAGGCGGAATTCCATACTTCAGTTCTCATATGTACGCTTTCCATTGGAGTGCGCGCCATTTCCGGCATCATTTCCGTTTCCCCCTTGAACCTTCCTACTCGGCCCCTAAACTCCGCTCGCAATGTCGCAAATGTTGAAATCATCCGGCGCAATGGCCGCCGCCACGCTAACGAGCCGCATCCTCGGCATGGTCCGCGAGATGGTTTATTCGTGGTTCATGGGGGCGACCTGGGTGGCTGGCGCGTTTCAAGTCGCTTTCATGGTGCCCAATCTGTTTCGGCGGCTTTTGGGTGAAGGCGCGCTTACCGCCGCCTTCATTCCCATCTTCAAGGAAAAGGAACGCACGGCAACTGAAGCCGAGATGTGGCGTGCGGCCAACGCTGTCATTTCGGGCTTGATCATCGCGGCGACCATCATCACCGCCCTGGCGATGCTGGGAATCACGGTTGTGCTGGCGGGCGGACCGTACGCGGCCAAGACCGAACTGATGTTACGGCTGTTGCGGGTGATGTTTCCCTACATGCTGCTGATCTGCCTGACTGCGGTTTTGATGGGCATGCTCAACGCTCGCGGCCATTTTTTCATCCCGGCCACCGGTGCACTGATCATGAACGTGGTCATGATCGCCTCAGTTTATCTTTTGGCGCCCCGGCTGGGTTTGGAACTGCACCAAAAGATTTATGCCCTTGCCTTCGGGGTGCTCGTTGCCGGCGCGGCGCAGGCCGCCTTTCAACTGCCCACGCTCTACACGGAGGGCTTTCGTTATTACTGGGTTTCTCCGGTGGGAGACGCCACCGTTCAGCGCGTTGTGCGGCAGATGGTCCCCGGAATGATCGGTGTGGCCGCTTTCCAGCTCAATGTGGTCGTAACCCAGGGCGTCGCATACTGGGTTGATCCCGTGATCGTCGCGCAATTCAACTACGCCATCCGCCTGATGGAATTGCCCCAAGGTGTCTTTGGGATTTCCCTGGCCACGTACCTGTTGCCGACGCTCTCCGGCCTGGCTACGGAGAAAAAGTATGACGAATTCCGCTCCACGCTGAATCAAGGCGTGGATCACCTCACGTTCGTCAACCTGTTGGCCGCCATGTTGCTTCTCGTTCAAGCGGAGCCGATCATCCGCTTGTTGTTCGAGCATGGGCGGTTCGTTCCCAGTGACACGCCGGAATCCGCGTTTGCCCTGATGTGCCTCGCTCCGGGACTGCTGGCCTTTTCATTGTCGAACATTCTCGCCCGCAGTTTTTACGCGTTGGGAGATACGAAAACGCCGATGAAAATCAGCATCTTTTGTCTCGGCATCAATCTGCTGGCCGCCGTAGTGCTGGTCTGGCGTTTTCGGGCCGGCGGTCTGGCAATGGCCAACAGCCTCAGCGCCACGTGCAACGCCTCGCTGCTCTTCTACGCGTTGCGTCGCAAGCTGGGCCGGCTCGATTTCGAATCAATCCGCGGCACCATCCTGCAAATGCTCGGCGCTCTGCTCGTAGCCGGCCTGACCGCCTGGGGTCTCATGCACTGGTGGACCAACAACTTCGGCCATACCGATGTTTGGCGGCGGCTGGGAGAGGTTTTCATGCCGATGACCGTCGCCAGCCTGATCTATTGGGGCATCACGCTCTGGTTTAAGGTGCCGCCCGCGACGGAGATTGGGGCGCTGGTTTTCCAAAGGTTCGGCGGCCGGCCCAAGCTCCAGCCTTGATTCTAGCCGTTCCCGCTCGGGTTCATGTTTTGGCGTGATCGAAGGCCGGGTTTTCGGGTTTTTGCAACCTTGAGATTCCTCTCGCCAGAAAGCAATGCAAACATTACAATCACTTGCCCCAACTGCCCGGCCTCAGTTGGGGCAAGTGCATTTTTCAAATTCTGCTAAACTTCTATTGTTGGTCTAAACTTTGACTCGGAAAAAGCCGGGCCATTGAGGGCAAGGGAGCAAGTGCAAAAAAATTGGAAGTCTCAACTGCCGGAATGGTTCGCGAATTCAATTCGAATCTCCACCAAATTTCAGATGCGCGCCCTTGGCTTGCCAACCTGGTAGTGTCCAATTAGGACGCTACCGCCAACTTGGCCGCGTTGACACTCCCGCGCACCGATGGTACGGTTACGCCCCTTTGGAATCGTGAGATGGACTACAAGAACACATTGAATTTGCCGCAGACGGGCTTTCCGATGAAGGCCGATCTGGTAACGCGCGAACCGCAACGCCTCGAAAGATGGCGTTCGATGGGCCTGTACGAAAAAATCCAGGCCCAACGCGCCGGCGCGCCCAAATTCGCGCTGCACGACGGCCCGCCTTTTGCCAATGGCGACGTCCACATCGGCACCGCGCTGAACAAGATTCTCAAGGACATCATCGTCAAATACAAAAGCCTGCGCGGCTTCAGCGCCCCCTATATCCCGGGCTGGGACTGCCATGGATTGCCCATCGAATTCAAGGTCACACAGGAAATGCGCAAGGCCGGCGACACCCAGAGCGACGCCGCCACAATCCGCAAAGCCTGCGAAGCCTACGCTCGCAAATACATTGACATCCAGCGCACTCAATTTAAGCGCCTGGGCGTACTGGGCGATTGGGACAACCCGTACCTCACGCTGAACAAGGAATATGAAGCCGACGAACTGCGGTTGTTCGCGGACATCGTCGAGAAGGGTTTTGTCTATCGCGGCAAAAAGCCGGTTTATTGGAGCATCCCGGCCCGCACGGCGCTCGCTGAGGCCGAGGTGGAATATCACGACCACGTCAGCCAGAGCATCTATGTAAAATTCCCTGTCGTGGGCCAGCCGAACACGTTCGTGGTCATCTGGACGACGACTCCGTGGACACTGCCGGCGAACCTCGCGGTGGCCTACAACTCCACTTTCCAATATGTCCAGGTTCGTGTGGGCGAGGAGAACTATATCCTCTTCCGTGGACTGCTCCCAACCGTCGCCGAGAAGTGCGGCTGGAAGGATTACCAGGAACAGCCGTTCCCCGGTGAGCAACTCGGCCAGCTTCAATACAAACACCCATTTTGCAATCGAACGGGAAGACTATTCGCCGGGGACAGTTTCGTTACGAGTGATACCGGTACCGGCTTCGTGCATATCGCTCCCGGCCATGGCCTCGACGACTACAACCTGGGCCGGCAGCACGGGCTGCCGATCTATTCGCCGGTCGATGACGACGGCTGTTTTGCCTACACCAATGACCTGCCGCGCGAACAGCAAATGCCCGCGGGGATGATCGGAAAATCCATCCTCGAAAAACACGGCAAGAGCGATGCGAACGAAGCGGTGCTGCACGAGTTGCGGCTGCGTCATGCCTTATTGCATCAGGAGAACTACCATCACAGCTACCCGTTCTGCTGGCGCAGCAAGACGCCGATTGTCTTCCGCGCGATGGATCAATGGTTTATCTCCATTGATCACAATCGATTTCGTGAGCAGGCGTTGGATGCCATCAACCGCGTCGCCTGGGTGCCGGACTGGGGCAAGAGCCGCATCGAAAGCGCGGTTAAATCCCGGCCCGATTGGTGCATCTCGCGCCAGCGCACCTGGGGCGTGCCGATACCGGCGTTCTACGATGCCCAGGGCAACGCGATTCTGGACGCGCAAATCGTCCGCAATGCCGCAGCTTTAATCGAGAAGCACGGTTCAAACGTTTGGTTTGAAAAGTCAGTCGCGGAATTGTGGTCGTTGGTGAAGCCCAGCGATTGGAAAGGCGCGGAACCCACCGCCAAGTCGAACGATACGCTCGACGTGTGGATTGACTCTGGTTCCTCCTCGCGCGCAGTTATTGAGCGGCGACCGGAAATTCGGGGTACGGACAAGCCGTTTCAAGCGGACATGTATCTGGAAGGCAGCGATCAACATCGTGGCTGGTTTCAGTCTTCGCTCCTGCTCTCGCTCGCGGGGAACGGCGCGCCGCCATTCAAGACCGTGTTGACGCACGGTTTCATGGTGGATGCCGATCGCGAAAAAATCTCCAAGAGCAAACAAGGCCAGGGCGTTTATGAGAAACCCCAGACCTCGGAAGCGTACGTTAAGAAATACGGCGCGGACGTCGTGCGCCTTTGGGTCGCGTCCCAGGATTATCGCAACGACATCATCGTGAGCGACGAGCGCATCAACACGGTGAGCGAAACTTATCGCGGCATTCGCAACACGCTCCGCTATCAGCTCTCGAACTTGTATGATTTCGACCCGGCGAAACATGCGGTCCCGGATGACAAGCTAACGGGCCTCAACCGCTGGATTCTCGGCGAGTTCGCGAAGTTGGAAAAGGAAGTCACCGAAGCGTATGATCGTTATGAATTTCATGTCGTGTATCAAAAGGTCAGCCAGTTTGTGGCGGTGGAACTGTCCGCCATTTTTCACGATGTGGTGAAGGACCGGCTCTACACCGATGCGGCGAATTCGCACCGGCGGCGGGCCACCCAAACCGCGCTCTATCGACTGGTCACGGGACTGTCCCGCCTGCTCTCACCGGTGCTGGTGTTTACGACCGATGAAGCCTGGGAATTTATTCCAGGCAAGTCGAAGGAATCGGTGCATCTCACCGACTGGAGCGGTCTTTTGATCTCCCGCCCCGAAGGCGAAGAGGCGCTTTGGCGTCAGCTATTTGAATTGCGCGCCACGGTCCTGCCGGAGTTGGAAAAAGCCCGCCAGGCCAAAACCATCGGCAAGGCGTTGGATGCCAAAGTCACACTGAGCGGATTGCATCCGGCGCTGCCGGGGGTTCGCGAAAACACAGAACCGCTGCGTGAACTGCTGAACGTCTCACAACTGGAAGTGAAACCGGAAGCCAGTCCGGAACTCTCCATCGTTGTCGCGCATGCCGAGGGCCAGAAATGCGAGCGTTGCTGGCATTGGGAAACGGACGTTGGTTCCAATCCCGAGCATCCGACGATCTGCGGCCGTTGCGTGGCCGCGGTGAAGGAGAATCTGGCGCGAGCCTTGTAAGGCAACTTCGCTTATCCCACTGCTTTCGGAGGGGCTTATCCCAGTTATTGAGCGAGTGGGGAGACGAAGGAATGTTCATCCGATGGCTTTCTCATTAACCCCTCGTTTTCAACGAGGGGTTGCGATCACCAAACGGTCTCTCAACCGTTTCTAACGGTTTTCGGCGTGCCGTCAGACTACGTCCCACCGCACCATTTGCCGACAGTGATGTTTGACATCCGTTTTCCCCTCGTTGAAACGAGGGGCTAATGAAACGGACTCGGCCACATGCTGAAAACTGAGATGCCCCTTCGGAGACTTCGATTATTCCAGCCCGGCAGGGCGAAAGAAAATAGTTTGCCGCAGGTGACACGAGTCACGTCAGGGACGAAAGAACATTATCGAAGTCCCTGGCCCTTTCGTCGCCCCTCCGGGGCTTTTGAGCTTTTTTACGCCCACCCAGCCATAAATGGCTGGGCTATTTTCGGGTGTCCCTCCGTGACAAATTCCTTGGAAGAAGATCTGAAAGGCATTCACCACAATCCGGGAATCTGAGGGCGCACGTCCAAGTACACTCATCCGCCACACCTCTTACCGCCCCACCATCACCCACGCACCCCAGACAACCAGGAATGCGCCTGCGATCCTTCCCAACCACAAACCTTTGGGCGCTGCCTTTTCCAGCAACACGAGCACCGAAATAATCGCCACCCACCACATGTTCATCACACCAGCGACGAACAGCAGCGCCATGAGAAACCAGCAGCAACCGGTACAATAGGCCCCATGTTTCAGTCCCATCGCGAACGCGCCGGATTTTCCCTCGCGCCAATCCGTCATCAGGAAGCTCAGCGGCGAACGGCAATGAGTGAGGCAGGCATTTTTCAGCGGCGTCCATTGAAACACACCCGCCGCGCACAAAAGCGTTCCGCCCAAAATCGGGCTCGTGCTTGCCATCATGGGCGAGAGCAATGCACGGCTGTGCAACGCCCATTGGGTGACGGCCGCCAGCGCGCTGAAGCCGGTCCAGGCCGCGAGATAACCCAGTAGAAAAATCCCGGTGGGAACGAAAGGCCGCTCATCCGCCCGGCGCTTGCGATTCACCGAGGCGAACATCAAAATCATGGGCGCCGCGGAAGGAATCATCATTGCCACCATCATTTCCGTCCACATCAGGAAAAGCGGGATGATCTGAACCGGCGACCACGCGGCCATGTCCGGGCCGGACATTTTCATCCCGGCACAGCAGCAAACGCCCGTGTTTGCCATGGCCCTCGCTTCATGGACCATGTAACCCCACGCAAGCGCCCCGATGCCAAACAGCCCCGCGAGGACGACAAGGCGGTCTCGCTTCAGTAGCGCATCCGGAGCTGGGGTTTCAATCATACTTGGTCCCTCGTGGTGGCGCTAAATGCCTGTGCCGGAGTGCGCCCAAGAGGACACCCGCCGTAACTGAGCCGTTGTCTAACACACGTCAATTCCCGTACTTGACCCTGGTAACGAACGCGGCGCGGTCGGGCCAGGAGAACTTAATTTCGCCGGCGGACACCCGGCATTCCTTGGAGGAGACGCATTCCGCTTCCTTGAAAATAAACCCGGTTCCATGTTCAACCCGGACCGATTCAGGCTCGCCCGTGACCGGGTTCTTGATCGGTTCGACCGCCATCGAAATGGCTTCGCCGATTTTCACACTGCTGTTTCGGCCATCGAGCTTGAAGTGAAAGGGCACAAACTGCGGATCCAAAACCTTCGAGAAGGTTGTGGCAATGATTTCAAACGGCAGGCCGCCTTCCTGGCCGGTGGCGATGCGCAAGAGAGCGTCGCGTTGCTGAGGATTGGCTTTTTCATCAAAAAAAAGGCAGGCCGTTCCGTTACCTTCGTGAATCGCTTTTGGCCAGTGAGCGGCGAATCCCAAACTCAAACCGTCAAGCGACAGTTCACCGAACCGGCCGCGTGTGATCCGCCACGCTCCCATTCCCTGGCAACTGCCATACGTGGGCGGCGCCGAGAATTCGCACGGGCAACCGTAGTCACAATTGCAGGCTTGAAGATAATCCGCCTCAAAATTCCATTTCACTCTTCCGTTTGCGCTCATGAGTTTCCTTTCGTTTCGCCAAAGGCCGTCCAGTGCACCTGTACTATTCCCAAGCTAGCGCATTCTGTGCGGCTGACAATCTGAATAATTGGCCATTAGTTCTGGATTGTGATCCACCGTTCGCGCCCTAACATGTTTCTCGCAATGCCTAAACAGAAAGCCACCTACCGCAATCCCTGGGCCTGGGTTTCGTCGCTCTATCTGGCCGAGGGCATGCCTTACGTGGTGGTGATGACGGTGGCGGTCATTTTGTACAAGGGCCTTGGGATTTCGAACACGGACATCGCTCTTTACACAAGCTGGCTTTACCTGCCTTGGGTGATCAAGCCGCTCTGGAGTCCCATCGTGGACATTCTGAAGACGCGGCGGCAATGGATTTGGGTCGCGCAATTGATCATCGGCGGCGGTTTCGCCGGCGTGGCGCTCACCATTCCCACCACGCACTTTTTTCAATACACACTCGCGTTCTTCTGGCTGCTGGCCTTCAGTTCTGCGACACAGGACATTGCCATTGACGGCTTTTACCTGCTTGCCACCACCGAGAAGGAGCAGGCGTTTTTCGTCGGCATTCGCAGCACTTTTTACCGCATCGCCATGGTCTTCGGCCAGGGGCTGCTCGTGATTTTCGCGGGCTTCGTTCAAGACCATACGGGATTGCCGAAAGTAAATCTTCACGTTGCCGCCAAGGCTGGCGCGCCCATTGTCCAATCGATCACACCTGAACCATTCCCGAGTTCGCCGTTGGATGGTGAGTTGCGCGTTCTCTCCAATCCAGAGGCCGTCGAAATAAGCCCTGCACCACGAACCAAAGCGGAAGCGAAGGCACTCCTGGCTCTCGCCAGGAGCAACAACGTCCGCTATGGATTTGCTCAAGCCGACCAACCCATCGCAACCTCGGCGGATGGCTCTTCATCGCTGTGGAAACACCTCATCGCTGGATTGGAAAGCTCCCTGCGCGCTCACTTCGGGCAGGCGGCAAAAGCCAAAACCAGCGCGGCCGGCAACCTGGGTTTCGTCACGCTCCACCTCTCAAAACCGCCAGGCAGGGACATCGTCGTCACACTCGGATCCAAAGTTGGTTTCGGCCTCGGTGGCGGCGATGACAAAAGCTTTTCCGTGGCGGAAGGGACAAGGCTTGTCTTCAACGACCGAAATTGGAATCAACCCGCGCTGGCGGTCATTCAACTCGATCCCAAACTCACAACCGCCGCCGCAAGCACGATGGAAATTCGGTCTGGCAACCTTCCGCTTGCCTGGTCGGTAACATTTGTCCTGCTGGGGTTAATGTTCTTGTTTTTCGGCATTTACCACCGGTTCCTTCTGCCTTATCCGGTCACCGACCAACCCGGCGTTACGAATACACTGCCGCAGTTCGCCACCGAATTTGTGCGCACCTTCGCCAGTTTTTTCAAAAAGGAGAAAATCGGCGTGCTCCTGCTCTTTTTGTTGCTCTATCGCTTTGCGGAAGCGCAACTGGTGAAAATGGTCGCGCCCTTCCTGCTTGATGTCCGCGAGGTGGGCGGGCTGGGACTCACCACCGGCCAGTTGGGATTTGCTTATGGCACGGTGGGAATTGCCGCGCTGACCTGCGGCGGTTTGCTCGGCGGGATGGTGGCCGCGCGCAATGGCCTCAAGTTCTGGCTCTGGCCAATGGTGCTGGCCATCCACTTGCCGGATGCGGTCTTCGTTTATCTGGCTTATGCGCTGCCGGACAACTTTTGGATCATCAATCTGTGCGTCGCTCTCGAGCAATTTGGCTACGGCTTTGGTTTCACCGCGTACATGCTTTACATGATTTACATCGCGCGCGGCCAGCACCAGACGGCGCATTACGCCATTTGCACCGGCTTCATGGCGCTGGGAATGATGATCCCGGGAATGTTCAGCGGCTGGTTGCAGGACATCATCGGCTACCAGCATTTCTTTGTGTGGGTGTTGCTCGCCACGATTCCGGGTTTCATCGTCGTCAGCCTTATTCCGCTCGACGCGGGATTCGGAAAGAAAACATCGGTGCCGGCTGAGCCGAAGCCGGAAGTCGCTGCTGCCGATAAGAACCTGGCAAGCCCCGAAGCGAAGAGCTCCGGTTGATTTGCGGCGCCGCGGCCCTGAACCTAAACTTTTGGAGCCTCGTGCGGTTTTGCCGCCACAAACAACGCCAGCGAGGCCGTGTAACCGTGAAGGAAATTTCGCTCGCCCACCGGGCCGATCTCGCCGTTGCAAAAGAAGCCTGCCAGACCAAGCGGGCCGAGATGTTGCTGGATGAGTTGCGCATCATGGTTGGGCACGCCGAACAGATGCTGGCCGCGCCCGTTGCAGCAGCAGAGGCACGCGCCGTAAATCGTTGTATCCGCCAGCTCTTTCTTGGCGCGGGCGAGCAGCGCCAGGAGATCTTCCGTGGCAGCAGCGGCATCGTGCCGTTGAAACTGGATCGTCTGGCCCTCGCGTGGAAGCGCTCCAACTGCAATCGTGCCCGATTGCGGATCGGCGCCGAGGAGATTGCGCACGAGAAAATCGCCGCGGTGAAATTCCTCCAGGTATTCGTTGATGACCAGGCCAATGAACAAATTGCCGCGCGCTTTTTTCTGTTCCTCGGTGGACAGCGCGTTGAAGGTTTCAGCCAGAACTTCATAGGCCGAGCGGTTTCCGATCTGGCGGATCAAGTTGTTTTCCACTTTCGTCAAGGTCCAGGTTTCGCCAATGGGAGTGCAACCTTGTGAAGTAATTCCCGCCAGTCGGACATCTCCGCCGATGGCGACCGCCACGCCGCCTTCCTCATACACTTCACCGTCCACATAGATCTGGGTCAACTGGGCGGCCGGATCTCCACTGGCCAATCCACCCATTACCGGCATCGGCGCATACGCCTCGTTCCAACCTCGCAACCAGCCTTCGCTGTCGATATGAAATGGGTCGGCGAACACGAGCCAGCCGTTGGTCTGTTCCGGGCCAATCTCCGTTTCCAAGTGCCAGTAACCCGGCCCGTTGGCCTCTTCCACCTGTTCCTGGGTGAAATGGAACGCCTTCAATACCGCCCCTGGCAGCGAGTAAAGCGCCAGCACCAGACCCGGGTTATCCTCCAACTCCTCATCTCCGGCGATGAGCCCGCCGCTGGAGCATCCCACCAATAGTGGAATCTGCCCGTGCACTCGCAACACTTCCAAGACCTCCTTCGCCCTCGAAAAAAACCTCGGGGCCATGAAGACCAGCCCGAGCGAAACCTTCGCCGCCCGCAATTGACTGCGGAGCCCCTCGGCCCATGTCCGCAAACCCGCCTCGTGAAAGTCCCCCTGCCAATGGGCCGCAACTGCATGCGCACTTTGCATACCGAAACCTAACGATACATTCAGCCACCTCCAAGCTCAAATCGATGATGTATAGCCAATGCTGATGTCAAATGACCCATGAAGGTTCAACGGCCAAGCCCCGCTTGGATTTGAAGTTTGGACATTCATTGGGCCTTGGTCGTTTGGCATTGGACATTATTGCTTCCCCGGATTTGAGAGGCGGAGGCACAAACGGTCGTCAACACCCTTGCCCTGCCGTGACGAATACCTTACTCTGGTGCCATGAGGACCTGGTGCTTGCTGATCTTGAGCCTGGTCGGTTTGTGGGGTGCGCCATCAAACGTGTCCGCAGCCGAAGTTTCGCATCGTCGCGTTTTCATCATTCCCATTCGCCAGGATATCGAACCGCCGCTCGTTTATATCGTGCGACGCGGCGTGAAGGAAGCCATGGAAGCCAAGGCGGATCTCATCGTGCTGGACATGGACACGAACGGCGGCCGCATCAGCACGACGGAGGAGATCATCAAAATCCTCGACAACTTTAAGGGCGAAACCGCGACTTATGTGCACGATCATGCCTTCTCGGCGGGCGCTTTCATCGCGGTGGACACCCAAAAAATCTACATGGCGCCACAGAGCGTGATCGGGGCAGCCGCGCCCATCATGATCGCTCCAGGCGGCCAAGTGCAGGATTTGCCCAGCACCTACGAAGCGAAAATGAATTCGGCTGTGCGCGCCCTGGTGCGCACTTCCGCGCAAAAGAATGGCTACAACATCGATGTCATCGAAGCCATGATCGACAAAAACAAGGAACTGGTTATCGACGGCGAGACTCTCAACAAAAAAGGCGAAATTCTCACGCTGACCAACACCGAGGCGGAGAAGAAATATGGCAAGCCGCCAAAGCCATTGATCTCCTCCGGCACTGTCAACTCCATGGACGACCTGCTCGAAGAACTTGGCTACGCCGGAGCGCAACAAACGGTCATCGCGCCCAAGGGCCTGGAAACGCTGGCGTCCTGGCTCAATGCCATCGGTCCCCTGCTCCTCATCATCGGCATGATCGGCCTTTACATCGAATTCAAAACGCCCGGGGTAATCCTGCCCGGGGCGATCGCCGCGCTGGCTTTTGTGCTCTTTTTTTTGGGCGGTTACATCGCCGGGCTTTCCGGCATGGAATGGATCATCGTTTTCGTAATCGGCCTGGCCTTGATTCTATCTGAGTTGTTCCTCCATCCTGGCACCATCCTCCCGGGAGTAATCGGCCTCATTCTCATCGTCATCGCGCTGGTGATGGCCATGGTCGATATTTATCCAGGCACGCCCATGCTCCCTTCGCTGCCGCAGCTCAAGTGGCCGCTGGAGAATTTGGTCATCGCGCTGGTTTCATCGGTGATCATTGCGATCATCCTGGCCCGCTTTCTTCCGCATACGCCGATCTATCGCACGCTGGTTTCCCAAGGGGTCAGTGGCGGGACGGTCGAGAAGGAATTGCAGCAGCAACAGGCCGCGCACATCGGCCAGATCGGCGCCGCCATTTCCAACCTTCGGCCGGGCGGGAAAGCGCGTTTTGGCGAGCAAGTCATCGATGTCATCACGCAGGGTGAGATGATCGCCAAAGGCCAGCCAGTCCGGATTCTTCGTTACAGCGGGGCGGAGGCAGTTGTTGAACTGGCGGGATGAAGCGGAGTGCAGCTTCCCCCGAGCGGATCGGTTTGGCCCTTTTGAAGCTTAAAATGTCACGGGTGTGGCACGGGTTGTCACGGATGGTGTCACGGGTCGCACTTGAGAATAAGCCCGTCTTTATTGAATTGTCACGGCGTCACGGGTCTGGCCCCCTGGAGACCGGGATGCGGAAGGGGTCTCCTAAACGGCGCGCATGAAGTGACGCGCCCTCCGGCAGGTTGGTTTGAACCGGACCCAAGCAGGTTTCGACTAAAGCCAGGGCGGTTCGAGATTTCTGTGGCTCACCCGTCCAATGGAGCACGAGCGCGGTTACGCCTGCGGCGTGTGCTTGAACTTTCTCGGCCGGCCGAAATCCACCCATTCCACGACGTACAAGTCGCCGCGTGAATCGAGGCAAAGTGCGTGGGGCGCGGAGAACAACGCCGGGTTGGTTTTGTTGTCCGGCTTATCTTTGCCGTCGCCCAGGTGCGCCACCAATTTATCCTCCGCATCAATGATGGTAACACGGCTGGCAAGATCCGGGACGTAAATCTTATCCTTGTGCTGGTAGAAACAACAGGGGTTCCGCACTTCGCCATCGAGGAGCGTGCGCTTATACTCCAGCGCGAGCGAGAAGACCTCGATTCTTCCGTTCGCGCGGTCAGCGATATAAACCTCCGGCTCTTCCTTGCTCCGGAGCGTGTTGATCCAGACACCGTGGCAGGTGTTGAACAAGCCATGTTCCTTGCTCTTGGTGCTGTGCCCGCCGATGGTCTTGAGGTGCGTGAAATTTTTGTCGAACCGGCTCACACGCTGGCTGCCATATCCATCCACCACGTAAATGTCGCCGTTCGGCGCGACCGCCACGTCCGTCGGGTTTGTCCAATCGAATTTCTGGGACGTGCTGCCTTCCTTTTCCACGTTGCCGATGGTGTAGAGCACCTTGCCGTCCAGGTCCGTTTTATAAACCCGCGCTCCAAACTTCGGTGTTTTGGCGTCGTTGATGTTTTCGATCCAGTAAATGAACTCCTGCCCGCCTTCCTTGCTCAAATAGAGGCAATGTGCCGTGCGCTTGACCTGGTCCGTGGTGAACCCTATTTTCCCGGCAAAATCATCGCTCCAGGTCTCCAACAGTTTACCGTCGCGATCAAAAATAGCGACGCACGGGCTCGTGGAGCGCGAGGTGACAAACACGCGATCCTTGGAATCGACAATCACCCCGCAACCAAAACCATACTTCATCCCCTCCGGAAGCCGCCCCCACTCCGGGACCGCCTCGTACGTGTGATATCCGCTGCCGATACGAACCGGCGGTTGCGCGTCTTCGGCGCGGCTCAGCGAGGGCACGGCCAGAGCGGCTGAAGCAGCGCCTGCCGTGCGCAGGAAATCACGCCGGCTCAAACGGTGTGGGAAAAGATATTCGTTTGATTTCATAGTCGTTGGTTGGACCAATACAAATTGCCGCCATGAAGCCAGTCGCCGCATCGGCACGGTGGCCGCTACTTCAACTCCGCCTCGTGGAACTCTTTCCAATCATCCAGATTATTAAGGTTTATTGCATCCTTGCAGGCAGAGGCGTCATCCGGCAGCGCATTGGCGCCAAGGATGCCCTTGCGAGTGTCATCATCGTGATTGTAACCCCGAATGGACGCATTAAGTTTCTCGATGGAGGGCTTGTCGAGCTTCGTGCCGTTCTTTTTCACCCAGGCCTCGAACTGGCAATAAGTCGGGCGGCTGTTTTTAATGAAATCGAGGACGGCGTCACGCTTGAGCCCCAGCCCGTCGATAACCATCTGATCGTATCCTTTGCCCGCCCCGGGATAACCCGGCGCAAGTTTGCCGCGCGCTTCCAACGAGGCCTTGAGCCACAAACGTGGCAAATGCAACACGCCGAGCGGCCCGGCGACTCCGGAACTGATGAGGGGAACGATTTTATTCATAATTCGTGCGATTCTTTGTTTGCGGTTTTCAACCGCAACCTTAGAAGAAACCGATTCATCAGGTCAATCCGTTTTTCTGGCAGGAATTCATCTCAACTCCGCACCCGTTCCGGTTGCGAATAAATATTCATCCGGTTCCCGCGCAAGAATCCCACCAGCGTTTGCCCGCTCGTCCGCGCGAATTCCACTGCAAGGCTCGAAGGCGCGGACACCGCGCACACCACGGGAATCCGCGCCGCCAGCGCCTTTTGCATGATCTCAAACGAAGCCCGCCCGCTCACCAGCAATATGTGCTGATCGAACGGGAGCCGGCCCTGTTGAAACCCGTGGCCGATCACCTTGTCCACCGCATTGTGCCGTCCCACGTCCTCGCGCGCCACGATCAGCCTGCCTCGAGAATCAAAAATGGCCGCTGCGTGCAGGCCCCCGGTTTTTGCAAAGGTCTTTTGCGCTGCTTGTAACCGATCCGGCAGGCACGCGATGATTTTCGCCCTGACTTTCAGCACAGACTCGACCGGTGGGAAATGCTGCTGCACCGACTCAATGGAAGCCTTTCCACACACTCCGCAACTGGAAGACGCGAACACATGCCGCGTCAATCGTTCAAAATCCACCTCCACGGATGGAGCAAGAAAGACGTTTACCACATTCTCGCCATTCGCGACCGCTCCCGCCTGGCAGTAGTTGATCCCAATCACGTCACTCCGCTGATGAATAAGTCCCTCGGTCACCAGGAAACCCGCCGCCAACTCTGCGTCATGGCCCGGCGTCCGCATGGTAACGGCCACGCTTCGCCCCCGCACGCGGATCTCCAGCGGCTCTTCCTGCGCCAGATGATCGAGGCAGCGAACTAATTCTCCCCCGACGCGTAACCGAATAATTTCAGCCGCGCCGTCGCCCGGCTGCATGTCCTGGCTTTGCCCGGCCCTGGCTAATTTTTTTTTCTGGCGCACAATTCGGTCAACTCGGAGTCAAAGTAACTCAGTCCCGCCATTCCGAGCCAAACGTTCCACCCTCACGGTCGCGTAGTAGTCCGGAACGCCGCCGGCCGGATCAACTACACCGCGACGAATGATCACGTTGCCCTCCGGCCAGTGGACCTGCAGATTGCCCCGGGCGATGGGCGCGAGAAAAACTCGCCCCTCATAGCGGCCAAGATCGTTCATCAAGATGATTCGATCCCGGTGGACCAGGTGCAACCCGGCGGCATCGTCCGGGTTCATGAGCACCGCGTCGCGCGGCGCGCCATTCAAGGGATCGACCTCGGCGTAAACGAGCGTGTTAAATTGTTTGCCACGACGCGTGCTGACCTTGAACTCCCCCGGCGCCCGCTTCAAGTCCGGTAATGGCACGGCGTGAAAATGTGCCTTGCCGTCGGCGGTGGGAAATTTCCAATCAGCACACAAATGCGGGCCGCCGTATTGGAAAGCATCGCCGGTTTTGTCGAGCTTTTGAAAACCATCGTAGAAAGGCACGACGCGGGCAATTTCCTCGCGCATCTTCCAACCGGTTTCACAGCCAAGCAGATGTGTGCGCCCGGGATGGACCGTGGCCGCCAGTTCGCGCAGGATTTTCCACTCGGCGCGCGCCTCGCCGACTTGCCGGGGAATTTCCGGGCTGAATACGATGCGCCGCTCGGTGATGGTTTCCGTTCCGCCATCGTCCTGTTCATACCGGGTCTTGGCCGGGAGCAAAATCACTTCTTCCTTCGCCTCAATGAACATTTGGTCCGTGAGGATGATGTCCTGATGCACGCGCAGCGGCACGTTCGCCAGCGCCTGCCGAACGTATTTCGGATCGGGCAACGTGCGCAGAAAATTCCCGCCCAAACAATACAGCAAATCAAGATCGCCCCGGGCGCAGGCCTCGACCATTTCCGGAGCGGTCAACCCCGGCCAATCCGGCACGTCGAAGCCATATTCCGCCGAAAGCGTCCGGGCATTTTCGCGGTTCACCGGCTTGCCGCCGGGAAACGCCGTGGCATACGCGCCCATCTCCGCGCCGCCCTGCACCGAGGAATGCCCGCGAATCGGCATCAGCCCGCACTTGTCGCGACCAACGAATCCTTTGGCAAGCCCGAGATTCAGAATCATCTGCACCGCATCGCCGCCAAAAGAATGTTGCGTGACGCCCATGCTCCAAACCAGCACCGCGGTGTTCGCGTGGTGGAGAAGTTCCGCGAATTCCTCCATGCCGGCGCGATCCAGGCCGCTTTGCGCTTCGAGCGAAGGCCAGTCAAGTGCTTCGGTCTGACCTTTCAACCCCTCAATGCCGGCGGTGTGGTCCCGCACGAACTTCTCGTCCTGCCAGCCTCGGGCGAACATGGCCTTGAGCACGCCGTAAATGAACGCGATGTCCCCGCCCTGCGCCACGGGAAACCAATAGTCGGCAATATCGGTGCCGAACAACGCACTCCGCGCGGTCGATGGCACCCAATACCGTTTCATGCCCGGCTCAAGGTACGGATTGACCATCACCACCTTGGTGCCGAGTTGCTTGGCTTCGTGCAAATATTTGGTCGTGACGGGTTGATCATTCGCCGGGTTGGCGCCGAAGAAAATAATCAGGTCGGAACCGTACCAATCCTTGTAGCTGCACGTGGTTGCGGCCACGCCCACCGCGCGCTTCATCGCCGCCGTGGACGGCGCATGGCAGAGACGCGCCGCATTATCGACGTTGTTGGTGCCAAGAAATCGCGCCACTTTCTGGGCCATGTAATAAACCTCGTTGGTCACCCCGCGCGAAGTCAGAAACATCGCCCAACGCCGCGGATTGGCAACACGGATGCGCTTTGCGATCCGCGCATAAGCCTCCTCCCACGTGATGCGGCGGAATCCGGCGGCGTCTTTTTCACGGGCCATTGGATAAGGCAACCGGCCCAATTCACGAAGCTGCGCATTATCGAGCGCGGCCAGGCGCGAAACATCCTCCAGCAATCGCACATCCAACTCGGGCATGGTGTTCAGCCGCAGCAGATTTAGCCGCGTCATACAGAGGTGAATCCCTGGAATCGTCCAATCATGAAAGCCCGCCACGCCGAGGGCGCAACCGTCGCAAACGCCCCGGCTCAGGACTTTCCACGCGTAGGAGAGATTATCCCGGTTCTTCCACACCACGCCCGCCATGTCACGGAAATGCTTCGGCTTGACCTGGCCCAGGCCGAAAGGAACGGCGGATTTGAGCCGGTCCTTCCAATCGCGATCAAGCCGGTGGGATGCCATTGCTCAACCGCCCACGCGTAGCGCGGACGCATGGCCCTGAATTCCTGGAGTAGAGTTGGAACATTGCGCTCCCGCCGTTTGACCTGTCGTTTGAGTTGCAATGGCATCAGCCGGTTTGGTGCCGGCTGCGGCTTCGACGAGTTCCTCACTCGATTCCGCTCCGCGCGGCCAAATGTGAAAGCCGCCGTGGGCGAGATTGCCGATTTCCCAGCAGCCCCAAATGCCCTTATCCTCGCGGAAGCCGCGATAAAAAACATCATGGCCGCCGAGGTAGGTCTTTGTCCAATGGCACTCGCAGGCAGCCGAATCGTAGCGGCCTTTGATGAAAAATCGGCCCACGTCATCGACCCCGTCGCCGCCGATGCATCCGCTCGAAAAGGAAAGCCCGAGTTCCATCCGATGCCGATGGCCGCCGGGAACGTAGTTGTAGAACCCCGTCCACGGTCCCGATGGAAATAATTCCTCGCTCATGCAGCCTTCGGCTGGTGGCGCCCTTTGAAGGTCAATTCCGCGATGCCGGATTTGTCCAACTCGCCCAACCCTTCGGTCACCATCCTGTCATATTGCTTTTTGGTGGCGGTGGCGAGCGGCAGGTTCAGGCCCTCGGCCTTGGCAAGCTTAAGCGCGATGCCGGAATCCTTGGCTGCGTGTGCGGCGGAAAAGAAACAACTGTGATCGCGATTTTGCATGTCCTCGCCGTCCGTTTGCAACACACGCGAATTGGCGCCCGTTTGCGAAAAAACTTCGCGCAACATCGCCAGGTCCAGCCCCAGCGCCGCGCCCAGGCCCAGGCCCTCCGCCAAACCCGCCGTGTTGATGTTCATTACCATGTTGACGAGCGCTTTCACCTGCGCCGCCTTGCCCGCCGGGCCAATGTAACGCAGCGAGGCGCTCAGCTTCTCCAGAATCGGCTTCGCCCGTTCGAAGGCTTCCGGCTTGCCACCGCACATCAAGTAAAGCGTGCCTTGCCGCGCCTGCGTGATACTCGACGCCATGCAGGCCTCCAACGACTGCGCCTTGGCCTTTTCCACCCGCTCCTCGATCTTCACATGCACTTCCGGCGAGATGGTGGCGCAATTAATGAACAACTTTCCTTTCGCTCCCCGCAGCAGTCCGCCGCTGAAAATGCTCTTCATCGCGGCATCATCCGTCACGACGGTGATGATCACGTCCGACAAAGCTGTGACGTGCGTAAGGTCGGCGCACGCTTCGCAACCCAGTTCCTGGGCCAGCGCTTGCGCGGCCGCCGTGTTCACGTCGTAAACCGCTGCCACAGTGTAGCCCTGCTCCTTGACGCGGCGCGCCATGTTGCCGCCCATCCGCCCGACGCCCACAAATCCGATACGTTCTGGCATAGTTTGATCGTGTTGAATGTTTCGTTCCCGCCAGGCCAGCCGCCTTCAGCGTCCAGCCTGAGGATTTGGGCAGAGTAGCGGAAATCAGCTTTCATGCCACGATTTTTTGTGACCAGGTTGCCTTGCGGTTCCGCTTACACTTAAATCTGGATCCCGATAAATGTATCGCGATTGGGCAATTGGCCGTGCAGTTCCTTCTTGTAACAATGCTGGTTCGCCAGCACGACGCCCTTGGTCTGCTTTACTTTGACAAAACTGACCGCATGACTATTCGACTCCTCCCATTGATCCAGTTCCAGTTGCTGGTCCTCTTGTGGCTGGCAATAAAGCGCGTGGTCGAATCCCGCCTTGGAATGCACTTTGCCATCGTGAATGTGAACGGTGGGAAAGAACAACGCCTTCACATCGCGGCGCGGAAAGGAGAACGCCATCGGGTGGACGCGCATTGCGCCCGGTTTCAGCTTGAACACAGCGAAGCCGAACGTCTTGTACCCGGGCAGCTTGTCCCACGTTCCGGGCGGCAGGCGGAACCGTTCGTCAAGCCTTGCGAAATCGTCGATGGTCGGCACGAACGAAGCCTCGAAATCCCCGACCTGAATCACCTCGAGCTTTTTCAAGCTGGCGCTGGGCGAGCCAATGTGAAGATCACGGCTTGCCGCCGTCGCCGTAGGGACCGGGAATCCTGCCCGAAGATCACCAAAAAAGTCCGGATACGCTTTGAGATTGATAAACTCCACGGCTTTCTCGCCGGCGCCGTCCTTGACCGGCAACGGGAGGATCATTGCCAGATCCTCTTTTGCATTGAGGGACATGCTGTAAACCAAAAACTGACGCTCGCCTTCGCCCGCGCGGGCGAAGATGTTGGTGGCGCTCACGGAAATGACCGGTTGAGAAAAGCAACACATAAATAACTCCTGGTTAAGGTTCCTTAAGTCCTGTCGCAGTGTTATTTGATTTTACACTTCGTTCCGATGTGGTCAAAGAGAAAAACCCAAGCCGCTCATCCTCGGGCGAGGCTGGAGCATTCCATCCGCGCAATTTCCGGCTCCATCTCACGGAGTGCCGCGCCAAAATCACTCCGGCGTCAGCGCCTTCAACAGATGCCTCAATTCATCGTCCACTTCGATGGGGTCGGAAACGGTGTTGGCAACGGCGGCCCGCAGCAATTCACGGTAACGCTGCCGCATCCGGTGGACGGTCACTTTGACGGCACCCTCACTCAGACCGAGGGCCACGCCGATTTCGGCGTACGTCTGCGAGCCACGGTCGCCCTGGAGGAAAAGGTGAAGCGCCTGGAAGATTTTGATCTTTCCGTCGCTATGATACTCGGACTCAAGCCGCTCGATGGCATGATCCAGCACTTCCACTGCCCAAGCCTGCTGGAAAAGAGTCAGTGGGTTTTTTGGTTCAACCGGTTCGGACGCGTAACGTTCTTCGGCGGTCTGGGCGTCGAAAGAAATGACCATCGCGCCGCCGCCGCGTTTCTGCGCCTGCTCGCGTCGAAAATCGTTGGCCATGAAGTTCTTTAACGATCCGATGAGGAACGACCGAAAGCGGCCCGCTTCGGGTTGAGCCCGCCCAATCAGCCCTTTTTCCAACAGATAGGCAAAAAAGGATTGGGTGATGTCCTGGGCGTCTTCGGGCGAATGCCCCAAGCGCCGCACGAACGCATAAAGGGGATACCAATAGGCCCGGCACAATGTCTCCAGGGCTTGGGCGGCTTCCTCGCCCGGGTTCATTCCGGCCCGGC
Organism: Verrucomicrobiota bacterium; assembly: GCA_021325145.1. Taxonomy (GTDB): domain Bacteria; phylum Verrucomicrobiota; class Verrucomicrobiia; order Limisphaerales; family Pedosphaeraceae; genus JAJPHR01. The sequence continues at coordinate 62,699 of JAJPHR010000051.1, read as the reverse complement.
GGACGACGCTCCAGTGGGTCGTCGCAAAAGGTGCCGCGCCCGCATTTCCAAGCCAGACTCCGGGGAAGGAAGTCATGGAAAGTTTATACCTCGACCGAGCTCGATTTGCACGTCAAATTCGCGCTAAGGGAAGCACCTCAATCACAGGGGATGGAGCGCAGAACCCCTGCTCTGCATGGCCAGTTATTAATCTTCAAGCAGAGCCGAAACGCAGGAACTGCTACAATCTCCTGGTCCGCCGTGACATTAAGAAACTGTCATGCAAAAAAACTTGTGCAAACGCGGGCGCGGGCGATAATTATTCCGCACAAACTCCAAACTTGGATTTACCTTATGAACTATTCTCAATTCTCACGCGCCTTGCTCGTGACGGGTCTTGGCCTCCTGGCTTCGCGCGGCAATGCGGAAACTCCGGCCAAGCCTTATAAAATCGTCAACACGACCCAAACCATGGGCACGGGTGGAATCGATTACGTTTACGCGGACAGCGATGGTCGCAAGCTTTACATTCCGCGCGGCGAGGCGGTCCTGGTTTTCGACCTCGATACGCTCAAGGCGGCCGGCACGATTCCGGGCCGGGCGCGAGGCGCGGCGGTCGATCCCAAATCGCACCACGGATTTTGCAGCAGCAGCCCGGTGGTCATGTGGGACACCCAAACGCTCAAGACCATCAAGACCATCGACGTGCAAGGCCGGCCGGACGGCATCCTCTTTGAACCGGCCACCGAACGGATTTATGTGTTTAGCCACAGCGCACCCAATGCGACGGTCATCGATGCGAACGAAGGCACAGTCGTTGGCACGATCGACCTCGGCGGCGCGCCCGAACAAGCGGCCAGCGACGGCCAGGGGCACTTGTACGTGGACCTCGAAGACAAGGACAACGTGGCGGTCGTGGATGTCAAAACGATGAAGGTCACCGCGCATTACGACCTTGGCGGCAAAGGTGGCGGACCCGGCGGCTTGGGTTTGGATGCGAAGAACCACATTCTCTTCGTTTTTTGTCACAATCCCGCCACGGCGGTGATCCTGAATGCGGATGACGGAAAGATCCTGGCAACGCTGCCCATTGGCAACGGCACGGATGGCGGCGGCTTCAACCCGAACACGATGGAAGCGTTCAGTTCGCAACGGGATGGAACATTGGCCATCATCAAGGAAACCAGCCCCACCACCTTCGAGGTCGAAGACACCGTGAAGACGAAGCAGGGCGCCAAGACCTGCACGCTCGATAGCAAGAATGATCAGATTGTTTTAATCACCACCGAACGTCCGCCGGCGACGCCAGGAACCGCTGATGCGGCGGCTACGCCTCCGCCGGCTACTCCCCCACCCGCTGGCGGCGACCGTCCCAAGGGCGACGGCAAGCGCGGACGCAATAACGGACCGGCGTATCTGGATATTTTGGTGGTTGGTCGGTGATTGGGCTGGTTTTAGTCTGGATGTTTTAATACTCTGCTGACAGAGCGAGCGCCGAGGGCCACATACAGGTTGGTGTGCCACCGGCAAGCGCCCGCCTGACAATGCCAATTCTCAGACGAACCGTTGGCCAAATCTGGGTCATCATCCTGCTCTGTTTAGGAGCCCGATCCGCCTCTGCGTTCGCGTTGCTGGGGCCGTTCGCGCCTTGGATGACTGCACAACTGTCGTTTCAAGACGGATATTCGATTGGTGGCCCGATGGATATTGGGCAGGGCTACCGATGGAATGTTCCCGTGGTGACATACGGGTATGATCCATCATTCCTTGAATATTTCGGTTCCAATGGTGTCAGTGCCGTCGATGCGGCCATCCAAATTCTTAATGACCTTCCCGCCGCTTCGAGCATCACACTAACGAATTATCTGCCATTCACCCTTCGTATGAACTATAGGGCCCAAGCCCAAGGCCTAGTGGACCTGAAATCCGCCGCATTGGGCCTCATGATTGAGCAGATGGGATTGACGATGCCAGGGCGCTTCGTCTTTTGTCTCCGCAGTTTTACCAATACTGCTGATTATACGGTAATCAGCAGGAACTTTGATCCGGAAAGCCTTGCTGCCTCATCGTACATTAATACCCTGCTCTACGGATACTACGTATTATATAATCCATATTACAATATCGCCTACGCCAGTCCGTTTGTAGCAGATCCTGAACAGAGAGCCGGGGGGTTTTCGGCTATAGCTGATTACTTGTCTTTAGCCCAGGTCGGACGCTTTTATACGGGGCTGACTTTCGATGACGTTGGTGGTTTGCGTTATTTGCTGAGCACAAATAATGTGGCCCTGGAAAATCTTCTGCCTGGCGTGACCGGTTCGGGAACGAATGCCAGCAACTACGTCATGACTGCTCTTCGTCCGGGTGTTGATAAAATAACCTTCGTTCGCCTCAGTTCTGACCCGTTACTTGGGCAATTCGTTCCGACGACAAACCAATATGTGGATTCGTATATCACGAATAATATAGTTCAGCACCAAACGCTTCAAAGAGTCATTACAAAGCCGGACATCTTGTTCACTGGTCACTATTCCGGAATCCAGGATTGGTCGCGTAGCGGCACCGGCAACTGGGTCAACATGGGAGCGCCGTCCAACGCTGGACCTGGCGTCATTCAACCTCCCATTGAAATCAACTTCAATCGTTTAGGCTCCAGCATGGCTAATATGAGTGCAAGCTATCCGGACACAAATCCGGACCCGGTTTTCGATTTATGGGGGTCTTTTGACGGGACAACAAACCCGCCTGTTGTCTATCCCGCTACTTCCACCGCAACCAACTCCACTGAATTCCACCTATGGTTACTGCCTCCCAATTTATATGCGTACACCAGTTCCGGACAGGGTTACTATTGGAATTTGCAGGGGCAACCCAATGACCTTTTCCAGTTGCAAACCTCCACGAATTTATCGGACTGGGTCAATGTCACGTCTATCACGAACCTGGGCGGAACATTCACGTACCTGGACTTTATCTACTCCAGTACACCCCAGCGATATTTTCGGACTATTCCGCAATAAGTCGGCAGGTGACAAACGGCATGGGTGGTGCCACCTGTTCAAAAACAGGGGCGGAATTAAACCTGGACAGACAAGCTTCGCAAAAAAAGCCACGCCAAGGCTTGACCTTTTGCGTTTCTTTGCCATATTGCTCGGCTCGATTCGAGACGGACAGCATTATGGAACATATTCGTAACATTGCCATTATCGCCCACGTGGACCATGGAAAAACCACGCTGGTGGATTGTTTGCTCAAACAATCCGGAACCTTCCGCGCCAACCAGGCCCAGGCCCATGAAGAACGCCTGATGGATTCCATGGACTTGGAACGCGAAAAGGGCATCACCATCCGGGCCAAGAATGCCGCTTTCAAATACAAGGATTACCACATCAACATCGTGGACACCCCCGGACACGCGGATTTCGGCGGCGAGGTGGAGCGCATCATGAACATGATCGACGGCGTGTTGCTGGTGGTCGATTCCGTGGATGGTCCGCAGGCGCAAACCCGTTTCGTCCTGCGCAAGGCGCTCGAAGCCGGCGCCAAGCCCATCGTGGTGATCAACAAAATCGACCGCGAGAATGCCGCGCCGCACAAGGTGCTTGACCTGGTGTTCGATCTGTTTGTCTCGCTGCACGCGACCGATGAGCAATTGGATTTCCCCGTCATTTATGCCAGCGCGAAGGAAGGTTTTGCCAAGGTGGACATAACCCACGCGAGTGGCACGATGGAGCCGTTGTTCGACGCCATCATCAAGCACATCCCCCCGCCGCGCGCCCAGGCCGGCGAAGGGTTCAAGATGCTCATTGCCAATCTCGATTACTCGGAATACGTCGGACGCATCGCCCTCGGCAAAATCGTTTGCGGGAAGATTAAGGTCGGCGACCCGGGCGCTTGCATCCATGGGGACGGGCATAAGGAAGTCGGCAAGATCACGGCGATTTATCACTTTGAGGGGATGAAGCGGATTGAAATTCCCGAAGCCCATGCCGGCGACATCATTGGTGTTGCCGGTTTTGAAGGCGCGTTTATTGGCGAAACCATCACGGACAGCCCGGATCGCGCGCCGCTGCCGTTTGTGCCCATCGACCCCCCGACGATTCAGATGCAGTTCGCCGTCAACGACGGTCCGCTCGCGGGCCAGGATGGCAAGTTGGTCACTGCCCGCCACATTTGGGAACGCCTGGTGAAGGAAATCCGCACCAATGTCGCGTTGCGCGTCAGCCAGACGGAGGCCCCGAATATTTTCAATGTCAGCGGTCGCGGCGAAATGCAGATCGCCATTCTCGTCGAGCAGATGCGGCGCGAAGGGCACGAAGTTTTGGTTTCGCGCCCGGAAGTCATTTACCGCAAGGACGCGGACGGCAATCTCCTCGAGCCGATCGAGAAATTGTTCCTCGAAATTCCCAAGACCGCCATGGGCGACGTGATGCAAAACCTCGCCAGCCGCAAAGGCGAGATCACCAACATGAATCATCATGGCGAGGACGTGAGCATCGAAGCGATGATTCCGACGCGCGGATTGATCGGTTTCGAAACTGACCTCGTCACCCAGACCAACGGTCTCGGCGTCATGAGCCATCTTTTCCACGAATACGGCCCGGATCGTGGTGACATTGCCGCGCGGAAAAACGGTTCGCTGGTCAGCATGGAAAGCGGCGAAGCCATGGCCTACGCACTGAACATGGTGCAGGAACGCGGTCTTCTGATGGTCGAACCGGGCGACAAGATTTATGCCGGCATGATCGTGGGGCAGAACGCGCGAGAGAACGATATTCCCGTCAACCCCTGCAAGGCCAAGCGCCTGACCAACATGCGCTCCCAGGGCGACGGCAAAGGCATCTCCCTCAGTGCCCCCTTGAAAATGTCCCTCGAACGCGCCCTTGAGTATATTGGCCCCGACGAATATGTCGAAGCGACACCCAAGAACCTGCGCTTGCGCAAAAAGGAATTGGACGAGACGAAACGCAAACGCGCAGCGCAAAGTCGCAGCGTGAAAATCGTGCAGGCGTAAACAGCTTGCGGAACGCAGAGCTCCTGCTCTGCGTGAATATCAGGCACATCAACGCGCAGGGCTGGAACTCTGCGCTCCACCCCGAGGGCTGAAGCCTTCCTGGTGATAAGCGTGACTTCCTCGGTATAACTCAAGTTGTTGTCGCAGGACGCTGGCTAAATTCTGTTGATTAGCCCCAATCGCGCCCGTGAGAGCCTGGTTTGCCACTTCGATTGCTTTGGCGAATTGCCCGGCCTCAGCGTAAGCGGCGGCCAGCGTTGCCTGATACGATGCAGTTTGCCCGCCATTGAGTTGAGAGGCGCGCTCAGCGAGCCGGACGGCTTCGGAACCATCCCGGAGTTGCGGGTTCGCGTGCGTGGCGAGAATTGAGGCCAGGTTATTCAGTGCGGGTAATAGATCGGGGTTCAGGCGCAGGGCTTGGCGATAAGCCAGGATCGCTTTTTGATCCTGCCCGAGTGCCTGCAGCGACAACGCGAGGTGATAATGAAAGGAAGGCTCATCCGGCTTGAGATCGCAGGCAGCGTCAAATTCTCTTGCCGCCTCCGGCCATTGGTTGAACGACGCGAGCGACAGGCCCAGCCGGTCGCGTGCCTCGGGCCAGTCTGGTTTGAATTCACAGGCTGAGCGCAACTCGACGAGAGCGTCCGCATGCTTGCCGAGAGCGGCCAAGGCGACTCCCGTGTTCAGGTGCAATTCGGCGTTCATGGGTTCGATGCGCAGGCCCTCCCTTCCGGCGATGACCGCTTCGGGCCATCGTTCGAGTCTCGATAACCAGACGCATAATTTGATATGCGCTGCCGCCATGTCTGGGGCCAGTTCGGCGGCATGTTTGGCTTCTTGAACCGCGGCCGCCAATTGGTTTTGCCGGGCAAGAATCGAGGCCAGTTGCACATGGCCATCCGCATCGGCAGGGTCGTCGTTCAGGGCTTGTTCGGTTTGCGTTTTGGCTTCAGCGAGATGTTCTTCCTGCCACAAGCACAGTCCCAGGCCTTTCCGCGCCTGGGCGTCGTGCGGATTCTGCTGGAGGACTTTGGAGAACTCGCGGGCCGCGTCTTCATTGCGACCGTCGGCCGCCAAGTACCAGGCGCGCGTGGTTTGAGTGGACGGCGCTCCGGCGCGAATCCAAAAACTGGCGTAGGCATTGATGGCCCAAACCCCCAGCAGAACCCAAAACACAGGGCTAAACCGTCCCAATGCCTGGCTGATCGCGTCACAACCCACGGCGCCCAACGCGCAGATTGGCAGCAGAGCCGTCAGGCCATAGAAGGCTTTGACGTTGCAGTAGAACGGCAATTTTAGGTTCATGTAAAGCAACGCGGCGAAGGTGATGACGGGCACGCCAAGCAAAAGAAAGAAAACTGGTTCTGGCCGGCGAAGGAACCGCACGATGGAGGCAATTGCGCCCGTCAAAATGGCAGCCGCAGGCAGCAAAGACAGCAGAAAACCTGCCGCCATGAGTTCGTAATTCCAAGGTGGCCGCCGATCCAGGCGAACAACACTTCCACACAGGCCGTCTCCCCAGAACGTCGAGTAAAGACCGTCACCGAGGCCGTGGAAAACACTGTAAAAGGGATGGACCAAACATCCACCGAATCGGGTAAGATAGGAACTGGTTTGGAAACCTTCATCCGTCCACCAGGCAAATCCTGACACCGGATCCCAATCATGGACGATTGGTGAACCGAAATGTATCCAAACGCGAAGGTAGTGCCAACCGCAGACGGTGAACATGGCAACCACGGCTGCTCCCAGAGCGAGGATGGCGGAAGACTGTTTGTTTTCAGACGGCGAGGGTGAGGTTCTGGGCAGCAGCCACATACTCAGGGCCCCGAAAATAAATGGAGCGGCGAGCACCGCGGTAATCTTGGTCAACAACGCCGCGCCCAGGCACGAACCCACTGCCAAAAAGAGCCGCCAAGTGGCCTGCTCCGACGTCAGGATGCGCAGACAAAAATAAAGCGCGCCCGAAACGAAAAGAGCAGACAACGCTTCATTAGTAACATAGTGCGAGATGTACAGATGTTCGGGCAAAAAGCCAGCGAGCAAAAGTCCGATCAATTGCTTTTTCATCTGCCCTGGAAAGAGCAATCGCAGGGTGAGCAGAATGAGCGCGAAATGAGCAACGCCCATCAGCAGGCCGAAGACTCTCAGGACTTGAACGGCCGTGTCGCTAAACGTTGCGGCGCTCAGCGGCGAAAGTAACGCAGCAGAAACCAGATAGTAGAGCGGCGGCTGGCACATTTCCCAGCCGTCCGTGGCCAGCGGCAGCGCGTGATGCGCCCGAATGAAGTTAATATAATCCAGGTGCGCGTCCACGTCGAAACCGGTCCGGCGCGGCAACAATCCGAGATTGTTGATGAACAGTGCGGTCCACAAAACGACCACGACCGCGAGCAGCGCGATCACCAAGCCACAACAAGGCTTCGACGGGGCACATCCGGACGTTGCCTCGGGGGTGGAGCGGGCAGTCCCCTGCCCGCCGGTCGTATGCACACACAACGCGGCGCGCACGGAGTGACGCGCCCACCACGTTCCGCCCATTATAATTGCCGCGGAAATCACTACGAAAAGCAGCAGCGCGCGCCATTGGTTCAATGCCGACCTCAATGGACTTTCGCCGCCGAAGAAGGGATTACCGCGGGCGATTTCCATCGGTTGCGAGGCTTCACGAGCATTACGCCAGACAGCCCCGGCGAGCGACGCCTCCCAGTTTGTGTCCGTGTCCAACCTGAGGGCGTCCGCCTGCAAAGAAAGCCACAATGCCGGAGGACCGCGATTGTTGGTAACCGTGACGGAAATTTCGTTGGTGCCCGCATGCAGGGTGCCGGTAACGTCAAGTTCAACCGGCGCCTTCCAATCCGTGGTGGTCCCGGATGAAGCATCCACCATCAGTCCGTTGATCCGGAGTTCGAAGCGTTTGAACGCGCGCATTGACAGCGTAACTTTTGCGGGAGTGTGATCGAGCGTAAACGAGTCGCGAAAGACTGTGCTCCATTCCGCGGCGCGATGCGTCGAGCCATCTAGAGGTTTGGGGTACAAAATCCAGTCGGCCGATCCGCGCTTGCCCAAAAAGTCAATTTCCGGACTTTGTGAACAAAGCCACCAGAAACAGGCCAGACCAAGTATCAGGCCGCTGGCGATCGCTCCGCGAACGAACCGGCTCAATGGCTGGGGACTCAACATCAGGATAAGACTGTTAAGGGTCGGCCCGCGACAGGCAACTGGAAAGTAACGGCTTGATTGCTTGCGGCGTTGGGTGGGGTTGGCTAGATTTCAAGCGTGGCAGAACGGTCAGGTGAGGCTGTCGTTACGTCAATCAAACGACGGTAATCATAGCGGTCAACCCTGCCATTCTCAACATCATGCCGAGTGTTTATATCAAAACGTACGGTTGCCAGATGAACGAGCGCGACTCGGAGGCGGTGGCGGCGCAACTCGTGGCGAAGGGTTACACCCTGGCGGTGTCAGAAGCTGTGGCGGACGTCATCCTGCTCAACACTTGCAGTGTGCGCGACGCGGCCGAACAAAAGGCCATCGGGAAGATGCAAAACCTCGCCGCGGAGATGCGGCGGAACCGGCCCGACGTCGTGCTCGGCTTCATGGGTTGCATGGCCCAAAGCCGCGGCCAGCAACTCATCGACAAGCTCCCGGACGTGGACCTCGTCATCGGAACCCAGAAATTTCATCGCACTGTGGAACATCTCGACGACATTCTTGCCGGCAAACGCGCGAAGGTCGTCGATGTGGGGGCCGAGCAGGGAAGCGAAGGGACCATTCGCGAGCACATCCTCAATGGGAACACCGCCGAGAAATCGGTGACGGCTTTTGTCAGCATTATGCAAGGTTGCAATCAGTATTGCACGTTTTGCATCGTGCCGTACACACGCGGCGAAGAGCGGAGCCGGACCATTCCGGACATCGTCGCGGAATGCCGCGAATTAGTCGCGCGCGGCGTGAAGGAAATCACGCTGCTCGGGCAAATCGTCACCAGCTATGGGAAACGCGACCTCCCGCTCAAGGACGGGAAGTCCGCGTTCGTGCAATTGCTGGAAGCGGTGCACGAAATTGACGGCCTCGAACGCATCCGGTTCACCTCGCCGCATCCCAAGGGTTACGGCGACGATTTGGTGGAGGCTTATGGACGGCTGCCGAAGCTGGTGGAAAGCGCGCACCTCCCCGTGCAGAGCGGCAGCGACCGATTGCTCAAGTTAATGCATCGCGGCTACACGCGCGAACGTTACCTGGGTATCATCGCCAAACTGCGGCGCGTTCAGCCGGCCATGGGCATTACCACCGACATCATCGTGGGTTTTCCCGGCGAAACGGAATTGGATTTTGAAGCAACGCTTTCGCTGGCGCGCGAGGTTCAATTCGACAACGCGTTTATTTTCAAATACTCGCCGCGCCGGGACACTCCGGCGGCGGACATGGCCGGCCAGTTGCCGCAGGAGGTCAAGGAAGAGCGCAACGCCCGCTTGCTGGCTCTCGTCAATGAAATTGGCGCGCGGCACTACCAGCGGTGCGTCGGCTGCCGGGCGCAAATCCTGGTTGAAGGGCCGAGCAAGAAAAACCCCGCGCGCATGATGGGCCGCACGCGGAGCAACAAGATTGTGGTTTTTGATGGCTCGGAGCGGCACCGCGGCCAACTCATGGACGTGCAAGTCACCCGCGCTGGTTCGTTCACGCTCTACGGCGACCCGGCGATCGTGAACCTGTGAGATCCGGCCTTTTTGACACTCCCGGCGACCGCCATTATTTTTGTATTTATGTTTGAACTGGATTCGTCCTATTCGCCCGCCGGAGATCAGCCGCAAGCCATTGCGAAGCTGACAGAAGGAGCACTAGCCGGGGCGAAGCATCAAACGCTGCTGGGCGTCACGGGTTCCGGAAAGACGTTCACGGTGGCGAACGTCATCAGAAATCTGGGCCGCCCCACCTTGGTTATTTCCCACAATAAAACGCTGGCGGCGCAGCTTTACGCCGAATTTAAAAGCTTTTTCCCGAACAACGCGGTCGAGTATTTCGTCAGCTATTTCGACTATTACCAACCAGAGGCCTACATTCCGCGCACGGACACGTTCGTGGAGAAGGACTCGAGCATAAACGAGGAAATCGAGCGGCTGCGGCTCTCGACGATGAGCTCGTTGTTTGCGCGGCGCGACGTGATTGTGGTCGCGAGCGTCTCGTGCATTTACGGCATCGGCAGCAAGGAGGATTACGAAGCGATGGTCATTCCCATTCGAACCGGCATGGAGTTGACGCGCGAACAGTTTTTGCACCGGCTGGTGGATTTGCAATACACGCGCAACGACATCGAGTTCACGCGCGGCCAATTCCGCGTGCGCGGTGACACGGTGGAGCTTTGTCCGGCGGGGCGCGAGGATGCGTTGCGGATCGAGTTTTTCGGGGATCAAATCGAACGCATCACGCGGTTTGAGCCGCTCACCGGCCATAAGACGGAACAATTGACCGCGGTCACCGTTTATCCCGGCAAACAATTCGTCACGCCGGCTGAGAAAATGAAGCCGGCCATTCTCGCGATTCGCGAGGAAATGAGCGACCGCGTCGCCTGGTTCGAAAAGCAAGGCAAGCTGATCGAGGCCCAGCGCATCAAGATGCGGACGGAATATGACCTCGAAATGATGGAAGAGATGGGGTTTTGTTCCGGGATCGAGAATTATACCCGGCACATCAGCGGGCGCGCGCCCGGTTCACGCCCGTGCACGTTATTCGACTTTTTTCCAAAGGACTTTCTGCTGGTGGTGGATGAATCGCATGCGACCATCCCGCAAATCGGCGGAATGTATGCAGGTGATCGCTCGCGCAAGACCGTGCTGGTCGAGTACGGATTCCGCCTGCCGAGCGCGCTGGACAACCGGCCGCTGAACTTCGACGAATTTCAGGCGCTCCAGAACCAGACGATTTACGTAAGCGCCACGCCGGGACCGAGGGAACTTGAATGGTCCAAGGACCGCATCGCGGAGCAGATTGTTCGCCCCACCGGATTGATTGATCCCAGAATCACGGTTAAGCCGCTGGCGGGGCAAATCGATGATTTGATCGAGGAAGCCCGCAAGCGGGTCGAGAGCAAGGAGCGCATTCTGGTCACCACGCTCACGAAGCGAACGGCGGAGGAACTGACGGATTACCTGCGCGGCATCGGCATCAGCGTCCGCTATCTGCACAGCGAAATCGACGCCATCGAACGCGTCGAAATCCTGCGCGCGCTACGAAAGGGCGAATTCGATGTGCTGGTCGGCATCAACTTGTTGCGCGAGGGGCTGGATTTGCCGGAGGTTTCACTCGTGGCCATCCTGGATGCGGACAAGGAAGGGTATTTGCGGTCCACCACGAGTCTCATTCAAACGGCGGGGCGAGCCGCGCGCCATTTGAACGGCGAAGTGATCCTGTACGCGGACGTCCGCACCCAAAGCATTCAAAAGTTTCTGGCGGTATCGGAATATCGGCGCCAAAAGCAGCTTGCCTACAACCAGGAGCACAACATCACGCCGCGCAGCGTCAGCCGCGCCGTGGAGGAGAGCCTTTCGTCGCACAAGGAAATTACTGACGAAGCCAATTCCTTTCTGCGCGAAGGCAGCGGGGATTTTGATGTCACCGAAACTGTCCGCGAACTGGAGGAGGAGATGCTGGTGGCGGCCAACAATCTGGAGTTCGAGAAAGCCGCGCTGCTGCGCGATCAGGTGCGCGAACTCAAACGGGCCACCGGTGATGGGAAACCGGGCGAAAAGACAGAACGTGTCAGTTACGGGAAAGCAAGGCGAGGGCGCAAGACGAAGGTAGCCGGCTAAAGCCGGGACTCCCTGCCCGGGATGCTGCGCGGCTCGCAAAACCGCGTTGCAATGCGGTCAATTCAACGAAACATCCTCGGGCATCCCGGCCAGCAAACGATACTTCAAGCCTTTCTCGCGGAGAATGCTTGGCCACAGTTTCTCCGGGTTGGGATGGAAAACGAGATCCAAGCTGGCGGGATGGGTTAGCCAGGCGTTGCGTTTCATCTCGTCTTCGAGTTGGCCTGCGCTCCAACCGGCGTAGCCGACGAAGGTTTTGATTTTTTTAGTGGATGAAAAAGACTCGCCCAGTTCGACCAGGGTGTCCAGCGAATGGCCCAGGTCCAGGTTGGGCATCACGCTGGCATCGGGGATAAAGGTGTCCGAATGCAGGAAACTCAGCGCGGAAAGTTCGACCGGACCCCCGAGATAGAGGGGCTGGTCCTTGAGTTCCTCCGGAATATCGGCGACCACGACTTCACCGAATTTGTTGCCGCTGGATCGGTTGAGCACAAGCCCCAGCGCGCCCTCGTCGTCATGGTGACAAATGAGCACGACGGTGTGCTGGAAGAACGAGCCGCTTAACTGGCCGCTGTCCAGCAGTAATTGGCCTTTGAGATATTTGGGAACCTCGGTCATGCCATTACCCAAGGCAATATGCACGAAACCGGGCCTAATGGCAATCGCATTGCAATGGGGAATTGGGTAATGACCCAATGACAAATGTCAAATGAAGATCCAATCGCCAGTCTCCACCCCGCATTGGTCATTCTGAGTGACTATTCCGTCCGTAAAAAAAGCTCCTGCTTTTCCTTCGCGCCCTCCGCCTGGACGATCACTGAGGTCGGGCGGATTTCCAAGCAGCGAATCAACGCATTTGTTTGCCCCACGCGCACTCTGCCGCGCTCCATCACCTCGAAAGTGTGGTCATTGATAATGGCCAGCCGTCGCGGACCGGTCCCGGAAATCCCTTTGAGCACCAGCTTGTCCGGCGCTGGCGGCAGCGGTGCCGCCACGGCAACGGCAATCGCCGGCAAACCGACCGAGGCGACCGCACGCGCACTCCAACCGGTCTTCAAGGCGCGGATCCGATCCAACCCGCTGCTCTCCAGCTTCGCATCCTCTCCAGACTTCATCCATTCCACCACCGCGTTGAAGCCGTACATCGTCTCCGCCTCGAGCAGCACCTTGATTTGGCCCTTCGTGTAATCGCTTTTTTTGATCACCTCCATCTCAAAAGATTCCTGTTTATTCTCCATGTATTTATACGCCACCAATTCGCAAAACCCTTCCTCGGCCTTCGAATCGAGGACAGCCTTGCGCTCCGGACCAAGATTTTCATTCAGCCAGGTGTGCGTGTACTCGTGCGCGCAAACCGCCATCAAGCGCGCCTTCTTCAAGTCGCTCAGGATGCTGATCGAGTGGACGAATTTCCTGCCGGGCAGCGGGTGCGTTTGCGTCGCGCCAAAGATGGAGACACAGGCATGCTCGTAACCCGGCGTCTTGAACAAATTCTGGAGCTGGAACTTGTCCACCATCACGACCGGCACTTTGTCAGGCAGCGTGAGGAAGCGCCACAACATCCGGTTCAGATCGTCGTGAACCATTTCACAAACTCGTTCCGCCTCCTCGGTGGACCCGATAGCCTCCGCCGCATCGCGCGCGCACAGATAGCGGCCATCGGCCAAGGTTTTGTAATCCTTCTTCACGGGCAAGCCGCAGGCGAAGCAGCGTTCGTCCAAATCCGCGCAATCCCGGCAGACATTTTTGTTGCCTCCGGCGGCCCGGTCTTCCATGTGGTAATATTTCCCAACGATCACCTGGCCACAAACGTCGCAGAGCGTGTCCGCGCGAAGCGGCAGGACCGCACCGCAAAGCAGCCATAGGAAAATCATCAATCGGGCATTCATTTCGTGTGCTTAACTGGCTTTCGGCCCGCAAAGTACAGGCTTCGATACCGAAAAGCAGCGAAAAGCGTGCCATAATGCCCTCGACTGAAGGCATCGTTGTGTGGCTTCCCGTCCGTGTGATGGCAGTTTGACTGAATCTACAGGCGGCCCCTAACCGCATTGATGATCGCGGTGGCGTCGATGCCGTATTTGGCCAGGAGTTCCTCGGGTTTCCCGGAATGCGGAAGTTCCCGAACCGCCAGTTTTTGGACCTTTATCCCGTCGATGCTCAACTCCCCAGCGACAGCATCGCCCAAGCCGCCTTCCGCGTAATGGTCCTCGACCGTCAGCACGAAGTTGTTCGTTTTCTGGGCAGCGGCACGAATGACGTCCTTCGCCAAAGGCTTGACGCTGTAGGCGTCAATCACCGTGAGGCCAATTCCTTCCTTCGCCAGCGCGTCCGCAGCTTTCAGTGCTTCGTGCAAAGTCACGCCGGCGGCCACGACGGTCGCTTTGTCGCCCGCAGCCTGTCGCAGCACCTTGGCTCCACCAATCGGAAACTGCTCGTCGTTACTGTAAATGACGGCGTTCTTGGGCCGCGACGTGCGCAGGAACGAAATGCCCTTGTGCAACACCATCTGGTCCACCAGTTTTTCGGTGCTCACCGCGTCGCTCGGGTAAAGGACCACGCTCCCTTCAACGGCGCGCATCATGGCAATATCCTCCAGCGCCATTTGCGAGGTGCCGTCTTCGCCGATGCTCACGCCCACATGCGACCCGGTCAACTTGACGTTGGCCATCGAAATGCCCGCCATGCGGATTTGGTCGAATGCCCGCGAGAAAAAGCAGGCGAACGTCGAGGCAAACGGAATCTTGCCGCGCGTGCTGAACCCGGTCGCCACTCCCACCATGTTTTGCTCGGCGATGAAACACTCGGTAAAACGGTTCGGGAACTTCTTGTAAAACTTTTCCGCGAACGTGGAATTCTTGGTGTCTCCGTCCATCGCCACGATCCGCTGGTCCACCTCGCCGACGCGCACCAACGCGTTTCCGTAAGCCTCGCGGGTGGCCACGTGATCGCCCATTTTGTAGTTCACGGGCGGGAAACTGGTCGGGGCTTCATATTTGGGCAGCGGCAGTGGGGTCGGCGCGGGAATCGTCTCGGCCACGCCCGTTTTGGCCTTGGGCTCCAGTTCGGCAATGGCCTTGGCAGCCTCGTCTTTCGACAATGCCTTGCCATGCCAGCCTTCCTTGTCCGCCATGAACGAAACCCCGTGGCCCTTTTCCGTTTTGGCAATGATCGCCAACGGTTGCTTGCCCAAACCGGCGGCTCCGAGCACTTCCAAAATTTCGCCCATGTCGTGACCGTCAATGACTTCCGTGCGCCAATTGAACGCTTCGAACCGTTTGCGATACGCGTCCGTGTCCCAGCCCAGCGCGGTCGGCTGGCTTTGTCCGAGGCGGTTGCAATCCAAAATCGCAACCAGATTGTTGGTGTGATAGACGCCCGCCAGATTGGCTGCCTCCCATACCGAACCTTCGGCGCATTCGCCATCGCCCATCAGCACGTAGGTGAGGTAATCCAGGTTGTCGAGGCGCGCGTTCAGCGCCATTCCCACACCCACGCTCAACCCCTGCCCCAGCGAACCCGTCGCCACGTCCACATAGGGCACGCGGGGCATCGGATGTCCTTCCAGTTCGCTGTCCAGTCGGCGCAACGTCTTCAAATGTTCCCGCGTGATGATGCCTAATTCCGCCCACACCGAATAGAGCAGCGGCGCGGCATGGCCCTTGGAAAGAATGAAGCGGTCGTTGTTCGGATAATGCGGATTCTTCACTTCGTACTTCATGTGCCCGAAAAATAGCGCCGCAACCAGGTCCGCCGCCGAACAGCAGGAGCTCGGATGTCCGCTGCCCGCCGCCGTCGTCGCTTCGATGCTATCGATCCGCAATTGGTTCGCAATGCCCTTCAGATTGTCCTCAATAGTCGTATTCATTGATTAGTTCTCCCAAAATGTACGTGTTGCCCGTCAAAAAGCGAAGCTGAAAAGATGCCCCACAAATGGCCAGTGAAACAGCCCGGTTTCGAACCCAGCCCTGGAATTTGACGCTCGATTATTCTCTGGTCCCTGGTCATCTCTTTTTTCATTTGGCCGCCGCGCCCATGCGGTTGCCGTCCCTATTGCGCCGCATGGCCGGGAACGTTGCACTGCGCCGGCACTTGCACCGCATTTAACGTGTAAGCGCCTCCATTGGGACAGGCGGGGAAGGTGTTTTGGGGCAGATAGGGCAGTAAATCGGCCGGGGACGGCACAGCATCCGCACCCTTGCCGGTATCCTGCGCCCATTGTTGTTTGGCGGCATCGATCAGACGCAAGTTCCGGATGCAGTTATTGGCTTGCATTTTGGCCATGGCCTGCATCGCCACCTGCGCGGCGGCTTGCTGATTCGACTGCGCCTGGTTGCGCAAGTTCTGGTTTTCGCTGGCAAGCTGCGACATCTGCTGCTGCTGCTGTTGCAGCGCGGAGCCTTGGGCCTGCGCCGCCGCAAGCTTTTTGTCGAGATCCTTGACCTGCGCTTTCAATTGCTGGACCTCACCCCGCAGCCGGGGCAATTCTTCGTTGTCCTTGCGGAGGCGGGCGTTCTCGTCCGCCGCGCCCTTGAGTTTGCTCAACTCCTCGTTCTCGGCCTTTAATTGGTCAAATTCCGCGCTCTGCTGGGCAAATTGGGCGAGTTGGGCATCCTTGCTCTTTCCTTGCGCATAAAGAAAATAGACCCCGCCGAGGAGCAGGACCGCCAGGACCCATGGAATGGCCGATTTCATAAGCTCAAGTCGCCCAAAAATTGGTGCGCGTGGCGGGAGTTGAACCCACAACCTGCGGCTTCGGAGGCCGTCACTCTATCCAATTGAGCTACACGCGCAACCGTCTGCAAGCCAGCTTGCAAACCTCAAGGGCCACCATAGCCCCGCCAACGGCCTTCCCGCAAGCAAAAGCGTGCGTGAAATTTCCGCTCCAACTTGAACGTAGCGAATCTTCTTCTCTCTTCTGTTTTACGAAGCCGGCTTTGGCGCGCGAGTGCTCGCGGCATTGGATTGGAGAGACAGAGGGAGAAGGAGGACTACCAGGAGAAACCGGTTCAATGACTCGATTTGATCATGCTTATCATGATCAGAAAGGCGATGGCGATCACCAATGCGAACACAATCCCGCCGATGATAAAATACTTGTTGGTTTCGTTCTTCTTTTTGGTGAAGCCGCCCTTGGCAGTATCGAAGCCTGCCTGTGGTCCCTGTTCGAGTTGTTCCAGCGTCACTCCCTTGGGAATCACCATCGTCGAATCCATCGGCCGCTTGACCCCCGCCGGGGCTCCGGATTCAAGCCGGATCTCCACCTCGCCCAGGCGCAATACTTGGCCTGGCTTGAGCACGGCCTCGCCGGTAACCGGCTGGCCGTTAATGAAGGTGCCGTTTGTCGAGTTGAGGTCCTTGATCACCACGTCGTTGCCGCGCAGCAACACTTCACAATGATGACTGGACACCGAGGGCTGCGAGATTTGAAAGGTGTTGTCATCGACCCGGCCGACGGTGGTCTTGTCCACTTTAAGCTCGTACGACTGCCCCGTCATACCTTCACTGAGCACTACAAGTTTGGCCATAGGCTAACAACGAACAGTTCGATTATTCCGACGGATTCGTGGCAAGTCAATCCGATTTCTCGACTGCCATCAAGTCTTACTTTTGCTTTTCAATCATTTCCCGAAACTCCGCAAACAAAGGGGTCGAATCATGGGGCCCGGGCGAAGCCTCCGGATGGTATTGCACGCAAAAAACCGGCTTCGTTTTGTGGCGCATCCCCTCCACGGTCTGGTCATTGAGATTGATCCGGTTTACCGTCACTTCGCCCGGCAAGGACTGTGGATCCACGGCAAACCCGTGGTTTTGCGAAGTAATTTCCACCCGCCCCGTGGCCAGGTCCTTGACCGGCTGGTTGGCTCCCCGATGCCCAAATTTCAACTTAAACGTCCGGCCTCCAAACGCCTGCCCCAAAATCTGGTGCCCCAGGCAAATCCCGAAAATCGGCACCCCCGTCTTCACCAAATCAGCCACCGCCCGCACGGCGTAACCCAAAGCGGCCGGGTCTCCCGGTCCGTTGGAAAGAAAAATTCCCGCTGGCTTATGCTGCATTACCTCCGCCGCCGTCGCCGTGGCGGGCACCACTTGCACCCGGAACCCATGCTGGCGCAACCGCCGCAGGATGTTGTACTTGATGCCAAAATCGTAGGCCACCACCGGGATGTCTGCCGGCGGCAAGGGATCGCGCACCTGCCGGGCTTCCACGGTGCCCGAACCGCGCGCCAGGTTGAAACTCGCGCTTTGCTCGTCCTTCTCATCCCAGCGGAACGATTCCTTATGCGTGACCTCTTTGACGTAATCCACGCCCACCAATCCCTGCCACGCCTTCGCCCGGCCCACTGCTTCCTCGTCCGCCAAACCTTCCGTGGACAAAACCCCCTTGAGGGCGCCCCGCACTCGGAGCTTCTTCGTCAACGCGCGGGTATCGATCCCCTGGATGCCGGGAATCCCGTTTTGCTCCAGGTATTCAGCCAGCGAATAATCCGCCCGCCAATTACTGACCACGGGCGACAACTCCCGGATCACAAACCCCGCCACATGTGGTCGCCACGATTCCACATCCTGCAAATTCACCCCGTAATTGCCGATCAACGGGTACGTCATCGACACGATTTGGCCCTTGTAAGATGGATCGGTGAGAATCTCCTGATAGCCAGTCATCGAGGTATTGAAGCAAACCTCACCGCATGCCGTGGCGCGCGCGCCAAAGCCCTGGCCGTGAAACACGGACCCATCTTCCAATGCCAAAATTGCGTTCATCATTGTTCGTCCGTCGTCCCGTTTCCCTTCTTAATCCGAATCATAATCCTAATCTTAATCCTCTCCCTTTGGCCGCCGGTCAAGCCTTAACCAGCCGTTCATCCTTTCTTCAATTTCTCCAGCTTCTCGATGAACGGTTTCGGCCCGCCCTCTTCATACCCCAACTCCCCCACCTTCTTGCCATCGCTGTCCAGGACAATGACGGTCGGATAGCCCTCAATCTTGTATTTACTCTGCAACGCCCGGTTTGCTTTTATGAGCTTCCCGCTCTGCGGTTTAAGACGCGGGAAATCGACTTCGACGAGCACCAGATTTTTCGCCGCGAAGTCCGAGAATTCCGGAGTCGCAAACACTTCCTTGTCCAGCTTGATGCACCACGGACACCAATCCGAGCCGGTGAAATCCATCACCACCAGTTTGTTTTCGGCCTTGGCTTGCGCCTCCGCTTTGGACAAGTCGATCGACCATCCTGCCTTGGCGGCACTGTCCGGCTTGGTGGCCGCCGTGCTCGATATGCTTGATTTTGGGTCCGAGCTGCTGGTCGTGCACCCCGCCAGCCAAACCGCCGCACAAAACGCCACACTCGCAATCGATATTTTCAAGCTTTGCTTCATAGAATTCCAATTCTCTCTCAAGGCTGCACTGCCTTCTTCTTCGCCTGCTCCAGCCGCGCAATGAATTCCTTGGGCGTGTCCAGCGCCGCGTCCGTGGTTTTGAGCAGTTCTTTCCCATCCGGATCCAGAAGAACGATCGTCGGAAAGCCATCAATGCCGAATTTGTCCTTCAGCGCGTCATTGGCTTTCTTCAGTTCCTCCGTTTGCTGCTTTTTGATTGGAAAATCCACTTCCATGAGCACCAGGTTTGTCTGGGCGTACTCCTCGAATTTCCGCGAATTGAGCACGTTCTTTCGTAGCTCCATGCAAGGATGGCACCAATCCGACCCCGTGAAATCCATTAAGACCAGCTTTTTTTCCGCCTTGGCTTTGCTTTCCGCTTTCGGGAGATCCGTCAGCCATTGCTCATTTTCCGCGCCCACCACCGGCAGCGCGAGGAGGCAAGCCAAAGCCACCAACTTAAGCCTTTTCATAATTCATTCTCCTTTTTCTGTGTTTATTAGACCGTAACCTCTGCTTCGCGTTCACGCCAAACCACCTTCCCTCCCACCACCGTCATCACCGCTTTCCCGCGCAGCCACCAACCGTAAAACGGGCTGTTATACGATTTGCTCGCCGTTTGCTCCCGCTCGAATGTCCACTCCCGGTCCGGGTCGAACACCGTGACATCCCCGTCGGCTCCCGGCCGCAGCACGCCTTTCGGCAACCCCAGCAACCGCGCTGGCGCAACGGTGAACTTCGCGATCAAATCTGCCAGCCCCAGCCGCTTGGTGTGATACAATTGCATCAAAGAAAGCGCCAGTTCCGTTTCCAAGCCGGTAATCCCAAATGGCGCATAATCGAACTCCACCTCTTTCTCGTAATCACAATGTGGGGCGTGGTCGCTCCCCAGAATTTCCAGCGTCCCGTCCACCAACCCTTCGAGAATCGCTTCCCGGTCGCGCGCGGACCGCAAAGGCGGGTTCATTTTGAAATTCGTGTCGTAACTCGGCCAGGCCGGACACATTGGCGCGCTGCCGCTGCCGCTGCCAAAAATTCCCTGGCCGTCGGTCGCCCAAAATTTTTCGCTCCCCGCAATGGCCGCATCCGTCAGCACAAAATGGTGCGGACACGCCTCGCCGGAAATCGGCACGCCCCGTTTCCGCGCCTCGCGCAGCAATTGCACGCTGCCCGCCGTGCTTAAGTGCTGGCAATGCACCCGGGTTCCCGTCAATTCCGCCAGCAGGATGTTCCGCGCCACGATCATTTCCTCGCCCGCCGCCGGCCAGCCGCGCAATCCCAGCGCCGTGCTCCAATAACCCTCGTGCATCACGCCGTCCGTCACCAGCGAATAATCCTGGCAATGGTCCATTACCGGCAAATCGAACATCTTCGCGTACTCCAGCGCGCGCCGCATCAACTCGTTGTCCTGCACGCAATGCCCGTCGTCCGTGATCGCCACCACCCCGGCCTGCTTCAACGATCCAATGGGCGCCATTTCCTTGCCGTCGATGTTCTTCGAGATCGCCCCGGTCACATACACGTTGACCAGCCCCTCCCGCTCCGCCTTTTCGTGGATCAACACCACCGTGCCCGGATTATCAATGGTGGGCGAAGTATTGGGCATGCATACAATCGAGGTAAATCCGCCCCGCGCCGCCGCCGCCGTTCCGGTGGCAATGGTTTCCTTGGCCGACTGCCCCGGTTCCCGCAAATGCACGTGCAAATCGATCAATCCCGGGCAAACCACCAACCCGGAAACATCCACCCGCTCCAAGTCAGCGAACTTCTGCGCGCTCGCCCCCTCGCCAATGGCGGCGATCTTGCCGTCGCTGACCAAAAGGTCCGCGACCGCATCGAACCGGCTGGCCGGATCGATCACCCGCCCGCCGGCAAGCAGCAGAGAATTCATGGTGTGAAACCATACACCTCTGGATTGACAACGCAAGTGCGCGGGTTAATATCGTTCGGGCTGCGGGTGTAGCTCAATGGTAGAGTTCCAGTCTTCCAAACTGGCCACGCGGGTTCGATTCCCGTCACCCGCTCCATCCCAAAATCAGCCCGTTCCAACAGACGCGAGCACCGAGCAGCGCTGCTTGACTCGGTCTCGTTCGAGCTTCCGAATCTTGTCCACGAAACCTTTCACCGGTGGCGTCCCCTTTGATAGTTGGTGGATTAATCGAAAGACTCACCTGCTAAAGAGTTTTTGCAATTTGCCGTAGGGCATTGAGTCTTTGAACATTGGCTTTGAAAAATCAGTTGTGAGGAACTTGGCGTTCGACGCTTGAGCTCAGGCATCGCCATTGTAGTACCGTTCCAACCATTACTTTGCCAAATCAAGGCATGTCAACGGTGCCCGCGACCCATTTTCGTTTGGCTCCAGGCTCATTTGACGAATAGCAACGGGGCGAATTCGCGCAAGCTGCGGCGCCAGGTGAGAAATTCGTGAGCGGTGTCTTGCGAAACATACGCTGTATTCCTGATGCCAATGCTTTCGAGCGCATCATGATTGGCATTGAGATTGCCCGGATTCTCGCGGCTTCCGCAACTGGCGAAGACGACTTTAACCTTCTTCCTGAAATCGGGCGTATTGTTGACATCGTTTGTGGTGATGACGCCGCCGCTGAATAGTCCAATATGCGAGAATAGATCGAGATGTTTGAGCGTGATGCTGTGGGTTTCCGCGCCGCCCATCGACAGCCCGGCCATCGCGCGATGCGGTTGGTCGGCCAAAGTGCGGAAATTTGCGTCAATATATGGAATTAGTTCATTAACGAGCACGGTCTCGAACGCCGCGTTATTGCCGAAGCCGGGCGGCAGGCTGCCGCGGCCACCAGGGCCACGTGCCGGTCCGTTGGTTGGGTTGGCAGCAATGGAATTCGTCCCGCCGGGCGGGCGCGAGCCGGGACGCCGGCCTTCGTTGGTCAAACCGTACGTCATCACAATAATGAACGGCTTGGCTTTGCCTTCGGCAATCAGGTTGTCCATGATGAGGTTCGCGCCGCCTTGATTCCACCACGCATATTCATTTTCGCCCCAGCCGTGCTGCAGATACAGCACAGGATATCGCTTTTTGGTGTCCTTGTCGTAATTCGGCGGCGTATAAACGTAAGCGGGGCGCGCAATGACAGCGTTGGTGAGTCTGGATGGGAAAAGCACCCCCTGAATCCGGCCGTGCGGAACATCTTTCAGGGTGTAGAAGTCGGCGTCATGGGCAGGAATTTCGATGCCGCTTTCCCATCGAGTTGAGCCGTAGAAATTTAAAGTGCCGGGATCGTTGAATGTTCCTCCGTCAATTGTGAGATGATAATAGTGGAATCCTTCGTCCAACGGCCCCTCGGTGGTTCCCGTCCAAACACCGTCTTCGCCTTTGATGAGCGTCGTGCCCCCACGCCCACCGAGGCCCAAAGTGACGTGGACGTTCTGCGCTTGCGGCGCCACGATGCGAAATCGCGCGTACCGCTGGGAGTTGACTTGTGGAAATTGCTGGCAAGGCTGATTTAAGCTGGAAGGTTTGAAATCCTCCAACACCGTTTGGTTCGTCTGGCCCATACATGGAAGAGCAGCCAGGACGATAAGACCGAGTATTTTGCTTTTCATAATATGCGGAGTTTTGGTCGGGAGTGGATTGATTGATGATCTTCCAGTCGGTGGTTTTTGCGACGCGAACCTTAGCGGCCAAAGCACCGGCTTGTCGAGATGGATTTCAATCGGCGCGGCTACGGATGACATCCGACTGAAATTGGCCATGGCAATTACCTCGCCGTAAGGTCGGCTCTCGACTACCGTGTGATGCGATGAACAAATCCAACCGGGCTCGTTTTTTCGCTGTCTCGCTGCTGGCCAGTTGCGCACTAATGAGCCAAGCCGCACTTTCGGATTCGCCCGGGCTGCCTGGAGCCGCAACCAGGCATTGGACTGCCGACAACGGCAATGGCACCTACTCAAACCCGTTGTTTTACGGGGAGTTTGAAGACCCGGACGTGATCCGCGTGGGAAGTGATTATTACCTCGTCGGCACCACGATGCATATGAACCCGGCGGTTGAAATTCTACATTCCAAAGACCTGGTGAATTGGGAATTGGCCGGCTATTGCACGAACAAGCTCGATCTTGGCCCGGCCTATCGCCTCGAAGCCGGGAATATCTATGGCCGTGGTATCTGGGCGCCTTGCATTCGTTATCACAATGGCGTGTTTTACATATTCTCCAACGTCAATGGCGCCGGTTTGCAGGTTTTCCGCTCCAAGTCGATTTATGGTCCCTGGGAGCACAACCAATTGCCCGGAAGGCATGACCTCTCCGTTCTCTTCGACGACGACGGGAAAATTTACATTATTTCGGGTGGCGGCAGCCCCTATCCAATTGAGGAACTAACGCAGGATCTCCATGCGTTCGTCACGAACTCCCCTCGCCGCCAACTGGTCGTCCCGCCGGGCTCAAGGATGGGTGAGGGGCATCATCTCTATAAAATCAAAGGCAGGTATGTAGATGTTTCCGCGATGCCTGGTGGCTCCGTGGATCAGATGGTTGCCGTCGCCGATTCGATTGATGGGCCATGGAAGATTGAGCGCATGGTCGAGAGCGAGTCACTGGGGGTGACGTCTGCGACACCGATCCACGCGCAAGCCAGTGATCGCGGACTCTGGATCCATCAGGGTGGCATGTGCGACACTCCTTCGGGTGAATGGTGGTGCATTATTATGTCGGACCATGGGAGCGCGGGCCGCATGGTTTCGCTGGTTCCTGTCACTTGGGACAACGCATTCCCGCTTATTGGCCTTCCAGGCAATTTGCGCAAGGCCCCCAACACGTGGATCAAGCCCAACACCGGATACACTCAGGAACCCAAACCGACCTACATTCCGGACGACAATTTCGACCGTGGCAAACTGAATCCGCACTGGCAGTGGAATCACGTCCCCGATGACTCCGCATGGTCGCTCACCGAGAAACCCGGCGTGCTCCGCTTGCATGCATTGCCCGCAACAAATTTTTGGACTGCTCGCAACAGCCTTTGCCAGCGCCCACCGGGGCCCGAGTCCATCATGACCGTGGAACTGGAAACGACTGGCCTGACCGCCGGCGACAATGCGGGTTTGGCATTGTTGAGCGCCCCTTATGCTGGAATCGGTGTTGTGAAAACCACCGAAGGCACGACGTTGCAGATGTTCCAAGGAAGTGGAGGTGGCCGCCGCGGCGGATTTGGCGGATCGAATGCTCAAGCCAGGGCGTCCATTATCGCCGCAACCAATCCGCCAAGTCGCCTGTGGCTTCGCGTTCATTGCAATTTTGACGCCGACGAGGCCGTCTTCAGTTGGAGTGCTGATGGCAAAAGCTTCACTCCGCTGGGTGATCCGTTCAAAACAACCTTCCAGTTGACGACCTTTCAAGGTGTTCGTCCTGCGCTGTTCAACTTCAACACCTCCGGCCAGCCCGGCGGCTATGCCGACTTTGACAACTACCTCGTTGACGAGCCTCGCGCCCGTGGCATTGAGCGTGAAATTCCCCTGGGCAAGTCCGTTGCGCTCACCAGCGGCGCTGATGGCAGCTTCCTGGCCGTCGATAATCGCGCCGGGGTTCTGGTCAATGTGCCGGCGGATTCAGCCGAAGCGAAGACACGCCATGCGCGTTTCCAAGTCGTTGACCTCGGCAAGGGTCGTGTTGCGTTCAAGGTCTCCGATGGCCGGTTCGTATCTGTCGCTGAAGCTGGCGTGACATTAAAGGATCTTGCCGGCAAAGCACTTGGCGATTCAGAGTCCTTCCAATGGATCAACCTTCTGCGTGGTGACACCATGTTCATGTCGCTGACGAACCATCGGTATCTGGCCACGAAGCCGAACAATCCCGGAGCAGTCACTGCAACTGCCACCGGCCCGACCCCCGCTCGCAAAAGTGGCGAATGTTTTAAATGGAACATCGTCGACTAAACCTCGCCCCACGACACTCGTCGTAGGTTCTGGGATAGCCTCCAGCTATGTGGAATTTTAAGGCGCCATTACACGGGTAGTCACTCGTCAACACCCCCTGGCAGATTCGGCACCACCGCGCCCGCGCAAAACCGCATCGTCATCCGAGTCCCCAAACCGTCTTCCCCGTAGACGAGTAACCACCATCACGCACCCCCGACAATCGTTGCTTGGAAACCGTCCGGGATTAGTCCATAAATCATTAAACGAATGATCCCTATGAAAAAACACGGAATGATCCTCGCCTCTGTTTTCATTTTTCTCCTGGCCGCCACCGCTCGCGCCAATGACCTCGCCGGACAATGGCGCGCCGAGTTCGATACCCAAATCGGCGTCCAAAAGTATCTCTTCACATTCAAGACCGACGGCGCCACGCTGACCGGCAAGGCCGCCGTGGAATTTGAAGAGCGAAAGCGCGAAGCGGATTTGACCGAAGGCAAAATCACCAACGACACCGTGAGCTTTGTGGAGCTGCTCAATATCCAGGGCAACGATGTTCGCATTCGCTACACCGGAAAAATCGCCGCCAACGAAATAGAATTCACCCGCGAAGTGGGCGACTTCGCCACGGAACATTTCAAGGCCACGCGGGTCGCCGCGGCGGGCGCGAACCCCGGTCAATCGCAGACCAACAATCCCGCGGCCGGCGCCCCGCAGGAACCGCGCATCCCTCGCCGCCGGAGCATCGTGCTTGGCCCTGACGACAAACCGGCGTTCCCCGATCCCCCCGCGGGCATCAATGTCAGGCGGGCCGACATTCCCCACGGCAAGCTGGAGATGATCGAATACGATTCAAAAACCGTCGGCACCACGCGCAAGATGCAGGTTTACACGCCGCCCGGTTATGCGACCGACAAGAATTACCCCGTGCTTTATCTGTTGCATGGGATCGGTGGTGACGAGACCGAATGGGAGCGCTTTGCGACGCCGGATGTACTGCTCGACAATCTGATCGCCGATGGCAAGGCCGTGCCGATGATAATCGTGATGCCCAATGGCCGGGCCCAAAAGAACGATCGTGCCAATGCCGGCATGGGGGCAGCCCCGGCGTTTGCGAAATTCGAGCGCGATTTGTTGGATGACGTGATCCCCACTATTCAATCGCGTTACAGCACATACACAGACCGGGAGCACCGCGCTTTGGCGGGGCTTTCGATGGGCGGCGGACAGACGTTAAATTTCGGCCTGATTCATCTGGATACCTTCGCGTGGCTTGGCAGCTTTTCCGCGGCTCCAAACACCAGGCCGCCGGCGGAACTGCTGCCGGACCCGGCGGTGGTGAAGGAGCAACTGAAGGTGTTTTGGATTTCGGCCGGCAACAAGGATGGCCTCATCAGCATCAGCCAGGGGATGCACGCTTATCTCAAAGAAAAGGGCGTGCCGCATATCTGGCATGTGGACGGCAACGGTCACGACGCGACGCACTGGCGCAACAGCCTGTATTACTTCGCGCAACAGATTTTTCGCTGAACAACGTTATGGCATGGTCCAACGAATTACGTTCGAATAACCTCAGTATAATCATATACCCAGGCGCCCTCAACCGCAGCCAGGCTATTCAATTTCAAATCACGCACTCAACAAAAACCCCCGCGCCTGAATTCAACTGAACCTCCCATGAAAAAATGCATCGGCCCACCCACCTTCTTCGGGACTGCAATCCTCCTGGCCGCTTTGTTGTCCAGTTGCGCGACCGGACCGAAAACCGCCGCGCCGCCGACGCTTAAAAGCGCTTACAAAAAATGCTTCCTGGTTGGCGTGGCCATCAACCGTACAATTGCCACTGGTGCCGCGGTCCCGGCCGACAACGTCAACCGCCGTCAGGAACAGGTGGGCCAGGACACCGCTCTGGTCAAAGAACAGTTTAACCAGATTTCCCCAGAGAACGATTTGAAATGGGCGCTCATCCATCCACGGGAAGGCTCGGACGGTTACAATTTCGGCCCCGCGGATGCCTACGTAAATTTCGGCCTGAGCAACCACATGTATATCGTGGGACATACTTTGGTCTGGCACGGTCAAACCCCGCGGTGGGTTTTCCAGGGGAACAATATGCCCGCCAGGGAGATGAACGCGCCGTCCGTAGCGCTCGCGGCCGCAGCGAACGCCGCCAGCGCGAATGCGACCGGTTCCGGCCGATCGCCGCGCGGTGATTTTAACGGGCCGCGTGCATCCCGTGAGGAATTGCTGCAACGGATGCACGATCACATCACCACCGTGGTCGGCCGTTACAAGGGCAAGGTCAAAGTCTGGGATGTCGTGAACGAAGCCGTCGCCGACAGCGGCACGAACCTCCTCCGAAACTCCCCCTGGCTCCAGATTATCGGGCCGGACTTCATCGCCCGCGCTTTCGAATACGCCCACGAAGCGGACCCCGATGCGATACTCCGCTACAACGACTACGGTTTGGAAAACCCAGTAAAACGCCACAAACTCATCACTTTGATCAAATCCCTGCAAGTGCAACGCGTCCCCGTCATGGCCATTGGCACGCAAACCCACGTCAACGTCTCCTCGCCGGGCTTCGACGCCGAAGACCAGGCGCTCACCGAACTTGAGACCCTTGGCTTGCCCATCCACGTTACCGAATTGGACGTCAACGGCGCGCAAGGCGGTCAGCGCAACTCAGGTGCGGACATCGCCAACAATGCCGCCACCACCACGGGCGGCCTCGTGGACGACGCCAACCAGCGCCTTGCCGATGAGTATGCCAATCTTTTCAAAGCGTTCCTTAAGCACAAAAACTCCGTCAAGCTGGTCACCTTTTGGGGCCTCAACGACGGCGTTTCCTGGCGCGCAAACGGACGTCCGTTGTTATTTGACGCCAATAATCAACCTAAGCCGGCCTTCGATGCGGTTATCCAGGCGGCCTCCGGCGCGTCGCCCAAATCGAAATCGCAATGATATCGAACGGCGAATTCACGCCAAATACCAGGACACTATGAAAAACACGATGACATTAGTGGTATTGACCGGAGTTCTTTTGCTCGGAATGAACTCCTTCTCTCAGGACACGAATTTTTGGGTGTTCTTGTGCTTTGGCCAGTCAAACATGGAGGGCTATCCCGGAATTGTGGCGGCAGACAAAGGCCCGGTGGATGAACGCTTTCAGGTTTTGGCAGCGGTTGATTTTCCAATGCCAGCAAGAAAGAAAGGCGAGTGGTGTCCCGCCGTCCCGCCCTTGTGCCGGCCCTCCACGGGTCTTTGCCCTGCGGATTATTTCGGCCGGACCATGGTTTCCAATCTTCCGCCGGGCATCAAGGTGGGCATCCTCAACGTCGCCGTCGCCGGTTCCAAAATCGAACTGTTCCAAAAGGACGCTTATCAAGCGTATGCCGCCAAGGCGCCGACCTGGATGAGCAATATAATCCGCGCCTACAACGGAAACCCCTATCAGCATCTCGTTGACATGGCAAAAGTGGCTCAGACCCGGGGCGTCATCAAAGGAATCCTGTTGCACCAGGGAGAATCGAACACGAACGATAAGGAATGGCCAAACAAGGTCAAAGGCATCTACGAGAACCTGCTCAACGATCTGAATCTCAAAGCCGAAAAAGTCCCCCTGCTCGCCGGCGAGGTTGTTAATGCCGATCAGAAGGGCGCTTGCGCGAGCATGAACCGGATCATCGATGAACTTCCCAATACCATCTCCACCGCCCACGTCGTCTCATCGCAGGGCTGCCTCAGCCGGCCGGACCATCTGCATTTCACGCCGGAGGGCTATCGAGAACTGGGGAAGCGATATGCGGAGAAATTGCTCCCCATACTCGGTTATAAAATGGCCGAAACCCAATAACTCGAAGCGGATTAAAAGCCCATTGAGCCGCGCCAAAGCTCGTCTCACGGGTTCGATCTCCATCACACGCCCTCTTACTGCTTGCCCGTGCCGGAAACACCCGCCGGCAAAGCCGCAAGCTGCGCGGCTTGACCGGCTTCAGCAATCATCGCTTCAAACACCGGCAAACTGCGCGCGCCCACGAAGCGGCGACGCACATTGCCTTGGGCATCCACGATGACGGTGGTGGGAAGTTCGCCACCGTTGAAGCGCCCACCCACGTCGTTATGCTCGTCGAGCGGGATGGGGTAGTTGATGCCGCGCGCTTTCACCGTCCGGGCCACCTTTTCGCGAACCCGCTTCAAGGCGGCAGTGGTGGCTTCGTGGTCGTCGGAATCCCCGCCGCCGTGCGTTTGTTCCTCGACCGCCGAGTGCCCGCCAATGTGGCCGTGTTCGTCGGGAACGTAATCAAGCGACACGCCGATGATAACGAGGTTGTCCGCATGCTTTTTTTGCAAGGCGATCAACTCGGGCATCTCACTCACGCAAGCGGTGCACCAGGTGGTCCAAAAGTTGATCAACACCACTTTGCCGCGAAAGTCAGAGAGCCGGACTTTGTTGCCCTCGAGTGTGCGAAGCTGGAAATCGCCCGCGGGCACAGGCCGGCGAGCGGACCACGCCGCGGCTGGAACCGGGAGGGTGACGGACGGAAACCCGCTTTGATGTTGCGTCCACCACCCCTTGGCCCGCTCCGCTCCTGCCCGGGCTTTTTTGCGGCTGCCGTCGCGGTATTCCTGCAATCCCGTCGTTTGGTCTTCGATTGGGGTCGTTTCGGCCAGCGTGACGCCAAAACTTTCCCCGCTCCACTTCTCCAACATCTTTGTGGCCAGGGTGGCGATGAGCGGATCGGGATCGTCCAGCAATGGAACCACGGTCGGCACGCCGACTGCCGGGCTGGCGTATTTCAAATGGTTTAAACCCAGGGCGCGTACTTGTGGATCGCAATCGTGCAATTGCTCGGCGGCCATCGCCGCGAGCGCGGGATGGTGGTGGGTATCCAAAATGCCCAGAGCCAGCTCGCGCACATCCAGGTCGGGATCCAGCGCCGCGGAGAGGAGCATGGAATCGAACACCGGCGGCACCGCTTGTCCCGGCGGAATCCTTCGCGAAAGGCTGCGAATCGCCTCCTGGCGGTGGACGATTTTCCCGGAGTTCCAAGCGGCCAAAAGAGCGGCATTGGGATCCGCGGCCTGGTCGATCATATCCGCCACGATTTCCGGCGGCGGAGCGTCATTGGACAACGTCGCGCGCTCCGTGATTTGCCGTCGCAACGGTTCGCGAAACACCCAGGTGAGAACCGCGACGGCGACCAACGGCACGACCAGTTTTGCGTTAAGCTTCCTCATGGTGATGCAAGGTAGCGGCGGGCCGTTCCGATGCCACGCCTTGCCGAGCGCGGAACTTACCGCGTTCGGATTGTCCCGTTTCGGCCGCGCAAGGACGTTGACGGCGGGAGCGAAGACGAGCCTGACAAGTCCGCCGCTGACGATCTTTGCGGGTTCCCTGCGTGGAACCGGGCGAGGATGCAATGGCCGCTATCTTCACATCCCAGGCGGTCGCGGCCTTGAACTTGGTTGAAAGCTGTCGTTTCATGCGCACACCCAATAAGATTCCCTGGACGCGCGTTTATTCCCGAAACAAAGTCTGGAATTGAATTTTGGACGATGGCCCTTCCACCAATTTCAACTTTTCCTTTCCCAGCGAAATTTGCGGTCGGCTTCCTTGATGGGCAGGTCGTTGATGCTGGCGAAACGGCGCTTCATATAGCCGAGTTCGTCAAACTCCCAGTTTTCATTGCCGTAGGAGCGATACCACTGGCCGGAGTCGTCATGCCATTCGTACTCAAAGCGCACGGCTATGCGGTTGCCGATGAAGGCCCAGAGTTCCTTCCTTAAACGATAGTCCAGTTCGCGGTTCCATTTCCGGCGGAGGAATTCAATCACAGCGGCGCGGCCGTTCACGAATTCGGAACGGTTGCGCCATTCAGTGTCCTCCGTATAGGCCAGCGCCACACGTTCGGGATCGCGCAAGTTCCAGGCGTCCTCGGCGGCCTGAACTTTCTGACGGGCGGTTGCTTCGGTGAACGGCGGGGCAGGCAGGCGGGGATTCACAGTAAAATGGGTTTTAATATTTTTGGAGTTATGCCGGCGATCAACCAAGCTTAAGAAAAAAACGCGAGCGCGTATGCGGACGGAACCCGTGGCGGAGATACAACGACATAACGCGCTGGTGATCGGCCTCGACTTCCAAATCCAGCGCGCGCCAACCGCGCGCCCTGGCAAGGCGAACCACCTCCGAAACGAGCCGCGTGCCGATTCCTTTTTGCCGCCACTCCGGCCGCACGTAAAGCTCCTCCAGCCAGCCGCTGACCCCGCCGTGCTCCACCCCAAGGTAGGCGCAACCCAAAGCCACACCCACCAGTTTTCCGGCCTCGGTTGCCACCAGGACGAACCCATACCGCTCATCGGTGACGATTTTTTCCAGCACGGCCCGCACCCGGCTCGCCTCGGCTTTAATCTTGTGTTCGCGCAGTTGAACGCAAAAGAGTTCAACCGCGGCCTCAATTTGTTCAGGCCGAATCAGCGAAATATTCACAGCCATTTCATCCTGGCGCGTCGAAGGCGGAGTCATTTCAGTTTGCAGATCCAAATTTATCTTCCAGTTCTGCGATCCATCGTTCCAACGGCAATACGAGTTCCTGAATCTCCGCCAAGGCGCAGCGCGGCGCAATATGTTTTGAGCAATTCCCGAAACCGTTTTTTAGTCAAATTTCCATTCGCCAAATCACCCGCAAGAACCGCAGACTGCCCCCAGCCGATGCCACCGAAACGCCAACCCGGATTCGCCCAAGCCGTCGTCGCCAGCGCGCTGATGGTGGGATTCCTTTTTCTTGTAAAAGGAGTGGAAATCGTTTCGCACCAACCGCTCGAGCAATTTGGAGTCGTCCCGCGCACCGTCCCCGGTTTGGCCGGCATCCTGTTCAGCCCGCTGCTCCACGCCAATTGGGACCACCTGCTTGCCAACTCGGTTCCGCTGTTCATATTGCTGATGTTGCTCCTGGCAAACCCGGAATATCATCCCCGCCGGACATTGGCCATGATTTGGATCGCCAGCGGTTGCGGCATCTGGCTCATCGGCCGTCCAGCCACCCACATTGGCGCCAGTTCCGTCATTTTTGGCCTCGCTGCCTTTCTGATTACCGCGGGATTATACGCGAAAAGCTGGCGCTCGGTCCTGGTTGCCATCTTCGTGTTCATCGCGTACGGAGGCATCTTCTACGGCGCGCTCCCCCACCCGGGCCTAATTTCCTGGGAAGGCCACTTGTCCGGCGCGATCGCCGGAGTCTGGCTGGCGAGAAATTGGGGAAAGTAAGTCGCGCTCAGACCGGCGGGCAGTCCTCTGCACGCCGTCCCCCGAAACGATTTAGGGTTTCCGGGCGCGCGACGGCACGTCGCTGCCAACCAGGACCACCTCGGATGCTGTTCAACGCAAGCGAGTTGCGCCCCCTTCCTGTTCCCTCAAGCTTGTAGGATTGGGTATTACATCCGTATCAGCCGTTCGGCACCGGTTACGGGGGCAATTGGCTAACATCCTGCTGTCAAAAGCGGCACTGGGCATCATGCCTCAAAATAAAGACACAAATGGGACACTCCGGCAGAGCCGGAGGCTTCCGCTTGCGACGGCCATTGGGGGCCTCATCTGGCTGGCGGTGATTGCCACAGCCACCGTGCTGATGTTAGCGCATGCGGGAGCGCCCGGCGAAGCAAGCACACCACCCGCCGTTTGGCCGGCCTCAAGCAAGGTTCCCCATGATCAGGCGCGGCCCACGCTCGTGCTCTTTGTCCACCCGCGCTGCCCTTGTTCGCGGGCCACCATTGGCGAACTGGCGGTCCTGATGGCGCATGCGCAAGGAAAGGTCAACGTGCGCGCGCTTTTTCTCCGGCCGGCGGGAACCAGCACCGATTGGGCCGAAAGCGATACCTGGCATCAGGCCGCCGCGATTCCCGGCGTGGCGGTCCAAGGCGACGATGCCGGAACCGAAGCCCGCCGGTTCGGCATGAAAACTTCCGGCGACGCCGCCCTTTACGCGGCGGACGGGCGCCTGTTGTTTCACGGTGGCCTCACGATTTCGCGCGGTCATGCGGGTGATAATCCCGGCCGCGATACGCTCCTGGCGCTGCTCCACAATGAGCCGACGCCAGCCACCCAAACGCCCGTTTTCGGCTGCGCTCTGTTCGAACCGGGAACCAATGGCCTGGCCTCGACCGAATGCCGCAAAGAACGCCTCCAACCATGACCAACGAGCCCGAAGCAATTTCATCGGCCGTTCAACAGCG
This sequence comes from Verrucomicrobiota bacterium, assembly GCA_021325145.1. Classification (GTDB taxonomy): domain Bacteria; phylum Verrucomicrobiota; class Verrucomicrobiia; order Limisphaerales; family Pedosphaeraceae; genus JAJPHR01. The sequence goes on along the minus strand of JAJPHR010000051.1, from coordinate 29,401 downwards.
CAGCACGGAACTCTTTCACGGCCATCAGGACGAGATCCATCGCCGGACTGACCGCATGTTCGCGTATTTGATGACGGTCCAGTGGCTTGCCGGGATCGTGGCGGCGGTCTGGATCTCGCCTCGAACCTGGGCTGGCGCCCAAAGCCAAATCCACTGGCACGTTTGGGCGGCCATCTTCATAGGCGGCGCGATTACCGGCCTGCCGGTCGCCCTGGCGTGCCTCCAGCCGGGACGTCCGCTGACGCGCCATGTCATCGGCGTTGGCCAAATGCTCACTTCCGCGCTGTTGATTCACCTCACGGGCGGCCGCATCGAAACCCACTTTCACGTTTTCGGCTCGCTCGCGTTTCTGGCGTTCTATCGCGATTGGCGCGTGCTCATTTCCGCCACCGTGGTGGTGGCGCTCGATCATGTCTTGCGCGGCGCCTTCTGGCCGCAATCCGTTTTTGGCGTCCTCACCAGCAGCCCGTGGCGCTCCATCGAACACGCGGGATGGGTGGTATTCGAGGATTTTTTCCTGTTGATTTCCATTTCACACGGCTTGCGCGAGCTGCGCGGGATCGCCGAGCGGCAGGCCCGCCTTGAGGCCGTCAACCAGGAAATCGAACAGCGCGTCGAATTGCGCACTGCCGAACTGCAAAAGGAGATTGGCGAGCGCAAGCGCAGCGAAGCCGAACGTGAGCGCATCCACAAACAATTGCTCGACGTTTCCCGGCAGGCCGGCATGGCGGAAGTCGCCACCAGCGTCCTGCACAACGTCGGCAACGTCCTCAACAGCGTGAACGTCTCCTGCTCGCTCATCGCCAAGGCCCTGCGCAACCCCAAGTGGACCCATCTCGCCAAATCCGCCGAACTGATCCAGGCGCATTCCGACCGCCTGCCGGCCTTCTTTGCCGACGATCCCAAGGGGAAACAACTGCCCGCATTCCTGATGAAATTGACCGGCCATTTGGCCGAGGAACAAGAGGAAGTAACGGAGGAATTGGTTTCGTTGCAAGCCAATGTGGACCACATCAAGGAAATCGTCGCCATGCAGCAAAGTTACGCTCGCATCTCCGGCGTGCAGGAACTCGTGTCGGCGGCCGATCTCGTGGAAGATGCTCTCCGCATGAATTCCCTCGCCATGGAACGCCATGGCGTGCGGGTCGTCCGCGAATACTCCGACGCGCCGTCCATCCTGGTGGAGAAGCACAAGGTGCTGCAAATCCTGGTGAACCTGATCCGCAACGCCAAGCACGCCCTGGACGACCGCACCGATGACGACAAGCGGGTCACGCTGCGGGTCGGCCTCAATGGCAACAACTGCGTCAAGATCGCGGTCCTCGACAATGGAGTCGGCATTCCCCCCGAGAATCTGGCCCGGATCTTCGAGCACGGCTTCACCACTCGCAAGGACGGCCATGGATTCGGCCTCCACAGCGCCTCGTTGTCCGCCCGGGAACTTGGTGGCAATTTGACCGCGCACAGTGATGGTTCCGGACTGGGCGCCAAGTTCACTCTCGAATTACCCGTTGAACCTAAAACTACAAGCGTATGATCGGCTCCGAACTCGAACGAAATCCCCGCATCCTCGTGATTGATGACAATCGCGCCATCCATGACGATTTTAAGAAGATCCTGTGCCCGGGTGGAAGCCAAGGCGCGGCGACAATCGAAAACGAAGCGGCGGCGTTATTCGACGAACCCGGTGCGCCCAAGGCTGCCGCAGCGACCCAATTGCCTTTCGAGATCGATTCAGCCTACCAGGGCCGGCAGGGTCTCGAGCTGATTCAAGACGCCCTGCGAAAAGGACACCCGCATGCCATGGCTTTCGTCGATGTGCGAATGCCGCCAGGTTGGGACGGGGTGGAAACGACCAAACACTTGTGGGAGGCGCATCCCGACCTGCAAGTGGTCATTTGCACCGCGTACTCAGATTATTCCTGGGAGCAGATGGCGGCCACCTTGGGACACTCCGATCAGTTGCTCGTGCTCAAGAAGCCTTTTGAAACGATGGAGGTGATGCAACTCGCCGAAGCGCTGACCGAGAAATGGCGCTTGCTCCAGGGCATGAAACTCAAGCTTGATCACCTGGAAAAGCTGGTCGCGGAACGAACCAAGGTGCTGCAAGAGACCAACACCAAGTTGGAAGCCGCCAATCACGAACTCACGGACGCCATGGCCAAAATCAAAACGCTGGGTGGCCTGCTGCCCATTTGCGCCCATTGCAAGAAAATCCGCGATGACAAGGGCTATTGGCAGCAAATCGAACTATTCATTCGCGATCACTCGAACGCCAACTTCAGTCACGGCATCTGCCCCGGTTGCGCGCATCAGTTTTTCCCGGGACTCTGTCCCGAACCGAAGGCCGCCGGAGTATAGCGCGCTCACTCCCGTAAACGCGCATTATTACGGCTTGGCCGTTTCATCCACTTTGGTGAGGTTCCACCGTTTGGCCACCTGGTCCAGCAGGATCACCGTCATGCTTTGAACGCTGCGCTTTTCGCGCGCGAGGAACCACGCAAACAACGGGATGGTCAGCAGGAGCAGCCAGAGCAACGGCAGCCACTTGGCGACGATGCCGCAGACGAGCAATTCAAAACCCAGCGCCGCCCAAAAAGCCGCCTTGGCCTGGAGTGACCAACTCGTGCCAAGCCGGCAGCGCAACTGTCGCGCGCCTTTGGGATAGTCTTCCGCCACCGTTGTCAGTTGCAAATACACCCAACGGTTGCCGAAAATTTCCAGGTCGTATCCGCTCCACCCGATGTCGGACTGGTTGGGCCAGCCTTGCTCGTCCAGTGATTCAAGGATGCTGCTGACAAAAGAGATGCGGTCCACCGGCTGATTGGACCAGTAACAGACTTCATCGAGTGAATGCGGGCTGCCCTGGATGGCCAGGGAATCGAGCGTTTCCTTCGCGGAACTTTCGGAGGAAGAAACTAATTGCCCGCGGTAACGGGCCCAACCGCGCACAATCGGTTGCAGAAAGAAAAGCAGCGCGACCATCGGCCGGGACCACCAGCGATATTTGTTGCGCGGCAGCTCCGCCTGAAAACCCGCCGTCACGCAGACCCCGATCGACATCGCCATCATCGCAATCGCCAGCGGCAGCAGCCAATGGAATGTGGAGGAGAGCACCAGCAACGGCAGCGTGACCGCAACATGAAATTCGAGACTGCTGAAGAGCGAGAGAAACCCGAGCGGTTGGGAGGTGTACAGCGTCTGGAACATGCTGCTGCCAAACGCACCATGATAAACGATGGGCCGGCGCATGATGATGCCCTGCTTGGATGAAGCGTAGATGCGGCCGCGCCAGATGCCGCCGCCCATCGCGCTGAAATTCTCCGGATGTTTCTGCACCAGCAAAGCCTCGGCTCGCCCGTAACCGCTTTGCTGCTTCAAATACGCCGCGACCGTCGAACGGCGGTAGTGCCAGACGAACCCGGCGGGAGAGAAGCCGATCTTGAAGCCGCGCTGCTGCAAGCGCCAGCACAAGTCCACATCGTCGCCCGCCTTTGTGAATATCGGATCGAAACAGTTGATCTCCTCCAAGGCCCATTTGTAAAACGCCATGTTGCAGCCTGGGACATGCTCCGCGCGACGGTCGGTCAACATCACATGCGCCGGCCCGCCGGGAGAAACCAGCACGGCGGCAGCCACGCTCGAATCCTCCGGCGGCGGCAGATTGTGGCCGCCGATGCCGGCAAAATCGCTGTCCAGCAAATCGTCCACCAGGTAGTAGAGCCAGTCCTCGTCGGCACGGCAGTCTGAGTCTGTGAAAGCGACAATCTCCCCTTTGGCGGCGGCAATCCCGGTGTTGCGGGCCACCGACAGGCCGAGATTCTTTGAATGACGAATGTAACGCATCTGCGGATGCGCCAGCGCGATGCGCGGAGTGTCGTCGGTGGAACCATCATCGACGAGGATCACCTCGTAATCGGGGTAGTTCAGGCGTTCGAGCGAATCCAGGCAGGCGCGCAAGGTGCGGCCCCCATCGTAGCTCGCCACAATAACGGAAACCTTCGGCTGCCGTTCGAGCGGAAAATAGGGTGCCTGGCCGAACATCTTCTGCACGGCGCGAAAGGAATCCTTGCGCTGGCGGTCGCGCGTCGTCAGGCCCATGGTCCAATCTTCAATCTGCCGGCCGCTGTGCCACCAATCGTCCGTATAGCTGAAGACAACCGTCCCCGCCAAGCCGGCGCGAAACGCCGTCTCGATTTGCCACGAGAGGATTTCGCATTTCTGGTCCTCACCCTCGCGGCTCGAATCGATGCCGAATTCGCCCAGCACCAGCGGTTTGGCGTCGGCGATCATCTGCAGGCGGGCGAGATAGTTTTTGAACGGCTGGCGATGGTGGAGATAGACGTTGAAACAGACGAAATCCAGGTTTTGCGGACGGAGAAACTCCGTGGGCGGGAAATTGGTGAACGTGCAGAGGCAATCGGGATCGATCCGCTTGGCGTCGGCGACAAGTTCATCGATGAAATTGGCGACGGCCCGGGCGCCGCTCCAGCGGACGATGTCGGGCGGGATTTCATTGGCCACGCTGAAGGCAAAAACCGCCGGATGCCGGGCGCAAGCCTGGACCGCCTGCCGGATGGCGTCGCGCGCTTCGGCCCGGCGCTTCCACGAATCGAGGAAGCACAGGTGCTTGTTCCAGGGAATGTCCACGAGCACGCGCAAACCGTGTTCGGAGGCCAAGTCGAGGAACCAGCGGGGCGGGACATGATAGACGCGAACCAGGTTGGCGTTCAACTCGCGGATTTGGGCGAAATCATGCGCCGTCTGTTCACGGGTGGCGAAATTGTCGCCGTCGCCATTCGGAGCGAACGGACCGTACGACACCCCTTTGGGCCAAAACTTCCGGTCGCCGAGACGAAAGAATTTGCCATCCACGGTCACCCGGACCAAGGAGGATACAGATGCAGCCATTTATGGTTGGACGCCCGCGCGCGCGGCTTTAGTCATCGGGCCTTTGGGATAGCAGAACCAGTCCGGGGACGCAAACAACAAAGGGACGGTGCCAGGGCACCTCAAGGCGCAAGCGCAGCTTGCCATTGCCATCGCTCTATGTCGTGGGAACGGACGGCCAGCAGGCCATGGCAAGAAAACTGCTGCGAAACCTTTGCGGTTTGCAATAATGAGATGTGGCCCGTTCAGGCTGCCTCCAATGTGTAATGTGGAACATGAACTGTTATAATCTGTCTAAAATTTAGACGTTTCCCCCATGTCGGCAGCCATTGACCTTATCAGCGCCTCCGAGCCGCCCCCGAGCGAAAAAGAGGTTTTGAAGCACATTATTCCCGGTGCCGAATCCAATCCACTCTGGGGCCTGCTCGCCAACTGGCATTGGATGACGGTCAAATACGCGGACATCCGGCAATATCGCAACGCTCACTGGGCGGGTGGCAAAAGGCCCGCCCTCGCGGTTTTCACCTCCGCCGCCTGGCAGGCTTCCGGGATTGCCGTCGAGGATTACCGCGCGCGAAGAATCGAGGCCGACAGCGCCGGCGCATCCGCCAACGGAGCTGGTCAAACCGTCCGGTGCGATCTTTATTTCCGATTGAAGGAAACCGACTATTTCTGTGGAGCAAAGCGGATCGGACTTCCGCTCAACGAGCCGATCGCCAAAGGCATGAGCCGCATCGACGCAGCCCTGACGGACGCTTGCGAAGCCACTGAAAGCCTCGCCTTGCGGCCGCACGAAAGGGCGCTTGGGGTGGCTTTTGTCACCTTGCAGTATCGCCGGCACAAATCCTGGTCGGAGCAGTATCTGCCCGCCATCCGTGGGGCTGTGGTGCGCTGGCATGAATACCTGAAGCAGGTCGCCGCGGAGCAATTCATGGCGGCTGGCTGGTTCTTTCCCCTGCACGCCCTCGAATCCCTCCAGGACGCGCGCATGTTTTATCCTGGTTGCGCGGTGTTCATTCGGGACGCGCGCCCTTCCCGCTCCGGAAATCGCGAAAACTGCAGTTGAAAGCGTGGGAATGAACCACGCCTTGCCTTGGCGGGCAGCGCCCTTTCCCCTCTTTATGCCTTTGTGCCTCTGTGGTTCTCATTCATTTTGCGCTCCCAATTTCCCTTGCGTCAATCCCCTCGCCGAACGATAGTCCATTCAGTCATTTATAGCTTTTAACGAACCGACTCAGAACGATATGGCGACCGCACACAATCCGACAAACGCACCTTTGGAGAGCCTCGAGGAGTGGGAGGATTTCCTCAAGGAACGCTATCCCGAACCCGGTCTCGTGGGTCCGAATCCCGGGAAGAAGAAGGAGCAGTTCCGCGATTACGAGAAGACCGCCCGCCCCAGCGTCCGCGAGTTTTACCGCCTCAACCACCGCCATCAGACCTTCGATTTCGTCCAGCAAAAGCGGCGCGAATTCCTCAGCTTGAGCCGCCGCCAGATGGGCATGTGGGAAGCCCTCGAATTCCTCAACACGCTCGTCGATGACAGCGATCCGGACACGGACCTCTCGCAACTGGAACACCTGTTGCAAACCGCGGAGCAGATTCGCAAGGACGGCCACCCGCGTTGGTTCATCCTCACCGGTTTCATTCATGATCTGGGCAAGATTCTTTGCCTCTTCGGTGAACCGCAATGGGCTGTCGTCGGCGACACCTTCCCCGTCGGCGCGGCGTATTCGGACAAGATCGTGTTTCCCAACTTTTTTGCCGACAACCCGGACAGCCAAAATCCGCGTTTCACCAGCCGGCTCGGGGTTTACGGGGAGCATTGCGGTTTGGACAATGTCCAACTCTCCTGGGGTCACGACGAATATCTATATCACGTGGTGAAGGATTATCTGCCCAAGGAAGCGCTCTACATGGTCCGCTACCATTCCTTTTATCCGTGGCATCGCGAAGGCGAATACAGCTATCTGTTGAATGATCAGGATCGGGAGATGCTCAAGTGGGTCCAGGCCTTCAATCCCTACGACCTCTACACCAAGAGCGCCCAACGCCCGAACCTCAAAGAGTTGCGTCCCTTCTACGACGATCTCATCAACGAATATTTCCCGCCCGTTTTGAAGTGGTGACCGCCGCTGCCGAGTAGGCTGTACGATCCTTCTGGGCACCACCGCTGGCAGCGGAAACACCAAAAATCAAGATCCAAGCTCCAGAAAACACCAAATTCCAAGGACCAAACGATTATTGCGCCGCTCGATTTTGGGCGCTTGATGTTTGGAGCTTATCTGCAGCTTGGTGCTTGGACTTTGGCGCTTCGCCTCCGCCCTCCAAATAGCTGAAACTTTTCTGTCGCTCCCGTGTCGTCTCAGTAAGATGAGTCTGAGATTGGTCAGCTCAGCGAATGACGAATTCCGGCGAATTTGAAGAATTTATGCGGAACCATCAAAACATGGTTTTTTCCACTGCCTTGCGCCTGCTCGGCAATGAGGCGGACGCGGCGGACATCTCGCAGGAGGTTTTCCTCCGGGCATTCGAGCGCTTCGCCGAATTGTCAACCAACGTCCGGCGCAGCGGGTGGTTGCGCGCCGTCACCACCAACCTCTGCCTCAACCATCTGTCCCGCTACCGCTCGCGCTGGCGGTTCTTCTCGGAAATGTTCGCAGGCGAAGAATCCGAGGACTTTTCCGAAACGCTTCCGGCCCCGGAACCCGCCGGGCTGCCCTCCGACGACGCGCAGCAGCAGCAGGCACTCGAAGCCGCGTTGCAAAAACTCCCGGCCACCCAGCGCGTGCCGTTGGTGCTCTATCATTTCGAAGAAATGAGCTACGAAGACATCGCCCGGCAGCTTGGCGTCTCGCTCGGCAAAGTGAAGACCGACATTCATCGCGGCCGCGAAGCCTTGCGACAAAAATTGAAACTTACTCCCCAAGGCGACGTCGTCCCGGCGTTTCCGCCGCCGCCCCCGCCCCAGACGGGACGGAAGTTGATGGGATGCGTGCTATGAACCAGGAACCTGACAAAAACCTCGAACGATTGATCGGTGAGCGCCTGCGCGCGCTTCCCGAGTTGCGAGCGCCGGAAAATCTCATCCCGGACGTGATGCGAAGAATTGCCGCCCAAAACGCAAAAGTCTGGTGGCGCAGTCCCTGGCTCGAATGGCCGCGCGGAATGCAAATACTCTCTTTCGTATTGCTCGCGGCGGTATTGGGAACCGCCTGGTATTTCAGCGATGCTGTTTCTGCCACCACGGGTAACTTGACCGGCCAGATGACCGGCAACTTGTCCTTCCTCAAACCGGTTTGGACGCTGGTTGCCACACTGATGAGCGCCCTCCAGCTCGTGGTCAGCTCAATTAAAACGGAGTATATAGTGGCCGGCGTTTCCATCATCGCCGCGCTTTACCTCGCCACCGTCGGCCTGGGCACTTTGTGTTACCGGCTCGCCACGGGGAGAAATCCCAGCCTCTAAAATGCAAAATCCACTCAACCAGAACTACGCCCGTTTGAAACTCCACACTCGCGGTGGCGGTCTGCTCGCCGCCATGCTTGCGCTCGCGCTCTGCGCGTCCGCTTTTGCCCGCCAGGAACCGCCCGCACCGGTCACCCCTGAAGCCACCAATGACGTCACCAACGCCGCTGCACCCGCCCTTCCCGCCCTTCCCGCGCCCCCGGAAGCTCCGGACCAAGCGGAACCAGACCAAGACTGGCGCAGCAACCGGCATGAGAACCATCCGGTTATTTTCTCCGATTTTGTCGTCGATGCAGGAGTGACGAATCATGGCGATGCTGTGGTTCTGAAAGGAACGACGAAGATCGATGGTGTTCAAACCCATGATTCGGTCACCATTTGCGGGGACGCAAAAATCAACGGAACCGTCAAACACGACTTGGTCGTCGTCCTGGGTTCGGTTGAACTTGGTCCCCAGGCGGAGGTTGACGGCGAGATAGTTGTAGTGGGCGGACACCTGCAGCGTGCTCCCGGGGCAAAGATACACCGTACCCCGACGGTAATAGATCCCGGCAGAATTCCCGGCCTGGGCGGCGTGACGGAGTGGATCACCGACGGCCTGCTGCTCGGGCGTCCCCTGCCATTCGTGAAGTGGGCCTGGGTCGTGGCCGGCCTGTTCCTGCTCATCAATCTCCTCCTGCTCGTCCTGTTTCCGCGCCCGCTACAGGCCTGTGTGGATACCGTCGAGCGTCAGCCCATCGGTTCGCTTTTTGCCGGCATTCTTATGAAATTGCTGGTCGGCCTGCTCACGTTCTTGTTGATCATCTCCATGATCGGAATTGTTGTCGTGCCGTTTTTGCTCGCGGCGCTCGTGGTGGCATTTCTCTTCGGCAAAGTCACGATCTATCGCTACGTCGGCCAACAACTTGGGCGGCAGGCCCACCTGGACTTCCTTCGAGCCCCCGCGTTTGCCCTGCTTCTCGGCACCGCCATTTTCTACCTGCTTTACACGGTGCCCATCCTTGGGTTTGTCACTTGGGGTTTCACCGGCCTCTTCGGGCTCGGCGCGGTTGCCATGACCATTATTCAAAAATTCCGTGATGAGCGGGCCAAAACCCAGCCCCCAACTCCCGCGCCGTACCAACCCGCTGCTTTCGCCGGCACGGCCTCAGCGCCGGCCGATCCCGGCAGCTCGCCGACTACTGTCGCGCCCGCAACCGCGCTTGATCCTACCCTTTGGCCGCGCGCCGGCTTTTGGATCCGGCTCTGCGCGGTCGGTCTTGATTTCGTCGTGTTTCTCGCACCCATGGCGCTGCTGCACAATCCGCTTGGCCATGCGGGTCCGCTGCCATTCCTGTTGCTGTGGCTGGCTTACCACGTCGTGCTATGGACTTGGAAGGGCACGACTGTGGGCGGCATCGTCACGGGCATCAAAATAGTACGCGTGGATGGCCAGCCGCTGGATTTTGCCGTCGCGCTCATCCGCGCCCTGGCTTCGGTCCTCTCCGCCGCCGTGCTCGGGTTGGGCTTCCTTTGGGCGGGGCTAAGCCGCGAGAAACGGTCCTGGCATGACAAAATCGCCGGCACAATCCTTGTTAAGGTGCCTCACGGGATGTCGTTGATTTAAGAGTAGCCCATCGAATTGGAACATTCTGACCAAGCTCATTACACTCAATTAAACTATATTATTGCCATTATGAAAGCGATCACCCTTGTCACCATGATGTCCTTGATGGTCACCGGCGCGGTGACTCCCCTGCTGACTGAACCTGAGAAGTTTCCCGAGTCGGTGTGGGAGCAAATCCCCAGCCTGCCGGGAATCGAGTTGAATTACACTGAGATTTCGGAACTAAACCGGAGGTTTGGCCAGTCGATTGCAGCCGAAAAAAGGACAATGCAAGTGGAGCGCTTCGCTACCAATGCCGCGGCCATGGCAGCTTCGACCGGCGCAGGTGAGAAGATAAGCCCGCAGTCGAAGTAAGCGCCGTGAAATGCCCGAGGGCTGAATTACTTTGGGCTCTTTTGAGGTGAAATATATGAACACCTTTTTGCGTAATGGAGTTGAGTTTGACGAACGCGACCGCCAATGCCTCTCTCTTGCCCTGACCGAAGTGGCCGAAGCGAGGCTCTTTCGGCGCGTCCAGGCGGTTCTGCTGGTGGCGAGGGGCCAATGCTTCGCCGCCGCCGCGCAAACCACCGGGCTGAGTCTTCGGTCGGTTTATTACCTCGTGCGGCGTTATCAGGAGTCGCGCGATGTCGCCAGCCTCAAGGACCGGCCTCGCTCAGGCCGGCCACGATTAATGCAGGTCGCGATTCGTTCCGGTCCAGGGCGGAGTAGTGTGGCGCAGGCGCGTTTTTAAGCGGAGTGCGCCCGTCCGCGGACGCAGCATCGTGTAAAAGTGCAAGGATTCAACCGGCGAGGGGCCAATCGGAACACGCGGCGTGCGTATGTTCCCCAGAACAATTGCACCGTTAAGGATTAATTCGAGTGCGCAACGTCGCTAGTGGGTTGCTGCGCCCGGGATGGGCGCACTCCTGTATGCTGTAAACGAGACCCGGGTTGTGGTTGACACTTGATATCCTCACCACTTCACCGGGACAGTAAGCTTCTTGCCGAACTTGTTCAGGTAATGGACCTGTTTGTGCGCGACGCCGTGTTCGTGGACAAGTTTGGTGAGTTTCACGTCGTAGCAGCAATACTCGGCAATCTCCAAAAGCCTCCCCTCGCGAAACCATTGGATGGCCTGCATGCCTTCGGCGGTTTTTTCCACACCGAAGGTGGCCACGGCGATGGAATCGAGCGAAAGCCGGTGTTGCAGCGTGTTCTGCAACTCGACCATCATATCCAGCGTGGGAAGCTGCCGCAAATCCAGCGGGGTGTAACCGTGAAGCACCTCGTAATCAAAGCGCAAATGGTTGAAGCCGACGACGAGGTCCGCGCGCTGAAGTTCCTTGATGAGATCATCCACCTGTTTCTCGCCATAAATCCGGTAATCGCCCCGCGCGGTGCTGAAGGTGACCCCGATGCTCATGCGCATGGCGCTGATCTTGTCCCAGCCGCCGACTTCATCGGCGGACTTCTGGGTTTCGAGATCGAAATAAACAATGTTCTTCATCGACGAACCGTTAATCTAAAGCCAAGGCGGGTCAGTTGTCACGCGATTGATGAAAATCCGGCGGCTATGATTTATTGAGGAGGGAGTTGCGCGATGCAAACCGATGGGGAAAAACCCCTTTGACCCACCGGGTTAAAACCCGTACTTTGGCGGCGTGGAAGAACACGTGAGTGGAACACCTGCGCCGGCATCGCGTTTCAGTTTCCTCCTGCAGGCGCCGTTGCCGCGATCATACACGAATTTTATCGGGCGCAAATTCTTCCTCTTCTTTTTGACCATTCAAGGCATCGGGGCGTTCGCCTTGATAACCATGGGAGTGATGGTCAGAAAATTGCGCACGGCGCGTTCGGTCACGATGCCGCTGGCGTTCCAGGAGTTGGCACGATCCGGCGTACGCCTGGTGCCGATGTTCGTGTTTGTTTCCCTGGTTCTCGGTCTCGTGGTCATCGGAGAAACCGTCTCCTGGGCTTCGAAAGTGGGAGCGACACGGTTCCTCGGGCCGGTGATGGTGCTGGTGGTGGTGCGGGAATTGGGCCCGCTGGTGACGGCGCTGCTGGTGCTTTCACGCTCGGGCACGGCGAATGTCATCGAATTGGGAACCGCGCGCGCGCTCGGCGAGGTGGAAGCACTCGAAGCGCTGGGCATCGATCCTGTCCATTACCTCGTGGTGCCCCGGGTCATCGGAATGGCCGTTGGAATTTTTGCGCTCGCGGTCTATTTCATCATCGGCTCGCTGGTCAGCGGCTATCTTTGGGCTTTTTTGCAGAACGTTCCCTTGCGGCCGGGTGATTACTTCAACCAACTCGCCCAATCCCTTACCTGGCTGGATTTCGCGACCCTGGCATTGAAGTCGGCATTTTTCGGCGTGGCGATCGCGGTCATTACCTGCTATCACGGACTGGCGCAACCATTGCGGTTGGATGAGATTTCGCGCGCCACCGTTCGTGCCGTCGCGCAAAGCGTCGTCGCTTGTGTGCTGATCGACGCTTTGTTCATCATCCTTTATCTTGCGGTTTAAATGGAACAGCCAACCAGCCATTCAGCCCCGGCGGTCATCGAAATGACCGGTGTTGCCGTGGGTTCCTTGCGTGATCTGCAAGACCTGGTGCTGGAGGATGTAAACTGGACGGTCCGCAAGGGAGACTTCTGGGCCGTCGGCGGCATGCATGGCTCGGGCAAAAGCGACTTGTTGTTCATGACCGCGGGTTTGACTCCGCCGCAAGCGGGCTGCTACCGGCTCTTCGATTTCGAGATGCCGATTTTCGAAGGCGAACTGTTGAAGGAACGCCTGCGCATTGGACTCGTCTTCGAGGATGGGCATTTGCTTCACAACCTGACCGTGCGGGAAAACATCGCCCTGCCGTTCCGCTACCACAAGCACGCCGACTGGCATGAGTTGGAAAAGCGTGTGAATGCGCTGCTGGAATTGACCGAGCTAATGCATCGCGCCGACGTGACGGCGATCAATCTGGGACGCAACCTGCAGAAGCGCGCCGGCTTGGCGCGGGCGCTGGCATTGCAGCCGGAGGTGCTGTTGCTGGACAATCCGCTCGGGGGCGTTGATCTGCGGGAACTCAATTGGTGGATGAACATTCTTCAACAACTCTCGACCGGGAAGGGCATCATGGAAGGACGCCCTGTTACGCTGGTGGTTACGGCAGAAGATTTGCGTCCCTGGCGCGAGCGGGCAAGCCGTTTCGCTTTTTTGCAAAACAAACGCTTTTTCGAGGTGGGTGGCGCGCGTGAATTGGAACACCACACGGAGGCGCTGGTCAGGGAACTGTTGGCGGAAGGCACCACGAAGAATTAACGCACCATGGCACTGCAGGATCTTACCCCTCAATTACGCACCCGGCTCAATCGCATGGAAAGGGCGGTAGGCTGGTTCGTGTTGCTTGCAACGCTGCTGCTCTTGTTCGGCTTTGGATATTATTTGTATAAGACTGCCGAACGTAAAGGGTGGTTCGAAGCCAAGGCGCCTTTTTACATCTGGGCCGATCGCGCAACGGGTTTGAAACCCGGCGATCCAGTCCAAATGATGGGATTCGATGTCGGCGAGATCACCGAGGTAACCGCGGCGCCGGCCGATGACTGGGAACACAACGTCTATTTGCAATTCGACGTCAAAAACACCCAGGCGCACAAATATATCGGCTATCTCTGGACTCAAGGTTCGCGCGCGCAACTCACCTCGGCGGATTTGCTCGGCAAACGAGTGGTGGAGGTTACCAAGGGCACGAATGGTTACCCGATTTATTTGTTCAATCCCCTCCAGAACATTTCGATAACTGAAGCACATAACCTGCCGGAGTTGGGCAAATGGAAGCTGGCCGAGGAAATCTATGATGCCACGGGCACAAATCGTGTGATCAAAGCCTTGCAGCCACTCTCCCCGGAGCTGCTCCAACAAGTGGCGGCCTATAAAAAATACATTCGAGTGATCGATATGCGCGGCAAAGAGGGGAAGCAAATCACCGGCGTCTGGAACGACCAGACCGCCGTTTTTGATTTTTTTGCCAAAACAAACATCTACAGAATGCCGACCGACGAATCACCTGCGCTCAGTGAACGGGCCGAACGCCTGGTATCACAGGTCGAAGTTGCGTTGCCGAATTTTCTCCGGCTCACCAACGATCTCTCCCGTGTTTTGTCGAACAGCACGGCGCTGACCTCGAACCTGAACGTGGTGGCCGAAAATGCGCGGCCCATGGTCAGCAATCTGAACACCATCACCGCGCAATTGCGCAACCCGGAGGGATCGTTGGGGGAATGGTTGATACCGACAAACACGCACGCGCAATTGGACTTGGCGCTGACCAATGCCAACGCGACCCTCATCAACGCCAATACGAATCTCGCGAACCTGGCGGATGAACTGAGCCGCTCCCTCGACAGCCTCGCCAACATTACAAGTAACTTGAATAACCAGGTGCAGGTCAATACCAACATCCTCACTCACCTTTCCGATGTAGTGGTGCACAGCGATCAATTTATCCAGGGACTCAAGCACCATTGGCTCCTGCGCTCGGCATTTAAGACGCACAAAACCAACGCGCCGCCGGCGCGAGGAGTCGAACCGCGGCGTTCTCCCAAGGATCCGTCGCCCTAAATCACAGCTTGGCAATCTGCGCCATGGAGCCCCGGCTTTGGACGGTGAATAACTGGTGAACAACATCTTGATTTGGCTCTTGTCATTTCGCGTTCTTCCCCTGACCATGAGGCCCCAATATGCTGCACACTAAAAAGCGTGGCGGGTTGACGAAAGTAGCGACAGGTATCCAAGGCTTCGACGACATCACCGGCGGCGGTCTGCCCGAGGACCGAACTACGCTGGTCATGGGCGGTCCCGGCTCCGGGAAAACTGTCTTCGCGCTTCAGACCCTCGTGACGGGAGCGTCGCGTGGCGAGCCGGGCATTCTGGTGACCTTCCAGGAAAGCCCGCGCCAACTCATCGAGGACGCGGCGGCGTTCGGCTGGAACCTGGGTGAACTGGAGAAGGATAAGCTGGTCATTCTCGATGCGCGCATCCGTCCAAGCGCGCTGAAGTCGATTGAGCTTTATCTGACCGGTATGCTGGCTGGGATCAAGCTCGTGAGCGGCGAAGTTGGCGCGCGGAGGATCGTGTTTGACTCGTTGGATGCCTTGCTGTCCCTGTTGGGCGACCGGACGGCGGAACGCCATGAGATGTTTCGTGTCCGCGATTGGCTGCTGGAGGCCGACCTCACCGCGATCGTCACCGCTCAGGTGGAGAATGATGATCCATTCACTTCCCAGCGGCACAGCTTTATGCAATTCATGGCCGATTGCGTGGTGAACCTGCAACATCACCCGGGCAAATCGACCAGTTCGCGCAGTCTTCGGGTTTTGAAATATCGCGGTTCGGGTTTTGCTGAAGACGAATTTCCCGTGCGCATCGGCGGGAGCGGCCTGGAAGTGGGTCACCATTCAGGCGTTGCCCTGGTGCGATCCAGCGCCCGCACCATTCAGCAGGAACTGGACGAGGCCAAAGGGCAATTAAGAGACCGGCTTGAATCGCTCAACCGGCAGGTGGAAATCAAAAAAACCGAACTGGAGTTTCTGTTAAAAACCGGCGCCAAGCGGCTTCGAAAAGTCCGCAACACCCGCGCGATGCAAACCATGAAGCCCCGCCGTGCCGGTTCAAAGCGCCGCGCCGCAAGCTGAGATCGCAGTTTTCCTTCAAGTCAAATCAGGATTGCGGTAGTGGAGGATTTTAAAGTCCGGACCATCCTGTATCTCTTCGAATAATCGAAAGCGATCTTCGAAACGCGGGAAAAACACGTCACCGGCAACCACACGCTTGACGAGCGTGAGGTACAAATCCGAACACAGCAGCAGGGCCTGCTCGTAAATCTGCGCGCCGCCACAAATAAAGACGTTGCGGGTTTCGCGGGCTGGGTCGAGCTCGGCCAGCCCGGTGATAACGCGCACGCCTGGATATTGGAAATTGGAACGGCTCAGAACGATGGTTTCGCGGTTGGGCAGCGGCCTGCCGATGGACTCAAAGGTCTTGCGTCCCATTACGATTACCTGTCCCGTCGTCATTTTCTTGAACCACTTGAAATCTTCCGGCAAATGCCAGGGAATTCGGCTGCCCTCACCGATCACACGGTTCTCGGACATGGCGGCAATGGCTTTGAAGTGTTTCACTACGCGGACAATGGTGCTCGGAACGAAAGCCGAGCGCAAATGCAATCGCGGTTCTTGATTCGAGGCGGGCGGAAGGATAGATTCGGGACAGGCCATACGCAGCGTCATAATTAAGTGCGCTTTGGACACACGTGCGGCGCGCACGGGAGCGCGCGCCCTACCGGCACGATGGCAGGGCGGCAGTCCTCTGCACGCCGCCACGCGAAGCGACTTATGACGCGGGGATGGGAGGTGAAATCGATTCGAAGCCTCACGTCGGCCTCAAACATGATTCGCAAAATTATTTGCATCAACTCGGTTGTTTTGGCGGTGCTGGCGGCGTTGTTTTTCATTTACCCGGCTGGCCGCGCCTTTTTGAGCCTGCAGGATTCAGCTCTCCAACGGCCGGGCATCCCCAAAGCCGCCTGGCGGCTCCAGCGCAATTTGACGCCGCGGTACGCGGCCTGGGCTCGGGAGCGGGTGGCCAGCGGCAAACCCGAGGACCTTTCGACCAACAATATTTCCGGCACGGAATGGCCGCTGTTCGGTTCGGTGTTTTACCTTTGGGCGATGGAGAATTTGCAAGATGCCTGGGATGCGGGCGACCACACGCCCGGCATGGAGCCGAAGGTTTTTTCTAAAGACGCCATTATGGCCGCTTCCGAGTTGGTCATTGATCCAAGACATGCCGCCTGGGTGAAGAAGCACTGGGGCGACGACTATCTGCATCGCGAGAACGTCTTTTACCGGATGCTCGTGATTGCCGCGCTGACCAGTCGGGAAAAGTTGCTGCATGATGGCGCGCATCTCGAATTGTTGCGCGACCAGGTCGAGACGTTTGCCGAAGAACTGGACGCCAGTCCCAGCGGGTTGCTCGATGATTATCCGGGGGAGTGCTACCCGGGCGACGTCATGGCTGCCATTTATTGCATCCGGCGGGCCGACGCGGTGCTGGGAACCGATCACTCCAAGTTTGTCGCCCGGTCCGTGCGGGCATTCATCGGTGGCAAAGCCAGCCGCCACCAATTACCGCCATACTCCGCCGATGCCAAGACGGGACGTCCGCACAATGACGCGCGCGGTTGCGGCAACTCCTACATGTGCCTGACTGCTCCGGAGCTGTGGCCGGCCCAAGCGAAACAGTGGTATCAGGCCTATGACAAATTCTTCTGGCAGGAGCGCATTACCGCAGCCGGTTATCGCGAGCATGCGAAGGATGTGCCGAGGGGTGACTGGATGATGGATGTTGATGCCGGCCCGGTCGTGGGCGGTTATGGGGTCGCCGCTTGCGCGTTTGGAATTGGCGCTGCCCGGAAGAATGGGCGCTTTGATCGCGCCTATCCGCTGGCGGCTGAAATGCTGGCCACGGTCTGGGAGCTTCCGAACGGCGTGCTGGCAGTTCCCCGGCTGCTCTCCAATGTGAGCGATGCCCCGTTGCTTGGAGAAGCCGGCATTCTTTGGCAACTCACCGTCCAGCCGGAAAAAGGGTTCGCGGTGAAAACCGGTGGAAGCACACCGGCGTATGTTTACATTATTCTTATCGCGGCTTTGCTGTTCGGCGTGTGGCGCATCTTCGAATCGGTTCTGACCATCAAGATGCTCCAGCGCGAACCGGAACCGCTGGTCCGGGCTCGCGGATTTCAAGCAACACTTTGGATTTGTCTAATGTTGGGGACGTTGGCCTTGTTCTTTGCGGTGGCTTGGTGGGCTGGTCTCATCACGCTTCTGATAGCGCTTTGCCTTCCCATCACCAGAAGAACGCGGCCGGCGGATGATCTTGACGAGTGGGGCAAGCCCGCTGGGGGGCAGGCCGGCCAAACTGGCGAAGCGCCGAAGGGACAAGGACAAACTTCGTCGTGAGTCTGGCCGCGCTACTCCGAGGGCTGGCGCAATTACTCCTGGCAAGCTGCGCTGTGGTCATGGCGATTTGGGGCCAGGCACCCTTGGCAGTCATCGTTGGTCTTGTTTTGGTTATCTTTGCGATTGCCGTTGCGCAGGTAAGCGGGATGCGGGGTGGAAACGGAGGCCTCGTTTGGTGTCGTCGCCTCGTCTGGCTGGGCACGGCGCTGGCCACGGTCAGTTTGCTGCTGGCCAGCCGCGCCTGGGACAATTACTACGGCG
Source organism: Verrucomicrobiota bacterium (assembly GCA_021325145.1). Taxonomy (GTDB): domain Bacteria; phylum Verrucomicrobiota; class Verrucomicrobiia; order Limisphaerales; family Pedosphaeraceae; genus JAJPHR01. The sequence continues at coordinate 11,180 of JAJPHR010000051.1, read as the reverse complement.
CCTTGGGGTGGCTGGTCGCTGCTTGCGTCGGATTGACGCGGGCCAGAGTGGACGAAGCAGGGGCGAAGCGGAACTGGCGCGCTCCGGCAATGGTGTGGGCTTTGTGCGGAAGCTGGATTTGGCTGATCGGTGGTTACCTGCAGAATCAGCGCGGCGCATTCCATGCCGGGTTGGCCGTGCTTCTCTGCCTGCTGGTCCTTTGCCAGGTCTGGTTCCGCCTGGGCGCTTTCGGGGTGGTTGCGATCAATACCCTGATCTTGCTGGTCGTCATTCTGCCGGCGTCCGATTTAATCATCCGCTGGCTGGCCGTGACGGCGACCGACCCGAGCCGCGGATATTATTCATTCGAAATCGGCAGCCGCCATCCCATCGCTTACGAGCGGTGGTCGCACGCATGCCGGGAACAGTATGGTTTTTTGTCGCGGACCATTTTCATGCCTGACCCGCGAAGCGTTCTGCCATTTGTTTTGCGGCCCGCCACCCGCGCCAGGTATTTTCAAAACGCAATCACCATCAACCGCAAAGGCTTTCGCGGCCCGGAAATCTCCGAAGAAAAAGGCGGCGCGTACCGCATTGTGGCCCTGGGCGAATCCACCACCTTCGGCCTCGGCGTGACCGCAGACGACCGGCCCTGGCCGGAGTTGCTGGAGCAGATGATCCAAGAGCGGCTCAAGTTGCGCCAACGCGTTGAGGTCATCAATGCCGGGATTCCGGCGTACGATTTGAAAAACAACCTTGCCCGCCTGGCCACGGATATTCTCCCGCTGAAGCCGGACATGATTCTCTCCTATCATGGATTGAACGGCTTCCACTTGATTTCGGAATCATTACCGCGCGCCTTTGCCAGGAATCAGCCCGTGCTGAAAGATCGCCCGCTCAAGCTACTCGGTGAAGCCGAATACGGGTTCAAAATTTTTCGGTTCAACCAGCGGCACAAAGTGGAGCTGGCCGGAATCCCGGCGGTAACGAACGCATTGCAAACCGAATGCGCCGCCGCCTATCGTCAACTCATCGACTTCGCGGTTACGAACCGAATTCGTCTTGTCCTGGCCGATTATTCCATGGCGATTAATGCGCGGAGCGATTCGCGGGTCATTGATTTCTATCGCCGCACGACGCCGCTGATCGACTGGCAGATCAAGGCCAATGAAGTTCAGACCGCGATCCTCGAACAGTTGACACAGGAACATCCGGAAGTCTGCTTCGTTGACACCCATCCTCATTTGGACGGCGACCACCGGAAGTTCACCGATCCGGTGCATTTCACGACTGAGGGCGATCAACAAATGGCCGAGGCTTTTTTCGCCGGCATTAGGAAAATCCTTGCAGCGGACCTGGCCGCCGATAATGGCACCAAATTCGGCGGCAGAATGCCACCCTGACGCGTTGGAAGCGTGTCGCTACATAGCCGCGAGATGCGCAGCCGGCCGGGCCCGATTCCAAGTTGGCCTTGCCAGCGAAAGAACGTAAGGTCGCATGGATGAAGAACGCCAATGTTTTTGTGGATGTCGATCTGACGTTGGTGGATGCCAACGGGAAGTTGCTGGAAGGAGCACGGGAAGGTTTGCAACGCTTGCGGGATGCGGGCTGCCATCTTTTTCTGTGGTCCACCAACGGCGCGGACTACTGCCGCAATGTCGCGGCGCTTCATCGGCTGGCTGATTTCTTCGAGGGCTTCAGCGCCAAACCGGATATTATCATCGACGACATGCCTTCGACGTGTGTCGCTCCGTTCGTTTATGACGTGCAAAAGGAGGCGTCCTGGCCCGTATTGGCTGGGCGCATCATTGAGAAGCATGTCGATTAGATCAAGCCGTTGGCGCTGCGACTTCTGCCGGGTGGATAACGAAACATCCTCTCGCCCGATGCTTCGTCGCTCCGGCACATGTTGCCAGCGACTGCGCTTGTTAGGTCCGGTCAGTTATGCTAGCTCTGTAAAGTTACGTGTCCCTCAACCGCGGCGTTCATGAGCAAGCAATGCGAAAACATCGATCCTGAACTTGCGGCCTGGATTGCCCAGCAGCGTGTTTTCTTTGTGGCAACGGCGCCTCTCTGCGAGGACGGCCATGTCAATGTGTCTCCCAAGGGTGGCGAGTCTTTCCGCATTCTCGGGCCGTTGGAGGCGGTCTATCAGGATTACACGGGCAGCGGCGCTGAAACCGCAGCCCATCTGCGTGAGAATGGCCGCATCGTAATCATGTTCTGCGCGTTTGACGGCCCACCGAAAATTGTCCGACTGCACGGACACGGCCGGATCATTGTCCCCGGGCACGACCGCTTTGATGAGTTTGCTGTCCGCTTTCCGGCAAATCCCGGCACCCGGGCGTTCGTTCACATGACCATCACGCGAGTTTCAACTTCCTGCGGCTACGCGGTGCCGATGTTCGATTTTCGAAATCAGCGGGACACACTCGACCGTTGGGCGGCCAATCATGGTCAGGAGAAGCTGGCAGAATATCGCGCCGTCAAAAACCAAAAGAGCATCGATGGCCTGCCCGCCTTCGATGAGAGCGCGTGAATTCAGTTCGTAACCGCCGTTCGCAGCCTGAAGCTTGTCTCGCACTTCGCCGGCAGAATTGGAAAGTCAATTCAAACACGCCGCATTCACGGCCAGCTCCCCTGCCCCGACAGTGCATTCTCGTTCCTGCACCACCACGGCCAGCTTGCGCCGGAGTTGCTCCTTCCCGCGCGCGAGCCTCGACATCACCGTGCCAATCGGCAGCTTCAAAACCCGGGCGATTTCCTTGTACGCAATGCCGTCAAGGTAAAACAGCGAGAGCGGCGCGCGGAAACTTTCATCCAGTGAATGCAACGCAGCCACGACAAACCGGGAATCCAATCGCACGACGTGATCCGACGTGATGTTCGGGAGTTCCTCCTCGACCTCCTCCAATTTGAATTTGGAAAACTTCTTTTCGTGCCGGCGCTTTTGCAGGAATTCACGCATCAACGTCGTGAATAACCAAGTCTTCACCTTCGCCAGGTTGCGCAATTGATGGATCTTGGTTTGGGCGATATAGAAGGTTTCCTGAGTCAGATCGGCGGCATCGACCGGGTTGCGGCTCAAGCTGAAGGCAAAACGGTAGAGCACCTGGTAGTATTCCTCCACCAGGTCTTCCATGGATTCGCAGTTCGGAGTTGGGGACATGGCGCACTGGTTCAGAGATTTCAGCGGTCGAAGGATTGGCTGGCCGATGCAGCGGGCGCAAATGCCGTTCCAATGACCGGGATTTGCCGGCGTCGGAGAAAAAGCACGATCAGGCAGGAGCCGAACACGATCAGGGCCAACGCGAACAGCAATCCGCCATCGTCCATTACCACGATGCCCAGTTTCGTGAGATGGCCCATAATGGCTCCGCTCATGACACCCAACGCCAGCATCGCGCCCCATGGCACGGTTCTGGGCGTCAACAATAGAACTGATGCGATTAATTCCACTACACCGGTGCCGATGCGGCCCCAAGGCTCCATCCCAAGGGTCGTGAATATGTAAACCGATTCGGGGGCCGCCGTGAATTTGAAGAAAAGGGTTTGCAACAAAATGCCGGCCGCAATCAATTGAAAGATCCAACTGGCAACCGTGTGGGTTTTACAAAATGCATTCATAGTTGCAGATTGGTCGAAGAAGAATTGAAAACCTTACACTCGAAATAGGAGTGGAAGACTTGGTTAAAAGGAGGGGCCCCTCCGGGGCCCCCGCAGCCTCGTGGGATGCTCTGCTCTTGCGAGCGGAGCCTGAGGCTGGCGCAAAGGTTGTTTAGCAGGCGATTTTTGTCAATTGAAATTGCGATCCCCGAGTAATGGAAATGCCTTGCTCATTGGCGGAGCGCAGAGCTCCGCACTTCAGTGAGGCGCGGCAAGTTTCTCCAATTCCTTCGCCGCTTCGGCGTAGCCCGGTTGCAACGTCAAGGCGGCGCGAAATTGCGCAATGGCCTCTTCCCGGCGGCCCGCCTGGGTCAAAGCCAGCCCGAGTTGGTAGTGCGTTTTCGGCGCCTTTGGTTCGAGCACCAGCGCCGCGCCAAACTCGCGGATCGCCTCATCCACGCGGCCAGTGCGCGACAACGCGATGCCCAGATTATAATGTGCGCGGGCATTGTCTGGCTCCAACACTACAGCCTCTCCCAACTGGCCGACGGCTTCGCTGTAGCGGCCCTGGTAACATAAAGCAATGCCCCAATTGTAGTGGGTCGCGGCTGCGTTCGGATTCAGCCTGGCCGCTTCGCGATAATGGTCGATGGCCTCGTTCAAGTGCCCCTGGCCAAAAAGGATGGCCCCGATTTCATTGTGCGCGGCAGCCTCGCTGGGTTTCAGTTTCAGTATCTCTTCGAACTGCTCAATGGCCTCATCAAGCCGCCCCCTGGCGTGCAGAGCGGTGGCCAGACGGTCGTGAGGCAGCGGGAGTTCCGGCCTTAATCGAACGGCTTCCCGAAATTGAAGGATGGCCTCGTCGGTCCGTCCCTGGCTCAACAGCGCGTTGCCCAGGTCAACGCGCGCGCCGTAGTTATCTTCGCTGACCGCCAGAGCATGACGGAAGAGCGTTTCGCTGTCCTTCCAATAGCCGACTTGCTGGCGCGTCGCAGCGCACAGCGCGATGATTCCCGCCATGGTGGCGCTGGCAACCAGTCCAATCCGAAAATATCCGGTGAGTTCTGGAATGCCCCAGGCAATCATCAGCAGCACACCGAGGCCCGAAATGTAGCTGTAACGGTCGGCCATGGACTGTTCGCCCACCTGCACCAACCCGATCACCGGCACGAGCGTTCCAACGAACCAAAACCATCCGACCGCCAAAAAAGGCCGATGCCCGCGCAAGAGCACAGCGCCCGTGGAAATTCCGAGCAACAGCATGCCGCAGAGCACGACCGTCCCAATTGGCCAATGAGCCGGCAGCGGGTAAAAGACCGACAGGTCCGCCGGCCAAAATATCTTTCCAAGATAACGAACGTACGAAACGACCGTGTTCTCCAAGCGCGCACTCAACGGCAAATGATCCATCGCCACAACCGCTCCGCCCCGCTTTTGCGCGAAGAACGTCACGAGACTCGACGCGGCGGCGAGGATGAAAAATGGCGCTTTCTCGAGGAACAGTTTGGAAACAGAACTGCGCTTGAGGGGCCAGAAATCGAGTAACAATAGAACCAACGGCAACACCACCAAAGAGGGCTTTGCCATTAGCCCCAATGCAAAGCAAAACAGCGCCAGCCCGTACCAGAGCTTGGACTTTGGACCCTGGACTTTGGACTCAATGGCATAACGGAAGTAACTCCACAACGTGAGCATCCAAAACAGCAGGCTCAGCACATCCTTGCGCTCCGATGCCCAGGCGACCGATTCAACCCGCAAAGGATGCACGGCGAAAATTGCGGCAACAAAAAAACTGCGCCAAATTGCTCCGGTCATTCGCGAGAAGACAAAAAACACAAGCAGCGCGTTGGCGGCGTGCAGCATCAGGCTTGTCAAGTGATGTCCCCACGGGTTCAGCCCGAACAATTCGCAATCCAGCATGTGCGACAGCCAGGTGAGCGGATGCCAATTGCCCGCCGCCGTGCTCGTGAAAGCCCACCGCACACCGTCCCAGGTCAAGCCTGCTTTGACGTGCGCGTTTCCGACGACATATTCCTCGTCATCGAAATTCACGAATCCGTTGTGCAAGGCCGGGAGGAAAGCCCAGCCAACGAGAACAATCAGAAGCAATGCGAGTGCGGCGCTCTTTCGAGATGGACGGGAAAAGCCGCTTCCTGCGGAGTCGTCGGTTTGGCGGGTTTGTGCCGCGGCCAATTGCATGCTTAATACTATCCAGTCAGAGCGCGGGGAAGGTCAAGGCAACGCCACGTCACAATGCGTTCCGTCTGAACCAGTGCTTCAGCCATCGAAGGCGGAGCGCGGACATTCCTGCCCGCTTTGACGTGCTACGTCCAGGCGGAAGGGAATGTCCGCGCTTGCATCTCCTTTTGAACCACAGTTTGACTTCCGTTCCAGACCAGTTAGCTTTAATCGGAATTACGGTATGAGATCTTTCTTCTTTGGACTTATCTTCGGAGTTTTGATTGTCGGGGCGGTGATTTGGTATTACGCCGATGAACGCAGGAATCCGACCGCCCAGGAGGCGAAGGATCGCATCGAAACCGGGGCGAAAGAGGCCGGAGGCGCCGCCAGAGAGAAATTCAATTCGTGGGGCTTGACTCCGGACAACATCAAAAACGAATTGGCCAATAGCGGCAGGGTGATCCGCCGCAAAGCCCAGGACGCTGGAACAGCCATTGCCGATGCGGCCTCGGACGCGCGCATCACCGCGACCATCAAAGGCAAGTTGATCGCGGACAAGGATCTCTCCGCCTTGAGCATTTCGGTGAGCACCACCGATGGCTTGGTTACATTGTCCGGCACCGCCTCGTCCCCGGAAAACATTCAAAAGGCGATTACGCTGGCCATGGATACCGAAGGCGTCCGCGAAGTGGTTTCGAATCTGCAGGTCAAATAACGCAGGCAGGCTCGCAACTTTGGTTTAAGGTTTTGAATCCTCAATGCGGTGCGTCGCATCCAATTAAGTTACAGTCATTCATGAAAACAACTGAATCGCCCGACAGCCTCAACCTGGCGTTTCTGGAGGATTTGTACTCCGACTATTCGCGCGACCCAAACTCGGTCGCTCCCGAATGGAGGAGTTATTTCAGGGCGTTTTTAAACGGCGAGGCTCCGACGACTCAGCCTCGACTTGGCCCGTCCTTTCGTCCTTCGACCCTGTTTAATCCGGTTCCCGGTGACGGTTCGAAAGATTTTTCCCGACCGGAAACCCGGGCGACGGATTTTCAGGACCGCGTGAGTCAGTTGATCCGGAGTTATCGTGTGCGGGGCCACATGATTGCCCGCATTGATCCGCTGGGGCAACCCCGCCCTGCCCCGCCCGAACTCGATCCTGCCTTTCACGGGTTGAGCGAAGCCGATCTTGATCGACAGGTTTTCACCGATAACCTGCCCTACCCGGGGCCGCTGACGGTGCGCCAGATCATCGAGAAATTGCGCAACACCTACTGCCAGTCAATCGGGGTGCAATACACGTACATCGACGACCTCGCGATCCGGCGCTGGCTGCGCGAACGGATGGAGCCGACCGAAAACCGCCTGCAACTGAGCCGTCCGGAACAACTGCGCATCCTGACCCGCCTCACTGATGCGGTGACGTTCGAGGAATTCATCCGCAAAAAATTCGTCGGCGCGAAAACGTTTTCGCTGGAAGGTTCGGAAAGCCTGATTCCGCTGCTGGATCTCGCTCTTGAAAAAGCCGGCGAACAGGGGATCGAAGAAATCGTGCTCGGCATGGCTCATCGCGGGCGTTTGAACGTGCTCGCGAACATCATCGGCAAAAGTCCGCGTGAAATTTTCCGCGAATTCGCCGATGCCGATCCGCACCTTTACACTGGCCGCGGCGACGTCAAGTATCATCTCGGCTACAGCGGCGACTGGCAGACTGCTTCCGGGCGGAAAATCCATCTCTCGTTGTGTTTCAATCCCAGCCATCTGGAATTCGTCAACCCAGTCGCGCTTGGCCGGACGCGCGCGAAGCAGGACCGCGCCCGGGACACCCGGCGCTCGCGGGGCATGTCGCTGCTGATTCATGGCGACGCCGCCTTCGCCGCCGAGGGGATCATTCAGGAAACGTTGAATTTGAACCGGCTGCCCGGCTATTCCGTGGGCGGGACGCTTCATGTCATTCTCAACAACCAGATCGGCTTCACCACGTCCCCCGAGGAAGGCCGATCCAGCGTGTACGCCACCGATGTGGCGAAAATGGTCCAAGGCCCCATCTTCCATGTGAACGGCGAAGATCCCGAGGCGGTCGCCCAAGTGGTCCGACTGGCCATGGACTTTCGGGCGACCTTTCAGCGGGACGTGATCATCGACATGTATGCGTACCGCCGCCTGGGCCATAACGAGGGCGACGAACCCTCCTTTACTCAGCCGACTCTGTATCGCGCCATCGAAAAGCGAAAGCCGGTGCGGGAGGGGTATCTCGAACACTTGCTCAAGCTCAACGAAATTACGCGCGAAGAAGCCGACGCCATCGCCGCTCAACGCCGCGACATTCTCGAAAAGGAATTGTCCGTCGCCACCAGCCCCGGATATCAACCGCCAACCGAAGGGCTGCGCGGGGTTTGGAAAGGTTACACCGGCGGAAACGAGCCTGATCAGGACCCGCCGACCGGCATCGCGCCCGAGCAAGCTTCCTCGTTGCTGCTGAAACAAACGGAGTTGCCGCGGGAGTTCCGGGCGCATCCAAAATTACAACGCTTTTTAAACACGCGCCGCGAAATGGCTGACGGCAGGCACCCGATTGATTGGTCGGCGGCGGAGTCGCTGGCCTTCGCCAGTCTGGCGCTGGAAGGCCATCGTGTGCGCCTGAGCGGACAGGACAGTGGCCGCGGCACATTCAGCCAGCGTCACGCGATCCTTTACGATTACGAAGACGGCCACCCATGGATTCCGCTGCAACACCTTGGTTCCAACCAGGCGCCGGTGGACATTATCAACAGCCCTCTGTCCGAGGCCGGCGTGCTTGGGTTTGATTACGGTTATAGCCTGGATTATCCGGATGGGTTGATTCTCTGGGAATCTCAATACGGCGATTTCGCCAATGCCGCGCAGGTTATCATCGACCAATTCATCACCAGCGCTGAAGATAAATGGCGACGACTCTCAGGATTGGTGCTGTTGCTGCCGCACGGATTCGAAGGCAGCGGGCCCGAACATTCGAGCGCCCGGTTGGAACGCTTCCTCGCACTGGCGGCGGAACACAACATCCAGGTGGTGTACCCGACCACGGCGGCCCAGTATTTCCATGTCCTTCGCCGTCAAGTCATCCGGCGCTGGCGCAAGCCCCTGGTGATCATGACGCCCAAGGGACTGCTGCGTGATCCGCACGTTGCATCCGGCCGGTCCGATCTCGCGAATGGCGGGTTTAAACGCATCATTCCTGACGAGGGCGAAGCTGCCAGGATTCAGCGCATCCTGCTTTGCACCGGCCGGGTCTATTATGATCTCGAGAAAAAGCGGGCTGATTTAAAGCGCGATGATGTGGCCATTATCCGGCTCGAACAGCTTTATCCCTTCAAACCGGAATGGCTGGAGGCTGTGCTGGCCGCTTATCGTCCGGGCACCCCGGCATTTTGGGTCCAGGAAGAGCCCAAGAACATGGGCGCCTGGCGTTACATGCGCGTTAAACTGGGTGAAATTATTTTTGGCCGCTTTCCATTCCGGGGAATCTTTCGTCCGCCGTCCGCGAGCCCGGCCACGGGCTCGGCCAGTTCGCATCGGGAGGAGCAGAAGCAATTGGTTGCTGAAGCTTTTCAAAATGGCCCGGCTTAGCGGAGGCCAAGCAACCTCCAAGCACCAACAACCAAACACCAGAGAAGTTCCAAACACCAAACTCCAACTAACAAGCCATCTGGTTGGTGATTGGGAGTTGGTGTTTTTCTGGAGCTTGGTTGTTGGTGCCTGGCGATTTCTCCCTTAGGGAGTGATTTTGGAAGGGCTGTAAGCCGAATTTTGTCTGCCCCGCCTGTTAAAGGGCGAGGGAGAGAATCATTTGTCTGAGCAGCCAATACCCGAAACCTGCCTCGCCTTTCGACGAGGCGCGGAGCGGGCCGCTCCTCGGTTTCCTATTTGGCCTTGCACCCGATGGGGTTTTCCGTGCCTCCGCGATTACTCTTGGAGCGGTGGGCTCTTACCCCACCTTTTCACCCTTACCGCCAGCTAAAGCCGGCGGCGGTTTAAGTTTCTGCGGCACTTTCCGTCGAAAGGCATTTCGGCCTTCCTCCCGCGTGTATCCCCTGCCCTGCGGCAAGGGTTACGCGGCATCGCGCCCTATGGAGTTCGGACTTTCCTCCCCCGGCTCGCGCCGGAAGCGACTCTCCACCCTTCCAAAATCATGGACACTCTAGCTCCCAAGAAACGTTCTGGCAAGCGCTTCCAGGTCGCTTGAAGTTTGCTATTGGGAGCTTTTCTGATGTTTGGGGTTTTCACAAGGTTGCGCTCCCGCCAATCCTCCGTTACAAATAAATCCTATGCCCGAGCAAGAAGAATCCGGGAGTGCGATGCGCAAGTATCATGAGCAGATGCTCAAGCTCGTCGCCAAGGGGTTTTACAATGAGTTGATCAACTACGGCGTGGACAAGGCGGACGTCCTCAGTGTCGCCGGTCATTTGCTCGACAACGTGATGCAAAAAGGCAGCGGCGCCGACAAGCAGGTGGAGTATTACAACCGGATCTTTACGATCAAGGACGTGCGAGACGATTGGGCGTCAGCGAAGCGGCTTGATCTCCAACAGGTCGTTATCACGCCCATGGATGTCGCCCTGATCCCTAAAATCGCGAACTGGCTTCGCGCGCCCGCCACCCGCCAAAGCTTTTACCCCCGGTTCCCCGATTCGGAAAAGGAATTGGTCCGCTACTTTCAATCACCCAATTGCGAGTATTTTTCCATTTTTCACGAAAAGAATTTTGCCGGAATCATTGGCGCCGAAAACATCGACCCTGAATCCGGGCGTTTGGAGATGCGAAAGCTCGTGGGCGACCCGGACATGCATGGCAAGGGCATCGGCAAACGCGCCACCTTCCTTTTTCTGTATCATGTTTTCGTCGTGCGGAAGTACAAAAAGGTTTACCTGCACTCGCTGGACATCAATATTCGAAACCTCAACCTGAACGGCAAATTTGGTTTTGAACTGGAGGGCGTTTTCCTCGAAGAAACCCGGATTCAGGACAAGTGGCGGGACGTCATTCGCATGGCGCTCACCGCGCCGGTTTGGCTGGAATTATTTTCGTAACGGCTTTCCCAATTCCAGAAACCGTTCAAACGCCGCCGCTGCCAATGGCGTAACCGACAGGCGCGAGTGTCGCACGAGTGGAATTTCCTTGAGGATTTTATCTGCTTTAATGGTTTCGAGCGTCACGGGCTCTTTCAACGCCACCTCGGGCTCGAGGTCCACCGCTGACCAGTCCCCTTCCCTGGCGGTGGGGTCCGCATAGGCTTCCTTCGCCACGCGGGCGATTCCCACGACCTGTTTTTCACTCACGCTGTGATAAAACAACACCTCGTCGCCCTGCTTCATGGCGCGAAGATTATTGCGCGCTTGAAAGTTCCTCACGCCCGTCCACGCAGTTCTGCCATCCTTGACGAACAT
>JAJPHR010000096.1 GCA_021325145.1 Verrucomicrobiota bacterium | reverse complement strand
TGCACTTGGCACGGGTCGGGGCTGAATGTCACGGGTCGTGTCACGGGTGGCGTTTGAGAAAAGGCCCGTCTTTATTGAGTTGTCACGGTGTCACGGGTCCAGACCCCTGGAGAGGGGAGTCCAAGCGGAGTGCGAGTGCGGAATGGTTTTCTGAACGGCGCGCACGGAGTGGCGCGCCCTACCTTCGGGCATGGGAGGGTGGAGCGTGGGGGGAGCGTGACGCCCTACCTTCGGCAAGCGGGTTCAAACAGGTCTGAACGGGTTTGAACCGGCTTCAACCGGACTTGAACCGGGTTTGAACGGGTTTGGGCGGGTTTGAACGCCTACTTTCGGACCGAGGACGAGGACGACGACGAGGACGATTTGGGGGCAAGAGTGGCGCATCCTACCTTCGGCAGGCGGGTTCAACCAGGTTCGAACGGGTAAAAACCAGTGGGAGTCCGGAGTGCAGCCGCCTTGATGAGTGCGAGTGCGGAATGGTTTTCTGAACGGCGCGCACGGAGTGACGCGCCCTACCTTCCGGAGGCGGGTCTGAACGGGTTTGCCTTCTCAGCCGACTGGTTACCCCAAGGAAAGACTTGAAAGTCGCGCGTGCGTCGGGGTTAATCCGCCACTTAATGAAGCCCAAGCTGTGGTGCGCGTTGTTTTGGCTGTTGCCTGTGGTCTGCCTTCCAGCCGGCGCGGGGACGTACTATGCGCCATCCAGCAGCGCCACGCCGCCGCCGCCCTTGCGCGAGTTCCGCGGAGCCTGGGTGGCCACCGTGGGCAACATCGACTGGCCGTCCAAGCCCGGCTTGCCTGTCGAACAGCAGAAGGCGGAATTCCTGATGATCCTGGAGCGCGCGGTCACGCTGAACTTGAACGCCATCATTCTCCAGGTGCGGCCCGCGTGCGATGCGATGTATCCCTCGGCCATCGAACCGTGGTCGCCTTATCTCACGGGCACGATGGGCAGGGCGCCCGAGCCGTTCTACGATCCGCTGGCGTTCGCCGTGGCCGAGGCGCACAAACGCGGCCTGGAACTGCACGCCTGGTTCAATCCTTATCGCGCGGCCCATCCCTCCTCCAAGTCGCCCATCGCGCCCAATCATATCAGCAGGACGCATCCGAGCCTGGTCCGCCGCTACGGCGAATATCTCTGGCTCGATCCGGGCGAACGCGACGTGCAGGATTACTCGCTAAGTGTGATTATGGATGTCGTCAAACGCTATGACATCGACGGCGTGCATTTCGACGATTATTTTTATCCCTACAAGATCAAGGACGCGCAAAAGCGGGACATTGATTTTCCGGACGAAGCGAGTTGGCGGAAGTTTGGGGTCGCCAGCCGGCTGACCCGCGAGGATTGGCGGCGCGAGAACGTGAACAGCCTCATCCAGCGCGTTCATCAATCCATCAAGCAGGTCAAGCCGTGGGTGAAGTTTGGCATTTCGCCCTTTGGCATTTGGCAGCCGCACGTCCCGCCGCAGATCAACGGCCTCGGCTCCTACGCCGGGCTTTACTGCGATTCGCGCAAGTGGCTGGCGAACGGGTGGGTGGACTATCTCGCGCCGCAGCTCTATTGGACCATCCAGGCGCCGGAACAGAGTTATCCCGTGCTCTTGAAATGGTGGGAGGCCCAAAACCCCCAGCACCGGCACATCTGGCCGGGGATCGATTCCGGCAATGTGGGCGGCAAATGGAAACCGGACGAAATCATCAACCAAATCCGGCTCACCCGCGAGCAGGCCGCCGATGACGGCAACATCCATTGGAGCATGAAATGCCTGATGCAAAATCGCGGTACGCTCGCCGCCGCGCTGGCCACCGAACTCTACGCCGAGCCAGCCCTGATCCCGGCGTCCCCGTGGCTGGACGCCAAGCCGCCGGGCAAGCCGGAGCCAAGGGCGGACGACCAGGGCAAGTTGCGCTGGGCCCCGGTTCCCGGCGAGAACATCCAATGGTGGGTGGTGCAGGCCAGGAGCGAGGGCGTTTGGAACACGGTCATTCTTCCTGGCGAAGCGCGGGTTCAATCGTTTGCGGGTTCTCCCGAGGCGCTGGCCGTTACCGCGGTTGATCGTTGTGGTGTCGCGAGCCCGCCGGGCGTCCTGGAGCGGAAAGTCGTCACGGCGACGGAGGAACGGCCGAAGATCAAGCCTGAAAAAGCTGCCCCGCTCCGGAGCCCGAAGGACCGGAACTTGAGATAAGGATGGGACGGCGCCGCGCGCCGTCTCTGCCAGGCGCGGTGGTGGTCGCAGGCGCGGCCCATCTTGCCCGCCTCTGCGCTTGCGCTTCGCACCTTCCGCAGGCAGGATGGTTCCGTGCCACTTTCTGATTCACGCCCGCTTCGGCCCTGGGCAACGAGCCTTCGTCTGTGGGTCTTTGTGGCCCTGGCTTTCGCGCTCGAATCTCTTCCCGCCCGCGCCGTGCCGGCGGCGGCTCCCGAATATTTCACACGCACCTGGTCGGTGGAAGACGGCCTGCCGCAAAATGCGGTGACGGCCATCGTGCAAACGCGCGATGGTTATCTGTGGCTGGGCACGTACAGCGGGTTGGTGCGGTTTGACGGCGTCCATTTCAAAGTGTTCGACAACAGCAATACGCCCGGCTTGCACAGCCGCCGCGTGACCAGCTTGTTTGAGGACCGCGAAGGCCGGCTGTGGATCGGCCACGAAACCGGCGAACTGAGCTGGTTCAAGGACGGCTCGTTCCATGGCGCGGAGGTCCCGGGCGCATGGAAAGGCGGCAAGGTGTTCGCCATTGGCAGCGATGAGGCGAATGACCTTTGGCTGGCGAACGAGGACTGTTTGCTCGTGCGCTTGCGGGACGGCCTGACGTTGACCCCGGATGCCGGAGGCGCGGTAAAGCTGCCCATTGTCGTGTGTGACGCGCGCGGGGTCATCTGGGTGGCCCGGGATGGGAAATTGTCGGCGCTGAAAGGCGGGAAGCTGGCGCCCGTGGAGTTGGAAGGCAGTTCCACGAACAGTTTCGTCCAGGCCATTTGCCCCTGCCGCGACGGCGGCTTGTGGATCGCGGTCGATGGCCGGCTGCGCAAATGGCGGGACAACCAATGGGTGGAAGACCGCGGCGAAACTCCCTGGGGTCTCGTCTCGTGCAGTCCGCTCCTGGAAACACAAAACGGATCCCTGGCCGGCGGAACGGTGGATTTGGGAATGTTCCTGCTCATGCCCAACCGGCAGACGGTGTGCTTCAACCGGACCAACGGGTTGCCGCAAAACTGGGTGCGCTCGCTGCATGAGGATCACGAAGGTAATTTATGGCTTGGCGCCGGCAGCGGCGGACTCGTGGTGTTGCGCGAGAGCAAGGTTTCCACCGTCAATCCTCCGGATCGCTGGCAGGGTCACGCCGTGTTGTCGGCCAGCGTCACCCGGGATGGAACGATGTGGATCGGCACTGAAGGAGCGGGCGTTTACCGTTTACAGGACGATCAATGGACCCGCTTGAGCGAAACGGACGGGTTGGGCAATCTCTATGTGTGGGCCCTCAGCGAGGACTCGCGAGGCCAGCTTTGGGCCGGCACCTGGGGCGGGGGCGTGTACCTGTGGCGCAGCGGCCGCTTCGAGCGCGTACCGGGTCTCGAAGACATTACCGAGCCGACTCCGGCGCTGCTGCATACTCCCGCCGGTACTTCCTGGATTGGCACAGGTGACGGCTTGTTACGTTACGAGGCGGGCAACCTCACGCGCTATGGCCGGAAGGAAGGTTTGCAACTTCCGGATGTCCGCGCCGTCGCCCAAGCCGACGATGGAACCGTGTGGTTCGGCATGTCGGGCGGCGGGCTTGGCCGGCTCAAGGACGGAGTAGTCCGGCAGTTTCGCGAGAGTGACGGGCTGGCCAGCGATTTCATTCAATGCCTGAAACTGGATGCGGATGGCACGCTCTGGATAGGGACGCAGGGCGACGGATTGAACCGCTTGCGACAAGGGCGCTTTGCCACCATTGGCGTGGCGCAGGGCCTGGCCAACGGCGTCATCTGCCAGATTGCCGAGGATGGCGAAGGCTGTTTTTGGATGGGCTCGCACAGCGGGATTATGCGGGTGAACAAAGCGGAATTGAACCGTTGCGCCGACGGCGAGACAAACGCGGTTAATTGCATCACTTACGGCAAAGGCGAGGGCCTGCCCACGCTCGAGTGCTCGGGTGGAATGCAGCCAGGCGGATGCAAGACCGCCGACGGACGGCTTTGGTTCCCGACCAGCAAAGGCCTGGTGGTGATAAACCCTGCGCTCGTGAAAAACAATCAACTCCCCCCGCCGGTGGTGATTGAGGAACTATTGGTGGACGGAAAGCCGGTTGCCTTGAATGCTCCATTGCGCGTGCCGCCTGGCGGCCCGCTGCTGGAGTTTCACTATACCGGCCTGAGCTTCACCGTTCCGGAGAATGTCCGGTTCAAGTATCGTCTTGAAGGGCTCAGTTCGGATTGGCTGGACGCCGGGACGCAACGCTCGGTGCGCTACAGTTACATTCCGCCCGGCGATTATACCTTTCACGTCATCGCCTGCAACAACGATGGAGTATGGAATGAAACCGGCGCCTCGCTGGATTTCACGATGCTCCCACATTTCTGGCAGACCTGGTGGTTCCGTCTCGCCGCGGGGCTGGTGGCCTGCACGGGTGTGGCCGGCAGCGTGCTGGTGGAGACCCGCCGTCGAATGCGTCACAAACTCGAGCGCCTTGAACGCCAGCGGGCCGTCGAACGCGAACGCGCCCGGATTGCCCGCGACATTCATGACGACCTTGGCGCCAGCCTGACGCGCATTACGCTGTTGAGCCAGTCGGCCCGCGCCGAACACGAACACCCGGGCACGGATTCCGATCTGGACCTCATTTACGACACCGCGCGCGAATTGACGCGCGCCATGGATGAAATCGTTTGGGCCGTCAACCCGCAGCACGACACCCTGGACAGTTTGGCGACCTATCTCGGGCGTTTCGCGCAGGATTTCCTCGCCGCGGCCCACATCCGCTGCCGTTTGGATTTCCCGATGCAGCTTCCGGCCTGGCCGCTGACCGCGGAAGTCCGCCATAACCTGTTCCTCGCTTTCAAGGAAGCCCTCAACAACGCTGTCAAACACGCCGGCTCGGCGGAAGTGCGCGTTTCGCTTGCCATTGGCCCAGCCGGCTTTTCTTTGCGGGTCGAAGATCATGGCGTCGGTTTCACCATCCCCGCGCACACAGCCGCCTCGAACGGCGTGCCCGAACTCAATGGCGCTTCCGGCAACGGCTTGGTGAACATGCGCCGGCGTCTGGAGGAAATCGGCGGTCTTTGTGAAATCCGGAGCGTCCCGGACGAGGGCACCCTGATAACCTTCTCCGTCCCTGTCAAATTGGTGCCCGCTTAAAGCCACCCCCTTTTAATCTTAACCCTGCTCTTAATCTCTTTTCTTAATGTCCACTACTTGCCCGTTCAACTCTTTATCGCAGTCGGTTGTAGTGAGAATTGACGACACTCCCTTTCCCGCAACGTGCGGTATCGTTATATGCGCGTGAACATCTCGGTATCCATCGTCGAAGATGATGCCCCGGCCCGCGGAATCATCGCGAATTGGATCCGGGGCGCGGAGGGTTTTCGCTTCGTCAGTGAGCATGGCAGCGCCGAAAGCGCCCTGGCGCGATTGCCCGACGAAAAACCCGCCGTGGTGCTGATGGACATCAATCTTCCTGGTCTTAGCGGGACCGAGTGTGTGCGCCAGCTCAAGCTGCAGCTTCCGGAAACCCAATTTGTGATGGTCACGGTTTACGAGGACGCCGACCACATTTTCAACGCGCTGACCGCTGGCGCCAGTGGTTATCTCCTCAAACAAACCCGCCGCAACGAACTCCTCGCGGCCCTCAAGCAAGTCCATGCGGGCGGCTCGCCCATGACCAGCAACATCGCCCGCAAGGTCGTGCAATCCTTTCAAATGCACCCGCCTCAGGCGCCGCTCGTGGAACCGGTGGAGTTATCGCCGCGCGAGCAGGAAGTCCTGGCGCTGCTGGCGCGCGGGTTCCTGTACAAGGAAATCGCTGACAACCTCAATATCAGCCTGCCCACCGTCAACACCTACATCCGTCGCGTGTATGAGAAACTGCACGTCCGCTCACGCGCCCAAGCGGTGGCGAAGTACGCGCATATCAGGTAGTGAGAAACTTGTATCGCTCCCTTTGAACCTGTCTCGGTGTGACGGGCAGTCCTCTGCCCGCCGCCAACACACACGGAGTGACAAGCCCATCGGGATGGATTTTTAGCCGGGACTTCGTTGATAAAGGCGAAACCGCCTCAAGTCCGAGCGCTCTCACGCTCCCCGCTTCTCGCGTTCCGAATGCCGGGCTTTTCCTTTCCGAATTGTAACTTTACCACGCTGCCTGCTCGTGCGATAAACCACCAACACGAGTATGAGAAAGCTTCGGTTTGAATTTGCGGTTTGTCTTTGTCTGGCGTTTAAAGCAATGAATGCGCCGGCGCTGCAACCCGCTCCCGCCAAAATCGATCTGCCCGGGCAGCGCAGCGATGGTTCCGTGCTGTTGCCCAATCAATGGTCGTTGCGGCCCGCCGGACGGCAGGTTGACCTGGGGGATTTTCCGGTGAATATCGCAGTGCATCCAGAGGGACGATTTGCCGCCGTGCTCCATTGCGGCCACGGGGAACACGAAATAATCGTCGTGGACTTGAAAGCCGCCACCGTGGTGTCGCGCACGCCGGTACACGAGGCGTTCTACGGCCTGGAGTTCGCCTATAGCGGCGCCCGGCTGTATTGCAGCGGGGCGAGCGATGAGGTGGTGCACGTGTTCGATTTCAAGGACGGCATCCTCACGGAAAACATTTCAATTCCCTTGCGCAACCCCCGATACCGGGGAATCCCATGCGGGATGGCCCTTTCGAGCGATGCCCATTACTTGTATGTGGCCAATGTTTGGGGCCAACGCGTTTCGCAAGTGGATTTGCTGGAGCATGCCAATCGGGTGGAAACATTTTTTTCCGCAGGCGGGGCGTCCGCAGCCGACGGCACGACGTTTGAGCTGACCGATCCCATTGATCCGGACCTGGCGGCGGTCACCAAACGGGCGGAAGCCCAATTCGACAGCAGCAAACCCGATGCTCCGTTCCCCTACGCCTGCCGACTGGACGATAAGCGGCACCGACTCTTTGTAAGCCTGTGGGCGCAGGCTTGCGTGGCGGTGATGGATCTCAATTCGCATAAATTCGTGGCCCGTTGGCCGACCGAAGAGCATCCGAACGAAATGATGCTGACGAAGTCCGGACGCTATTTGTTCGTCGCCAACGCGAACCGCAACACCGTGACTGTGCTGGATACGCTGACGGGCAGGACCGTGGAAACGCTGTACGCTTCACCGTCACCCAATGCGCTTCCCGGCTCCACTCCCAACAGTCTGGCGCTTTCACCGGATGAAACGAAACTATTCGTGGCCAATGCCTGCAACAACAACGTTGCCGTATTCGATGTCAGCGTCGTCGGCCGGAGCCATTCGCTCGGCTTCATTCCCGTGGGCTGGTATCCAACTTCCGTCCGCGTGACGCCGGATGGCCGCCAACTGCTGGTGGCCAACGGCAAGGGCGTGACTTCGAGGGCAAATCCCAACGGTCCGCAGCCCGGGAAAAGGCGCGCGGGAAAAGTCCAAAGCATCACGGAACTGTTTCCAGGCACCCTGAGCATCATCGATTTGCCCAGGGGAAAGGAGTTTTCCAAACAACTCGCCGCCTACACGGCGCAGTCGTATTTGTGCACGCCGCAACAAAGCGTGGCGCAGGTTTCGCCTTCCGCCGGCAATCCGGTTCCAACCCGGCCCGGTGGCGCGAGTCCCATCAAATACGTGATTTACATCATCAAGGAGAACCGGACTTATGACCAGGTTTTCGGCGACGTGGAGCGCGGCAATGGCGATCCGAAGCTTTGTTTGTTTCCCCGCAACGTCACCCCAAATCTTCATAAATTGGTGGATGAGTTTGTGCTGCTAGATAATTTCTACGCCGATGCCGAGGTGAGCGCGGACGGCCACGAATGGTCCATGGGCGCGTACGCCACGGATTTCGTGGAGAAACAGTGGCCGTTGAACTATGGGCATAATCGCAGCAAAAAGTTCCCCTACCCGGCTGAGGGACGATTTCCGATCGCTTACTCATCCGGGGGTTATCTCTGGGACCGCGCCAGGGAAGCTGGAGTAACCTACCGCAGCTACGGCGAGTTTGTCTTTAACAGCAGCACGGTGGGCAAGCCCGCTTTTGCCCGGTTGCCCGCCCTCGAAGGACATTTCGATCCTTTTTATCGCGGCTTCGACACCGGGTATCCGGATTTGAAAAGGGCGGACCGGTTCATTTCGGAATTGAAACGATTCGAAGGCGAAGGCGAGATGCCGCGCCTGCAAATCGTGCGCCTGCCCAACGACCACACCTCGGGCACGGTCCCTGGCAAGTTGACGCCCACGGCGTACGTCGCTGACAACGATCGCGCGTTGGGATTGGTCGTGGAAGCGGTGAGCCGCAGCAAATTTTGGCCGCAGACCGCGATTTTTGTGCTGGAGGATGACGCACAAAACGGACCCGACCACGTGGACGCACATCGGACGGAGGCGCTGGTAATCAGCCCGTATGTGCGGCGCAATACGGTGGATTCCACGATGTATTCCACGACCAGCATGTTGCACACGATGGAATTGATCCTCGGACTTGGGCCGATGACGCAATTTGATTCCGCCGCAACGCCGATGTTCAACTCGTTCCAAGGCAAACCCGATGCGCGCCCGTACGAGGCGCTGCCTCCGGGGGTGAATTTGGACGAACGGAACAAGCTGCTGGCGTGGGGAAGCGAAAAGTCGAAAAAAATGGATTTCAGCAAGGAAGACGCGGCCGATGATCATTTGCTGAACGAGATCATCTGGCGTTCGGTGCGAGGCCCGGACCAGCCCATGCCCGCGCCACACCGCGCCGCGTTTGTTTTTCAGGTCCCAAAAGCGAAGGATGACGATTAGAGTGGGTGCCTCACGCCGGAGAATTGCAAGCACACCTTTCCGGAGCGACAAGGCGGATAATGTCAGCCAGGCAGCGCAGCGGGTTGCGTTCCTTGACTCGGTCAATTTCCACAAATTGCTCTCAACTGCCGGGGAGCGAGCAGCCATTCCAATGACGCGCAGCGCCCATATTTCAAATGCTGCGCCCCGAGCTTGCACAACCCGCCTTTCTTTAGATCAATCTCAAGGCTGGTGTCGCCGGAAAGCAGGAGCGAGATGAGATTGCTCAAATAGGGTTCGTGACCGACGAGGACAATACTCTTACGGCCCGAATAATGGCCGTTCAACGCGTCGATAAGCTTTCTGGGATTTCCATGCGGCGTCAACTCGGCGGAAATCTCGAGCTGTTTGCTTAGTTTGAGAACGTCCGCCACGATTTCGGCTGTCTCCTTGGCGCGAAGATAGGGACTCGTAAGCATAAGATCAAACTCGAGGCCCAGCGACTTCATTCCCTTGGCGATGCGGCGCATCTTCTCCTCGCCTTCAGGTGTGAGACGGCGCTGGCTGTCGGGTTTTCCGGTCGCTTCGTCGCGATCCTCCGCGATGGCGTGGCGTAAAATGTACAAGTCCATTAGTTCCTCCCCTGCCTTTTTACCGATAACCGTCCCGGAACCCTGTTCTGCGCGGTCATCATGATTACTTATACACCATGCGTGGCAGCGCTGCCACTGAAAAGGGGCTGATGACGTAATGCCTCGTTCATCGCGGGAGAAGCGCGGAGTTCCACACTTCAGTGAGGCATCGCCTGATGACAGGCCATTAGAATTGGTGCCGAGGCCGGGGCGGTAACCCGGCTGCAAAGAGCACGGCCGTCAGCCGCGCATCCCAATTCACGCAGCCGCGACTTTAAGGCCTATTTTAAGGGCGATTTCCGTGAGTTGCACGGCTGCGTTCAGGACGTCGGCCCATCGCTGCCGGCTGGCGGCATCAAGAGCTGCCTGCTTCAGCAGCGCGTTTATCTGGGTAATGTCGTCCGGCGTAAATTGGACGATTTGCCCGATGGCCTGGTCGAAGGTATTCGCCAGGGCGACGTAGAGTTCCGCGCGGTCGGCCAGAAGTTCGGTGGTAATGTCCGGAGCGTTTTGAAACTTGTCGATCTTCTTGCTGATGTCGCTGATTCGGCTCAGAAGAACTTGCTGCTGCGCTTTGGTCGCCGCATCCGGGGAAACCTGAAACGGCTGCCCGAGATTTGCAGCCAGTGCGGTGACCTCCTCCTTGGATTCATCGACCTTGCCGGCAAGGATGGCGATTTGATCCGCAGCCTGCTGGCCCGTGTTGCGGATGTCCTGAACCAGGTTCTGGGTGTCTTCCAAAAACTTCGTCACCGATTCGAGAGAGTTGTCCATAGTTCAAATTTGGTTTTGGGTTAATGGGCATTGGCCTTTGGACTGGCCTTGACTCGTTCCAGTAAATTGATCAGGTCCGAGAATTGCGCCTGGGTTTGTTCAACTCCCGAGCTCTTAATCGGAACCAGGCCGAGAGCCGCCTTAAGGGCGGCATTGACTTCCTGGGAATTTTGCAGCACGGATTCCACCTCCGTGGAAGCGCCGGGTATTTCGCCCGCCACAGCCGCAATAAAATCAGCATCCACGGAGGCAAACGAAGACTTGTTCGCGAACGCCTGGATTTGTCCGTTCAGATTGGTCAACGAAGCCCAGGATTGCTGTATCCGGACGGCCTGCTGCTGCAAAGCCGTCATGTCCTGGGCGAACTGGTCGGAGACTTCCTTTTGCAAACCCGCCTGCTCGGTCAAATAAAGTTTGCCGATCATGTACGCGACGGCGTGCGCGTCGGTGTTTTGTTTGGAGTCGATATTCTGGTTCGCGGAAAAGATCAGCGCGTTGACCATCTCAGCCGTCTCCAATTGCTTCATGGACACATCGAGCGAGCTTACGGCGTTGCTCATGGCCTCAACGCGCTTGCCCGTTGTTTGTACCAAAGTGGCCGCCGCCTGGTCTGCCAACGCAAGTTTTTCACCTTCCTTGCTAATGAGGCTTCTCACGGCCTGGCTGTGGATGCTGGAGCAACCGCAAGCCAGCAGAGCCGGCAGGAGAAGCAGTGCCCAACGTTGCATGGAAAAAAGGATCTTCATTTGTGTGTTCTCCGGGGAGGTGATTCTCATTTGCCGGCCAGGGTTTTGACTGAATCGGCGATGTCCTTGACATCCGCCGGTTTAACGGTGACATCGATGTTAAGATAGCGTTTGACGGCGTCATTCATTCGCCGCAAGGCCGCCACTTTGGCATTGTAATCGTCAAACGGGGTGGAGCTGTGGGCTACCGTTGCGTCGTATTCGGCCGCCGTGTGGCGCGCAATCTCGTTGACCAACGCAGGCAGCCCTTGAATGAGCTTGTTGATGTCGCAGGAACCCTGCTCGAACACGAGGTCCGTGGCATTTGTCCCCGTGCGCGCCGGCAGGCCGGCAAGTCGCACCTGGTTCACCAGCTTCATGACGTTTGGACCGAGAAGCGTCCGGGTCTCATCTGCGTAATCTTCCGGCGTAATGCCTGGCCGCTGAGCGTCGGTGGTCGCCCAGAGCAAAGCCATGTCGAGTTCGTTCCGATTCTTGACATATAAGGTCCAATACCGTGTCCGATCGTCGTATCCCTGCGTTAATTTTTGGTATTGCTTCATCAGGCTCGCGTTATCGGCATAGCCTTGGTCCAGTGATACCAACGCTTGCTTTACCTCGGGCGGCGTCACGCAGCCTGTCAGTAAAGCCAGACTGGCCAGAAGGCTGCAGCGGCGTAGTGATTTGATTCGAGTCATAGGCGTTTAGATCTACAGATTTCTTACTCAGACCGCGCTTTCCCAAGCCCCTTGGGAACAGACCCTGAGAATGCGAACCCAGGTCAGAGGCCCCGAACAGTGAACTGACTTCACCATTATATTCGTAACGAAGGGAACAAATCTTTCAAAAAAATGCGCTTTTGGTTATTTTGTTTTCAACCTTCTATGTCTCAAGGTGTTAGGGTGACGGATACTCGGGCTGATGCGCGACAGTATTCAAGCTTCGCTCTGACAGAGCAACGGCCGGGCGCTCTCGCCACCCTGCCGTAGTTCGAATTTCTGTAGCGGATTGGGGTGAGGTCGGCTAATATGGTGTTTGTTCCTGTCCTGAGAGATTACGAAGGTCATGAAAATCAAGTTGCGCGCCATCGCAGGCGTTGAGCCTGCGACGGATCTTTGGCATGACCGGTCAGCCCGCCCGGTTTCCAGCGCCTTCACCCTGATCGAACTGCTTGTCGTCATCGCCATTATCGCCATCCTCGCTTCCCTGCTCCTACCTGTGCTGGCGCGAGCCAAAGCCAAGGCGCAAACCGTGAATTGCATGAGCAATCTCAAGCAACTCAATGCCTGCTGGCACCTGTATTCGCTGGATAATGCGGACCGGCTCGCCCCAAACAACTCGATCTCGCTGATCGGCGGCGGCACCGCATCCGTCGGTATTTCCTGGTGCCCGGACCATGCGAATGTGGATACAAACCTCATCGATCTCGAGTCGGGCTGCCTCTTTCAGTACAACACTTCCGTGGGCATCTATCATTGCCCGTCGGATCGATCGACCGTCACCGTGAACGGCCAGCCGACACCGCAATTGAGAAATCGCAGCTACAACATGAGCCAGTCCGTGAACGGTTACGCCGATTATCTCATCACTGTCGTCAATCAACCCGGCATAAGCGACATTCCGTCCTGGCAAAAGCTTTCCG
Source organism: Verrucomicrobiota bacterium (assembly GCA_021325145.1). Classification (GTDB taxonomy): domain Bacteria; phylum Verrucomicrobiota; class Verrucomicrobiia; order Limisphaerales; family Pedosphaeraceae; genus JAJPHR01. The sequence continues at coordinate 94,481 of JAJPHR010000096.1, read as the reverse complement.
CGATTATGCAACCCGCTCCCGCCCAGGCGTTCGTGTTCATCGATGAACATCCGGATACCATGCTGGATGCACAATTTGGCAACCCGGCCGGCATGCAATGGTACCCCGCCATGTGGTTCGACATGCCGTCCGACCGCCATAACCAGGCGGCCAATCTTTCGTTTGCCGACAGCCATGTCGAGCGCTGGCGCTGGCAAGTACCCAAAATTTTCTCCTTTCTTGGCCAGCCACCGTCCCCCGCCGAAATGCCGGATTATTTGCGGGTCCAAAGCGCGATGAAGGTGTGGCTCCCCGGTGATTACGTTTGGCAGTGGTAGTGAATTTCGCGCCATGAGATTGCGTCCCGCTTCAAAGAGCCATCTTGAACCAGACGGTCTGCCTGCCAGTGTTCGATGGCGCGCGGAAACTGCCAAATTCCTGGCCGCGTTCACGTTGATCGAACTCCTGGTCGTAATCGCCATCATCGCCATCCTCGCCTCCCTGCTGCTCCCCGCGCTGGCACGCGCAAAGGCGCAAGCGTGGAGTGTCACGTGCCTGAACAATCTCAAACAGTTGGACGCCTGCTGGCACCTTTACGCCATGGACAACAACGACATCCTGCCGCCCAATAACTCGGTTTACGCCATCGGCTCTTCGAGCCCGCTGGACAGCGGCGCCTCCTGGTGCCCCGGCAACACCCGCACGGATGCGACCACCACCAACATCGAAAACGGCCTGCTCTTTCCGTACAATCGCTCAGTGAGCATTTATCACTGCCCCGCTGATAAATCCACCATCGAGACGCCCGACGGGCAGAAGCTATCCCAGGCGCGCACCCGAAGTTACAATTTGAGCCAGTCAATCAACGGTTACCCGGAATATGACCCAGCCGTGTACAGTTTCATCCCCTGCTTCAAGAAGTACACGGAGATCAAGAATCCGAACCTGAGCGGATGCATCACTTTCATGGACGTGCACGAGGATGAGATCATCGACGCGGAGTTTGGCATCCCCACGCAGGCCTTTTGGGGTGATGCGAACACCTGGTGGGACATTCCCGCCAACCGCCACAACCAGGGTTGCAACTTTGCGTTTGCGGATGGTCATGCGGAGCATTGGAAATGGCGCGTGCCCAAGGTTTATACGGGTTCGTTGCCGCAACCCGTGGCCCCCGGCGAAGAACCGGATTACCAGCGCGTGCAAGCGGGCATCCGACAGAGGATGGACCCGTAATAAGTTATGAATTGACAGCGCCTTGGGCCTCCGCTTAGCCTTTTTCCCTCAGACACTTGAATATTCAACAAAAGTAGGATGCTGAATGAAAGCCAGATTCGTTGTTCTTGGAATGGTCGTATTGTGGTTGCTTCCAATCGCCGGTTTGACGGCAGCGCCGCTTTTGTTTGAATCGTTCGAAACCTACGGTCGAACGTCGCTGGATGCGAATGGCGGCGGTGCAAACAGCGGTCCGAGCGGAGGGGCCAACCCATGGTGGGGGCCAAACGTGCCGAACCTTCGCGTGACCGGCGCGGAATTGGGCGTGACGCCCCACAGCGGAACCAACATGGTCCGCGGCCTTTCGGGCACCGAACTATCCCAACCCGAGCTAGACCAGGATTTCTTCAACCTTGCGTTCCGATTGAACAACTCGAATGTCTATTCGGGAAACATTTTGTTGGATTATTGGTTCTTCGATCCGATTGGTCCTACCAACGCGGATCGGCTTCAGAGTTACATTTCGCTCGCCTACTTCTCCAATGTCCCGACTAACGCGGACTATAACGACCCGGAAAATCCCGGCTTCCAACAGCAAGGCATCTCCCTCGGCGCGGGCGATCTCTCGCAGGGAGCCGACACCAATTTCTACCAGGCCCAGGTCGAAGGTGTAACTGACGGTTCCTACGATGGCGCAGGCTGGTTCGATACAGTGACCCCGCGCAGCGTCGGCTGGCATCACGGACGGATCAGGGTTTCGCCGATGGCGAATAATGGCACCGTCAATGTCTCGTTTTACATCGATGACATGAGCAACCCCACGCTCACTAATTCCACGACCTCCGCGCCCGGATTCAACTGCATCCAACTGATCGCTGAGAACGGAGTGATGACCGCCTATTACGACGACCTGCGGTTCTACTACAACCCATCCGTTGCCGCCACGCTCAACCTCGCCGTGTCCGGCACCAATGCGGTCGTGACCTTCCCGGATTTGTGGCAATTGCAGACCTCGACCAACCTGGGCACCACCAATTGGGTGACGTTGACCAACGTCGTCAGCCCCTACACGAACAGTGTGGGCGGCGCGCAACGATACTTTCGATTGAAGAGTTTTTAATTGGGATATCGCGCTGCGACGTCCTCGCCCGCGTTCAGCGGCGGAACGTTCGTGCCCGGCTTTCCCGCCATCCTACCGCCGCAAAAATTTCGCGACCGCTTCCGTCCGCGTGCGGACTTGCAGCTTTTCGTAAATGCGGCGGACGTAAGTGTGGACGGTCTCGTAGCTGATGCCCAGCTTTTCGGCAATTTCTTTGTACAGAAATCCCTGGCTGAGAAAATCCAGCACTTCCTGCTCGCGGTTCGTCAGATTTTCGGCGGGTTGCTCGGAGTTGCCGGCTTTTTGAAACGACTGCACGACCTTGCGCGCGATGTGCGTCGTCATGGGCGAACCGCCGCGGCAAACTTCCTTGATGGCATCCAGCAATTCGCTGCGCGGCGCGCGCTTAAGCAGGTAACCGGACGCGCCGGCGGCCAGCGCATTGAAAATATTCTCCGTGTCCTCGTACGCGGTGAGCATCACCACCAACGTCTTGGGCGCTGCTTGCTTCAACCGCCGGACGCACTCGACGCCGTTCATGCCGGGAAGATTGATGTCCATCAGCACCACGTCGGGGCGGTCCTTGGGCAGCGCTTCGAGCGCAACCTCGGCGTTGGGATAATTGCTGATGCAACGGAAACCCTCGGCTTTGCTGATCATGCGAGCCAGAGTCCCGCGCAACTGGTCATTGTCCTCAACGATGGAAACAGAAGTGGCCACGCGTGCTTACCTTAGCCCGGCAGCAAGGAGAATGTCCAATGACAAATGCTTTTGAAATGGTCACTGGCTTGCCTCCCGTGGCTTCTGAGTGAAGGCGGTCATTACTCGCGGTTGCCGACCGGCACGGTAAGGCGCACCAGCGTGCCGCGTTCAGGCGCCGGGCCAATGGTGAAAGTGCCCCCAATATCCTCCAGGCGCTTGCGCATGTTGCGCATGCCGTTCCGGGACTGGGCCGCTTTGCTATCCACGCCTCCGGGACCGCGGCCATCGTCCTGGATTTCCAGCGTAAAGACTCCCGGATCCAGCCGCAGCCGGATCCAGGCGGAAGAGGCGCGCGCGTGTTTGACTATATTGGTAATTGATTCCTTGGCGGCGAGAAAAACATTGTGGCGGACCTCGGGCGAGATCGGCGTGGCCGGCAGTTGTGGCGGCGCATCCAGGCGGTAACGCAGCCCCGCCACGGCCAGATACTCCTGGGCGTATTTGCAAACGTAATTGATCAGACCATCCAGCGTGTCGTTCGAAGGATTGACCGTCCAAACGATCTCGTCCAGCGCGCGCGAAGTTTCGCGGGCCGTCTGTGTAATCTGTTTGGCATGGGCCTCGATTTCCTCCGGATCGTCCTTGTCGCTTTCAACCATCTCACCGAGCAGCGAAACCTGCGTGAGGCTCGCGCCGACTTGATCGTGGATGTCGCGGGCGATGCGCGCCCGTTCCTTTTCGAGCGCCTGCTGCTGGCGCATGCCTTCCAATTGGCGTTGCAGGCGCTGGGTGGAAACGTAATGCACGCTGCCCACGATTGTGCACAATAAACCGAGTGTAACGGAGGTCACGAACCACCACTTGCGCCAAAACGGCGGCAGCACGGTCACGGCCAGGGAAGCGCCCTGCTCGTTCCACACGCCGTCCTCGTTGCAGGCGATCACATGGAAGCGGTAATCGCCGGCCGGCACCTTGCTGTAGGGCGCGGTGCGGCGATCACCGGCCAGGACCCAAGCCTTTTCATAACCTTCGAGGCGATAACGAAAACGGGAGCGGTCCGGAGCCCCGAGGTTGAGACTGGTATATTGAAACTCGAGTTGTTCCCGGCCCGGTGGAACGGTGATGACCGAAGGCAGCGCTGCGCGGAGGCTGTTGGTGCCTTGATTTTGCCCGCTGATTGAAACGGACTCAATCAGCACCGGCGGCGGATTGGTGTTCAGGTGCAACTGGGCCGGATCGACCGACGCGAGGCCCTTGATGGTGGGAAACCACAGCTTGCCGTCGTGCGTGCGACACGCGCCGGGCTGGGAACCTGCCGTGCATTCGTTGTCCGGCAGGCCGTCGCCCTTTCCGTAAACGCGGCAGGAAACAGAATTCGTCCTTCCAGCGGCAAAATCGTTCAGCGCCTGCTTCCGTACCCGCATCAAACCGGTGTTCGACCCAATCCAAAGAAAGCCTTCCTTGTCCTCAACCAGATAACCGATGCTATCGCTGGTGAGCCCGTCATCGGTCGTGTATTTGGTCCATGTGTTTCCTTCCAGCCGTGCGAGGCCGCAACCGGCGGTTCCCACCCACAATACATCCTGGTCATCCACGTAAAGCGAGGAAATGTTCTCGCTGGGCAAACCATCCTGCTTATGGAACGCGGTGAACTTGCCGTCGCGCAAGCGGTTCAACCCGCCGCCGCGTGTGCCGACCCACAGGTTCCCGGCCCGGTCCTCCGCCAGCGCACGCACATCGTTGGTGGAAAGCCCGTCTTTGCTCGTGAACTCCCACCAGAGTTGCTCATCCCACCGTAGCAATCCCAGGCCGGTCCGGGTGCCCAACCAAAGCCGGTTGCTCTGCCCCGCGTAAATCGCGGTGACGGTTCGATCCAACAGCTTCCCGTCCGCCAGCAACAGTTGGAAGCCCGTGTCCTGAAAGGTGAAGAGCCCACCGGCCGCGCCCGCCCAAACACGGTCCTGGCGGTCCGCCAAAACCGACAAGACCGATGCGTTATGGACGAGGCTGAAACGTTGAAACACCCCCTCCTTCCAAAAGCCCGCCCCGGTGGCATTGGTATCCTCCCCCGAAACATTGAAGCCGACCCACAAACCGCCCTTGCCATCTTCGGAGACGGACTGAACGGTGGAACCGCGGGATTCTTCCAACACGTCGAATACCTGCCGTTTTACTCGATTAAGCCCGCCCCCATCCGTGCCTACCCAAAGGCTGCCTTCGCGGTCCATGAGCAGGGAAAGTATGGAGTTGTTGGACAACCGGTCATTGGTGGAGATGCAGGTATTTGCTCCCTGCGCATCGAACCAAAACAGCCCCGCTCCGAGCGTTCCCACAATCAAATTTCCGTCATGATCTTCGCAAGCTGAAGAGATCCGCACACCTTTGCCCCACGGATATGAAATCGAGTCCCCAGTTCGTTGATTGCCAATCCACTTCTCGATTCGGCCATCAGCAAACCGCCAGTGTCCACCTCGCCGACTGGCGAGAACAAAATCCAACGTGCCCGGGCTTATATTGTTCGTCATGACTTCACCCTGGGTGTCAAGGCCAACAAGTCCCCCATCGAGGCTTAACCAAACAGGTCCGGACTTTTCGATGGCCATCGCCCGAAGCGGGCCAAAACCGAGAGCAAATATTCCCCGGCCGTTGCTGTAACGACACAGTTGGCCTTCCCCATTGGCCAGCCACACCGTGCCGCTGGAATCTTCACCAGCGGCGACAAGCCGCTGGTCCGAGCTGCGCCAAACCCGGTCGGCCAGACTGATCACCCGGCCACCCTTCACCAGTACGACGCCCGCCGCCTGCGTGCCGACCCACAGGTTGCCCTCGCTGTCTTCGAACAGGTGTACAATCTCGCCGGCGCCCAACTCCGGCGTGTTCCGTTCATTGAACACCGTGAAATGAATCCCATCGAAACGCGCCAATCCCTTCAACGTTCCCAGCCACAAATACCCGTCCCGCGATTGGATCATCGAAATCACTGCGCCCTCCGGCAGTCCCTTGTCCGTTCCCCAAGTGTCGATGGTATATTTCGCCCCCGCCGCCAAACCCTCGCCTGCAAACCCCGCCAGCACCAGTCCGGCCATCAGCCAGACCCGCGCGCGCGTCAGAAAGTTCTGTAACGTGGTCAAAGGTTCAGGGCTTTGAATGCCAGAGAAGCGTCTTCAAAGCCAGTCCAGCGTAGTTTGACCGGGGCGGCAGCTTGAAGCAAGCGCGGCGTCAGGAGCTGCTGGAGCCAAGCTCCTGCCGCCCTCCGCCAGGTCTTGAAGTGCGCCCGCACTCCCACGCACGTCCCCGCATCTCGTACTCGTGCTCGTCCTCGTCGTCGTCCTCGGTCCAATTCCGGCCTGCATTCCGTTTTCAAATCTTAAATCTGAAATTTTAAACCAGCCCCAAAACGAAGTATGTCGAACTACTGACCATCGAAAGCACATTCTGGATAAACCAGAATGGCGTACAGATACTGTGACCCAAAGGTTTCCATTGAGGAGCGCTGGCGAATTACCCTGTGGTTGACAGACAGAGCGGAGGACGAAGTACCTATTGGAAGCAGAACTTTAGTTCCGCAAGACATCAACGACGCCTTGCGGCCAGCGGCATTGGCCCAGCAACTTCCTTTACGCTAAGCGCCATGATCGGTTCCGGCCGCAGACCCGTGCCCGGTCGCCCCAACACGGCTACGAATGCCGCGAGGCCGAATGTACCCGATGTTTGTGAGCATGACGAGGTTTGGGGTTTTGGCGCTTGCGACGGGACAGAAATTCGATCAGCAGCACCAGCAAAACAGCCGCGAGGACGGCCGTCGCCAAGGCAAGGAACATGAGCACAGCCGAGTCCATTCCCGTTCCCCTTTGGAGCTCGATAATCTTCTGCCTGATGTGGCCAAGGTCCATTCTGACTGGCAACGGCTCGGCAAGGCGCCACTGCCGAGCGATTGACTCTTCAAGGAGAGGATTGAACCCGGTGTTTTGTTCCGTTAATTTTTGGCGAAACTTTGGTTGCGGGAGGGTCGTCCTATGTTAGGATATGGCCGGTCAATTAACCCAGCTTAACGAAAGAATATGAAAAAGATCGCATTGCTTTTGTTCACCGTTTCCGTCGCCAGCCTCAGTCAGGCCGCGCTTAAACCCGGCGACAGTCTCACGCCCTACACCATCCACAACGTCTCAACCGGCAAGGAATACTGCCAGGTCTGTGCTTACGGCGCAAAGCCCGGCAAGATCATCGCCTTCGGCAAGTTGGCGGACGCGGGGTTCTGGGCTGACTTGCAGAAGCTCCAGTCGCTTCAGGCCGCCAATCCGAGCCTGGGAGTCTTCGCCCAAGTGATCGATTCGAAGGATTCCGACGCCATCAAGGCGGAAGCCGCCAAACACGGCATCACCTTCCCCGTGGTCGTCGCCGTGGAAAAGGATTGGAACAAAAAATACGACGTGAACGGTATCAGCCGCACGATTTATTACGCCCAGCAGAAAAATAACATCGTCTGGACCTCCACCGGCCTCGAAGGCGCTGCCGCCGACGAACTGGCGACAAAAGTAAAGAAGGACTTGGCAAGCTAAGAACCTATCCCGGCAGGGCAGTCCTCTGCCCGCCGTCGGCGCGCACGGAGTGACGCGCCCTACGAGATAGGCTCTAAGCCATTCGAGGGCGAGTGACAGCTTGAGTTTGGAGTCCCGCCTCCGGGCGGCAAGACGTTCGCCACAAGGCGGGCTCCTCGAACCCTCCAGGCCGGCCGTTTGGACAAGGCAGGCCATTTGCATTAAGATGGAATAAGGCCGTTCGAGCGGCATCTTACGGTCAAATGACTTTTATGATGAAGTACCTGACCACGGTCTTGGCGATGCTCACCCTGCTGGGAATGAGCTGTGCCGCTGACGACTCCAAACCCACGGACGTTCAACCAAAGGAAGCCCATATGCCCGCCACCCCACCGCCAGTTCCCGAAGGAGCCGAATCAATCGTGCTGGGCGCCGGCTGTTTCTGGTGCACCGAGGCCATCTTCCAGCAAATTCCCGGGGTGATTTCGGTGACCTCCGGTTACATGGGTGGCACCGTGAAGAACCCGACTTACGAACAGGTATGCACCGGCGCCACCGGTCATGCCGAGGTTTCGCGTGTCGTGTTTGATCCCAAAAAAACCAGCCTCGAAAAAATCCTCGCCGTTTTCTGGGAGGCTCATGACCCCACCTCGCTCAACCGCCAGGGGAATGATGCCGGCACCCAATATCGTTCCGCCATTTTTTACAACAACGATGCGCAAAAGCAAATTGCGGAGAAAGCCAAAGCGGAGGCGGCGAAGGAATACTCCAAACCCATCGTAACCGAGATCACCAAGGCGGGCGATTTTTATCCGGCGGAAAACTATCATCAGGATTACTACCGCCTGAACAAGGATCGCAATCCCTATTGCCGCGTCGTGATTTCACCCAAACTCAAGAAGCTCGGATTGAAACAATAACGCGCTCAATGCGAAAGGAATTATGACTGCGTATTACCTGATTTTAGGCGGCTTGGTTCTGGGCATCGCCTTGACGGCCTCCGCCGGCGACCCAATACCGCCCGCGAAACCCAGCGAGCCAACGAAATCCGTGCCCACAGTTCAAGTCCGCCTGCTCGACGAAAAAGGAAACCTCGGGCCGAAGACCGAGGTGCCAAAAGTAATCAAGACCGATGCCGAATGGCGCAAGCAATTGACCGACGAACAATACCGCATCGCCCGCGGCAAGGGCACTGAGCCCGCCTTTTGCGGCGCATTCTTCGACGCAAAAAAGCCCGGCGTGTATTATTGCATTTGCTGCAACCTGCCGCTGTTCACGTCCGAAACCAAGTTCCATTCCGGCACCGGCTGGCCCAGCTTCTTCGCGCCAATCGCCCAGGAAAACGTGCTTGAGGAAGCCGACCACAGCTACGGCATGGACCGCACCGAAGTTCTCTGCGCCCGTTGCGGCGCGCACCTCGGCCACGTTTTTGACGACGGCCCGCGGCCGAGCGGCCTGCGCTTCTGCATGAACTCCGCATCCCTGACCTTTAAGGAAGACAAGAAATACAAGGACGGGACGGCGGCTCACTGAACAGCATCCGCCGGGCTCGGGAATTCATTTCTCCCCGGCAGATTTTGACGATCCGAATCTGCCTGCTTCCGCGAGCGGAAACGAGTACATTAGGATGCCCTTGCCAGGCTCCGCATCGTCAATCCCGCCAACCGACGAATAAAGTGCCATTGCGGGAGCATTGCCACGATCGGTCAGCACCCAGGCAACGGCGCAGTTATGGATTCGGCCCACCTCAAACAACGCTCTCAGCACCGCTTTGCCCAAACCACGCTGCCGATGCGTCGGCGCAAGCGCGACCTCGTTGATCCACAGTTCCGGCGGCTTGTCGGGATGGACATAATGAACTCCCGACGCGAAACCGACGACCAACCCATCCTCGATGGCCACAGCGATATGATGTCGAGGGTCCGCGAGAAATTCCCTGGTTAGTTCTGCATCCACTGGATTGTCGAAGACCTCCGGGGCGGCATTCATAAGAATGCTCTCATCGCCGCTTTGCAGGACTTTAATTTCGATGGCCATGGCGTTGTTTTTGCACCCGGGTTACGGCACAGAATCTCGTCCAAGAAGCGCCGTTCGCAATATCAATTAGGATACGGGCGAAAGGTTTCCCTCTTGTTCGAGGCCCAAACCATGCTAACTTCCCGTCCTTGTGGACATTAAAAGTGAAATCGCGAAGCGGCGGACGTTTGCCATCATCTCGCACCCGGACGCAGGGAAAACCACGCTGACGGAAAAGCTGCTGTTGTACGGCGGCGCGGTGCAACTGGCCGGATCGGTCACGGCGCGCAAAAATCAGCGGGCCTCGACTTCCGACTGGATGGAGTTGGAACGCAAACGCGGCATTTCGATCAGTTCCACCGTCCTGCAATTCGATTACGACGGCTATCGCATCAACCTGCTCGACACGCCCGGCCACAAGGATTTTTCGGAGGACACTTACCGCGTGCTCACGGCGGTGGACGCGGTGGTGATGGTGATCGACGCGGGCAAGGGCATCGAAAGCCAGACGCGCAAGCTGTTCGAGGTGTGCCGCCAGCGCCAGGTGCCCATCTTCACGTTCATGAACAAATGCGATCGTCCCACGCTGGAGCCGCTGGCGTTGCTGGATGAGTTGGAGCGCGTGCTGAACATCGGAGCGTTTCCCGTCAACTGGCCCATCGGCAATGGCTCGGACTTCAAAGGGGTGTTCGACCGCCAGGAACACCAGGTGCATTTGTTCGAACGCACGGTGGGCGGCGCGTATCGCGCGCCCGTGTCCATCGGCAATCTCTCGGACCCGGTGATTCGCGAGCGGTTGGACGAAGCCACGTATCACAAGGTGACGGAGGAATTGCACATGCTCGAGCACGCGGGTGAGTCGTTCGATGCCCAGGCCGTGCTCGCGGGCCGCACCACGCCGGTTTTCTTTGGCAGCGCGACGAATAATTTCGGCGTGAAACTGATGCTGGACGGTTTCCTCAAACATTCGTCGCCCCCAAAGCCCCATCGCCTGACGGATCGGATCATCGCCCCGGAAGATCCGGTGTTCTCGGGCTTCATCTTCAAAATCCAGGCGAACATGGACCCCAAGCACCGCGACCGCATCGCGTTCGTGCGAATTTGCTCGGGCCAGTTCGAGCGCGACATGCAGGTGATTCACCCGCGCACGGGCAAACGGGTGCGGCTGTCCAGTTCTCACAAACTCTTCGCCAACGAGCGGGAGACCGTGGACCTGGCGTATCCCGGCGACATCATCGGACTGGTGGGGCATTCGGATTTCGGCATCGGCGACACGCTCACGACCGATGCGGGAATTATTTATCGTGAAATTCCGCGGTTCACGCCGGAGAGTTTCGCGTTTCTGCACAATCCCAACACGGGCAAGTTCAAGCAGTTCCGCCAGGGCCTGGATCAACTGTTGCAGGAAGGGGTTATCCAGATCCTGCATCTAAAAGATTCAGCCGCCAAGGTGCCGTTGCTGGCGGCGGTGGGGCCGCTGCAATTTGAGGTGGTGCAGTATCGTCTCGAAAGCGAGTATGGCGCTGCTTCGCGGCTCGAAGCCGCGCCCTGGACCGTTGTTCGCTGGCTGCCTGCGTGGCTGAAGGAGGATGAACTGGAGACCTTGCAACTGCCCACCGGATCAAGAATCGCTTTCGACAGCGATAATAACCCGGTGACCTTGTTCGCAAACGAATGGTCAATGAATTACTTCAGCCAGACCAATTCCAAAGTTGAGCTATCTGCACTTCCGCCCGGAAACGGCCTGCCGGTGAGTGGGTGAAGTAATCCACCCTACGGCCAGTGCCCCACAGCACGGGCGGGTTGCCAGGCGCCCGCGCCGCCTTGCGAGCTGGACCTTGGGCAATTCTCTGGGCCTTTGACCTTGGTCATTGGGCATTATTACCGGGGTTGATGAGTGGCCGTCCCGCCGTATATTTAAGTATGAATGCGAAAACTTCGGACTATGTAGAACCAGTAAAATCCCGGGTGCGGGAAACCTTGCAGAATGTCCAGGACAAGGTCGGTGAAAGCGCCAAAGTCGCGAGCGAAACGGCAGACCGTTATGTGCGTGAGAATCCATGGCGAATGATCGCCGCGGTCGCGCTGGCGGCGTGCGCTTTTGGCTACCTGCTGGGCACCCTGAAGGATTAAAAAAACAAAAAGTCCCTGCCCGACCTTGCGGTCAAGCAGGGACAAATTGGGGGATGGGAGTTCGCCACACTCTCTTTCCCATGCTGGCATTTGGCGCGCGTTGGCTGCCAGCTTCCCGACGCCATTCTCCACGGCAAGCGGAGTTGTCGGCCTCATAGCAGGGCCGTCCAGCGCCTTGCGGTCGCTGAATTTCGAGTGAGGCCTCTAAGCTCGCTTCGGCTGGCGTTTGCGGACGCCGGCTGGCGAACCAGATAAAGACACGTTTGTGATCTGTAGATCCGCGTCTTTACCGTTTAGCTCCGGGTCGGCCACCGCTTTTGGCAGTGCGTTGGCCCGGTGCCACGGGTCTGACCTCTTATCTCTCAGGTTGCCTTTCGCTCACAAGCCAGCGGTGCTTTTTTAGCATCGCCGGCGTTTTGGAAGGTTAACGGAGCTTGCCTGCTCTCGATCCTTCCCGGGCCGAATGCTCACTTTGTCTCGCCTTTCAGCGCCTTTCGTTTGGCAGATTCTTTCAAACCGCCAGAGTCATTCACTCCCGTGCTGGCGCACAGTAGCAACCCTCTACCCTCTGGGTAACTGCGATTCACTCAGGCTCGAAACCCGCCTGAGCTACTTGACCCGGCTGGGAACGGTTTCTAATCGTCCTTCGCCGCTCAGTCCCTTTTTCGCGTTGACTGACGGCGCGCGAACGCCGCCAGAGGAACTGGTGAATTCTGCCTCCGCCACTTTGCCTCGCGGCTTCATTTTGGAGGGGCTGAGCCAACCAGCCTGGCCCAACCTTTCCCCAGTCACCTGGGATTATCCCTGAGACTTGCGCCGCCTTTCTTTCGTCCGACTTCGCCCGTCCCGGTTCTTTCAATGAACTGAAACGAGATTAGCAGAATTTACGCATCCGACAATGAATTCTTACTCACAACTTATTAACCGATTGCGGCCTCCCCGCCGGCGTGCGACACGTAAAATCAACAATGAAATCAGGGTGATTTCGCTGTGCGCTTTTTTTTGCTTTGCGCAAAACAATTCGTTTTATCGCTGCGGTGAATAACTTGTTGCATTGAGCTGTGCACGCGGTCTCGGATTATAGGCGCGCCGGGAAAACACTGTGAAAATCCCATCCATGCTGAGGCTCAAAGTGGGCGATAAAGCAAACGACCAAGCGGGAAAAGAGTCGATGCGGGTATAAAAAAAGCCGTCCTTGCGGACGGCTGGCGGAGAAAATTTGCAGCGGCTTCAGGCGGATTTCGGCGCGGCCTTGGTTTTGGCCACCGCTTGTTTCCGTTTCAGATAAGCTGCCCGACGTTTCCGCTTCTCGACTTTGTTATATTGTCTGCCCATAAGAATCTTTACATTGCCACCGCACTGCGGTTGTTTAGGAGACTATGAAGTTTAGTTTTACGCGTTTCAACCTCTATTTAATGATCGCCGCCAGCCTGGCGTTTGCCAGCGGTTGCGCCAGCGACGCCAAAAAGAAAGAGAAGAAGGACGCCACCAGCATCGCCCTGCACCTCGAGGCACACGAGGACGGCACTGACCGCAACGGACCGGTGCCAATCTTCCGCGAAAAACCCGTTTACGTGAACGTGGACAAGGAGCCGTTCCTCGACGAAGGCTCCATCGATTCAGCCCGCATCGCGGATGATCCCGACGGTTCCTTCCATATCGAACTCAAGTTCAACTGGCGTGGCGCCATGATCCTGGATGGCGTCACCTCGGACAACCATAACCGCCGCATCGCGGTCGTCGCCGTGTTTGGCAAGGGCCCGCGCTGGCTTGGCGCGCCCCTCATCAAGCGGCGGATGTCCGACGGCATCTTCCGGTTCACCCCCGACGCCACACGCGAGGAGGCGGAACGCATCGTCAAAGGATTGAACAACGTCGCGGTGGAAGTGCGGAAGCAAGACAAGCTGTGAGGTGGCGCACCGCATCACGATGCGACCGCCCCTTAAAAGCGGCTCGCGGTTTAACAAATGGCCGGCCTAAAGCCAGCGTCACGCTCTTTGCGCTCTTCACGCTCCTCACGTCCCCCTTCCCCGCCCTCACGCTCAGCGCTCAACCTTTCCAACTGCCCACCGCCAACCGCGCCTTGTTTGAAAAAGGCGGGGAGGATCGATTTTTCGTCGGCACAGTCGGGAAAACCTGGGAGAGCGGAACCTTCGGTTGCGTCCGTTCGGACGGCTGGCAAATCCACGAAGGGATCGACATTCGCTGCCTGCAACGCGACAAACACGGCGAGCCGACGGATCCCGTCATGGCCACCGCGGACGGAACCGTCGCCTACATCAACACACGCCCTTCCCTTTCCAATTACGGCAACTACATCATTTTGCGGCACCACATCGAAGGATTGGAGATTTATTCCCTTTACGCGCACTTGCAGTCGGTGCGTGACGGCTTAAAAATCGGCCAGGCCGTGAAGGCCGGCGAGCCCATCGCGATCATGGGCCACACCGCGAATACCCATCAAGGCATCTCCAAGGACCGCGCGCATGTGCACTTCGAATTGGACCTGCTCGTAAACGACCGCTTTGCCGATTGGTACCGCAAAACTTTTCCCGGCCAGCGCAATGACCACGGCAATTGGAATGGTCAAAACCTGAATGGCATCGATCCCCGCCTCATCCTGCTCGAACAGCACCGGCTCGGCGACAAATTCAGCCTCGTGAATTACCTCCGCTCCGAAACCGAACTCTGCCGCGTGTTCGTTCGCTCCACCAATTTTCCCTGGCTGAAACGATACGCCCCCCTGATCAAGCCCAATCCCGCGGCGGAAAAAGCGGGCGTCGCCGGCTACGAAATCGCGCTCGATTTCAACGGCGTCGCCATCGAACTGATCCCTCGCTCCGCTTCCGAAATCAAAGGCAAAGGCAAATTCATCCTGCTCTCCGTCAACGAAGCCGAAGAAAAAAAGAACCCCGCTCGACGCCTAGTGACGCAACGCAGCGGCCATTGGGAACTCGGCACGCATGGCTTGAACCTGTTGGAGTTGCTTACGTACTAAAACCGTTTTAAAAACCACCAACATCCAAGCACCAAGCTCCAGAGAAGCTCCAAACATCAAACTTCAAAGAGTTGGCCTCCTGGTAGGGAATCTACCTGCCTTTGGGCTGCTCTCCAGCCACTCTTGAAAGTCAACCATGGGTTGCTTGGAACTCGGTGTTTGAAGTTTTTCTGGCGCTTGACGCATGGTTAGGCCACAGAGTCATGTGTCAATTCGCTTGCAGCCGATAGAACTGCGCCGGACTGGAATTGGTAACGCTAGTGTTTACCCGGCCTGCATTCGTGGTCCAAGGAGCGGACACAGTGTTCCAGCCACCCGTTAGCGCACCCGCGCTTTGCAACTGGAACATACTGCCGTTATTCGTCCACGCCAGATGTAGCACTTGCGTCGCCGCCGATCCCTGCGCGCCTGAAATCAGCAGTGATGGGGGTGTGGGCATCGCTCGGAAATTATCAGCCCAAATATCACCTTCGAAAACCGGGCCGTAATACGTGTCTGACAAAATCGCAAATGTGAACGTACTGGAGGCTGTCATAGTTGGCGAAAACTCGGCCAAGCTAATCGTATCGAGCTTTGCCCAGCCCGAACCGGAGGCTGTGGGCGCATACCAGGATTCGATTTGCTGGCTCGCGGAATGATAAACCAAGCGCAGCAGGAAATCCACGGCCGTCGCGTTAGTGCTGGCTCTGGTGTTACTCCCGCTCCCGATCCACTGCCCCGCGGAGAATGACCCATCAGCCGCACGGCGCCGCGACACGCGATAGCCCCTTAGCATCGAGCTAAGGCTCGCAGTATCTACAACGGCAAACTGCAATTGTGAGCTGCCTTGGGCGGAATAGGACGCAGAGTTATGGCCGGTGATGTCAACCATCCAGTCCTCAGCCGTGGTCGGTGTCCCATGCCAAATAATGTAAGCATTCTGTTCTGCGGTGGTTGAGTTCGTCACAAGAAAGCTCACGTGACCGTTCGTGCCCACCACGGCCATTTGGCCCTGATTCGTCTGTTGAACCGTCCAATTCGACGAGGTGATGCCTGATGAGAAATTATCGCTCCCTTGCCAGCCTGAACCGATTGATCGATTAGTGATGAGCAGAACGAACAGGGCGGCCGAGTGAATTGCTTTCTTCGAGATACAGCTTCCGAGGTTCAGCCTGTTCATGTTTTTCCAATCTGAATTCAGTGTAGTATCTGAACGTGGCCCAACAATTAACGTACAACCGTCAGTCCGTATTATATAGAACCGCGAAATGCTTATCGAAATAGCGGTGCCACAGCTTACGGAAATCCTTCGACGGAAGCACTTTGCGCTCGCCACGGAACGGAGTTGCTGCGCCTGGCTCCGGTAACATTGCGACCACCTCAAAGGGCTTCCGGCTCATTTGTCGAGCGAACAAAAACTGGAACGGTTTTTAATGCTCTGGCTCGGGAGAATGTCGCGGCCGGCAACCAAAATCAAGCCTTTAACGCGATTATCTTTTTTAGTGCTTGGAGCTTGGAGCTTGGAGTCGGAGCTTTTGCAACGCCTCACGTTTCGGTTGCTTTTTTCACCATGCTATGTTGTATTGAGTGGCGCTGGCTCGTTGAACGCGAAACCCAACGTCTGGCGGCACTAAACCAAATTATGCAAACTCAAATTGAAGAGAGTGTGGTCGTCCAGAAGACGAAGGAACTTTGCCAGACGATTCTCGACCAGCCGGAATTTCAGGCGCTGCGCCAGCGGATCGACGCCTTCATGGCCGATGCCCCCACTCGCGGACAGTACGATTCCCTGATGGTCAAAGGCCAGCTGCTGCAGGAGAAACAGCAGGCCGGGCTTCCTTTGGATGGCGGCGAGATCACCGATTTCGAGAACCTGCGGGAGACGTTCCTGAAGAACCCGATCGCCCGCGGCTTCCTGGATGCGCAGGAGGACATGCAGAAAATGCAGCAGTCCGTCTCGCAATACGTCAGCAAGACCTTCGAACTGGGCCGTGTGCCGGAAGAGAGCGATCTCGACAGCGGCGGAGGCGGTTGCGGTCACGGCTGCGGTTGCCATCATTAAGAAATCTCCCGCCCAGCGCCGGATAAGCTCCAAACTTTGCGGCGCTGGGAAGCCCTTCAAAAAGCCGCCTCCGATGGCGGAATGTCCTGAACTTCGACTTCCCGCGATGGGAAGCATCGACGTCCACCCGAAAAAAATTCAAAAACCCCTTGCCTTATTTCATTCTGAAACTATTATAGTAACAGTTATGGCAGTCAACACGCAGTTCTCAATCGCGGTTCACATCATGGCCGGCCTGGCCTGCCAGCGCGGCCGGAACATCACCTCCGCCACGCTGGCGGCGAGCGTGAACACCAGCCCCAGTTTTGTGCGCCGCATCCTGGCGAAATTGTCCCGCGCCGGCCTGGTGGAAACCGCCACCGGCAAGGCCGGCGCCTGCTGGCTCGCCAAAGACGCAAAGGATATTTCCCTCCTGGATTTATACGCAGCGGTCGATGCGCCCAAAGCATTTTCCATCCACAACTATACCGAGCAAAAGGCCTGTCCCGTCAGTTGCCACATCAAGACCGCACTGCAAAAGGCGCTGGGGAAAACTCAAAAGGCCATGGAGGCCAGCCTGGCCGGGATCAGCCTGGCACAGATCGTTTCCGACGTGAAGCAAAGGTAAAAAATCCAGCATTTTTGTTACTTTTTTAGTAACAATTAATAAACCTGACAAAACATCAACCAATGAAAAAGGCAAAAAAATGAGCACAAACAATACAAAGAAACTGGCCGGAAAAGTCGCCGTCGTTACGGGCGCATCCAAGGGCATCGGGGCAGCCATCGCCGAACATCTGGCTGCCGAAGGCGCGTCCGTGGTCGTCAACTATGCTTCCAGCAAGGCTGGCGCCGAGAAAATCGTCAGCGGAATCAACGCGCGGGGCGGCAAGGCCATTGCGGTGCAGGCGGACGTCGCTCGTAAAGCGGATATCGAACGCCTGTTCGCGGAGACGAAGAAAGCCTTTGGCCAGCTTGACGTTCTGGTAAACAACGCGGGTATTTATGAATTTCTCCCCCTCGAACAGATCACTGCCGAACATTTCCATAAGCAATTCGATCTGAATGTTCTTGGCCTGATTCTCGCAACCCAGGAAGCGATCAAGCAATTCGCCTCGCTCAGCAGCGTTATCAACATCAGTTCGGTGGTGAGCACTTCACCCGCACCGGGCGGCTCGGTTTACAGCGCCACCAAAGCGGCTGTGGATGCTGTGACGAAATCGCTGGCCAAGGAACTTGGCGCGCGGAAGATTCGCGTCAATTCCATCAATCCTGGCATGATTGAAACCGACGGCTTCCGCGCCTCCGGGTTCGCTGAGAGCGATTTGCGCAAACAGGTTGAAGCGCAAACTCCGCTGGGCCGCATCGGCCAGCCGCAGGACGTCGCCACCGTGGCAACATTCCTCGCTTCAGCCGACTCCGGTTGGATCACCGGCGAAACCTTTCACGTTTCGGGTGGCTTCCGTTGATTAAATTCATTCCAGCCGCGCCTCCGTCCCGCTCGTTTTGGGTCCAATTCACCAACCATTAGGATCCAGGACACGGGGCGGGCGCGGCTGATTCTCACACAAAGCGAGCGACTCAATACTTGAAATCCGCTGGCCGCAATGCCAGATTTCCGCCACTGCGCGGTAGCGGAAAGAAGACTCCCGCTGTCGCCAGAATAAACAGAAAGATAGAAATGCTATGAAGAACCGATTCCTGACCGCCAGTGGCAAGCTGGCCATGATGTTCACCGGTCTGGCCGTTATTTCAATATTTATTGCCACCACGTCCTCTGAGGCGCAGACGCCAGCGCCGGCTCTGCCGAGCGGGGTTCAAGATGTGGTGAAACTTTCCAAGGCGGGGATGACGGAGGACGTGATCATTGCCCAAGTCAAAAACGCGGGGGCGACCTACAACTTGAGCGCCGACCAACTCATTTATCTAAGCAATCAAGGGGTTTCTCAGAATGTCATCAAAGCTTTGCTTCAAGGCAACGGTTCGGCCTCCGTACCGGCCGCGCCTCCCATCTCGCCATCTGCAGCAACTCCGGTTGTGCCAGGCGCCCCGCAAGCGCCTGTGGCACCCGTTGCCCCATCCGCGCCTGCAGTGACGCCTCCATTGACCCCTCCGGGTGCGCCGGGATCCACTCCGCCGGTAAGCTTTGATTATTTCCACGACCAATTGTCCAGCGCCGGCACTTGGGTGGATGAGCCCGGTTACGGATTGTGTTGGAGTCCGTCCGTTGCAGTGAGCGATCCATATTGGCGGCCTTACCTCGATGGAGGTCACTGGGTTTATACGGATTCAGGATGGTTTTGGCAGTCGGATTATCCGTGGGGCGAGGTTGTTTTTCATTACGGGCGCTGGCACCGGGGCCGCCTCGGCTGGCTGTGGGTGCCGGGTTATGATTGGGCGCCGGCGTGGGTTTGCTGGCGTCAGTCAGAAGGCTATTGCGGTTGGGCGCCGTTGCCTCCGGGCGCGGTGTTCCGGGCGGGGATCGGTCTGACATTCAACGGACGCGTGGGGGTGGATCTGGATTTCGGTCTGGACGCCGCAGCTTTCACGTTTGTCCCCTTTGACCACTTTTGGGAGCATAATCTGCATGGGTTCCTGCTGCCGCATGACCGGGTTGATTTTATTTTCGGGAAGAGTTTCGTTGCCAATGGGTATCGATTCGACCATGGCCGGTTTGTGGTCGAGGGCCTGGGCCGGGACCGCATCGCGATGTTCACCCATCATGAAATCCGGGTTGAAAGGCCAGTCTTTCGCGACGAGCGGATCACGGGTCACTTTGAAAGTGAGCGCCGGGATTTCCACGATGAGCGCCGGGATGATCGACGCGATGACCGGCGTGACGGACACCGGTTCTAGTTTTTTGATCACCGCGACACTCGTCCAAGGACGTTAGTTCCCACCTGGCTCCGAAAGTCCTGAGGGCCTGCACAAGGCTCGTTTATACCGATCGCCATCCCCCGACTTCATCCTGCCGCACTGCGCAAAAGTTGCGCACCACCCTTGCTTTGACTGAGCAACTCCTGCGCGCCTGGCCTCATCGAAGGTGACAGAAAGATGCTTTTACGAGCGAAATCACTGGTGCCACCTTTGGCACGCCAATTGCCTAAGTGTTGCCGTACCAACGTTTGGTGGGCGCGGAGTTGCGCCTCCCGACGAAAAAAAATCAACAAAACCCTGAGTGGAAAAACTATGAAAGCACTAAAGAGAGTCCTGTTGGTGGCCGGATGCCTGGCCGCCCTGAGTATCGGTGTCGGCAACGTGGCTGCCCAAAACGGCGGCGGTGGCGGCGGTATGCAACAGTTTCGCCAAAACCGGATCGATCGCATGCGCGATTCCATGGACGTAAAGGACGATGCGGAATGGAAAGTCATCAGCGACGCCCTCGGCAAGGTAATGGATGCCCAGATGAGCGCGATGGCCGGACGGTTCGGCGGCGGCCGACCTCGCGGTGGTGGCGGCAACGGCGGTGATAACAACGGCGGCGATCAAGGCGGACAGCAACGTCAACGCCGTGGATTCGGCACACCCAGTCCTGAAGCCGAGGCGCTGCAAAAAGCCATCGATGCCAAGGCCCCGGCCGACGAAATCAAGTCCAAGCTGGCAGCCCTGCGCGAAGCGAACAAGGCCAACGAAGCCAAGCTTGACCAGGCCCAGTCCGATCTTAAGAAGCTCCTGACCTCACGCCAGGAAGCAGTCGCCGTTTTGGGTGGTTTCCTGAAATAACAAGTTCCACAAACAGGGTAAGGAAGTTGGCGGCGGCAGACATGAAAACCGAGACCGAAACACTCGACCCGGCACTGAAACAGTTGCTCGACCAGATGGTCGAAGCACGGCGACTGTCTCTGAAAGACGCCACCATGCTCACGCGGCAGGTCCGCGCGGGCAAACTGGCTGTCAACACCGAGGATGACGTGCTCCGTTGGCTGGCGAAGGAATACGATGTCGTCTTCGCCACCCTCGACAATGTCGAGCCTGACCGCCAGCTTCTTTCCTTGTTTCCCGCCCGCGTGCTGCTGAAGGAGGAACTCCTGCCTTTGCAGCGCGTCAACGGCACGGTGGAAGTCGCCACCAGCCGGTTGTTCGCGACCCAGGGGCTGGACACGCTCAAGACCTTGACCGGCTTGAAGATCAAGCCCGTCCTCGCGCCCAGCGAGGCAATCCAGCGCGAGATGAAAAAACATCTCGGCGTCGGCGCGGACACCATCGACACGCTGGATGAGGATTCGCCGCTGCAAGTCGTCGATGACGACATGGGCGATGACAACAACCTGGACGATGCGGCCGAGGACGCTTCCATCATCCGGTTCGTGAACCAGGTGCTCTCGGACGCCATCGAACTGCGTGCGTCGGACATTCACCTGGAACCGTTCGAAGATGAATTACAAATCCGGTACCGCATCGACGGCGTGCTGCAGGAAGTGCCGGTGCCCGCGCAGATCAAACGATTTCAGCCGGCCATCGTTTCCCGCGTTAAAATCCTGAGCCATTTGAACATCGCCGAGAAACGGCTGCCGCAGGACGGGCGCATCAAAATCCGCCTCGCCAGCAATGAAGTGGACATCCGCGTTTCGATCATCCCGATGCTGCATGGCGAAGCGGTGGTAATGCGCCTGCTGCGCCAGAACACGAAAGTTCTCGGCATGGGCGAACTCGGCATGGGCGAGCGCGAAGTGAAAAGTTTCAACCGCGTGCTGCAATTGCCGCACGGCATCATCCTGGTGACCGGCCCGACCGGCAGCGGCAAAACCACCACGCTTTACATCGCGCTGAGCACCATCAACAATCTCGATACCAAGATCATCACCATCGAGGACCCGATTGAGTACCAGCTTAAGGGCGTCAACCAAATCCAGGTTTCGGAAAAGTCCGGCCTTACTTTCGCTCGCGGGTTGCGCGCCATCCTGCGCCACGACCCGGATGTCGTGCTGATCGGGGAAATCCGCGACACGGAGACCGCGCAAATCGCCGTCCAGGCCTCGCTGACCGGACATCTTGTGTTCTCCACGCTCCACACCAACGACGCGCCCGGCGCAGTCACCCGCCTGGTCGATATGAAAGTGGAGCCGTATCTCGTCGCTTCCTCCCTCGAAGCCGTCCTGGCCCAGCGGTTGGTGCGCGTGCTTTGTCCGCATTGCAAGGCGGAGGACAAATCCGACACGACCCGGGCTTTGACGCAGCAGCTTGGTTTTCCGCGGGACTTGCAGGTGTTTCGCGCCGTGGGTTGCCGGGAATGCCGGAACACCGGCTATCACGGACGCCATGGAATTTTCGAGTGGATGGACATGAACGCCGAGATTCAGGAAAAGATTTTGAGGAATTGTTCCAGCGGTGAAATCCGCGAAGCCGCCGTCCGCAACGGGCTGCGTTCCTTGAGGGATGACGGCTGGCGGCTCGTCGCCCGGGGAATCACGACCGCCGAGGAAGTCATGCGCGTGACCAAGGACCAGTCGCTCGGCAATGGTCCCAAGGAAGACGCGCGACAAGCCGTGAGTGACGAAACGACCGAGAGCAAGAAAACCAATGGCGCTGTTTCAGTATAGAGCCTTGCAGCTTAACGGTGGCGGTGTCACCGAAGGCCAGCTTGAAGCGGGCGGGCGGCAGGAGGCCTTCCGCCAGATGGAAGCCCTTGGCCTCAAGCCCATCACCCTCGCCGAAAAAGCGGGAGCGCCGGCGGACAAGGCTCTCGTGGTTGGACAGGGGAAAAAAAAATCGCTGAGTTTCCAATCCAAGAAAGTCACGCCCCGGGAACTCGAGAATTTTACCCGCTTGCTTTCGAGCCTGCTCGCCGCCGGCGTGCCGCTCAGCCGCGCGCTGGTGATTCTTTACAAGGAAGCTTCCGCCCCCGCCGCCAGCGCCAAATGGAAGGAAGTCCACGACGCGGTGATCGATGGCATTCCGCTCGCCGAAGCGATGGGCCGGTCACCCGAAACGTTCCCCAAGGTCTATGTGGCCATGGTGGAAGCTGGCGAGACGGGCGGATTTCTCGACGTGGTTCTGGCGCAGATCGCCGATTTTCAGGCGCGGGAGAAGGAGATGCGCTCAAAAGTGATGACCGCGATGCTCTATCCCATGATTCTGCTGTTTCTTGCGCTGTGCGTCCTCATTTTTCTGCTGGTATTCTTTATCCCCCGCTTTCAGGTCGTATTTGCCGGTTTTGGCGGCCAGCTTCCGCTCATCACGCAGTTCATCGTCGGCGCAAGCCATGTGATTCGTGCCTACGGTTTGTTCGTCGCCGCAGGCCTTTTCGTGGTTGGCTATCTCATCCGGAACTGGTTCATGTCTGAATCAGGGCGGCGGGTGTGGGAAGGACTGATCCTCCGTTCGCCGGTTATCGGCCCATTGACCGGGCAATTTGCGATGTCGCGGTTCTGCCGGATGCTGGGGACGCTGCTTGGCGCCGGAGTGCCGCTTGTGCAGGGACTCAACGTTGCGCGCAAATCCATCGGCAATCAAATCCTGGTAGACGCCGTTTCCAACTCCATCGAGCGCGTCAAGGAAGGCGGGCAACTTGGCAAAAGTCTGGGCGAATGCCGCGACTTGTTTGCCGGATCCGTGTTGGAAATGATTTCCGTCGCCGAGGAAAGCGGTCGGCTGGACCAGGAACTGGTCCGCCTCGCCAACACCACCGAAGGCGATCTCGACCGGCAGCTTAAGACGGCGGTGGCGATGGCCGAACCGCTCCTGCTCTTTTTTATTGCCGGGTTCATCGGCACGATTTTCATCGGGATGGTGCTCCCGATCTTCACCATGCAGGACTACATCAAGTAACCAGACGAAACTACCCTTATGAAATGCAAACACTCCATTGAAAACCGGAATGGGATGAACCCACAACGCCGTCGCGCGTTCACGCTCGTCGAATTGCTGCTCGTGCTCGTCATCCTTGGCATTCTCGCCGCGATCGTCGTGCCCAAGTTCGGCGGCCGCACCGAGCAAGCCAAGCGCGCCGCAGCCACCTCCCAGATCGCTACGTTCGGCACAGCGCTGGATTCGTTTGAGGTTGATAATGGCTTTTACCCCAAGGGCAAGGACGGGTTGCTGGCGCTTATTCAGCAGCCCAAGGACGCCCAGAATTGGCACGGCCCTTACATCAAAAGCGACGTCATCCCCCTTGATCCGTGGCAACATCCTTACGTTTATGAATGTCCCGGCAAGCACAACCCTTCCTCCTACGACATTCTGTCCATGGGCCTGGATGGTCGTATAGGAGGCGACGATGATATTGCGAACTGGCAGGTCAAAAAGTGAAGCCGATCACCATTGGCATTCTTCGTGATACGATCATCATACAAATTCACCAGCGGTGAAAAAGCGGCCTTTCGGCCGCTTCGCGCCTTTACTCTGATCGAATTGATCCTGGTAATGGCATTAATAACGATTGCTGCCGGTCTGATCGCGCCTTCGTTGTCTCGCTTTTTTCGCGGGCGAACCCAGGATGCGGAAGCGTTCCGATTGCTCTCCTTGACGCACTACGGCCAAAGCCGGGCAATTTCCGAGGGCATTCCCACCGTGCTCTGGCTGGATTCCCGCAGTGGGACTTACGGCTTGCGGCTGGAGGCCGGATACACGGATGACGACCGGAAAGCTGTGAATTTCACATTGGACAAGGATTTGAGAATCGGTGTCGTGCAAGGCGGCACGCAAACCGCGCGCCCCTCCAGCAAGCTGCCCGGAATTCATTTTTTGCCGGATGGCACCGTCAGTCCCGCCAGCGTCAACAGTTTTTCCCTTGAGGGACGGGACAGTCAGCCGCTCTGGATCGTGCAATCGGCCAACGGACTGAACTATGAGATTCAGAACCAAACCAGCTACAACCGCGCGCGCCGCTAAATACCGAGCGCGGGTCTGTCTGCGGCGCGCCGGTTTCACGCTGGCCGAAGTGCTTGCGGCGCTCGCCTTGATGGCGATCGTGGTTCCGGTGGCCATCCATGGCCTGCGGGTCGCCAGCCTTGCCGGCGAGGTGGCCCAGCGCAAAAGCCTGGCAGCGCGTCTCGCTGACCGGTTGCTTACTGAGAACATCGTCGCGCGTCAATGGAACCAGACGGTGCAAACCGGGGTTGAAAATCAGGGACCGTACCAATTCCGTTGGACGATTCGAAACAATACCTGGAATGGCACATCGCGGGCGGCTGTAAACGGCAGTTCGATCAACGCCAGCGCCATTCACGAGCTTTCGGCGGATGTCGCTTTTACCGTCCAAAACCAGAATCACTTGGTGCATTTGAGCACGCTCATCGATACCAGCCAGCAATGAACCGCCCGCTCAATCATGGGCGTGAAATATCGCCGGCCGGCATTCGCGCTTTCACGCTGCTCGAAATGCTCCTGGCCGTGGCTGTTACTGCCATCGTTTTGGCCGCGATCAACACGGTGTTTTTCAGCGCGCTTCGCTTGCGGGCCAGGACCGCCGCGACTGTTGAAGCCGCGCTTCCCGCTGATCACGCCGTCGCGGTCATGAAGGCCGACCTGGCGGGCATTGTTCCCGTTGGGGTCATGGCGGGTCCCATGGGCAGCGATATTGCCGGCGTGGGAATGAGCCAGCCGGCGGCGCTCGAGATTTTTACCTCCACTGGATTTGTCAACGGCGACGCGCCGTGGGGGCCAATCCAGAAGATCGATTATTCGTTGCAGGACCCCACCAACAAGATGGCCGCCACCGGCAAGGACCTGGTCCGCGGCATCACCCGCAACCTGCTTGCGCTTAATCCCACCCCGCCCGATCAGCAAGTATTGATCGGGGACGTGCAGAGCCTTCAATTTTCCTATTACGACGGCACGAATTGGAACGATTCCTGGAGCGCCTCGCTGTCCAATACTCCGGTGGCGGTCAAAGTTTCCATCGCGTTCACGCCGCCGAAAACCGATCTGCCGGCCACTCCGCCGCTTCAATTTGTGGTTCCCATTTATTCACAGGCGCGAACCAACCAGACCCAGACTCTGGACTAATGGCGATGAGAACCTTGCGCCAAAAACAACCTTTGCCCGGAGCGTTCGAATTGAACGCCCGTCGGAGACGCCAAGGCCCTGTCAACCCCGTTCACCCGCCCTCGAAGGGCGGGGAACGGCGGGGCGTTGGACCAACGGGCGACGGCTCCAAATGGTCACGCTCCGATTGCCGCGCTTCCGTTCTCATCATCGTGATGTGGATCACGTTCGGGCTCGTCTGCATCGCCCTTTATTTCGGCCATTCCATGAGTCTCGAGTTGCGCGCGTCGGACAACCGGGTGGCGGCCATCGAAGCCGAGCAAGCCATTCAGGGAGCCGTGCGTTACGTCAGCTTTGTGCTTTCGAACAATATTACTGGGCCGGGAACAGTGCCCGATCCACAAACCTACCAGGCGGAGGCCGTCCAGGTTGGCAACGGGCATTTCTGGCTGATTGGCCGCACCAACAACACCAATCAGCCGACCTTCGCGAATTTCGGCCTCATCGACGAAGCCTCCAAACTCAACCTCAATTATGCCGACAGCAACATGTTGTCACTGCTGCCCGGCATGACGGCTGACCTGGCTGCAAACGTCATCGCCTGGCGCAGCACGAATGTAAACACTGGCGGTGGTGGCGCGGAATCGGATACCTATCAGCGGTTGCCCACGCCATACCTGTGTAAAAACGCGCCGTTTGAAACCGTGGAGGAACTCCGTCTGGTTTATAACATCGACACAACCAACCTTTACGGTGAGGATGCGAATCTGAACGGCGTGCTCGACCAGAATGAAAACGACGGCGACACCCTGCCACCGAGCGACAACCAGGATGGCCAGTTGAATTCGGGGTTGCTCGAGTATGTCACGGTCTATACCCGCGAACCAAACGTGGCGAGTAACGGCACCCCGCGGCTCAATGTCACCGCCGCCACCAATACCGCCGACACCGTCTTGAATGTGCTGACGACGAACGGCATCAGTTCAGATCGCGCGCAAACCATCGTGCAGAACCTGGGATTTTCCAGCGGCGGCGGCGGAGTTGCCGCTCCCGGCCGGGGTCCGGCAACGGGTGGACCTCCCGTCGGTGGCGGCGGAGGCGCTTCGCCGACTTTCACCAGTGTGCTCGATTTCTATATCAAGAGCCAAATGACCGCCCAGGAATTCGCGCAGGTCGAAGGCAGCCTGCGTGGTTCCCGCGTCCAGGGGCTGGTTAACGTGAACACAGCCAGCGCAGCCGTGCTGGCTTGTCTTCCCGGCATGAGCGCCAGCACCGCCCAACAGTTGGTTTCCTACCGCCAGTCCAATTCGCAAAATCCGAACTCCATGAGTTGGGTGACCCAGGCGCTCGATCAAAACACCGCCTCGCAACTTGCCGGCACGACTGGTCCCTGGCTGACGGGCCGCAGTTACCAATTCACCGCGGACATCGCCGCGCTGGGTCATGGCGGCCGCGGCTATCGGCGCACCCGGTTCGTCTTTGACACCACGCAGGCGTCGCCCATTGTGCTGTATCGTGAAGACCTTACCTACCTGGGTTGGGCGCTGGGAAAACAGGTCCGTGATCGCTGGCTGCTTACGCAAAACACAAGATGATTCCATTCTCGAACATTTTCAAAAAACGCGTCCCTTCGTCGATCCTCGGCCTTGCCCTGGACGGCAACCGCCTCGAAGCCGTGGTGGTGCGCCGCCTGAACGGGTCGTTGCAGGTGCAGCAAACGTTGGGAGTGACGCTGGCGCTGTCGCCATTGACGGGTGATCCGGAACTCGCCGGGCAGGAAATTCGCAATCATCTCGACCAGGCGGGCATTCGCGAGCGCCGTTGCGCCGTATGCCTGCCGTTGAACTGGATTTTGACCCTGCAAACCAAGGTGCCCGAATTGCCCGAGGCGGACGTGGCCGGCTTTTTGCAACTCGAAGCCGAGCGCGGATTTCATTCCGGGCCCGAGAATTTGTTCATGGCCGAGTCGCATGCAAAGGCCTCAAGTGGCGAACGGCATGCCACATTGATGGCTGTCCCGCGCAACCATCTCGCGGCCCTGGAGAGCGTGCTCAAGGCCGCACAACTCAAGCCTCTGACTTTTTCGCTGGGCGTGGCCGCCTTGCAACCCGCCGCGTTGAACCCCGGCCAGGGTCTCCTCACCCTGGCGCTCGGCAGCAACAGTTTCGAACTCCAAGTCACTGCCGGGGGCGGCATCGTGGCCTTGCGCTCTTTGGATGGCGTGATGGAAGGCGAGGGCGCGCAAAAGCGGATCGATGACGACCTGGTCGCGCGGGAGATTCGCATCACTCTCGGGCAACTGCCGGCGGAGTTAAGCGATGGAATAAAAAACGCCCGGTTGTGCGGACGCGGCGAACTGGCGCGCCAGTTCGCCACGGCCATCTCCTCGCGGCTGGAGTCAATGGGAATGAAAGTGGAGGTGATGGACCGCGCCACCGCCGCCCAATTCGACAAGCCCCTGCCGCCGGAAATTGCCTGCTCCCCCGCCCTCGCGCTGGCCGCCAATCATTTGAAGGGCATTGCGGCCGCGCCGGAGTTGCTTCCGCCAAAAGTCAGCCAGTGGCAACAGCTCTTCAACAGCTCGAAATTCTCCTCGAAGAAACTGGCTTGGGCCGGCGGGGCGGCGGGCTTCGTGGTGCTCTGCGTGGGCGGCGCGTTCGGGTTTCAGCAGTGGCAAATCTCCGGCCTCGACTCCGAATGGCAGGCGATGGCGCCCGAGGTCACGCAACTCCAAAACACGCAGCAGCAGATCAGAAAATTCCGCCCCTGGTTCGACCGGAGTTACCGGGTCTTGCGCATCGTCAAGACCCTCACGGAATCATTTCCGGAGGAAGGGTCGGTCTCGGCCAAGAACGTGGAAATTCGCGACCTTTCCACCGTGACCTGCAGCGGCCTGGCGCGTGATAACCAGGCCTATCTGGCGCTGCTTGATCATCTGCGAAACTATACAAACGAAGTATCTGAGTTGAAGACCGAAACGGTCCGCGGCCAGTCACCGTTGCAATTTACTTTTAACTTCCAATGGGAAGGAGTCAAAACCAGTGGAAATTAAGAACCGACAAAAATTACTGCTGATCGTCGCCGGCATCGGGTTATTGGCATTGGTCGCCGACAGTTTGATTATTTCCCCGCTCCACAAAAGCTGGAGCGAGCGAAGCAAACGCATCGCCGATTTGCGAACTTCCATCAGCAACGGTCATCAACTGATGGATCGCGGTCAAGTCATCCGCCGCAATTGGGACCAGATGCGGACCAACACCCTGCCGATCAACGTTTCGCTGGCCGAGGATGACATGCTCAAGGCGATCAACCGCTGGGCCCGTAACAGCGGAGTCACCCCTGTCCAGGTTCGCCCACAGTGGCGGGAAAGCGGTGAGGATTACATGACCTACGAATGCCGCGCCGATTATACCGGGGACATTCGGACCATTTCGCGCTTCCTCTATGAACTGGAGAAGGACCCGATTAGTTGCAAGGTCGATAGCGTGGAAATCTCCTCCCGTGACGACAATGGACGCCAGTTGTCGCTGGGCGTGCAACTCAGCGGTTTGGTGCTTACCACCCAGGAGCAGCCATGAAGCGAAGCTTGCACAACCTGACCGCCGCAACGTCATGCTGGCTGATTCTGATGGGGCTTGTTGGCCTCGGCCAAGCCGCCTTCGCTGCCGAAACCAATTCAACTTCCGGCGTGGATTTCAAATCCTTCCAGATCATCGCTGACCGCAACATTTTTGATCCGAACCGCAGGCCCGGACGCCCCTTCAACCCACAGCCAATCGTCCGCCCGCCGCAGACCGAATCGTTCACACTGGCGGGGACGATGAGTTCGCCGCAAGGGACGTTTGCTTTTTTTAACGGCACCAGTTCAGATTTTCGCAAGACCGCAAAACCCGGAGATGTGATCGCCGGCTACAAAGTCGCGGAGATAGCGCACGATTATGTGAAGCTGGGAGCCGCCAGCAATCAAACGATCAAACTACCGATGCTTACCCAGATGAGGCGTCAGGAGGGCGGTCCCTGGTCCATTGGCCCTCGTGGTGATAGTTCCGAGGCTCCCGCCCCGGCGACAGCGACGCCAGCTTCAACAGAAACAAAACCCGCTGACTTTTCGGCCAAATCCGGCGCGATTAGCGACGTAATGAAGCGACTTATGGAAAAACGTGAAAAGGAATAGCTGGAATCAAAGCGTTATGAAGACCATTAAATATGTCATGCTCCTGGCCGGTCTGGCCGGTGGATTATCAAGACCCATCGTTTGCCTGGCCGCGGATTCTCCCGACACCAATGCCCCTGCGCCGGCAGTGGACGCGGCCAAGGCCAATGCGCCGGAGCCCGCGGTTACGCCTGCCGAACAACCTGCGCCACCAACCGAACCGGCCAACGGCACGCCGCAACCAACTCCCGAACAAAACGCCTCGGCAACCGTGGCCAGTGCCTCGGACGCCACAAATGTGGTAGTCCTCGCGAATGGCGAACCGGGGTTAATCATGAACTTTCGCGGCGTGCCTTTGGAAAGGGTGCTGGATTATATGAGCACCGCCGCCGGATTCATCATCAATCCGGAAGTCTCCGTCAAAGGCAATGTCGATGTCTGGAGCAATCAACCCTTGAGCAAGGATGACTCGGTCGCATTATTACGGCACATGCTCGAGAAAAACGGCTACGGCGTGCTTCGTGACGACCGCATACTGACCATTGTCACCCGCGAAGCAGCCACTAGGAGAGATACTCCCGTCAGGATGACCAATGACTTTGCCAGCATCCCCAAGGATGCCGAGATCGTCACCCAGATCATTCCCGTGCATTCGCTCAATGCCGTCCAACTCGTGAAGGATCTCGCGCCACTGCTGCCTACCGATACATCCCTCTCAGCCAACGACGCCGGCAATTCGCTGATCATTACCGACACTCAAGCCAACATTCGGCGCATCATGGAAATTATCCACGCGCTCGACTCGGTTTCATCCAGCATCAATACGCTCAAGGTTTTCCCGCTCAAATTCGCGGATGCCAAGTCGCTGGTGACAGTCCTCACGACGATCTTTCCTTCGCAGAATACGACCGGGGGCGCCGGCGGGTTTGGCCGTTTCCGCGGCGGCGGTGGCGGACCGTTCGGCGGCTTCAACCCCTTTGGCGGCGGCCCGGGTGGCAACAATCCCGGTGACGGAAGCACTGGCCACACGCCAACGACCCGCGTTTCCGCAACGTCGGATGACCACAGCAACTCCTTGATCGTCAGCGCGCCGGAGGATCTCATGTCCCTGGTGGAGGAAATGGTCAAGTCGCTGGACCAGCCGGTGGAAGCCTCGACCGAAGTCCGCGTGTTCCATCTTAAAAATGCCGATCCCACGGAAATGTGCAACCTGTTGACCAGTCTGTATCCCGACGACAGCAATTCAACCGACGCCAGCCGTTCCGCGCCGCAGTTTGGCGGGTTTCGGGGCGCCTTGTTTGGCGGGTTTCAGCCCGGCGGCGGGCGGCAGGGAAACACAGGTTCGAGTGATACGAGCGACCGGATGAAACGGCTGGCGCGAGTCATTGCCGTGCCGGATGCGCGCACGGCGTCGGTCGTAGTCACGGCCGCCCGGGACCAGATGCCGGACATCGAGAAAATGATCATGGAATTGGATTCCAACCCGGCCAGAAAGCAACATGTTTACGTTTTTTCGCTGCAAAACGCGGACCCGCAGGACGCTCAAACTGTGCTTCAGAGCTTGTTCCAAAGCAGCACCGGCAGCAGTTCCCGCAGCGGCTACGGCAGCACCTCAAGTCAAAACAACAATCCCCTGTCCATGCGGCAGACCCAGGCCATGCAAAACAGCAGCAGCAGTTCCAGTCCGTTTGGCTCGGGTTTTGGCAGCGGCGGCGGCGGCGGCGGACGGAGTTCGATTCCTTGATTAGACAATCCTGACTACCATGATTACAAAAGCATTCAAAGCAGGCTGGCTCTGCGCGTTGGCGTTCTTCTGCTGTTGGGGTGTGGCCCAGGCCCAACAGGGCCAGCGAACCGGCACCGGCGCGGGGCAGGCTTTCCGCGGCAACACGGGCGGGTTCTCGCCCTTCGGAGCCTCGTCTTCCTCGAGCACCGGCACTTCCACGCGCGATTACAATAATAACACCATGATCGGCGACGCCATGATTACCGTCGATCCCGAGACGCGCAAAGTCATCGTCATCACCGATGATGAAACCAAGGAATTCGTGAGCCAGGTGATTTCCAACCTGGATCGCCCCAAGCCGCAGGTATTGATCAAAGTCGTGTTCCTTGAAGTCCAACACGATGACGCATTGGATGTGGGAATTGAAGGTCAATATACTCACAATCCCTTTCCATCCACAATTGCCACCAATGCCATCGGCCAGAACTTCGGTCTGGCCGGACTGGGCACAACCGGCCAAACAATCGGCCAAACCGTGATGCCGACCGGCGCCGGGCTCTATCAGGTCCTGGGCTCGGACTTCCAGGCAACCGTGCGGGCGATCGCCTCGGCGGGAAAAGCAGAGGTATTATCAAAACCTTCCATTCTGGTCCGCAACAACCAGCCCGCCACCATTACGGTGGGCCAATCAATCCCGCTCATCACCAACACCCGATTCGATACGGTGGGTGGCCAGATCAACACTGTTTCCTACCAGAACGTGGGGATCATCCTGCAGGTGACACCGTTCATCACCACGGACGGGCTTGTGGAGATGATTGTATCGCCGCAGATTTCAAGCGTGGCGTCGGGCGGCGGCCAGCAGCTTTCTTCAAACGTTTTTTCGCCGGTGATCGACCTGCGTTCCGCCGACACTGTGGTAGTCGCGCCGGACGGGCAAACCGTGGTGATCGGCGGCCTGATGGAAAACGACAAGACGGTGATCGACAGCAAGATTCCATTGCTGGGCGACATCCCGCTGCTCGGCGCGCTATTTACCCACAAGCAACGGGCCTATACCAAGAAGGAACTCATCATCTTCCTGACCCCGCACGTGGTCCAAATGCCATCTCAACTGGCCAGTGCCTCCAGGTCGGAAACCAGCAAGGCGGAACTTGCGCCCAAGGCGTTTTCCGAGCAAGAATGGAACAAGTTTTTTGATACGCTTCCCCTCAAGCCGGATCCAAAACCCGACAAAAAATCCGGCAAGGCGAAAGCGCCGCAGTAACCGCGATGAAGATGACACGCCGCAGTTGGTTCGTTTACGGAACGCTGCTGGCCATCTGGTTGGTCCTGATCGGCTGGCAGACGGCCGAACATATCCGGGTGCGGCGCTCCGCCCGCAACGCGCTTCGACACCGCGCCCAGGACATTTCCAGCGTCCTGGCGCTGGTCATGCGCTCGCAGCGCTTCTTTGTCACGCGGGAGCGGGTTGAGTCCGCGCTCAACGAACTGGTCAAACAGGGTGAAGTCCAGTCGGTCGAGTTGCTCAACGTCAGCAATGAAGTGGTGGCGGCGGCGGGCGCGCCCCTTGCGCCCATCGATGTTCCCAAAGGCGAAGTTCCGCGCGACGGATATTGGGATGACAAAGCCCAGACCGTCACGCTGATGAACCTGGTGGATTTGGCGACCAACATCGTGGTGGAACACTTCCCGCCGAGGCCCGGCACCAACGCGACGCCTCCCTTCGATGACGGCGGCCCGCCACCGCCGCGACCGGAGTTTGAGCCGAGGCCCAGCCAGGCCTCCGATTCGACGAATGCTTCGCCTCCCGGTAGCAATCCGGACGGACCGCGCGGTCCGCCCTCCTTCCGGTCGCGCAGGCCGAGGTTGAGCGAAGAGGAAATCAAGGCGATAATTTCGAAAAACGGCGTGCATGGATTTATCATGGTGATGTCCACCCAAAATTTGATCTCGACCGTCGCTCATGACTTATCCCTCCGAATTTTCATAGGCTGTTTGGCCGCGGTTTCGGTGGCCGGGTACGGGCTCGCGTGGCGCAGCCTTTCGAAAACGTCCGATCTCCAAATCCGTTTGGTTCGCGTCAGCGAGTTGAATTCGCACCTGAAGCAGATGAATCTCGCGGCGGCGGGTCTGGCCCACGAAACGCGCAACCCGCTGAACATCATTCGCGGCCTGGCCCAGATGATTTCCAAGCAGCCGGACGCTTCGACGGAAGTTCGCGGCAAATCGCGTGAGATCATCGACGAAGCCGACCGGGTGGCCGCGCAATTGAATGAGTTTATCAATTACTCGCGCCCCCGCGAGGTCCGCCGCGCAGCCACCAATGTCAATGGCGTCGTCAGCGAAGTCGCGCGCGCATTGAACTACGATCTGGAGGAGA
The DNA here is from genome assembly GCA_021325145.1 of Verrucomicrobiota bacterium. Lineage (GTDB taxonomy): Bacteria > Verrucomicrobiota > Verrucomicrobiia > Limisphaerales > Pedosphaeraceae > JAJPHR01. The sequence goes on along the minus strand of JAJPHR010000096.1, from coordinate 60,597 downwards.
AAAAGGTCCAGTTGCAGGTGCAGGCCGAACCGCTCATTATCGAAGCCGATGAACAATTGCTGCGCCAGACGCTGTTTAATCTGGTTCTGAACGCCGTTCAAGCCGTGCCGATGAACGGACAAATCACCATCCGCGCCGGAAAACGCAATGGCGCGGGAGCGTTTCTCGAAATAGCCGACAATGGCCCCGGAGTCGCGCCGGAACATCGGGAGGAAATTTTCAAACCGTACTTTACCACGCAGGAAAAAGGAACCGGCCTCGGCCTCGCCGTGGTCCAGCAAATCGTGCTGGCTCATGGCTGGGAAATTGCGTGCCTGCCGAACGAGCCGAGCGGGGCGATTTTCCGGCTTACGCACTTGAAGCTGTTTGGCAAAAATAATTGATGGTTTAAGCACCAAGCACCGCGCCCATGGCGAAAAACAAAATTCCAGGCACCAGGCACCAGATCAGCTCCAAGCCACAAACCCCAAGGCAGCTCAGCCCGCTTTTTGCGCTTGATGCTTGGAGCTTATCTGGTGCCTGGATGTTGGTGCTTGATGCTTTTCTTGCGTAAATTCATGCCCCTCGAATCCCCCACCCCGCCCGCGCCTCGAATCCTCATTGTCGATGACGATCCAGGCCAGCGGAGTCTGCTCGACTCGTTTCTGAGCAGCCAGGGGCTCAAGACGGTTCCCGTCGATTCCGGCCAGCGGGCGCTCGAAGTGTTGCGCGCGGAGCCAATCAACATGATGATTTCGGATGTGCGGATGCCGGGGCTGACGGGATTGGAAACGTTGCGGCTGGCGCGCAAGGAACATGCGCAGTTGCCGATTCTGCTGGTCACGGCGTACACGGACGTCCGCGAAGCCGTGGGCGCAATCCGGGACGGTGCGGTCGATTATCTCGCCAAGCCCATCGATCTCGACGAACTGCTTGCGGCAGTGCGAACGGCCACTGGGCTCAGCCAGCATGCGCCGCTCAAGTTCAGCGAGAACCGGCAATTGCCCGAACACATCATCGCGCGCAGCCCGCTGATGGAAGCGGTTTTTCGCGACGCCTCGCTCGTGGCGCCTTCGGAGAGCCGCATTCTTATTACCGGCGAAAGCGGCGTGGGCAAGGAAGTGCTGGCGGACGTCATTCACGGCTGGAGCCCGCGCGCCGCCGGCCCTCTCGTAAAAGTCAACTGCGCGGCGATCCCCGAGGACCTGCTGGAGAGCGAATTGTTCGGTCACGAAAAAGGTTCGTTTACCGGCGCGGTCGCGCAGCGGATTGGACGCTTTGAACAGGCCAATAACGGAACCATCTTCCTGGATGAGATCGCGGAGATGTCGCCCAAGCTTCAGGCGAAGCTGCTGCGCGTGGCCCAGGATGGCCGATTTCAACGGATCGGCTCGAACGCGGAGATCCGCGTAAACGCGCGCATCCTCGCCGCCACCAATCGCAACCTGGAAGAGGAGGTCAAAGCGGGCCGTTTTCGGGAAGACTTGTATTACCGTTTGAATGTCGTGGAGTTGAATGTCCCGCCTTTGCGCGAGCGGCCGGAGGACATCCTGCCGCTGGCGGCGCTGATCCTGACGGAATTGACAAAAGGCCGGGCTCGACTCTCCTCGGCGGCGACGGATCAACTGCAGCGCTATAACTGGCCGGGGAATGTGCGCGAATTGCGGAATGCGATGGAGCGCGCCGCGCTGCTTTCCAGCGGCGAACTGATCCTCCCCGAGCATCTGCCCGCGCGCGTGCGCGGCGCAACGAGACCAGCGCCCGCCAGCGCGGAACCAGCCGATGCGGAACGACTGGAGGAGATCGAACGCCAGGCAGTTTTGGAAGCGTTGCGCAAACATGACTTCAATCGCACCGAAACCGCCAAAGCTCTCGGCATCAGCCGTCGCGCGCTGCTCTACAAACTGCAACGGCTCCGGGAATTGGGTTGCCAGGTGGACGGGCACTGAGATGAGCCTTCCACATTTTCATTCAGACGGATGTGTTTCCACGGCCGCGGCGAAAGCATCCTGGATTTTCACCGTCGCATTCGCATTTCTGCTGAACTGGCAGTCGGACGCTTCCACCACCCTGACCAACAACTCCTTCTCCAGCCTGCAAACCGCGCTGGCCTCGGGCGGCACCATCGTGTTGGCTTTCGATGGCCAGATCACCAACACGGGCACGCTTCAAATCACAACGAACACGATCCTGGACGCCACCGGCCATCACGTGGTCATCAGTGGCAACAGCAACCGAATCTTCACGGTGGCATCGAATGTATCCTTTTACCTGACGAATCTGACGCTCGCCGGCGGCTTCAGTCTCGGCGCGACGGGTTACGCCGGCACCACGGCCAGCTTCTCCGGCACACCGGGCGGCACCGGCACCAATGGCTTGGGCGGCGCGATTTACAATCAGGGCAGCAACTACCTGGTTAATTGCACGTTCCTGACGAACTCGGCGGTCGGCGGACCGGGAGGTGCGGGTGGCGCGGGAATCGGCAGCGGTCACTACGCGGGCAACGGAGGCAACGGCGGCGATGGTTCCGGTGGTGCGATTTATAATCTGAATTTCTTCATGGCCACGAACTGCGCCTTCGTCGGCAACACTGCCATCGGCGGCGCGGGCGGCGCGGGCGGGAGCGGCGGACAATATGGGCCGGGATTCGGCGGCCCGGGGGGTGTGGGATCCGCGGCCGCAATTTACAACGCCTCCAACGCAACCGTCGCAATCTACAGTTGTATTTTCAGCAGCAATTCCGTCCAGGGTGGCGCCAGTCCGGGCGGCAGTCCCTTCAGCGGCTTTGATGGGGCAACCGGCATGTCTGGCGGGGCGGCCCGCGGGGGAGCGCTATGCAGCTTTGGGACCAACGTGATTGTAAACTGCATGTTTCTGACGAACAATGCCCTCGGCGGCGCGGGTGGCCGCGGCGGCGACGCACCCACGGGCGGCCATTATGGCGGCGCGGGCGGCAGCGGTGGCGATGCTTGCGGTGGGGCATTCTACAATGGCGGGTTTGCGGCCGTGACTAATTGCAGCGTCGCCAGTGGCGCGGCCACCGGCGGAATCGGCGGGAGCGGAGGCATCGGCCCGGCGAATGGTCCGGGGCTGGGCGGCGTCGGTGGGTTGGGCGCGGGCGCGGGACTCTATAATGCGGCAAACGCGACGGCTGCCATCCTCGACACCACCTTCAATAACAATGCTGTCAAAGGGGGTGCCAGCGCAGGCGGCGCTCCCTACAGCAATTTCGATGGGAGCACGGGCAAAACAGGCACGAATTCCGAAGGCGGGGCGCTCTGCAATCTCGGAACCAACACGATCATTAATTGCACCTTTTTCCAAAACACGAGCACGGGCGGCCAGGGTGGCCAGGGCGGCAATGCGCCGCCGGCGGGACACTACGGCGGAGCCGGTGGCATCGGCGGCAACGGATACGGCGGCGGCCTTTTCAACACCGGATTTGCCGGGGTGAGCAATTGCACCTTCGCCAGCGGAGCGGCTCTGGGCGGACCCGGTGGCGCAGGCGGAACGAACGGCAGCGCTGGTTACGTCAACGGCCCGGCTGGAGCGACTGGCCTGGGCTTCGGCGCGAACATCGCGAACAACGGCGGGACGCTTGACCTCAAGGACACCATCCTGGCTTACGGCACCAATGCGTCCAATGCCTTCGGAATAATTACCGACCAGGGCTACAACATCAGTTCAGACGCGACTCCAGCCTTTGGCGCAAACAGCCACACGAACCTGGATCCACGTCTCGGCCCGCTCGCCCCCAACGGCGGCCCCACGCTGACCATGGCGCTCTTGACCAACAGCCCGGCGATCAATGCCGGTGACCCGGCCTTTACGCCGCCGCCCGACACCGATCAGCGCGGCCAACCGCGCGTCGTGGGCGGCCGCATCGACATCGGCGCCTATGAGTCTTCGTCAACCGCGACGATGACGGTCACAGTAACCGGCACGTCCACAGCCGCGCCCGGCCAAGTCCAGCTTCGCATCAACAATCCGGCGGGCGCCACCTACAGCGTTTGGGCGACGACCAATCTCATCAATTGGACGAACCTCGCTACAGCCACGCCCACTAACGGCGGCACTTTTCTCTTCACCGATACCAACGCCGCCGCCTACCCGCGACGGTTTTACGAAGTGCGTTCGCCGTAAGGGTGGGCAGAGGAAGGACGAGGAGAGTTTCCGGCGACCGCGATATTTCTCGATTCCAGCGCACTTCCTGTCGTCCTTTGGGTCTTTTTTATCCCTGAACGACACCCGAGCTATGAAAGCATCCCGTCTCCATATAATTCACTGACCATCAGCAGCTTGCACCAATTCCGAGGCTTGGGACAGTTTTTCACCGCCAAAAAACGAGGTTTAATTTACTTTAATTTGCTTTAATTCACCTTAATTATTCGCCTTGGTGGTTTAATTTACCCATGTCCGGTAGAAGCAGCGCCTCCGGCTGCCTTCCAGCCTTCGGACCTTGGGCTTTGGTTCTTTTCTGGCTCGCCGTGCCGTAGCTTCCCAGCGAAGGCGGGTGTTTGGAGCTTGGTGGTTGATGTTTCCGGCGTCCACGCCGGCGAACTTGTCTTTAAGTTGTCAAAGAACCAACCCGGCTTTACCCCGAGGGCCCCTGCTGGAGCCTCCCGACAGAGCCGGGCAAAATTCACCCTTGCCACGCGCTCAATGGCGCGCCCCCCGCCTCGGGATTCCCTCCAATCCTTCGTCAGCACTTGGATTAGCACACACTTTCCTTGAACACAAGTGAATTTTTCTTGCTCGCAAGCCAAAGTGTGGGCATACACGGAAAGTTGCGCTAAAGGCAGAAGCGGGTTGCTGACATATATATTGCTGGCGAGGAGGAATCGTGCTAAGAAGCCGGGAAATGGAAGGAACGCAAAACAGCCCGCGCGGAGCTGGTGATTAACCTGGAACGAAAGCCCGCCTCGGTTTGGCACGAGCGCGGCAGTTGGGATGAAATCCCGCCTTCAGGCGGCAGGGCCATGCAAGCAGGATGACTATGAAAATTTTCAATGTGCTCGGCGGTTCGGGAGCGCCGCCAGCTAAAGCCGGGACTCCAAACTTCGGAATGCATCCGCTCGTGAAGCCGTCCTTGATATCCACACGCGGGCCCGTCGCGCTGTTGGTCTTATGCGCATGGCTGCAGGCGGCCAGTGGCGCTTTCGGCGACTCCACCGCGAACTGGCCCCAATTCCGCGGTCCGCACTCCAGCGGTGTTTCCGATGACCCGGCGCCGGTCACCTGGAATATCGGGTCGGGAGAGAACGTCCGCTGGCAAACGCCCATCCCGGGTCTCGGCCACGCTTCACCGATTGTTTGGGGGGACCGCATTTACGTCACCACTGCGGTGAAACCCGGCGCGAAACCCGATCTCAAAATTGGCCTCTATGGCGATGTCGGTTCGTATACCGAAATGGAGACGCACCAATGGCGGCTCCTCTGCCTCAACAAGTCCGACGGAAAAATCCTCTGGGACAAACTCGCCCTGGAGTCCATTCCCCGCGCCAAGCGCCATACCAAATCCACCCACTGCAACTCGACTCCGGCCACCGACGGCCAGCGAATTGCCGCCATATTCGGCTCCGAGGGCCTCTTCTGCTTCGACCTGGATGGAAACCAGCTTTGGCACAAGGACCTTGGCCGCATGGATTCCGGTTGGTACGTCCAGACCAACACCTCCTGGGGATTTTCCAGTTCGCCTCTCTTGCGCGACGGCAAAATCATCGTCCAGTGCGATGTCCTCAGCGAGCAATTCCTGGCGGCGTTCGATGCCAGCGACGGTCACCAACTCTGGCGCACCCCACGCAAGGATGTCCCAACCTTTTCCACGCCCGTCATCGCCGTCACGCCCGCACGCACACAAATCATCGTCAACGGCTGGAAACAAATCGGTGGCTACGACTTTGCGACTGGCCGGCAATTGTGGACGCTCAAGGAAGGCGGTGACATCCCCGTGGCCTCTCCGATTTTGGCGTCGGATCTGGTGGTCCTCACCAGCGCCCACGGCAAAAATCATCCGATTCGCGCTGTCCGCCTCGACGCTTCCGGCGACATCACGCCTGCCGAAATAAGCGCCACCAATCAAGCGATCGCCTGGTGCCAGCCGCGCAAGGGAACCTACCTTGAAACGCCCATCGCCGTCGGTGGCCTCGTCTGGGACGATGCCGATGGAGTTGTCACCTGCCTGGACGCGAAGACGGGTGAGATTCAGTATAACGAACGGATCGGCGGCGGTGGACAGGGTTTCACCGCCTCCCCTGTGGCCGCCGGTGGCAAACTCTACTTTACCGGCGAACAAGGCGACGTGTTCGTGCTCCCCGCCACGAAAGACTTCAGCGTGCTCGCCACCAATAATCTCGGCGGTATCTGCCTGTCCACTCCGGCCATATCCAGTGGAACTCTTTTCTTCCGCACCACCGAGAAACTCGTCGCTATTGGATCCAGGAAGTGACTGGCTCACCCTTTCAAGGTGGTTGACATTTGAGCGTGAAACAGGGATGTTACACACAGCTATGAGCAACGCCACCGCCAGCATCCGTGAAATTCGCACCAACTTCCGCTCGGTTAAGCGCAAGCTGGAGGCGCACGGCGAAATTGTGATCACTGACAATGGCGTTCCGCGTTTTCTCTTGAAAACGCTTCCCGCTGCCCCAGTAAAGCGTCGCCGCCCGATGCCTGATTACTACGCCCTATTACTAAAACAGCGGCCGCGACCGATGTCACCCGAGGCGACCCGGAAGCTTCACGAGGAGAATCGCGGTGACCGCTGAGGAGGTTTACGCTGATCCCAGCGCATTGGCACTTTTGTACCTGCACCAAACCGGCTCACGTGAGATGGTGGCTTGGCGTCGGCGAACGGCGGGCAGCTTTCCCGTCACTCATCACGGTCGTGTTGAAATCATCAATGCCATCAACTTGGCAACTCACCGTGGAGAAATCACACTGGAAAAAGCCGCAGCCGCCCAAGCCTTGCTCTGGGAAGAATTCTCAAACGGCTACCTGACTCAAGTGGACGTCCTCTGGCGCGCGGCGTTGAACCGGGCAGCTCAATTAAGTGCGGCGCATACGCCCAAACTGGGGACTCGTTCGCTCGATGTTTTGCACGTGGCATGCGCTTTGGAACTTAACCTCCGCCGCTTTCTCACCTTCGACGAGCGCCAGCAGAACTTGGCGGCAGCGGCGGGATTGAAACTGGTTCGTGTCGTGTAAACCACAACGAACCTCCGTCCCTTAAGCTTGATACGCCACCGCCGGCTCCGCGCTTTCCCCATGCCGCCAGCGGCGGAACATCTGCCGCATGTGTTCGAAAAAGAGGTACACCACCGGAGTCGTATAAAGCGTCAGCACCTGGGAAAGAAGCAATCCGCCGACCACGGCGATCCCCAGGGGACGGCGGAGTTCGGACCCGGTGCCGAGGCCAATGGCGAGCGGCAGCGCGCCAAGCAACGCGCACATCGTGGTCATCATGATGGGGCGGAAACGGATGATGCAGGCTTTATACACCGCGTCCTCGGGTGAAAGCCCCTCCGACCGTTCGGCGTCGAGCGCGAAATCGACCATCATGATGGCATTTTTCTTGACGATGCCCATCAGCAGGATGATGCCGATGAACGAGACGAGCGAAAGCTCGGAACCGCAGAGCATCAGGGCCAGCAGCGCCCCCACGCCGGCGGAAGGCAGCGTGGAAAGAATCGTAATGGGATGGATCAGGCTCTCATAGAGCATCCCGAGCACGACATAAACGGTAATCAAAGCGGCGGCGATCAGCAGCGGTATGCTCGAAAGCGACGCTTGAAAGACCTGCGCGGTGCCCTGGAAGCTGCCTTGCACGCTCGAGGGCATTCGCAACTCATCCGTGGCCTTCTTGACAATTTCTGTCGCATCGCCGAGCGCCACTCCCGGCCCGAGATTGAAGGAAAGCGTCACGGCCGGAAACTGGCCCTGGTGGTTGACGGACAAAAAGGCGTTGCCCGGCTGAAATTTGGCCACGGCGGCCAGTGGCACCTGCTGGCCGTTGGTGGAGGTGACAAAAATTTTCTGCAACGCCGAGGGGTCCAACTGGAACTTGGGATCAACTTCCAGAATCACATGGTGCTGGTTGTAGCGCTCGTAAATAGTTGAGACCTGCCGCTGGCCGAATGCGTCGTAGAGCGTGTTGTCAATCAGGGCCGGCGATATGCCGAGGCGGGAAGCGGCGTCGCGATCAACCACGACGTTGGCTTGCAAACCGCCGGTCTGCTGATCGCTGTTGACGTCCTTGAGTTCGCGAGTGTGGCGGAGTTTGTCCATCAGAGCTGCGGACCAATGGTTGAGTTCGTTGAGATCGCTCGCCGTCAGGGAATACTGGAATTGCGCCTTGCCGACCCGCCCGCCAACGCGCACGTCCTGCGACGGCTGGAGGAAAAGCGTGGCGCCGGGCACACGCGCCAATTTCGGCCGCAAACGGTCGATGACCTGTGTGGCGGTTGACTTCCTTTCGCCGTGCGGCTTGAGCGTGATGAACATGCGGCCGTTGTTGACCGTGTTGCCGCCCGGGCCGCTCCCGCCCACAAACCCGGCCAGCGTATCCACATCCGGATCGTCGAGCACGATTTTGGCCACCCGGGATTGCAAGTCCGCCATGGCCGCGAAAGAAATGTCCTGTGACGCCTCGACAGTGCCTTGGAGCACGCCGGTATCCTGCTGTGGCAAAAACCCCTTGGGCACCGTCGTGTAGAGCCAGAAGGTGGCCACCATCGTCAAGACCGCCAGGCCCAGCACAAATATCTGGTGGCGCAAAACCCACCTGAGTCCCCGCTCGTACACACCCAGAAAGAGGTCGAATCCCCGCTCGCTCATTCGATAAACCAGGTTCGGCGGCCCATAAGAGCTTTCACTCTTGAGGAAGCGCGAGCACAGCATGGGCGTCAGCGTCAACGAAATCACCCCGGAGACCAGGACCGCGATACTCAGCGTCACCGCGAACTCATGGAAAATGCGCCCGACCAATCCGCCCATGAAGAGCAAGGGGATGAAAACCGCCACCAACGAAGTGCTCATGGATATGACCGTAAACCCAATTTGCCGCGCGCCTTTCAGCGCTGCCTGCATGGGTCTGTCACCGTGCTCAATGAAACGGAAAACGTTTTCAATCACGACAATGGCGTCATCGACCACGAAACCAACGGAGATGGTGATGGCCATCAGGGAAAGATTGTCCAAACTGTAGTGGAGCACATACATGAGCGCCGCGGTGCCGGCCAGGGCCAGCGGCACGGTGACGCTGGCGATGAACGTGGGCCAAAAACGGCGCAGGAACAGGAAAATGACGAGCACCACCAGCGAAATGCTCAACACCAGGGAAAACTGAACGTCGTTGACCGAAGCCCGGATCGTTTGAGTACGGTCACTGACCGGTGAAAACTTGATCGTGGGCGGCAGCCATTTTTCCACGTCGGGCATCACTTTCTTGATGCGGTCCACCGTATCAATCACGTTCGCGCCGGCCTGTTTGAACACAATCACCAGCACCGCGCGGTTCGTTCCAAACCAGCCACCCGAACGGTCGTTTTCGACGCCTTCAATGACGTTGCCGAGCGCGCTAAGTTTGACCGGCACTCCCTGCTTTTGAGTAAGGATGAGCTTTTGATAATCGTCGGCATCGACGAGTTGGTCGTTGCTCGTAACGGTGTAGGAAATCTTCGATCCGTCGAGGCTGCCCTTGGGTTCGTCCACATTCACCTGCCCCAGCATGGCGCGGACCTGCTCGAGACTGATGCCGGTCGAAGCCAGCGCGGCGGGATTGATTTGCACGCGCACAGCCGACTTGTCCGCGCCGACGATAAAAGCCTGGCTCACGCCTTCGACCTGGCTGAGTTTCTGGCCCACGATATTGTCCCCGTACTCGAAGATCTTCACGCCAGGCAACGTGTCGGACGTCATCGCCAGGATCATGATCGGGGCATCGGCGGGATTGACTTTGCGATAGGTGGGCGGGCCGGGAAGGTTGATGGGCAAATCGGCAGCGGCGGCATTGATGGCCGCCTGCACGTCGCGGGCCGCGCCATCCACGTTCCGATTCAGATCGAACTGGAGCGTGATGCTGCAACTGCCCAGCGTGCTGGCTGAAGTCATTTCGTTCACGCCCGCAATCTGGCCGAGGCGGCGTTCCAGCGGCGCGGCGAGAGAGGATGCGACGGTCGCCGGATCAGCGCCCGGCAGGCTGGCGGAAACCGAAACCATCGGCGAGTCGATTCGCGGCATGGGCGCAACCGGCAGCGAGCGATACGCCACAATCCCCAAAAAAAACAGACCAATGGCCAGCAGCGAGGTCCCCGCCGGGCGGCGAATGAACGGCTCGGAAATGCTGCCGATCTGCTCTGCGTTTGAATCTGGACTCCGGTCGTTCATACCGGCGGGAGGGGTTGAGACGGAGTCACCGGCACGCCAGCCGGCACTTCAGGGGAAGTGCGCCACCGCTTCACCCAGTTGCCCAGCCGATCCAGGTACAGGTAAATGACGGGCGTGGTGTACAACGTGATGAATTGGGAAAGCAGCAAACCGCCGACGATGGAAATGCCCAGCGGACGGCGCAGTTCCGCGCCGGTGCCATCCTGCAGTGCGAGCGGCAACGCACCCAACAGCGCCGCCATGGTGGTCATCATGATGGGCCGGAACCGAAGCAGGCAGGCCTGGTAAATGGATTCTTCGGGCGGCAAACCTTCATTGCGTTCGGCATCGAGCGCAAAATCGATCATCATGATGGCGTTCTTCTTCACGATGCCGATCAGCAGGATGATGCCAATGAGCGCGATGAGCGATAGTTCGGTATGGCAAACCAGCAACGCGAGCAACGCGCCCACGCCCGCTGAAGGCAGGCTGGAAAGAATCGTGATCGGATGGATGTAGCTCTCGTAGAGCACGCCCAGCACGATGTAGATCACGACGATCGCCGCCAGGATCAGGAACGGCTCGCTCTGGAGCGAAGAGCGGAACTCCGCCGCGCTTCCGGAGAAACTGGTGACCACGGTTTCAAGCAACCCGATTTCTTTTTCCGCCGCCTGGATGGCGGTCACCGCCTGGCCGAGCGAACTGCCGGGGCGCAAATTGAACGAGAGCGTAACCGCGGGGAATTGACCCTCGTGGGTGATGGACAGCGCCGCGGTGGTGGTCTTGACGCGGGCAAAGGCGCTTAAGGGAACCATCTGGCCGCTCGAAGACTTGACATAGAGCTTGTCCAACGATTCGGGCGTAAGCTGGAACCGGGGTTCGGCTTCGAGCACAACCCGATATTGATTGAGTTGGGTGAAAATGGTCGAAACCTGGCGCTGCCCGTACGCATCGTAAAGCGTGTCGTCGATGGCCTGCGGCAAAATGTTGTAACGCGACGCCGCCTGCCGATCGACATCGACGCTCACCTGCAAGCCGCCCGATTGCTGATCGCTCGCCACGTCGGCCAACTCGGGAAGGCTGCCCAGCTTCGCGACCAGTTTGGGCGCCCATTCCGCGAGCTCGATGTCATTGGCATCCTCCAGCGTATACTGATACTGCGTGCGGCTGACCCGGCTGTCGATTTGCACGTCCTGCACCGCTTGCATGAGCAACGAAATGCCTTCGACATCCTTCGTCGCATCGCGGAGCCGGTCAATGATCTCGCTCGCGCTGGCTTTGCGCTGGTCGCGCGGCTTGAGATTAATGTAAAGCTTGCCGGAATTGACCGTGGCGTTGACCGTGCCACCGCCGACGAAGGAGGCGACGCTGACGACGTCGGGATCCTTGCTGACAATGTCAGCCACTTTGCGCTGAAGCTCGACCATGGCCCTGAAGGAGATCGATTGGGCCGAGTCGGTGACGCCGGTAATCAAGCCCGTATCCTGTTGCGGCAATAGGCCCTTGGGCACGATGAAATAGAGCCAGATCGTCGCGACCAGCGTCAGGATCGCGACGCCCAAAGTGAATGGCTGGTGTCGCAGCACCCATTTGAGGCCGCGATCATAAGCGCCCAGCATGGCCTGAAACATCCGTTCCGTGGCATGATAGAAGCGGCCATGCTTCGTCTCGTCTTCGGCTTGCAAGAGCCGCGCGCACATCATCGGAGTGAGCGTCAGCGAAACCACGGCTGAAACCGCCACTGATATGCTGAGCGTGATGGCAAATTCCCGGAACAACCGCCCCACAATGCCCGTCATGAACAGCAGGGGAATGAACACGGCGATGAGCGAGATGCTCAGTGAAATGACGGTGAACCCGATTTGCTTCGCGCCTTTGAATGCCGCCTCCATGGGAGATTCGCCAAGTTCGATGAACCGCACGATGTTCTCGATCATCACGATGGCGTCGTCCACGACAAACCCGGTCGCAATCGTCAAAGCCATCAGGGAAAGATTATCGAGGCTGAACCCAATAAGCTTCATGACGCCGAACGTGCCAATGATCGCCAATGGCAGCGCGACGCTGGGAATGACCGTGGCCCAGAACTTCCGCAGAAATACGAAGATCACCATGACCACCAGGGCGACAGTGAGCAGCAACGTGAATTGCACGTCCCTGATCGAAGCGCGGATCGTCTCGGTTCTGTCGGTGAGGATGTCAATCTTGATGGAGGGCGGAAGCGAGGCGCGGAGCCGCGGCAAAAGCGCCTTCACGCGGTCGGCGGTCTGGATGATGTTTGCGCCCGGCTGGCGTTGAATATCCAGGATGACGGCGGGTTGGCTGCCCACCCATCCAGCCAGGCGCACGTTTTCGACATCGTCAATCACCTGGCCGATGTCGCCCAAGCGCACCGGCGAGCCGTTTTTGTAAGCGACGATAACTTTGCTGTATTCCGCCGCGGAAAAAATCTGGTCATTCGCACCAATGGCGTAGGATTGGCGCGGGCCGTCGAAACTGCCTTTGGGCTGATTGATGTTATTCTGGAGCAGGGCGGAACGCACATCCTCCAGGCTCAACCCCTGCGCGGCTATCGCAGCCGGATTGATTCGGACGCGGATCGCCGGCTTCTGATTGCCTTCAATGGTCACCAACCCCACACCACTGACTTCGCTCAACTTTTGGGCAAGGACGGTGTCTGCAAGATCGTTGACCTTTTCGAGGGGAAGCGTGTCCGAGGTGATTTTTAGCGTCAGGATGGGCGTGTCAGCCGGGTTGACTTTGCTGTAGGTCGGCGGGCTGGGCATTTTTGGCAACACGCCGCCGGCGGCGTTCATTTGCGCCTGCACGTCCTGGGCGGCGGCGTCAATGTCGCGATCAAGCACAAATTGCAGCGTGATGTTGGCGTTGCCGAAAGAACTGATCGAAGTCATTTGCGACAAGCCGCTGATTTGGCCGAACTGGCGTTCCAGCGGAGTGGTGACCGATGAAGCCATGACGTCCGGGCTCGCGCCGGGATACTGGGCGGTGACCTGAATCGTGGGAAAATCCACGGGCGGCAAGGCCGAAATCGGCAGGAGCAAGTAACCCAAAATGCCCATCAACACCACGCCCACCATCAAGAGCGCGGTGGCGACAGGACGCCGGATGAATGGTTCCGAAATGCTCACGAAATGGAGAAATTAAGGCGTCTGCTCTTCGGATGGCGCCGGTTGGACCTGCCCGGATTGGGATGGCACGACCTTCGAACCGGCTTGCAGTTTGTATTGGCCGTCCACCACAACCCGCTCGCCGGGAGCCAGCCCCTTGTCGATCAAGGCCTCCCCCGCTTCGATTTGCGCCACAGTGATCGGCCGAATTTCAACGACGAGATTCGGACGGTTCGCACCGCCTTTGCCCTTGGCCTTGGGGTCCGGCGTTCCAGCCGGGCCGGGATCCTTCAGACTGGCAGCACTGTCCGGTTTCGAACTGCCGGCGACCTGGCCTTTCGGGCTGGCTGCGTAATCGCTGCTATTTGTGCCCTTGACGATTACAAAGGCATAAGCGCCGTCAGGCCCGCGCTGAACGACTGAGGCCGGGACAATGATTCCATTCGTGCGCACCGTCAACCGGAGCCGGGCATTGACGAATTGGCCGGGCCACAAACGCAAATCGTCATTTGGAAAGGTTGCTTTGAGCTTGATCGTTCCCGTGGTTGTGTCGATCTGATTGTCGATCACCGCGAGCTTGCCTTCGCCCAGCGGCGTGCTGTTATCGCGATCCACAGCCAGCACGGTCAGGTCACCGCCAGCCATTTGTTTGTGGATTTCCTCGAGAGTCTGCTCGGGCAGGGTGAATGCGACCGAGATGGGGCGCAGTTGCGTGAGGACGACCAGCCCATTTGAATCCGTCGCGTGAATAATGTTCCCCTGGTCAATCTGCCGGATGCCCGTGCGGCCCTCGATAGGCGAAGTTATCGTGGTGTAATCAAGCTGGACCTGGGCGCTCTCGATGGCGGCTTCATCCGCCTTGACCGTCGCATCCAGTTGATCCACGAGCGCCTTTTGGGTGTCGTACAACTGTTGCGAATCGATCTTGGCAGCATAGAGATCAGCCTCCCGCTTGAGATCGCGCTGGGCGTTGGCAAGCTGCGCTTCGTCCTGCGCCTTCTTGGCCTTATTCTGCGCCAGTTGCGCCCGGAAGGGCGCCGGATCGATTTGCGCGAGCAAATCGCCCATATGCACGTCCTGGCCCTCGGTGAACGCAACTTTTTGCAACTGCCCATCGACCCGCGCATGCACGGTCACGGTGTTGAAAGCCTGGACGGTGCCCAAACCGTCAAGATAAATGGGAACGTCCTTTTGAGTCACCATGCCCGCCACTACGGGAACAACAGGCGCGCCCATGGCCCCCATTCCCGTTTTTGTGCGGGCCTCCTGCCGCTTCCGAAACCAAACGATGCCCAATACCCCCAGGACACAAATCACCAGCAGGAACACTTGCAGCACCCAGGACGATTTGTGCGGTTTTGGCGGCGCGGTCGCCGCGCCAGCGTGGCCGCGTTGCGAGGGCGGAGAAGGTTTCTGCCCGACTGCACTATACTCATCTTTCAGCATATTTGGAGAATACCATCCCTGGGTTCCAGAACCCATGGCGGATATTCGGAAATCAGAATATCTGATATGTTCCTATTGTCAAATGACGAAATTTGTAATATGTAAATTCAATGCAAAATGGTTCGCAGAATGAGACGCAGAAGCTGATTCTTGAAGCCGCCAAGGGTCTGCTGCGGCGTTACGGTCCCGATAAGATGACCGTCATGGACATCGCCCGCCTGCTGAAGATGTCCCACGCCAACGTCTATCGGTTCTTTCGGACCAAATCCGAAATTCTCGACGCGCTGATCGATGAGTGGCTGGCGCAAATCGAAGCATTTGTGGAAACCATTGCCGGCAGGGAGGTTCCGGCGTCGGAACGGCTGGAGGCGGTGGTGCTCGAACTGCATCGCAAACGCCGGCAAAAGCTCCTCGACGACGCCGAGTTTTACGAAACCTACCGGCGCGTCATCGAGTTGCGGCCTGATTTCGCCGAGAAGCGCCGCGAGAAAATTTTCAACGTTTTCCGCAAATTGATCGAAGCGGGAATTGAAGCGGGCGAGTTCAAGGCGGTCGATTCGAACGAAGCCGCCAACGTCCTGAAGGACGCCAGCGCCATCTTTTTGCACCCGTTGATGATCCCGACCGTGCTGAAGGAGGACACCGAGACGCGGGCTCGCAATCTAGTGCGCTACATCGTGGCTGGAATTTCCATGGAGCCTCCCAAAGCAGCGACAAAAAGGCGGGCCGGATCCGCGCCAGGAAGACGCCAGTTGCAAAAGGCGGTTTGACGCCATTATCGGGCGCGAGATCCAGCTTGTCCGTTAACGAGTTCTAACGCGACTTCAGCGTTGAGCCATTGGACGCCCGCCGCAACCAATGCTTTTGACACCAATGGGCATTTCAATTTTACCAACCAGGCAAGCCCCGGCGCCGCTCAGCAGTTTTTCTTCATACGATATTAGGTGCCGCTTTCAGCTTGGAAACTATCCCGGTGGGGCGGGCAGTCCTCTGCCCGCCGTCGGCGCGCACGGAGTGACGCACCCTATCGAGACAGCTCCTCGGCCCGAAACGCCCATAGCCAAAGGTTGCGAATGAACTTCGTCGCGGCTCCAAATATCTGAGCGCAATAAATCCCATTCACTCGTGCGCCGCTCCCGGAGGGTGAAATTCTGCGCTTTCAGGGAATCATCTGGCTGGCTGAGACTCCGTGCGGGAAGCTGGGTCGCGACGCGGAAGAACGCATACATCAAGGCGTGGATGAGCAGTGCCCGATACCGCCGCAAGCCGCGGACAGGGACCTGAAAATCGGCGAGCAACCACACCGCGCCGGGCGCAGCGCCCCGGGCGAGGTTGGCTACGACTTGCTCCAATTGTCGACGGGGGAAACAGTCGAGGAAGAAATGCGTGACCACAAGATCATACGCCGACTGCTCCGGTTTCCAACTCAACGCGTCCGCATGCACGAATTCAACACCATGGCAATCCAACCCGGATCGCTGGAGACGGTCACGCGCCACGGCCAGCATCCGGACACTGGCGTCCACCACTGTGATCAACGCATGAGGAAGCATCCTCCGGCATTCAACCAGGAACCGGCCGTTGCCCTCCCCCGCGATCAAAATGTTCCGCGCGCCTTCAACCTGTCCAAGGAACGCGGTACGGCAGCGTTGCAACTTATTCCCGGCGAGCACCCACTCCATCCAGCGATAGTGCCGGGCCAGTAAATCAAAGCTCATTGGGCAACAATCGCCGGAGCAGTCCCTGGCGATGCCACCAAAGCCCGGCGAAAATCCCGCCGGCAATGTAGGCGACCACGTCCCAGGGATCACCCGTCGCCCGGCGGGTCAGATGCGGGCCGATGACTTCGAAGAGGATGGACCAGACAATCAGATTCAGCCCGATCTCACCGGCCGTCGGCAACCCATCGTGCCCTCGCAAACCAAGCAACCGTTGGATGAACAGCAGCGGCGGCAGCGCGCAGGGGATCAACAATACATCGTTGAAATAACCGTGGAGGAAGAAGTTGTGAACGTGCGGCTTCAGGCCCCAGCGATTCACGGCATAAAGCAGGCAGGCCAGCAGGAACAAACGGTCGCACAAATAGCCAAATGATTTCAAAGCAGCGCAAGAATCACGAGACCAAACAAAAGGGAAACCAGCACTTTCATCAACAAAATCATCCCACACACTACACCAAATCCGATCAAAGTCGCAATTGTTACTGCGAGGCGCGGTAAAACCGCTCATCCGTTGGAGCGAGTGTGTCGATAAACTGGGCCGTCCCGGTGGGGTTGGAAATAGTGCCGCGGGATCGCCAACTGATCAGGTTGGTTGAACTGTAGAGGGTAAAGTTTTTGCCGGTCATGCCTTTCAGATTGACCGTGAACTGCCCCGGGGCAGACCCTGCCCCGATAAACTCAGGCGCCCGCACCAGCCCGGCGCTGTCGGCGGAATAAATGGCGTGAATTTCCGAAGCGCTGAGGGCGCGGTTAAAAGTCATCACTTCATCCAGGCTGCCCAGCATGTAGTCCACGACTCTTCCCGGGTTGTTGACATATCCTGCTCCGATGTAAGCGCGCGGCAGCGGGAGGGTATTTGCCAGCGTCGCAAATAGAGTTCCATTAACGTAGAGAGAAGTCCCCGAGCTGGTTCCCACAAACGCCAGATGGGTCCACACATTCGTGGGAACAACGTAGTTGAACGTATAATCATTGACTCCAAATTGAGTAAAGCCCACCTGCCTTGGCGTGTTAAACTGCTCCAGCTTCAGTTCGTAAGCGCCATCTCCAGTCAAGGCGGCGGCCGCGCCCGGCGCATCCTGACGTTTCACCCACATGCAGGCCGTCCAGGGGACCGGTATGCTGGCCGCGCCATTGGTGAGGTAGCCGCTGGAACCATCGAAATGGAAAGCCAGGACGTGCTTCCCTGGCGCATAGGAAAAGCCATAGTACGGAGTGCAATTGTTGGCGCCAAAAATGTCGTTGGGATTTCCCTCGCCCGGCCACCAATTGACCATGTTGGAAGCGCCGATGATGCAACCGGGAGCATTGGTCAAGGGCGCGAGCACGGACAGAGATGCGGTGTCGCTAAGGGTGCTGCCGCTCGTGTTCGTGATCAGCACGGAATAACCCCCGGCATTGGTGATTTGGACGTTGTTGATGACATATTGGCTCGCAGTAGCACCAGAGATGTTCGTCCCATTGAATTCCCACTGGTAATGAAGCGTCCCGCTGCCGGAAGCCGCCACGGAGAAAGTCGCGTTCGAGCCTTGCGCCACGGTGACACTGGCCGGTTGGTTGGTGATGATGGGGCCCACGATGACATACGTTGCCAGGGTGGCCGCGGTGCCGTTGAACACGTCTCCATCGCAAGCGCCCGACACGCCCGAAACTGTTACGGCGTCGGTATACTGCCAGAAAGTCCAGGTGGACCATGGAGTGGTGCTGCTCGGAGCGCCAGACTGCGCGCTCTGGCTGTTATAACTGGCCATCCAAAGCGGCCATTGGATCACGCTGCTGTCCAACCCGGGAGCGTTGCCGGATGTGCCAGACGCGTAGGAGGTGTAGGTGTACACCACCGGTTCAATGGTGACACCATTCGACTTGGCGTAATTGGCTACTTGCTGGCACCACTCATTGACCCACTGGGACAAGGTGGCTTTGGTGTAGAGCGAGGTATTGGTAATGGTCTGTTCAAAATCAAGCATTGGCATCAGATAGGTGCTGCCGCCGACAATATAGTTCTTGGCTTCAGCCCAAAAGTAGGCGGCCTCCGTATCCGCTCCTGCTGTGCCCACGTGTTTTTCCGGATGGGCAAAATGGTAGGCGCCGATCAGCACACCGGCGGATTTGGCGTGGGTTTCGTTGTAAACAAAATCAGCATCAATGTAGTTCGTGTTCTCCGTAGCCTTGGCCCAGGCGAACGAGATGCCGGCGCTTTTTACGCTCGCCCAGTTGATGTTGGTCTTGGGAGTCTGAGCGGAACCTTGAAAGCTGGAGACATCGATGCCCAGCGGGCGTTGCGCCATGACCCGTCCTGGTCCAATCACCATTCCCAAACCCAAAATGACAACCGCCAGCCAGCCAGTCGAAAACCGAGAGAGCTTCATAAATCAGATGCAAACTGCCGTTGCAAGCAGATATCGACTCTCCTGCCCCGCAACTCGCCGTTTGTAATTCGGTCCCTCGAGGTTACGCGAATTAATTGTTGACTATCAAGTCAAATCGCGCGTCCGGTTTCGTTTGATCTGGAACTGGCGACGAAAATGACCTCCAAGGACATTCCCGCAACCTGCTCAATCGAGTGATTCACCCGGCGGCGCAGAATTCGGGCTATGATTCTGTTTGCGCCAGCTCAGGTGCTTCCGGAAACTGTGGTTCGGGCGGAGGGGCTGAGCCCGGGGCATCAAGGACCTCGCGAACTTTTCGGGCAAGACGCGAGGGTGAGAACGGTTTTTCAAGGAAAGACAAGCCTTCATCCAGCACGCCATGGTGGGCAAGGGCGTCGTCCGTGTAACCGGACATGAGCAGGACGCGAGTTTGAGGGAGCTGGCGCCGGATTTGATCGCAAAGCTCCTTGCCGCTCATTTGGGGCATGATCACGTCGGTAACCACAAGATCAAAGGGCGGATGCTTCCGAATCACTTCAAGGGCTTCAAAGGCCTGGTTGGCTTCCTGAACCTGGTAGCCTCGCTCGCGCAAGATGAGGACGGCCAGTTTTCGCACCGATGAGTCATCCTCGACAACGAGTATGGATTCAGTGCCGCCGGGCAACTGCGAAGGTTCCGTGCTGGCCTTCGGTTCCGGTTTGGCATCGGTGCGGGGCAAATAGATTTTGAATGTAGTGCCGGAATTCGGCTCGCTGTACACGCGAACGTCGCCGCCACTTTGGGAAATGATGCCATAGCAGGTGGCAAGCCCCAGGCCGGTCCCTTTGCCCATGCCCTTGGTGGTGAAGAAAGGTTCGAACAAATGCGATTTGACTTCCTCGGTCATGCCCATGCCATTGTCGCTAATGGCCAGCATGGCGTAGTCGCCGATCTCCAGGGTGCGGCCGCGGAATTTCGTTTGGTGGTCAATGATGGTGTTGGCGGTGCTAATGGTGAGTTTGCCCCCGCGCGGCATGGCATCGCGCGCATTGACAGCCAGGTTCATGATGACCTGTTCGATCTGGCCTGGATCCGCCTTCACATACCCCAGCGACGGGTCGAACTGAATGGAGAGTTCGATGTCTTCGCCAATCAAACGGCGCAACATTTTTTCCATGTTGCGGACGACTTCGTTGAGATGCAGAACGCGGGGCTGAAGCACCTGCTTGCGGCTGAAGGCCAGGAGCTGGCTGGTCAACGCGCTGGCGCGTTCGGCTGCCTTTTGGATTTCGCCGATGCTCTTTTGCAGCGGATGGCCAGCTTCAACTGCGCGCAGCGACAGGGCGCAATAGCCGCCGATGACCGTAAGCAAATTATTGAAATCATGCGCGACGCCGCCCGCCAACCGGCCGACAGCTTCCATTTTTTGGGATTGGCGCAATTGCTCTTCACTGCGGTGCAGAGCCTCTTCCGCGCGCTTGGCCTCGGTGATGTCCTGGACGGTGCCGAACATTTTGATGGGAGTGCCCTGGGCATCCAAAAGAATTTCCCCGCGGCCCTGCACAACGCGTTCCGTGCCGTCCGGCAATGCAACCCGATGATCACAGACGAATGACTGCCGCGTCCGCAAAGCCTCCTGCATGGTATGCTTGACCCGCGCCAAATCATCGGGATGCACTCGTTCCAGGCATTTCTCCATGGTCGAGCCAGCCTCCTCCGATTTGCGTCCGTAGAGTTGCTGGGTTTCTTCCGACCAGATGACACTGTCGGTGACGAGGTTCCATTCCCAACCGCCCAGGCGCGCGATCTGGTGTGCTTGCGCGAGTTGGGACTGGCTCCTTCGCAACTGGTTTTCCACTTGCTGGCGATCGTTGATTTCGCGGGTCAACTCCGCTGTTCGGGCGGAGACGGTCTGCTCGATGCTTTCGTTGAGTGTCTCCAAGCGAGCCTGGCGCTCGGCTACGAGGAGCATCTCGCTCAGGCTCTTGCGGATGGAGATGATCAGGAAAGTGACTTCAAAGATCACCCAGCCGGCATGTTCCAATGACCGCCAGATGGGGGCTGCCACCACGCCGTAAACAGATTGGGGCCAAAGGATCCCGCGCAGCACGTGATCCACATAGACGACCGCCGAGGCGGAGATCAACACGCGCCAATCCCGGTAGAAGGCCAGAATTGCCAGCGAGCCAAACACGTGGAAGTGCGTTTCGATTCGTCCCCCCGTCAGGTGGATCAGCAATGCGGACATCAGCATCTGGCCGACCGCGATGGAGTGGCGCGTCAGCGTTTTGCCCGGATGCAGCAGGCCCAGCAAGATGGGGACACCGCTGATCGCTCCCCCCAGGAAGATGGCGGCCCATACGTGCAAATGAATATGACTCTCAGAACCGGACCATGCTCGAGGCGAAATCCACAACGCCAGGACCACCCCAAAAGCCCATTGGCAAATCATCAGGCGGGCGCAAATCAGGTCGGTATGCCTGGTAATGCTGTGCTGTTGTTCTTTGAACAGTTCAGCCGTGCGCGCGGCAATCCCCGGGCTTCGAGTGGCAGTTGGAGCGGTGGAACTCATTTGATGGCTTCGTTGTGCGGGGCCTGGCAATCACTCAGCAAGGAACAGCCAAAAACTTCGGTCTGCTGAACTTTGGTCGCCTCCCCATCCAGTAACGAAATTACCGCGTCTTCGCCCGCGTTGTCCCCGGCGTGACCGCGGCTGCCGGTGATTCCGCCTTGGAATAGCAAATGGCCGTGAGTGTCAAAAAGCAGGACAGCACCGGAAGTTTCCGCTCCAAACAAGCGCGCCTGTGCGCCATCAAGGTCCTGATGCACGGCGACGCCCGGAAGGGCAGCCGCGCTCTCCCACAGGCCAGTCCGGGCCCAGTTGGCCGCTGGTTTGGATGGTTGGAAAAACCACACTTGTGCGGCAACTTTCCCGTGGGAGCGAGCCAGCAGGCGATTGAGTTCCCCAAAGCTCGCACGGGTGCAAGGGCACTGGGGATGGGCAAACATGAGTAAAGTAGCGCGATTCGAATCAAACGTTATTTGGGTTCCAGCCGGCCATTGTTGCGGCGCGCGACGCGACTGGCCGCCGGTGCCCTGGTAGTCCAAAAGCACAAGGAAACCGCATCCGACTGCAAGCAGCCAGAGAGCGCAAACCGTGAGCCGAATCGACGGGACCCGTGCCACTCGATGGATTGAGCAGGGTTTATGCCACGAACGAGGAATACGTGCACAGCAGGTATTTCCAAACCCGAAGCCGAGTGTTACCCGCGAACGGCATTTGACGAGGTGTTGAAATTCTCCCAATGGATTCTCGAAAGTGACACTGACCCAGCAGGCACGCAGGTGCTGGAATTATTTCAATGGAGAAAAAAAGCGCCGAACGCGGTTGCACTGGTTTACGCGGCTACCGCCGGAGCCAGATGGGGCGGGCGGAGGCCTTTAAGCCTCCGGGTAATTGAGCCAGGGTCTAGGTGACTTCCAATGGCCGGGCAATCATTACGCCGGTCAACTGGGGGGACCAATTGAGGCATTTGCTTATCTCGGCTTCGAGGGTGACCCTCATGTTTGCGCGTGCGGACGAGGCATCCATGAAATGTACCACTCCCTGTTCGTCCTTGATGCACAGGCCGGTATGCGCGATGTCGATGCCTTCCGCGGTGGTGGTGACGCCTACAATGTCGCCGGTCTGAAGCAGGTGTTCCGCAGCTTGAAGCTGGTCCATCGGCAAATATTTCAATGACCGTGCATTGATTTTGTCCTCGGCGCGCCGGATGGCCGGAATGAGTTCCGGGTGAGCTTTGAGTTGCCGGTAGTTTTCAGGATGCCGGGACATGATACCAACCTTTTGGGTGAACGGCTGCGCGCCAGGCAGGTCTGGGGTGAGTATCTTGATTACGCCTTTTTGTGCGTTGTCCACAAACCAATCGGTTGTGTAGTGGAGCCGGGTGGCAAAGTCTCCCATTCGACCGCCGCGATAGCGTGTGGTCCGCACTTCGGCGATGAGATCCTCGGGTGAACTTTTCCCTCGCTTGAGCATGCGGGCCAGGCAGAGAGAATCCTCGAAGAACGTGACGCAATCCAGGCCTTTCAAATTGACGACACAGGATTCCACATCCTGGGAAAGTTCCAGGGTGAATCCCACGTACGGTATGCCTTTGAGCTCCAGGGCGATCTTGCCGATCAACTCGCCAATTGGCAGCCGGTTCCAGTTTTCGGCGGAAGATTTATTGACGATTCGAGTGAAAATGTCCTGGCCCTTGAAGTCTTGAAGCTGGCTGGCCTGCCCAGCCAGGACCGGCGCGCCCAGCAAGCCAAGGGTTCCCAATGAGGCGTAACGAAGGAATTCACGTCTGGTCATAAGCGATGTAAATTTGTTTTTTACCCGCCGATTCACTGATCATGCCGGTGAGGCGATTGCTTTGCTCAATTAGAACGAATCGGATAATGCAAAACCAAAAGGCGGGCGGTCAAGCGCAAGTCGCCGCATTAACGCGTGAAATCCGGACTGCGGTTGCGGGTAGGCGCGTTGAAGTGGCGTAAGCGCCGCGTTCCTTTAGTTACGGCTCTGCAACATCGCTGTGAAATATCCAGCCTAAAGCCGATTCCATTGGCCTGAACGCGCCTTATTAAATATAGTGCGCCCATGCGTCTTCAGAGTTGTGTGATGGGATTACTGGCTTGCGTTTCTTTGGCCGTCGCCAGCCAGGCCGCGCCGGTAATTGACCCGATTCCCAGCGTCACGATCCCGGCGGGCAAGTCGCTGATTTTGCCCGTCACCGCCACTTCGCCGTCGGGGCTGCCCCTGACGTACACGGCAACCAGCAACACCAACGGCATCGCGGTGGTGATGCACACCAACAACCCGTTCTGGCAATTGACCGTGGCCCAGGCGGCTGCCACGAACGCGCCGGGCGCATTCAAGACGCCCTTTCGGGGAGGACTCGTGACGGTAACCAATGTGGGCGCCATGACGTTCATGCTTTTTCCGGAATATGCCCCGCACACCATTAATGTGTTTCAAGGGCTGACGACGTCGGGCTTTTACAACAGCAACACCATTTTTCACCGGGTCATCACCAACTTTGTGATTCAGGGCGGCGATCCTTTGACCAACGGCGCGGGAGGCCTGGTGTTCCAGTACGATGACGAGTTTAATCCACAGGCAATTTTCAGCGGCAATGGCCAGCTTGCCCTGGCCAACTCCGGGAAGGACACGGATGGTTCACAGTTTTTCGTGACGGTGGGACCACAGCGTTCGCTGGATTTCAGCTACACGCTGTTTGGACAATTGGTGCGCGGCTTTGGCGTGCTGACGAACATCAATCGCACGCTCGTGGACACCAACAGCCGTCCGCTGGCCGATGAGATCATTCAATCGGCCGCCTACGTGACGAACACGACGGATACGGTGTTGACCCTGACCGCCACCAATGTTTCCGGCATTGCGGGAAAGATTACCGTGATCGCGGACGATGGGGCCGGAGGGCGGGCGACCAATACGTTTAACGCCACGACTGCGGCCGACACGAACAGCAATAATAACGCATTTCTCTTGTCAAATACCGTGACCAATCTCGCAGCCCCCGCGAACCATACATTGACGAACTTCATCCAGGCCGTCGAACTGGATAATGATCCTTTGTACTGGTTTCCCGTATATGCCGAGCAGCAGTCTGCCAACGCCATCACCAACTTCAGCATCACTCCTTCCAACGGTATTCTGCGGACGCTAACGTACAATGTCACCAACCAAAGCGGACAGCTTCAGTTTTTTTTGACGCCGACCAATAATTTTGCCGGCCAGGTGAAGGTTTACTTTGATGTGAGTTACAATCCCAACTGGAGTTTTTTCGAACAACTTGGCCTGGCTCTTCCTCCTTACGACGAGCAGGTCTTCACTTTTGTCTTCGGCGACACTCCGGTTGCCGGGCAGAGCAACGCGGTCACCGTCCTGGCGGGGGCAACGTTCACGAACGCTTTGCTGGCGACGTTTACCAATGGCGTGCCGGGCAGTGCTGCCACGAATTTTACGGCCTCAATCAATTGGGGGGACAACACCATCACGAGCGGAAGCGTCGCCACCAACGGCGGCGGACAGAAAGTCGTGTTGGGAACGCACGCCTATCCGTATCCTGGCAGCTACCCGGTTTATGTGAAGGTGCAAAGCTCCATTGGGGCGAGCGTCACAATTTTGTCCTACGTTACGGCCATAACCGTGCCGAAACTGTCGCTGGGCGCTTCGCCGGCCCCGAGCGCAAACGGGTTCAGCTTCAACCTGCAGGTGACCAGTGGCTTGAACGTCTCCATTCAGTTCTCCGGTGACTTGAAGAACTGGACCACGCTGACCAATTTTACCGCCACGAATTCGACGTTGGCCTTCCGTGACCCGGCGGCGACAAACTCCAGCCGCCGATTTTATCGGGCAGTGGTTCCGTGATTCGCCCGCTTTTTGAGAATGCCTTATTGGTGTGGGGAACGCAGAGCTCTGCTCGGCGTTCCGCCCCAAAACTGAGGCTGACTATTTCGGGAGTGCTTTCGCGGCAGCTTGCTGGAATGCCAGGCGGGCGCCGCTGGCATCGCTGTTCGGGAAATTCGAGCGCTGCACCATCATGATGTAGGCGACATCCTTCACGGGATCGACCCACGCCTGAGTGCCCCAGGCGCCGCCGTGGCCAAAGCTGCCGGGCGAAAGCATTTCGGCCACTCCCTCATGCGGTGCGCGCAGGATGCAGGTCCCGATACCCCAGGCGTAATTCGCCCCATGATTGCCAAAGGCATTGCTCTGGAAGAAGCCGGTCGGCATTTCGCCGGTTTGGGAAGTGGTCAGAAATTTCATGGCGGCGGCACTCAGGTAACGATGGCCTTCGAGCGTGCCATTGTTGAGGAGCATTTGGCAAAAGCGCGCGTAGTCCGGCGCGGTGGAAAATAATCCGCCGTTGCCCTGCGGCGGGCGGTTGCGGGTTCCGAAATCGGCGCGCGGCGGGACGGGTTCGAGGACACCGTCTTTGTTTCTTGCGTAGGCGGTGGCGAGTTGGGCGCGCTGTTCAGCGGTCGGGTAGAAGGTCGTGTGCTTCATGCCGAGCGGGTCGAAAAGGCGCTGTTGCAAGAAAGCGTCGAAGGTCATGCCGCTGACAACCTCGACGATGCGGGCGGCGGCGTTGATGCCGCTTTGGGTGTATTGCCATTTCGCGCCCGGTTCGTACTGCATCGGGGCGGCGAGCCAGATGGGAACCAGGTCGGCCAGTGTTTTTGCCTGTTGCGCGGCCGGGCCGGTGGCCTCACCGAGGCCCGAGGTATGCGTCATGAGTTGCCTGATGGTCAGGTTGGCCGGTTTGCCGGACGGGGTTTTTAGGTTGGCGAATTCCGGGATATACTTGGCGACGGGGTCGGCAACATTGAGTTTACCTTCATCTTGAAGCATGAGCACGGCGGTGCCGGTGATTGGCTTGGTCATGGAGGCGATCCAGAACAGCGAATCAGGGGCGGTGGGCTTTTTTGCAGCAACGTCGGCGAAGCCGGTGGTTTCAAGGTGGAGAACCTTGTCCTTGGTGACCACCATGGTAACGGCGCCGGCAATTTCGTTCTTCGCAATCAACTCCTGCATGGCGTCGCCGACGCCGGGGAGTTTCGGTGGGTCGGCCACAACGGCGGGGCTGACAAATAAGGCGAGCGGAAGAAGGAGTGAGGTCAACAAGCGATAGCGCATAAGAATTGGGTTTGCAAGGCTTCGTCAGTATTCCGGCGATGGGTTTTCGTCGGCGCGCACGGAGTGCGTGCCCGACCAGCGTTTAAGCAGGGCAGGCAGTCCTCTGCCCGCCATTTCGCGCCATGATTTTACGACGCTCAGTATAGTATTCGATTCGCAAATGGAGATTTCAGGAGGAGGATGGTTGAAGCGCGGGGAAAGTCAAGAGTTCAGAGGTGCCTAGTGCCTGGGTATAGGTCGATCCAAGACCGAAAAGGCCATGGGCGTTGGCTTTTGCATTAGATCGCGCCTACAGCGCTTGAACTTTTCCAGAACTGGAACCCAGGGCGGCGCTCGGGGACTCGCTGGCCCTGGGCGGGCATGGCTCGGACTTTCGCCCCAGGCGTCTAAGGCGCTGCCTTGGTTGGGGGTTGATTTCAATTTAGATTTAGACCAAGGGTAGATCGGAAATAAAATGAATAATACTGTTGACAGGGAGACTTGGCCATGGGAAGGTTGGCGTTGGGTGCCGCCGGGCAGCCGGTTGACGGATTTTGCCTGGCTGGATTGGCCATCGGGGCCGGTTCTTTGACAACTGAAGGAGAATCCAAAGGGCCGAATGGCAAAACTGGCTATTTGGCATTGGTCTCGAGAGCCCGTTGGTTCGGGTGAATTAAAGCAAATTAAACCGGAGTTTGGCCAAAATTAAAGTAAATCCGACCTGGTCCGGCTTAGTCCGGGTTAATCCGGCCTTAAAAAATAAAATCGGGACGATTGCTGTTCCATACTTCAAAGGGCAAATGGCCCCCCGCACTTCCGGCCCTCCGCCTACTCTTTGGGCGGCAACAAGTTGGGCCGGCGCGGAACCGGGTGGAACAGCACGAAACAAACCAGTTTGGGAGGCCCTCCCTCGCAGGAGCGCCCGGCAAAATTAAAGTAAATTAAAGCAAATTAAACCTCTTTTTTTGGCTGCGGATGGCATACGGCGCAATTCAATCGCGTCCGGATCGTTCGTTCCGTCGCCCGGCGTGGCGCAGCGCGCCGTCCCTACCGGTATGATGACAAAATCCCTTGACCCTCACGTTACGTGATTCCCGAGAGTGCGAAGAAGCCGCGGCGGCCATGGTGGTTTCCGCGGGGAAAAGACGATGGCTTATACAGTCAAACAAGTGGCCGCGATGTCGGGCGTCAGCGTGCGCACGCTTCATTTCTACGATGAAACGGGCCTGCTGAAGCCCGCCTACGTCGGGGCGAATGGCTACCGGTACTACGGGGAGCCGCAGATCCTCATGCTCCAGCAAATCCTGTTTTACCGGGAGTTGGGGTTTGAGTTGAAGCAAATCAAACCCATCCTGGGCCGGGCCGATTTCGAAAAAGTCGCCGCCCTCCAATCGCATCGGAAGGTTCTGCAAAAGAACCTCACCCGGACGCGCCGGTTGATTGAAACCATCGACAAAACCATCCAGCACTTGAAAGGAACGAAGAAAATGAAGAGCAAGGACATGTTTGTGGGTTTCAGCGTCGCCGCCGGGGATGACCGATTCGGCGAGCACATCAAACTCGGCGGCGAACCGAATGATTGCAAGGTGTCGGCACAGGACACCGATGGCGCGATGTGTGTCTTCGAGTTCACCGGTGGAGGCGGAGGGCCGCGCCACCTCCACTACGACCAGGATGAGTGGATTTACATCCTTGCCGGTGAGTTTGAGTTTTGGGTTGGCGATAAACAATTACGCGTGGGCGCCGGCGAGTCCGTTTTCCTGCCGCGCAAGGTTCCCCACATGTGGGGCTGCGTGAGCGGGCAGCCAGGCAAGATCATCAATGTGTACCAGCCCGCGGGGAAGATGGAGGAATTCTTTCGCGAGGTGGGCAAGCCCTTCAAGGACCTGCCCACGCGGGAGCAGATGGTCAACAAAACTTACACCGAGGAACAGGTAAAGTCGCTGCATCGGCTCTTTGACGCACACGGGATGGATCTGCTCGGCCCACCGCCCGGTTTTGAATGAACAGCGACGGCATTCGCACCATGCACGTTGTCAATTTGCCGAGGCTTATGTCAGACCAATTATTGAAGCCGGATGCGGAAGTATTGCTGGTCGCTCGACGGCGCCAGCATATAGGGGCTGGAGGCTCCAGTCATATCCGTGTAAGGACCGGAAGCAGCAGGCGCGGATTGCAGCGTGCCCGTCGTCCACGTCAGCACCAGTTGCCCGCTGACCCACTGGGTGCGCAGGGTGACCGCCGCGGGAACAATCGCCCCATAAGTCGCGAAGGCGCTGTCGGCGACGGTGGCCCAACTGGCCCATACCCACGCGGGAGAACGGACGCTGTTTTCGATGCGGGTCTCGTCCATCGAACCAGTGAAATACAAACCGCCGGTCGCACCGGGAGTGCCGGTCAGGAGCGCGCCGCATCGCACATAATTGGTCACTTGGAAAGCGGTATCCACCCCGGTGTTGATTGTTTGGTCCACGCCATCCACATAAACGTGGACCGCGCCGTTGACGCCGTCCATCGTGCCGGTGAGGAGGTGCCATTGTCCGAAGGCAACCGCATGCGCGGCGGTCCTGGGCGAGACGTCGCCGCCGACACCATCGGCGCTGTCGAAATAAATGATGCCATCATTGGTTTGGTAGCTGTTGACATAAAAATCAAAGCCGGCCGTGTTCCAGCCGCCCTGCTTGTTGCACCAGATGGTTTGTTCGCTGTTGGCCGCGGGCGCGATATTGACCCAGGCCGACAGGGTGAAGGTTTTGCTAATGTTCACCAGGCCCGAGTTGAGAAACTGCGAAGCGCCATTGAAGGAGCAGCCGCGTCCGATCCTGCCAGTCGTTATCGAAACCGGCGCCACGCCCGAAGTCGCAGGATACTGCAGGGTGCCATCGGCAAAGGGGAACCCGCTCTGGCTCAAGTGATAGACCAGCAGGAAATTATTCGAGCCGCTCAGCGTGCTCCATGCGGCGCCGTTCGTGCACCAGGCCTGCACCGCGCTGTCGGCAGCATTGCCCCAATGCGCGGTGATGTAGTCGTTGGGGCTGGTGAGCGAGGGCACTTGCACCCAGATCTGCGACTCCCCGGCCGGATTCCATTGATCGATCTGGAAGGGCAATTCCCTGCCGCCAGCGCTCGTAAACCGGAGGTCGGCGCCGTCGCTCGGCGAGGCAAACTGCGCGTAAGAGAAACCCGGAATGTTGGTGCTCAGGCGGACCAACATCGGGAAATCCAGCAAGGTCACGCCGTTGGTATAGCCGCTGAAGGTGATCTGCATCCCATTGTAATCCGCGGGGTTCAGGAATGTCGCCGCCACGCCTGCGACCGTGGCGGTACTGGAATTCACGCTGCCCTGGCCATTGGTGATCGTGACCTGATAGGAGTTGGTCCCGGCAAGGGCTGCAAACGAGTAGGTGGAGTCCGTCGCCCCGGGGATATTCTGGCCATTGAGAGTCCACTGGTAGCTGAAGGGCGGATTACCTCCCGCAGTCACCGCGAACGATACCAAGTCGCTCTGCCAAACGATCTGGGAGAGCGGCTGCAAATCCGTCAGCACAAAGGGCGCGGTCGAAATGACATAGGACACCGGCGGACTCAGGTGGTCTCGAATGCAAGGTTTGCCGATGGCATCGATATAAAGCTGATAGCTTCCGGGAGCCAAACCCACCTGGCTGAGATTCGTCTGATGCACTCCATTTGGCACGGAACCCAGAAAAGCTGCGTTTACCCCGTTGCTCGCGGCGTAAATCTCGTAATGATCGATCGTCCGCTCGTCGCCAGCGGTAATGGTCCACGACAGGAGGTTGGACGTGTTCACCAAGCCGGTTACCGCGTAGTTGTTTTCAATTCCGGCCTCAACTTCCGTTCCCTCCTCCCAATCGCTCCAGGTGGGCCACTGCATGCGAGTCATGTTGCTGGGAATCTGAAAGTTAATGACGCCCGCCCGCTGGACCAGACAAAGGCCGTTGCTGGAAGGGAGATACTTGCCCTCCGACCAGCCCACGGACTTGGTCAGAGTTCCATTGAATTGCGAGCACATCGCGCCAAAGGCCTTTTTGCCGGAATTCTTGATGGTGGTGAATTGGCTGGTGACCGCAGACAGGTTGAATGGATCACTGGCGTTGACCCCGGTATCAAATTCGTCCGTCCATTGAAAACTCTCGTCCTCCCAGGACTCGGAAAGGTAGCTGGTCCCCTGCTCCACCCAAACCATCTGGCCGCCGGTGAAGGCTTTAACGCCAGCCATCGCGGTTGCGCCGATGGCGGAACGCACGCCAAAGAACATCAAAATCGGCATCCCGTTCGTCAAGGGTTCATGTTCGTAGTTGGGGTCAGTGAAGTATTGATTCTGACAATATTGAATTTGGGTCTGGAGATTGTTCGTGCCCGTTCCTCCCTTCACGCCTTTGTCAACCATGATGATATAGGTGAAGGTGTTGTTGGTGAGGCTGGCCAGGTACGATTTTATTTTTTGCGTCACCCCATCCGTGCTGTCGGTCGAGCCGTACCAATCAATGACCACTCCGTTGAATCCGCGATTTTTCATGTCGGTGATCATGGCGGCCACGTAACTGGCCGTGTTATTGTTCAACCCGATGTTGATGTGCGAACTGGTGCCAAACCAGGGCGTGGCATGCGCAAACCAGCGCAGATCGGGCCGGCGGGGAATCAGGGTATGGACGTCCGTTTTAGAAACATGTCCGGGCGTGATTGGATTTAGCGACTCATCCATCCTGGTTGGATCAACCGCGATGGTCGTGCCGTTCTGATTGACCCAGCTTGTGGTTCCGAAGTTCGCGGCGAAGTTGGCCTGACTGTAGGCGGCATTCGCCGAAGTATTGTGATTGGTCAAGGAAGCCAGCGGCACGTTGAAACTTAATCCGAAGACCGTTGTGGCCTGAGCCAGCAGGCACAGGATGATCCATTGGGGGGCGCGTAATGGCCCATGCTTTTTTCGTTGCCCGCGTATTGTCTGCATCGCCGAATGTGAATTGCTTATTATTCCGTCATTTTAGCAGAGCTGTTGAGAGGTAAAAAATTAATAAAAGGGTGAAAAAAGGGGGATGCGTCCTGCCTCAGCCATGGGGCTCTGCGTTCCGCATTTCACTGATGATTAGGAGGCTGCGTCGATCAGTAAAGCGGTGCCGGATCGTTCAATCCGGCAACGCCGTCATCGAAGGCTGCATGACCCGAACCAGCCGCTTCGCGAAGAAGGCTGGTGGTGCGTCCTTATCTTCACGCGCCGGGTGGCGGTGGGAATTCCATCCCGTATTTCTTTGCGATCTCGACCACGCGCGGGATGTCCTGTTGTTGCTGTGGGCTCAACGCGCCGATTTCCTCGAAGAACCCTTCGAAACCCGCGGGCGTAATGACGCACATGAGCCGGCCCGGTGTCTGGCCGAGGTAACGGTAAGTGTGCGGTATCCCGCGCGGCGCGAAAATCGTCGCACCCTTTTGCGCGACGAATGTTTTCCCGCCCACGGTCCATTCGTATTCGCCTTCGAGAACCTGGAAGGTTTCGTCCTCCCGCTGGTGGATGTGCGGCGGCGGACCGCCACCGGTCACATCGTGCGACTCGACGGCGCTCACCACGCCCCCGGTGTCACGGCCATGGAGGCGAATGACCATCGGAATGCCGAGGATGTTTACCTTTCTGCCGCCGTCCTGGGGAACTTGGACCGGATTCATGCTGGAAATGGAATTGCGGAATCCGCGCGGCCTAATTGCCCACCGGTTTGGTTTCTTTCGAAGCCTCCTTGCCGATGGGATAACCCTGCCAAACCCATTCCAGAGCCTCGGGAAGTGTCTGGTTCCTGACCGGGCCGGCCACATGTCCGGCGTTCAGGGCATAGACGTATTGGTAATGATAGCCTTTTGCCTTCAGCACGGCCGCCATTCGGTTGTTGGCTTCGACCCAGTCATGCATGTTGTCGCGCATGACATTGGGATTCAGCAAGTCGCGGTCACCGACTTCCATCCAAAGGCGGATCGGTTTCGGTTCGCTTTGCGGAATGAGTTTTTCATGGAAATCCCACGCGCCATCGGGGGTCTCGGGATTGAACGGCCATTGCTGGTTTACGAACGTGCCGGAATAGGTGATGACCCGGTGATACCATTCCGGGTGATACCATGCCATGGCCAGGGCCGCCGCGCCTCCGGAACTGTTGCCCATCGTGGCGCGCGCCTCCGGGTCCCGGGACAGTTTAACTCCGTAATTGGTTTCCACGAGCGGCAGCACCTCGGTCTCGATAAACTCGGCGAATTTCCCGGACATGGTATCGTATTCGAGACCGCGTTCGTTGCCTTGCGCGTCGCCGCCGCCGTTGGCGATCATCACGACGATCATCGCCGGGAGGCGATGCTGGGCAATCATGTTGTCCAGGATGTGCGGCAGGGTCGTATCCGGCCGGCCCATGCCCGGACCGTCATGCGTCACCATGAATGGCGCGGGCGTGCCGGGAAGATATTGGCTGGGAATGTAAACGGTAATGGTGCGGTGATACGGAGCGGGGTGGGTTTCCACGATCAAGGTTTTGGGATTGTTCGGGTCAACTTTTCCAAAAACATTTCTGCCTATCCCGGGGTAAAACTTGCTGTCCGCGGAATCCATGCTGAATTGTTCCACCTTGCCGTGCGGCACGTCGGGATTTTCGGTCAACTCCGGCGCTTTCACATAGGTCGGCCCAATGAGGAAATTTCCATCCACATTCGGCGGCGGGTTTGCCCCGGGCGGCGCCTCGGTGGGGTTGGACGCGGCATCGCTTGCTGCCGGCGCTTTCTTCAGCGCGGCCCGGGCGAGCGCTTCAGCGTTGGTCCCCGCGGGGATCAGAGCCGGGGTGCCGGGATTCGTTGGCGGCCGAATCACCGTCGGCCGGGCGGCCGGCTGTGCTGAAACGCTGCCGATTGAGGTGACGAAACAAAGAGCAATTCCAATCGAGGCCAGGGGCTTTTTCATCGGGGAATATTACGTCCGTTCCAACCGGGTTCAAGCCTCTTAACGAAGGATCCCGGCAATGGATTACGCTCCAGTTGGAGCCTTGATGAAAATTTTTGGGTGCAAAGAACAAAGCCAGAGGATTGAATTTTGAATCCAGGCGGTGGTAACATCTTTCCTGGCATGAGCGAGCAGAATTTACTTCGGGCCATACTTGACGACGACCGGCTGAGCGTAAAAGGACTGCTTCAAGCGGATCGGACGCTCGCCACCCGTGGCATTGATGAGGCCAGGTTGTACCGAGGCAAAATTTTCCACTGGATTTACGCGGGAGACACTGCGCTTCATTTGGCCGCAGCCGGTTATCGCGTTGAGATCATTCGCTTGTTACTGGCCGCAGGAGCGGATCCAAACTCAGCCATGAATCACCGTCGGAGCGGCCCATTGCATTATGCGGCGGATGGCCACGTCAACGGCCCCGTTTGGAATGCGAAAAGGCAGGTGGAAACCATCCGGTGCCTGCTGGAAGCAGGAGCTGAGATCAACGCGCAGGACAAGAACGGAGCAACTCCCCTGCATCGCGCGGTTCGCACCCGTTGCGCCGCCGCCGTGCGGTGCCTGCTGGAAGCAGGGTGTGACTGCTTGCTGAGAAACAACTCCGGTTCCGCGCCGTTTCACCTGGCGGTGCAAAACACGGGTCGCGGCGGCAGCGGTTCCGAGGACGCAAAAGTCGCACAGGGACAGATCATCAAGGAATTTCTATCCGCTGGCGTGAGCGTGAGGCTCAAAGACGGCCAGGGGAAATCAGTCATGGATTGCGCCAGGAGCACTTGGATAAAAGATCTGCTGCGCGCTTGATTCCATCGCGCAGACGAATGCAGGTGGTCCTCGAAAGCGCAGGCGGTAAAAGCGCCGGGGTCGTTGCACGGTTGTGGCGTTCGTCATGGTGACCAACGGCTGTTCTGCCAGTAATTAGTCAAGACCGGGTACAGCCAGACTCAGACTCACGCTTGATTGTGCTTTGAATTTATTCTGTCGTCTGATATTCAAAGCAAGTCCCAACCATTGCTGATCCGGTGGCCATGAATCGGATTCGCATTAAGCAACCGCCTCCCAAATAAATCATGAAAAAATCATTCGCTGTCTTGGTGCTGGCCATTCAATCCGTTTTCAATTTCCTGCCCTCAATCGCCCATGCCCAAGGCACCGCTTTCACCTATCAGGGTCGCCTTGCCAGCGGGGGCAGCGCCGCCAATGGCACCTATGACCTGACCTTTGCCCTTTATGACTCGACCAACAGTCCTGGCATCCTGTTTGCGGGACCTGTCACCAACGCCGCCGTTGCCGTTGCCGGCGGGCTGTTTACGGTCGCGCTCGACTTCGGCAACCAATTTGATGGCAGCCCGCGCTGGCTGCAGATCAGCGTCCGCACAAACGGGGCGGCTGGTTTCACCCCTTTGAACCCCCGCCAGCCCCTCACGCCGTCCCCCTATGCCATTCTCGCCCAAAGCGCCACCGGAATCCCCGGCCTTTCCATCCAGCAAAATTCAAGCGGCGCCCCCAACATAATCGCCGGCTCGCCGGTTAATTACATCAGCAACGGCGTCGTGGGCGCGACCATTGCCGGGGGCGGCACGACCAATTATTTCGGCGCCACTTATTCCAACAGCGTGAGCGTGGACTTTGGCGTCGTCAGTGGCGGCTATCTGAACACAATCAGCGGACCAGGGGCTGGCGGGACCATTGGCGGCGGATTTCTGAACAAGGCTGTCGGTTCCTTTTATGGCTATTCCACCATCGGCGGCGGTTATAACAACATCGCTTCCAATGATTTTTCAACCGTATCGGGCGGTTATCAAAATTTTGTCTTTGGCGGCTCGGGCGTCATCAGTGGGGGCAGCTTTAACCGGGTCACCGGCAGTTCGGGAACGGTGGCGGGCGGTTACATCAACGCGGCCGGCGGCCCTTATGCGACCGTTTCGGGAGGTTCCACCAACAGCGCTGCCGGTGACGTTTCGACCATCGGCGGCGGTTCCATGAATTTGCTTAGTCCCGGCGTTTCCAGCTACGGCACCATCGGCGGCGGTCTGAACAATACCATCAATACTGCCTTCTCAACCATTGGAGGGGGCGACGCGAATTCGATCAACGGAACCGGCAGCGGCGAGACCATTGCTGGCGGTTTCCTGAACAAGACCTTCGGTTCGTTCTATGGTTATTCAACCGTCGGCGGCGGTTATAACAACATTGCTTCCAATGATTATGCGACCGTATCGGGCGGTTATCAAAATTATGTCTTTGGCGGCGCAGGCGTCATCGGCGGGGGCAACTTTAACCGGGTCACCGGCGGTTCGGCAACGGTGGCGGGCGGTTACATCAACTCCGCCGCTGGTGACTATTCGGCCGTCATCGGCGGATCTCAAAACAGTGCGACCGGTGTCCAGGCAACGGTCGCAGGAGGCCTCCTAAATACCGCTTCCGGGAGTAACAGCTTTGCCGCCGGGCATCAGGCCCAAGCCCTGCATAACGGGACCTTCGTCTGGGCGGACACCACCTCGGGAAATTTTTCCTCAACCGGCTCAAATCAATTCCTTATCCGTGCCGGCGGCGGCGTTGGCATCGGAACGCCCTCGCCCGGTGCGGCTTTGGACGTGCGCGGCGACATCCACCTTGGCCCCAGCGGCCAATTCAACGCGCCCGCTGGCGAGGAAAGACTACGCATCATTCGGGGCGTCATCAACGCCGTGGGCGTTCCCATCGTCGGTTCCGGCTTCACTGTGACCCATCCCGCGACGGGGCAATTTACCGTGAACTTCACCACCTCCTTTTCCGGCGCGCCGGCAGTGACGGCTACGGCTGATTCCGGCGGCGGCGCAACTCGCATGATCATGACCGACGGCGTGACCGGCGACTACGCCGGCTTCCGAACCATCAACCCCACCAACGGCGTCGCCGCCGACTTCGCCTTCCACTTCATCGCCATCGGCCCCCGGTAACAGCATGGGACCAAAAACCTTCTCCCTCCGAGCTGTCGGAACGGCTGCGCTCCCACACCCGTTTTCGGCGGCACCCGCAGTATTAGGGCGATTTCAAACGGATGGCCAACTGAGCCGGACCATGCACGTGCAAAGCCTTGCGCGGTTCCCATGGCACGTTGGAGACTTTTTCAAAATTCTTGACGCGTGCCAAAAAGCCTCCGAGGGCGATCCGCGCTTCCATCCGCGCCAGCGCTGCGCCAAGGCACGAATGGACTCCGTGGCCGAAAGCAACGTGTGGATTCGGATTGCGCCGGATATCGAAACGATCGGGGTCCTTAAAGGCACCTGGATCCCGATTCGCCGACCCGATCATCGCCAGCACAAGTTTTCCTGCCTCGATAGTTTTCCCATGCATATCAATTTTTTGACGCGGCGTCCTCATCACCCACTGCACCGGCGAACGGTATCTGAGCACTTCTTCAATGGCCGTGGTGAGCAGTTCCGGCGCGTTTCGCAGCAACGCCAGTTGGTCCGGATGATCAAGAAAACAAACAATCGCATTGTTAATCAGGTTCGCGGTCGTCTCCTGGCCGCCAACAACCAGCAACTGGAAAAAACCAAGAATCTCCTCGTGCGAGAGCTTTTCGCCATCCACTTCCGCTTCGATCAACCGCGTGAGCAGATCGTTCTGCGGTGCCGCCCGGCGTTCCCGGATCATTTCCGCAAGATACGGGCTCATTTCCGCGGTTACCCGTTGAAACTCCCGACCAGCCTCCTCGGCCTCCGCTCCGCCCGAACGGGCATAGCTCAGCTTGAGGATCCCATCGCTCCAACTCCTGAACTGCGCCCAATCCTTCGTTGGAATGCCGATCATTGTGGCAATCACCTGCATGGGCAACGGCACTGAAAAGTCGGCTGCCACGTCCATCTCGCCGCGTTCAACCGCACGGTCGAGAAGTTGCCGCGAAAGCTCGAAAATGAGAGGTTCCAGATTGGACACCACCCGGGGCGTGAACGCGCGCGAAATAAGCGCGCGCAGCTTCGTGTGCGCCGGAGCGTCCATAAAAATAAACCAATGCCGCGGCGCAGGCACCGCCGAACTGAACGTCTCGTGATCGTTCAACACCCGCTTGACTCCCTCGTAATCGAAAATCAGCCAGCCATCAAACGGCGGCGGCACGTAGAACGCAGGACAACGGCTTCTCATCTGCTCGTAAGCCGCAAACGGATCTCGGCGCACCTCATCTGAAAAGATATTCATTATCATAGCTTTGAAGAAGCATACACGGCAGGATCGCAAATTCGAGCCCTGCGTGCGCACTGCGCAACCAAGCAAATAAAGCTTTCAACTTTACTGCATCAGCTCGCAAGTCCTTGATTATGAATGGAGCGGGTGAAGGGAATCGAACCCTCGTCTCGCTTCACCTTTTTCAAGGCATTTAAAGCCAACGGGATACGACTTTTCAAAACGCTTTTTCTTGAACTTTTCATTCTCACTTTTATTCTCACCTCATATGGCGAGCATCGTCAAGCGCAAGAAATCCCGGTTCTGGACTGCGTGCTACACGGACCGAGTTGGCCGACAGTTAAAGCGGTCAACCAAGACCACCGAGCGGAATCAGGCAATGGAGATCGCCTTGGAATTGGAGCGCGTCGAGCGGCAGGCACAGGCCGGTGCCCTGACCACGACGCAATTGCGGAAGGTTTTAAGCGACGTTTCAGAAAAGATCACCGGCGACAGCCTATCGGTGCCTACCGTCGAGGATTATCTCGACGATTGGCTCAAAGGCATTGAGGCGCGCAATAGTGCCGCAACGCTCGAACGGTATCGAAATACGAAGAGATTGTTCCTGATAAATCTGGGAGCCAAAGCAAAAAAGCCTGTGACGGCGCTCAGTCCCAAAGAGGTCGAGGATTTCCTAACCTGGCGGCTCAAATCGGGAGCGGCACCCAAGACCGCAATCGTTGATTTGAAAACGCTCAATACCGCATTCCGGCGCGCAGAGGCGTATGGCATCATCCTCAAAAATCCGGTCGCCGCGATTCGTCCGCCAAAGGAAGATTGCTCGGAAAGGGATGTTTTTACCCAAGAAGAAGTCCAAAAATTGCTGAACAATACCCCTTCTCTCGAATGGCAGACGCTTATTCTCCTTGGATATTTCATCGGAGCGCGGTTGCGAGACTGTGTGCAGATGAAATGGGAGAACGTCCACCCCGAACAGGGAGTGATCATCTATCACCAGCAAAAGACTGGGAAAAAAGTCATTGTCCCCATGCATTTCCACGTGATCGAACACCTTAACTACATGTCCACGTTCGGAACATCGGGCTTTCTCTGCCCGAAACTGGCCGGCAAAGGGACAGGTGGAAAGCATGGGCTCAGCGAAAGCTTCAAGCGAATCTTGAAGAAAGCCAAGGTTGATCCCATAACGGTAGAAGGAAAGGGGCTGAGAAAATTCAGCCGCCGCACCTTTCATTCCTTGCGCCACAGCTTTAATTCGATTTTGGCCAATGCTGGAGTGGCGGACGAAATCCGGATGAAGTTGACCGGGCACTCTTCCAAAATGATGAATACCCGCTATACCCATCTGGAGGTGAATACCCTCAAGAATGCGATGACCACCATCCCGCTGTTCAGTTCGAAGCCGAATGAGTCTGCGGGTGGCAACGCGAAGACGGCTTAAACTCCCGGCCGTTTCATCGTGCGCTTAAGTGCCTCCAGCATTTCCTTTTCACGCAGCCGGCGCTCCTCGTCTGAGAGTTGGCTGGCATTGAGCGCAATGGGCCGCTTTCTCGGCTTGCCTTTCTCAGCGATTCCGCCTGCCGGGTCTTCTGCCGCCCAGTCAAACAGCTTTGAAATGAATTCCGCAGGGGTATAAAAGCCCACCTTGGCAGCCTGAGCAGGTGTGACAAGCTCGGCGAATCTTGCTTGGATTCTGGCGAGTTTGTTCCGGTTGAGGCAAATGGCGGCAACATGAAAAAATCCGGCGGTGAGGCATTTGGTGATGTTTTTGGCGGCTTCATATTCAACCGTGTTCGTCACCGAAACCTCGCATGCAATCCTTTGATTCCCCCTCTGCAGAACGACGTCAATCCTTTTGGGACCGTCCAAGACCCGTTCTTCAAAATTCACGGTGTAATCCAAGGATTCCGCCTCGCGTTGAATTTGCTTCTTGATGGCGTCATGCTGGCTGTCCTCCTCTGCGGCTTGTATCGAAGCCGCTGCTTGTGCCTTTGGTGCTGGCAATATGGTTTCCAGAACTGGCGCTGTCGGTTCCCGAACTTCGGCGGTTTTCTTTTCCGACTCACTCGGTAACGGCGGGGGAGTAGGTCGGGACTTGGCCTTGGCTGTCAGCGGAGCCTCTTCTATCCATTTGAGCTTTTCCAGCGAAGCTGCTTCAACCTCGGCCTTCGGTGTCGCATATTTCGCTCGCGAAGCGTTAACGACAGCTTGTCGCATTACTTCAGCCTGTTCGGAAGGAGGATCTTCGGAAAGGGGAATGGTTAGATTGAAATCCCCATCAGCTTTCTCGACACGGCAGATTGCCTGTCCGGTTTCCAAGTTCTGCAAGTCCCGCGCTTCAAAAAAGGACAGTCCGGTCGCGAGGTTGCGTGCGTCCGCATCCCCGACACGGAAAATGACGCGGGTGAATGGATTGGAGAGGACGGCGCTGGCGACCTCGCGGTCTCGATCCAACTGCCGCAACTCCTGATGCGCCAGAATTAATCCCAATCGATACTTGCGGGCGCCGGTCAAAATTTCCGTCATCGAGGGCGTGATGAAGTTTTGGAATTCATCCGCGTAAAGCCAAAAGTCACGGCGGGAAGTCACTCTTTGGGCCTGCCGGCCCATGGCCAACTGCTGGAACTTGGCCACCAAAAGCGAACCAAGCAGAAAGGAGTTCTCCTTTCCCATTTGGCCCTGGGGCAATTTGGCCAAAAAGATTTTGCCCGTGTCTAAAATGTGCGCGAAGTCCAGACGGTTTACCTGCTGGGACACCATGTAGCGGATGGGCTTGGGTGAGAGAAACGTATCCAACCGCGTGAGCACCGGCCCGACGGATTTGTTGCCCGACAGCTGCACAAAACCCTTGCGCCAATAATACAGGATGTCGGGATCACGAACAGTCTTGAGGAACTTTTCGCGAAAGGCCGGTTCCAAAAGAAACCGGCGAAGATCGGCAAGCGTGCCTCCATGTTCGCTCTCAAGCATGGCCAAAATTCCATTCTGGAGGACGCTTCCCAACTGGTCACCCCAGCTAGTGGAAAGCCGCTGAAAAACGGAAACCAAATCCGAGGCAAGCAGGTTCTTTTCGAGCTCACTGTGAGCGGAAAGAATGTTGAACCCAACGGAGAATTCCTCGTCCGATGGATCAACCAAAACGACGTCGCCGATGCGTTCGGGTGGAATGATGCCCAATATCCGCTCAACCAAATCCCCATGCGGATCAAGCACGGCCAAACCTTCTCCGCTGCGAATATCGTGCGCGATCAGGTTGAAAAGGAGAGTGCTTTTACCCGTCCCGCTCGCACCCACAATGTGCATGTGACGCACGCGTTGGTCTGGCGTGAGTCGAACCGGGCAAGTCTCCTCAGCATGCACGTTGTTACCCAAAGGCAAGCCCGCGCTCCCGCGAACGCTTGCTGGTGCTGCTTTGGTCTTGGCGGTCTGTCGCTGCAACGCTCGCGAACGCACAGCGCTGGAAGGCAAATGGACAAAGCCAATCAATTCGTCGCTATTGAGCAGCATGCCTGTGCGGCGCGATTGGCGGCAGAGCAAGTCAATAATATGTTCCTCGAACGGGTAGTCGGAGTTCTCAAGTGGGATGAGTTCATTGCCTTGGGGATTGGCAAACACTCGTAACGAGGCCGCGAGATCACGCCCGATTTGTGACATGCGCTCACAGGACTCGCTGCGGAAAGCAATGCGAACCACGGCGGCAAACAGTGGCTTTTGGATTTTTTCCTTCGCGCCTGAAGCCAACTCGGGGCGGTTCACGAAAAACGGTGAACCGCTCGGATAGGTGACTGATCGCGTGATGCTTTCCGGCCACGGCTGCCGCACCGGTGTGAATAGAACCTGATACATCGCAAACTCGCCGGCCTGCAATTCGCTTAAAGCACCGATGATGCCGACAAATGGGTCAAGTTTGCCAGTGGCCAGCGGCAGCATGAATTCCCGCGCCAAACCGAATTCAACCACCATAATTTCATCGCCTTGGCACGTGGCCCAAGTTTCCTCCAATGTGCCCTCGCGCTTTTGGAACACGGCTTCAGGAAAGTGAGCCTGCAATTGGCGCCGGACAAGCGGCAGGTCAGACGGGTGCATGCTGAATTGTGCAACCACCTTTCCCGGCGTGCCGACTAACTCAAACGCTATCGGCTCTTGGCAGAGCGAAAGATTGAGCAAGAACTGCTGGAATTCCTCCCGTGAGACGTTGAGGCTTGAAGGCAGGGAAGCTTGAAGTTCATTCAAAACCTCGCGCTGGAATATTTCTGGCTCAGGCTCTTCCTCGGGTTCAGGAATGACAGGAGGCAGAGGTGGCTGACCGCTCAGCTTCTGACTCAGTCTTCCGACAAAGGAACTCAGAGCCGTGGCACGGCGACCATCGTCAACCGGGGGAGTCGGTGGCAAAAAGTGCCCGCGAAATGGTTGAAAAGCCGGTTCTGGCGCAACGGGCGCGTCAAAAACATGCCAGCCGCGGCCCCGCTCCTCCCATTGGCGGAACTGTTCGGACAATTGTTCGGAGATCCTGGACATGGGGGATCAGGCGGCAGCCTCCTGCTTGTCATCAAACCGGACAATGGTGGTCTTATACAACCCCTCAAGAATTGGACTGCACTCGTTGTATTTGACAAACATGATTCCGGTTCCCCCAGTCACTTCCTCGATTTGCTGCTTAACCACTTCCTTGATCGTGTCCATATACATCTGGCGTGTGTCCTGGCGGTAATAGCTGTCGGCGCGAAACCACGCTTCATACACGGCGTTGAGCACAGGGATTTGGAGCAGCGTAGCGTCCAAGTCCTTGAGTCCCATGGCCACGGCGTTGCGCATGACGTAGGCCGTCAAGAACAGGACTGTCAGGCAAGCCACAGGCCACACGAACGGCCCCATGACTCCAAAGATTTTGATGCACAATGACAATGACACGTAGCCTCCGAACATCAACGCGCCCGCGAGGACCACGACTTGCCACAAATGCACGACAGCCGGAATCTCCCCAAATCGCAGTGAAAAGAAATACGCGGTTCCAAATGGCGATGCACAGATGTCGAAGGTGAAGCGCTCCCGTGCAAAATTAAGATACATCCGCTTGTCCGAGAGCATGCCGCCCTCTGCATATTCCACCTGCGACTTTCGCAGGCCTGGCACTTTTCGCTCATTCAACTCCGCTTCGATCGCGGCATAAAATTCCTTGG
Organism: Verrucomicrobiota bacterium; assembly: GCA_021325145.1. GTDB lineage: Bacteria > Verrucomicrobiota > Verrucomicrobiia > Limisphaerales > Pedosphaeraceae > JAJPHR01. Next base: position 17,597 of record JAJPHR010000096.1, on the reverse strand, counting down.
TGGATGTGTTGAAGCCGGGAATGAGCGCGTAAAGGTGCTCCAACACCTCGGGCTTGGTTTTCTTGAAAGGGAACATGGCAAGTTCCTCAAGATTTGGGTTTGCTCGCCAAGAACAGCGAAAGCATGAGCATCACAACGGCTACAATCAGCGTCAGCCACGCACCAATCTGAAGCGAATTGAGCAAGACCGCACCGTATTGTGAACAGTAATACGCGAGGGCGAGATAGGGGATTGCGCCGGCGACTAAAGCCGCCGGGCGGACGCCGACCTTTGCCACCACGGCCAAACATGCCAGGAGGGCTCCGCCGGGAATTAACCAGACGTATCCCACCTGATTGCTTGGGAGCTTCTGGAGTTCGAAGCCTGATGGCGCGCCCCCGAGAAGGCTCACCCAGGGCAGGAAAAAGCAGCCAATCATGGCGAGGCCGAGGAGGCCAATGACAGAATTGATACCTTGACTTGCCTCTGCTTTTGGCGTGGAAGCTGTTGTTGAAGCGGAGGTTGGAGGGGGTTGCGGACTTGGTTCTGAACTGACTTGGTCTGACATAATAGGCCTTTCAAGTTAAACGTCGGTTAACGGCTGAAACGAATGGCACGTCAGAGAGGCCGCTCATTGGGGAGGATGACCCCAAAGAGGAAAAAACTGGCGTTCTCTATATATAATACGTAAGGAAAGGGACGAATCTTTCAAAAATCTACAAAGATTTTAGCGAACTCTGAGGGGCGTATGGCACCGCCTCATAGAACATTAAATGCACCGAACTGCTATTCTGCACTCTTCAAGTAGCGCTACTTCGTGAAAATTATAGAACCAAGAACGTGTTTAAATTCCAAAAGACACACCGCCGAACTAATCGCACAAAATTGCTCACGTAATGCAACAAAATCATTCCCTTCTCGATATACGCCTGTCATTCCGATTTGGTAACCTTCATTGAGCATCGATTCCTGTTGTAACACACGCGTTCCGGAAAACATACCCGAGTCGGCATCAATGTAATAAGCAAGGCTGGCAAACAGGTCGCGCTCGTCAATCATCCCCAGTGGAGGGTGGAGCATCCTTGACTTGGTATAAAAAGTAATGCAATTGTCTCCACCCTTGTCAGTCTGCGCGACCCTCAAATCGTCACCGCTCGGGCACACCGTTAGGTTTGTGTATGTATATATTTGGCCATCGGGATCTAGCGATCGTTCGACAAACGTGTTGTCAGTGACGCTCCAGTTGGAGGGATACTCAAAAGTAAGATTTGCATTCGCGCTCGCGTAACGCATCCATTTGATATCTAGCCCGACTGAATTGCTGCGTGGATCCTGGAAGCTTCGCCGTCGCCTCATTCTGTTCGGAATCGGCCGACATCGCTTCACGATCAAGATCAAACCATTCAATGGCTTTAAGGGTCGCCGCGTGGATGCTCACGCCCTCCATCGTGGCGATGAAGTCCAGTGCGTTGCCGCCGTGCTTGCATTCACTGAAACAGTTCCAGATATTGCTGCTGAGGCTCACCCGGAACTGCGTTGGGTTGCTGCCTTTGTGAAGGGGACATGGACCAGAGAGGCTGTCGCCGCTCCGTTTGAAACTGTCCATGAGGCCGTAGTGCTCAAGGACCCGCTCCATTCGGGTTGCCGCTTTGACAGCCCGGAAGTCAACAAACGATGATTGGGGCATGGATATTCCTTTGGTTGTGGTGTGCTATTTCGAAGTTGCGCTCGCTAAAGCGAAACATCCTCCAAGGGAACATCGTACCACGGACTGAAACGGAAACGCCAGAGGGCTTTGTGGATTCAGTCGAGGAGGGCGGATGTTTTCCGGAATGCGCTATTAAAGATTGAACGAAAGTGCGTTTGGATGAGAAGCACTCCTTCACTGCGACCTCGTTGCCTCGGACCGAAGGTTTCATACGCGATGTCCTTGCCCGCGATACATTCATTGCCTTGGAACAAGAACTTGGGCCGAGCCAGGGAATGAGGGTATTAACAGGATAGGGCCTTTTCGGATATACTGTGGGGCGGAACTTTCTGTTCCTTCCACCCTCAACCAAAGGACTTGCCCGATGTCAGATTCACGCCCTCTCCTGCTGCTTGCAGTCGAGTCAATATTCCCGCTTGGACAATTGACCGCGACACCCGGCGCCCTTGAGGCGCTTTCCAATGAGGAAATGCAAAGCGCCCTCAACCGCCACGCCAGTGGCGATTGGGGGGAACTCGACCAACATGACCGAATTGAAAATGCCCGTGCATTGCGGAATGGCCTGCGCCTGCTCTCCGCATACAATTCAAACAACGGAACCCGCTTCTGGATCATCACCGAGCATGACCGGAGCGTTACCACCATCCTTCTACCCCAGGAATATTGATATGGCCAAATGGATTGACTTCAGGGAATTGCGCCAGCAACTTAAATTCGCTGACGTGCTCCGGCATTACGGCGTCGAACTCAAGGTAAGAGGCGACCAGCATCACGGCTTCTGTCCCTTGCCGAACCACAAAGGAAAGAAGAATTCGGAATCCTTTTCGGCAAATCTGGTCAAAGGCATATTCCAGTGCTTCGGCTGCGGTGCCAAAGGGAACCTCATTGACTTCGCCGTGCTCATGGAGAAGTTGAACCCCGAGGATGGACTGGACGCTCGAAAGGCGGCTCTCATCCTTCAGGAAAGGTTCATCCCGGCGGAATTCAAGCCGGAGAAGACACAGCAATCGAACGCGCGCCGTCCCAAAGTGCACGCCGAGCAATGGGAACTGCCAAACACCGGCGACAACGATCCGCCCAAGCACGTCATCGTCAACGCCCCGCTTGACTTCGAACTGAAGAACCTCGACTTCAATCATTCGTATCTGAACAAGCGAGGGTTCGAAAAAGCCATCATAGCTAAATTCGGCCTGGGATATTGCTCGAAAGGGCTCTTGGCCGGCCGCATCGCCATTCCGCTCCACAACCCGGAAGGGAAGTTGGTCGGATATGCCGGACGCATCGTGGACGATTCCCTTATCGGCAAAGACAATCCCAAGTATCGGTTTCCCTCGGGACGGGAGCGCAATGGAGTGACGCATGACTTCCAAAAGATGCTGCTCCTTTACAACGCCCATCGGCTGAAACCGATGCTTAAGGAACTCGCAATCGTCGAAGGGTTTCCATCGGTCTGGTGGCTTACCCAGATGGGCTTCCCGAACGCAGTTGCCACGATGGGCTGGGCCATGAGCGACGAGCAGGCGGAAATCGTAACCTCGCTCGTTCATCCGGATGGCCGGGTGTGGCTCATCACTGACGGAGACGAAGCCGGAGATCGCTGTGCAGGAGAGGTTCTGCCGCGTGTATCGCGCCAGCGATTCATCAAATGGTTGAAGCTCGACGAGGGCAAGCAGCCAACCAATTATCCCGGAGGGTGGTACCGAGACCAATTTAGGTAAGGTCGTCATGCGGCCGCGATAGCGGTCGCTTTTTTATTACCCGAAAAAACCATGAGCTTTAGCCCATGTGTGCGTTTAAAGGCGTAGCCCTTGGTAAAATCACCCCGGTCGATATTGCCAACCAAAGGTGATCTTACCTGACCATGAACAGAAGGCTGTATCAGCAGACCCACGCGTCGTGGGCGTGCGATTACCATCTGGTCTGGTGTCCCGAATACCGTGGAAGGGTGCTTGGCGAAGTCTTCATTAAACAAGAACTGAAGTTCTTTCACAAGTGCTATGTTAATGGCAGCTTCCGAAAGGCGGAGGGCGGAGCCGCTTATGAGCGAGGTCATTCACTTAGAGCCTATCTCAATAGGCAGGTTGAACCTGCCTAGGATCGGGTTGAGGTTGTGGAAATAAGCCATGGGTTTGATCATTAAAGACGATGGATGGCGCATTCCCGACGCCTTGTGGGAGGAGATGGAGCGGTTTCTGCCCCCGCGCAAGCCGCACCCCTTGGGCTGCCACAACCCGCGCGTGCCGGACCGGGATGCGATGAACGGAATTTTGTTTGTGCTGCGCACCGGCTGCCAGTGGGGTGCTTTGGGCGCCACCGGCATCTGCAATCACTCCTCGGCGCACCGGCGTTTTCAGGAGTGGGTCCAGGCCGGGGTCTTTGAGCAGTTCTGGATTTACGGCCTGCTGTGCTGCAAGGAACTGCGGCGCGTTGACTGGAACTGGCTCTCCATGGATGGCGCGATGACCAAGGCCCCCTTGGGCGGGGAAAAAAACGGCCCCAACCCCACCGATCGCGCCAAAAAAGGCACCAAACGCAGCCTCCTGACCGACGGCGGAGGCATTCGTTTGAGCGTGGTGGTGGCCGGGGCCAATCGCAACGATTTCAATTTGGCCCGCGAAACCTTGGAGCATCTGGAAGTCAAGCGGCCCACTCCCACCCGCGCGCATCCTCAAGGCCTGTGCCTGGACAAGGACTATGAGCGGTCCGAAATACGGGGGTTGCTGGAGGAGTTCAAGTTCACTGCCCACATCCGCGCACGGGGAGAGGAAGCGCAAGACCTCAAGCGCAAGGCGAGACGCTGGGTGGTGGAGCGCACCCACAGTTGGCTCGACCGTTTTCGAGCCGTGCTGGTCCGCTGGAACAAGAAAGCGGAGAATTACCTGGGCATGTTGCACCTAGCCCTGGGAGTAATCACGTTCCAGAAGAGCGGCCCACTGAGATAGGCTCTTAACCGGAGGGCAGTGCGAGTGTTTTGGAATCGCTGCTCAAAACCCAGTGCGATTTCAGACAGTATCAGCGGGCCTAGCCTTGTTGCTGCTGGATGAGGGCGCTACGGCCCGGGGAAGTCGCCGAGTCCCTCCATGCTTCCCGCCGGACGGTCATCAATGGACGCACACTGCCCTCCGGTATTGCCGTAAATTGCGTTGCTGTTGGTCATCACCGAATTGTCCGCGCCGAAACGCACCACATTCTCCTCCGCATCGAACCTGCTATTGGTTGCTTATTGTTATTGGATCGACCGTAACATCATCTCCCCTCTTTCGCTCATTAACTCGATTCGGGCCAGAACTCCAGATGTCAATATGAAACACGACATTCGACACAGAATCCGCAATGACATTAACATGGAAATTATATGGAGTTTCCCACGGATCGACTAAAGCAGAATGGCTGTCCCACCATGCATGACGCGAAAACTCGTGGTTTATTGTGTCAGCATAAGCTTCGTGGTAAAGAACTGACGCCAATTCGTTACTTTGCTGCATGAGCAAAGTGGATAAATGATTTGATGCGTCAGAATCATTCAAATTGCGTATAATAAACTCAATGTATTTCATTTCATTCTTTGCGTTAATGACTTGCCCTGCAACACCGTGATCGTGAGCGCGGCCCATTAGATAGTCTTGAAGGCCACTTATAAGGTCAGACATTCCCTGTTGCGCACTGCGTCGCGAACTCATCCTAACCCAACAAACCGCAAAAATAACCCCAACCAGCAGAATGGCTAGAATTATGATACTGAATGTCTTTCGTTTATAATGCATTACTTTAGTACCTCATCGATATCAACACCTGCTGCAATATCATTCTGTCGATCCGCAGATGCAGCACAGGTAAAGCGAAAGCAACACCCTGCTTGTTCGAGGTACGAGTTAAAGGTTTTTGAAATAATACCGCAATTGGGCTGCAACCTGTAGATCTTTGCGAGATTTTTAAAATCTTCAGCATCAAATTTAAAATTCTTCTTGAAGAAAACACCATAGTTGCCACCTGTGTATCCTGGTCCAGAAACATGCCCAAAGTCCTTCCAATAATCCCACCAGAGCCTGCTCAGTTTATCGAATTTACCGCATGGGGATTGCTTCAACTCCTTTTCGATTTTGCGGAGATTTGGCAAAGCAAATTCTGCAACAACTTCCTCGACACCGTACGCCACTCCTTCATCTCTCCTTAACTTAGAAAGGGACCAGTTCAAATAGGCATGGCTTAATTCGTGGAGAGCCGTCCCGGCGGAAGGAATGTCTTTGAAGTAAATAGTGGTGCCGGAAGTATGATCACTGTCTGAATTTAAGACAATAGTGCATTTGTTAATCTCCGTTAATAAGATGTCAAACGTATTCAATGCTCCTATTTGCGCTGCAATTTCATAGCCATGATTTAATTCCAATTCAGTCGTAATAATTTTTTTAACGATGTCTGCATCTGAAAGCCCTAGCGTATCTCGTCCAATTCCAACATTACAAAGCAAAGCATATAAATTAAGTCCTCCTTTTTCAGCCAGAGGATCCCGGCTTAACCACCTACCCGAACTAGCAGTGTAATACCTGAATCCGTAATAGATCGCTTCCGTCTCTTCGTCCTGGTATTTTCCCGAAAAGCGAAGTGGATTGGACTGAGCCAAAATACCTGTCATTCTAATTATACTACCGAATAGGTCGTACTCGTACTGTGCTTGCACATCCCCGGTAGAGGCATTTATTAAACTACAAATATCACCTTTATCGTCAAAGGTGGCAAGACAATTTGTTCCGAATAGTGAAAGCAAGAGTGGTCCGTCCGATTGTCCATCTTGTGCATATTCGCTTTGATCGTTACCCCAGAAATAGTTCCGTATGAGAGCATTGTTTCCTCCATTCAGTTCAGAAACCAGATTCCATCCTTCATAGAGAAATAGGTTCGTCGATTGCGGAACGAAAGCCGAGCCATTCCAAGTCGAAACGATCTTCTGGATGCGCCGACCTTGGTCATCATACGTGAAACTCAGTTGTTTTCTTGCGGCCGCGGGAACAGCCGCACCACTGGTCATCTGAATCAAACGATTCTCCCCATCCCACACATACGTCCACAGCGAATCATCCGTCAGATTGCCGTCCGTGTCGTACGTAAAAGACTGCGTAGCCGGGGGAACCAGGACATTGCCGATGCTGGTGCCGATGAGGTCGGCACTGGTACCGCGATTGAGCACGGCGAGATTCGTGACCGGCTGATACACGGGGCTGCTGCCGTTGGCAACCGGGATTTCGGCACGGTAATAACTTCCTTTTCGGGTTGTGGGGTAATCGTTCACGGTCACGGTGGCCATGTTCGTGGCCGCGCCAATGATGTCCAACGCTCCCGGAACTGTCCGGCTTGTGTACTGGTTTAGCGTGTTGGCCGAATAACTGGCGGAAAGCAAGTTCGCGCCCCACTGATCACCACCGACCTGAGTCGCGGTGCGGTTCCCGATGTTATCGAAAGAATAACCGAACTGCTGCCCGGCAACAGGCGTGCTGTCGCTCCAATACTTGTTGCCCGACGTTACCTGGCCCAAGGAATCATACCCATACGCCCAGCGCGAGGAATCGGTGTTCGTCACCGCCGTTCGCTGATTGGCAGAGTTGTAGGCATACGCATGTGAATCCAAGACCACCGAGGACGCATTGGCGCTGCTGATGGAGGTCAGCCGGTTCAAAAAGTCATAGTTCTTGGTTGTCGTCATCCGCAAAGCGCCAGCATTAGTGAAACCAATTTGGCTGACCAAAGGCGAGTTTGCAAGGTACGAATAACCAGCCGTGTTCGTGCCATCCGAGACGGTGAATAGCCGCGAAGCGGCGTCGTATCCGTAGGTGGTGCGGGACAATACCGTCGAACCATTAAGCGCCACCAGATTTGTCCGGCGCAGCAGCGCATCATACCCGTTGGTTACCGAAAGGCCGTCCAGTGGTCCGCCCGAATACGATTCATTCAACAGGTTGCCCGCGTCGTTATAATCGAGCGTTGTCGTCATGCTTCCACCCACGGTCACGCTGGTCTGCCGTCCGCGCCGGTCATACCCATAGGCCACGCCCGGAGTCGAGCCGTCATCATAACTAATGGCGGAGAGTTCGCCGGCGTTGTTGTACGAATAGGTGGTGCTGGTGCCGCGCGCCCATTGCCGATTGTGAAGACGGGCGGCATCGGTGTAACTGTAGTTAGGGCCGGAGCCATCCGGATATTGCTTGGAACTGAGATAGCCGCGGTAGGGATCATAATTCCAGGTGGTCACCCGGGCACCGGTATTGGGGAAAGCGCTCCAATTGGTCATCGTAATCATCCGGCTCTGGGCGTCGTAGCCGTAACCGACCGGATAGGTGCGCGACCCATACGAACGCTTGAGCGTGCCCAGGGCCACATAGTCGTTGGTCACCCAAGTGTTGTCCGGCAGCTTGGTGGCGATCACTCGGCCCGCGGCATCGAAGATATTGCTCACCACCTGCGAGGCTTGCCCGGCTCCGGGCGCGGGCGTGGCCGTGCCGCTGGTTTGATCGGCATTATTGAAAAAGTTGGTGCTGGTCCCGTTGCGGGCGTCGGTGGTGAGATTTTGCCGCCCATGCGGATCATAGCTGTAAAGGGTCTGGCTGAGTTGGGTGCCATTGGCATCCTTGCAGGTCACCGACACCAGCCGCCCGTACACATTCGTAGTCACTGTGGTCGAACCGTCCGGCGAGGTGTTGATCACTACACGATAACCGTGCGTGGCATCGTACGTGGTCTGACTGCTGTTGGTAATGCTCACGCCATTGTTGTAGAGGACATTCCAACTTTTCAAGCCATCCACCGACGTTTCGGCTAGCGACACCAGATTGGAGGCCGTCGAACCGCTCGTGGTGTAAACGTAAGTCCGCTTGCGGGTCACATTCACCCCGTTATCGACCACTACATCGTTGGTGACGTACGTGATGCGGTCATCTCCGCCAAAATCAATATTATAATCCCGGTTCATGTCCAGCACGGTTAGTGCCTGCTCGCCTTTGGCGTTGTATGCGTACAGCCTGGAAACTCCGTCCGGATCGACGGTGTTCGTTAGTTGGCCAAAAATATTATAATACTGATAAGCCGTAGGTGTGTCCGTTCCGCTGGCATAGATGGTCTTGACCTGATGCCCAAAGGCGTCGGTTTCGGTGAGGACCCACTCGTTCGTCCCGCCCGTCGCGCTGATTTTGACCTCAGTGACTGCCACACAACTGTCCGCCGTGCTCTCCAGGTAATTGACCGGACTGGTCGCAGTGCCTGCGACGCTCGCCAGCGTGCCATCGGTGGCATAAGTCTCAATCCGCGTGCTCCCATCTGCGTATGTGGTTTGCCGCACCAGATTCGTGCCGGAACAAAAGTTGGTGTAGTAATTCGTGTGGCTGAGGGCATCGATGGATGCATACTGTCGACTCGCATCATCGTAAATGGCACTGCTGTTCGTGATGGCGGAACCGTCGGCTCCAAACCGCACCGTTTGAATCACATGGTTGGCAGCGTCATACACATTGGAAGTGGTAATCCCGTTGCGAGAGGTGGTGACCAGGCGTTTCAATAAGTCGTAGGTGTAGCTCGTGACCCTGCCGTCACGGTCCGTCTCGGAAGTCAGATGGCAGCAATCGTAACTCTTTTGTGCCGTGGTGCCGTCCAAGTAGGTGATCAGGCCCGCCCGGCCCACGCTGTCAAACGAGCTGTACACCTCTGAACTGGTGGTAATTCCCGAAGCAATATCAATCGACTTGCGCGAGAGCACCGCTCCCATCACCGGGTCCAATACCGTGATCGTTTCCGTCCCATCCACCACCGTAGTGCGCCCAGCGTTGGCCACGCCCGAATAAACGATATTCGTGTCACCCGCGGCATTGGTCGCATATGAATACAAATCCATCGTGCCGTCCGGGTGGTCAGTCCGCTGCAAGCGCCACGCATTGGCAGTGTTCGTCGGAAAATACCAGTTGGTGGTGCATAGCACAGCCGAATCAAAGGGAACGGCGCTGCTGGCGGCCGCTTGGATTGAGATGGTCATGTTGTTGCTGGCGATAAAGTAACTCCGGGAAACAGTGCCGCCGTTAACGGATTCTGTGACTATGCGCGGCATCCTTGGAAACAGATTCGTGTCGTCTCCAAAGCCGGTCAACGGGTCGTAGCTGTAATACTTAATCCGCTGCGAGCCGTAAGGACCAGGCGGGGTGTTGCCGTAAGGCGACCGAACCTCTGTGAGGCGGCCTTGATCGTCGTAGGAGTGGTATAGTTCCCAGGAACCATCGCCGCGCACCAACTGCACCGGGCGGTTGAAATTGCCATTGGCGGCGGGATGAGAAAAACTGTCGGAAGTATAAGACCAGGTATTGGTCAGGGCCGCCGGCCCGGTGCCAGTAATCTGCTGCACCAACCCCTCGCCCCAGGCAAAGACCTGATAAAGAGAAACCGTCTGGAACAGCACCGCCCCGTTGGCCGGATTGATCGTCTGCACCGTCTCGGTTCGGTTGCTCAAGGCTGGGTTCACACTTTCGGTCATGAGCGTGCGGCTCAAGCTCGTGCCGCTGTCCAATTGCCATTGGTTCGAAGCCGCATTCCAGGTGAACATATTAGTGATTTGCTGGGAACCGTGCATCTCGATGATCTCCAATCGATTAGTGTTTGTCACCCCATCCGGATTAAGCACCGTCCACGTCACCAGAGGCGTCAGCCCATTGGTGGACAAAAGCGTCACGTGATCGCTGGCCGGGGTAAAGGCATTGGTCGGATAGAACACCATCTGGTACTGGTAAGAATTGACCGTGAGCAGATCAACCAGGCACTGGCTGGCGCCCAACTGGCGCAATGCCCCGGTGCCGGAATTGGTAATCACCGTCACCAGATTGGTGGGCGCCAGCAGCGAGAGGCCGGCCGCGGTGGACAGCGCCGCCGAGGGGCTGGGCACGTTGAACTGCAACTCCCCGGCCGGCTGCGCCTGCCGCCCGACTCCCAGATTGAAGTCAGCTTCCGCGTTGCCCGCAGACAGGAAAAACCGCCCGGCTCCGGGCAAGTTTCCGCTCCCGCCAACTCCGCCGCAACTGGCACAGGATGATGACTGCGTCATGTCTTGGATGGTGACGCTGTCCAAAATCGCAATCGTTATTTCCCCTTTGCCACCCAGTGGCGCGCTCGCGCCATCGACCTGATAGCCGATCAAATTATTGTAGCAAACCGGGATCATGCTGTTCGTTTCGGTGTGCTCCTGGCCGTCCCCCACCACCGCTTCCAAGACCTCCACGTTATCAACAGCCACATTGTAGCCCAAGGCGCACCCGGTTGAGATCACAGTGTAATGCTTTTTGATCGTGTAGAGCTTCCAGGGCTCGGTTGGATACGTAAACCAATACTGGGCCTGGTCCAGTTCAAACATCGTCTGCCGCTGATCCGCCAGCCAACCCCAGCATTGATGGTCCCAGGGAGGATCAGTAATTTGCCCCAAAAAACACTTGGCCAGGTTGATCAGGTCGCAGGTGGTGAATTCATCGCTCAGCGTGATGGTGCTGACGTCCGTGCCGCCGTTGGGAGGAGGGTTCTTGGTATCAGTCTTGACGGTTTGGGTGACGGTCTCGGTGCCGCTGACTTGCGACGGGAGCGGCATGCCGCTGAGGGTCGAATTGGTGTCGGGGCCAGTACAAAAAGTGCCGGTCGGCCAGGCTCCGTGTATGTCGTCATAATTCGTAAGGACGGTCTGGCAACCCGAACTGACTTTTGTCCCGGTCCACAGTGGAGCATTGGTGCCACCTGTGAGTGTGGCGCTTATGGTTGAACCGTTGGTAAAATCAATTGTTATCGTCAGTGCATTGTGTGCGTCTGGACCGCAACTCACCGTGTTGCTTCGATAATCATATTGGGATTGGGTCTGGGTATAGGTTCCGCTGTAAATGTTCGTACCAGTAGTGCCTGCACACGTAACAGAAGTGGTAAGCACCATTGAACCGTCGAATGTGGTGGTGGTGGTAGTATTATATGCACCCGTGCCATGCTTCGTTTGACATCCATCATCGTCAACAGGATCATCGTAAGGCGTGGTAGTATTGCCCGAGTCGACTACAGTCGTGCTTAAGTGTTCATGGAATGTGGCAGTCTTGTAATGCTTGACTTCACAGATATCGATATTTGTGAATTCATCGTAGCAGGTTTTGCCTTGACTGCCCGTCGTCATCCAAATGCTTTGGATGGCCAGTTCCTGCACGCCGCCGCTTCCCGGCGGCGGCGGCTCTATGGGACGGCGGCAGACGTCGTCAGCAAAGGCTGGACCGCATAAATGCTCCAGAAGCAGGGCAATAAAACAGGCCATCAAAAGCCTTCCGGCCATACATGAACACCGTTGCTCTAGCACACCGCTTACCGTCGAGAATATTGAATGATTCATTTTAGGTCCTCCTTTGAAATCACGATTTACGGCTGGAGCGGAGTGTAAACATTGAGTCCGGTCACACCGGTGGCATCGGCGACCGGCGTTGCTGTCACCCCAAGATTGCGGCCCTCGATATAGGGGAGATAATCGTTGGTGCCGCTCGTGGAAGCATTTAACCAACTGAGAAGTTCAGAGCCGGAGTCATACAGACCATTGCCGTTTACGTCCTCCAAATAATCCCAGACGCCATCCCCGTCACTGTCCATCGGCACCCCGTTGGTCACCGCCACGTAGTGATAGCCTATATCCACTAGGGAATTGGTTTCTTTCATTTGATTGGTGGTAGTCGTGTAATGGTAAAGGGCAACCAGATCCGCCGTGGTGCTGCCGGCATTGATGAGGCTCGTCAGATTGCTGGGATAGTAATAGCTGCCAAGCGGGCCAGTCTGGTACGAAGGCGAACCGTTGAGGACCAAGTCTCCCGCATTGGTGGGATTGAGAAGAAAATTATTGGTGATGAACGCGTTGGTAACGTACGCGTTGTGGCCTCCGCTATATGTGCCATAATCCCAGCTATTGTCCCAGTTTGTGGTTTGGTCGAACAGATTATCCGCCACCAAGGCGTTAGTGATGGGGTACGGATCAAAATCGAAGGTGCCGCCGTGGAAAAGGTTATTGCGGACGATTGGGACGTTGGTTCCGTCCGAGGGCATTTCGACATCCACACGGTCAAACAGGCAATTAGTAAGGTTAAAGGTTGCAGCAGCGTTGCAACCGAAAACACCGCCAAAGACCTGACAGTCCCGGAAATTCGCCGGCGGCCGCAGGCCAAAACTGGTGCCCTGGATCCAAAACGTGGCAGCGTCCATCGCCAGCACGGAAAAATCAGTGAACCGGCAGTTTATGCTCGGGCCGGGAGCGTAAAACGGATCGCGCGCCAAGCAAGGGCCGACGCTGGCGCTCCAATTGGTATTGGATTGCTCTTGAACGGTGTTGTAGCGAAAAATCCAGTTTGGACTCGTGGGCGTTCCTTGGCAGGCAAACTGGCTTGCGCCGTCCAGGATCAACCCGTAAAGGCCCTGGCCAACGCCAAAGTTAGTGCAGAACATGCCGATAGCCGTGCCGGGTTGAACGGTAATATTGTTTGTGGTGAAGCACGCTCCGAAGGCAAAATCGATGGGGTCATAGTGGTAGCCCAGGTCTGGCGATCCATTCGTGTCGCGTCGGGCTTGGGGCAAAAGGATCAAATCGTTCGTAGGGTAGATTTGTCCCGCTCCGAATATGACTATGGGCGGGTAGGTGGTCCTTTTCGCCAGGCCAGCGAGGAGGTTGGTGTCGATACTTGCCGTCCCGACCTTGCGAAAGGGCGATTCATCGGCGAGGTAAAATCCGGCCGCTCCCACTGTTTGGAAGGGGTACGCGCCCGTAGTGAAGGTGCTGGAACCGAAAGTCGGGGTGTTGTAGAAGCCGTTGTGACCGCCGGTTATGGAGGTGTTATTAAAATTGTACAAATTGGTTACGCTGGCAAAAATGCAGTTGTTCAAGGTAAAAGTGGCCGTGTTGGTGTCGGCAGCGGATCCAAGCGCGACGAGGTAACCGCTGGAACTGAAAGTCACATTTTGGCACGTGAACCCTCCAGCTTGCACGTTATTGAAGTTGGTAGCCACATTGGCGAAGAGGGCATTTTCGATGGTCGCGCCGCCCCCCTGGATGGTCATGCCGTTGCCACAGTTGATGATTTGGCCGCTCGAGATGATTGGGCTCATGCCCGAAAGCGAGACCGCTTGTTTGGCATAGGCGATTCTAAATCCCGGCATGTTGAGGCCACCCGTAGGCGCAGTGATATACAGAGCGGGATTGGCATAGTAGCCGGAAGGAGTTCCACTTGAATTGGTCAGAGTTTCACCCACCGTGTTGTCGTCTTGCGCGGTGAGCACGACCGGCCGGTATTGGCTTCCCAGCCAATTGACCCGCAAGGGGATGCTGGATGGAAGCAAACTCAATGAAGAGTTGGTGGCGTACTTCAAAACGGCTCCGCCCTCGAAGGTATTGGTTCCGCGCAGAGTAACATTTCCGCTTATGTAATAGGTTGTGTCAGCCTTGGCGGTAAAGTTGGTTTGCGTCGTGAGGATTGCATAATCGATCAGAAAACCACGACGGGAAGGCAAATCAGAACGCGCCAACTGAAGCGAAGCCGCCGAAGCGCGTGAAAAGTGCATGGGCGGCACGAGGACGCGCTTGGAGAGGGTGCTCTTTCCATCCTGGCGGAGCATAGCCCCGGCACCATTGCCACCGTTGCCATTGGTGCCGGATGGCGAAGCCGGGGGCGGCAGGGTTTTAAGCTGGTCGGTCATGCTGGGAGTGAGCGGAACCAACTCCAGCAGGAACGTGCGGCCGTCCTGGACCACCCACTGCTTCAAGACGTTGACGGACTGGCTGTTCGGTGGAGTGTCGCCGATCAAGAACGCCTTGCCGCGCCCGATCTGCATGATTCCAAAATCAATCAATTGGTCAAAGGCGTCTCCCTGGGAGGTTGGATTGAAGGCGTTGGTGACAAGTGCAGGAGTGGGAGCATCGATGAATTCGGTGGTCACCTGAAGCCAGGTGCCGGAGCTGCTCAGATTGTATGCTTCCGGTGAAGGCGGCTGTTGCCTTAAAATGATGTTTTGCTCAAGACCGGCGATGCTGAAATGGTAGAAAATATCAGCTTCGCAGTCACCGCCTAGCGCATTGGGGTAAATAACCTCGTTGGAAGAAACAAGCTGACCCACGGAATCTTGCAGTTGGGAGATGAGGGCGCTGTTACCGGTACTTGGGTCAAAATAGCTGAGCGCAACGACGTGTGATGAGAGTTGCTTGCCCTCCGGAGTGACAAGTTGAATGGCCGCCGGGGAATTGGCGTTGGCGGCAAAGATCACCTGATGGGCCGAATTGGTGGCCTGGCCCCCGTTGGCGGTGATTTGGATTTCCTCGGTTGACTCGACCCACTGATTGCCTGCCAAGTGATTCATTCCATCGGCGATTTCAGTGTATCCGTTGGTGCGGTAACTTACCTTTCCGAGTGCATTGGTAAGCGTCAGTGTGTGTGCTACTCGTTTATGGTGCGGGCCCCGTTCGACGACTGCGTAAGGAGCGGTTTCGGCCTGCGGCACGATTGCAACCGGGACTGACTGATTTTGGGCAATTGCGACTCCCGTCAGGCACGAAATACTCGCCAGAAACAAGACGGCGTTCGCGAGGCAGGGGGGTCTTGGAACAGAGGTTTTCATAAAGAAGCTGATTGTCTTTCGGCGCTTGGCTGCCAAAGAAAGCCAAATCGCGATCAACCGACGACCTGGCACAGGGCATCGTTTTTGAGTTTTATTGTATGCACTCCGCACGCTGAATTTTTTCCAGACTAACGACGTGGTCTAGGGATTGCAACAAAAAGTTATTCACAATCTGCGCTTCGTCAAATTCTATTCGGCTGCCTGTGAGAAATCCTTGCTCATAGCCATACGTTTGCGGGCAGGTTTTATTAGCGGAGCCACGTCAAGCAAGCTTTGTTTGATGAAGCGATGATGCTTGAAAGAAAAACCGATCCGCAGTGATTAATTTTGGAGGCACCGTACCGGTGCTTGTTCTACGGGAACTTAGTGTCCAGCCCAAGCGAACAGTTGCTTCATATTGCATCCTAAGGTCGCACGCTACTCCCGCAGACAGTTTTCGACAAATTGCACGAAATCGCCATCCTGAAAGCGTTTCAGCCTCCCCCAGACGGCCTTTGGAATAGGCAACGAGAACAATGCCCGCACATCCGCACAAATCTTCTCCGGTCTGATCGTGAGCTCGTTTTGCATCGTTTGATACACGCAAAAGAGATGCTGAATCATCGCGTTCACATACATTTCCTCGCCATGGCTGAGCGGCATCGATTTGATGTCCGCCGACGCGTCCAAAATCCGGGAGAGATCGATGTTTTGGTAAGTGAGGCTCCAGATGTCGCGGTGACCTTCCGTAAGTGCGATCAAATTCGAGGCACGACGCGCGTTGGCTTCTGAACGCAGGGACACGCCGGTAAACCACACTCCGCCGATCATGCCGCCGGCGCTCAAGACATTGAACCAATTTTGCGCAATCCACCCCCATAGTTCCATCCCGCCAGTATATCACGGGCAAGCGGCTAGATTTTGTCAGGGATGTCGGCTTTGGCGAGCACAAGTGTGCGGCGCGGAATCCTGATGATTCGCTCGTCCGGGCCACAACTGACCGTGGGCGGCAACTGTCCGGCGGACGTTTCCGTGATGTCCGCGCCGATGACGGCAAAATCGCCGTTTTCCAATTCCAGAATGTCAGGGCAGCCCAGCGCCGCATACGTCTTTGCCCTGTTGTCGTGGGGATCGGGTCCGAGTCTTTTGAGGAACATAGGCTATTGGGAGTAGGCCCGGAAGAACTGGCCGGGCAGGTTTGGGTTTACCGCGCTTGAAATCATATTCGTGTCCTTGGACCAGGAGAAAGTTGTCCACGTTTGCCAGTGGACAAGATCGCCGCTTGACTGAATGACGGTGTCCGAGCCTTTGGCCATTGACACTACGAGGTTGGTCCGGCTCGTCATCCGAAGTGTTGCCGGCGAAAGGACCTCCCCGTGCTGGGTGTATACGTTGGTTCGCCCGCCTGCGGTAATGGAAAACCGGGCCCGGTATGCGCCGGTCGCATACCATTCGCTAAGAATCAGCAAATCGTTCGTCGTCCGTTCAGGCACGGTCGGAACGTATTGGTTTGGCGGCACGTATGAGCCATTTGGAGTCCACGTAAAAGAATACGGAGGGGTCGTCGCCACATCCATATGCAGCTGCTGAAGTCCAGGCACTGAGACGGCGATCCGCGTCCAATCGGGATGGATTCCCACGAAGGTGTTAGAGGTTACAGTTGATACGGGGCCGATGTTCGTCGCTGCGCTGTAGGCCGCTGTAAAGCTCTGGTCGGGATACGTATACAGGATGGCGGCGTAGAACATGAGAGGAGAGCCAATATCCGTTTGGGACTTGACGTCGTTTAAAATTCTAACGCCGTTGGTCAGCAAGCAATACTGAAAATCGGCATACGAGCCGAACGAGACGTTGGATCCCGAGATTTCACGACCGCGTGTCACGTTCGCATTGGTGCTGGTGGTGTATTTGATCTGGAAATCGACGATACAAAGCCTGTTCGTAGCCACCCATTCCAGAACTTCCGCCTCACTGCCGATGCACAGCTTTTCGGGCAAGCCTGATGTTTGCCCGTGCGAGTTCAATGCAACCGAGGTAATCAATCCGAGTGCCGACGCCCAGGTGAAACGGCGAGTCGCAGCAGTTGCCGGCATGCTCAGACCGGATCCGAGTGAAAGGCCGCCTCTCGTTAGGCCGAACCAGCCGAGAAAGCTCCGTGCAAGGCGCCAATCCTGATTGAGCAACATCCCCAAAGTATGTACCCCCCCCCCCCCCCACCATGTCAAAAAACCAACACTAATTCTCCCCACAGAAAAAATTAAAAATAAAAAAAAAATTTTAAAAGACCACACATTTTCT
>JAJPHR010000071.1 GCA_021325145.1 Verrucomicrobiota bacterium | reverse complement strand
TAGGCATGGCCGTTGACCAGATACCCGCTGGGCAGATTGAACGACGTGCCAGTCAGCGGCGTGGTCGTGGTACCGCTGGAGTTTGGATAAATAAGCGGTGTGCCTGATGCGGTTAGATCACGGATGTAGAGACCATAACCTGTGGCACCAGAGGCGGCGTTCCAAGAAAACGTGGGCGTCAAGGTGGACAATGTCGTCCCAGGTGAGGACGCACTGCCGGGGGATATTGTCGTAGGCGGATTGACCGCAAGGACTGTGAAGGGGGCGACAAGCATTAGCAGAATTGACGCACGCTTCTTCCATTTTCTCCTCAATTCAGATTTCATCGGTATCCCTTTCGTTTGGTTTTTTAGTTTTTATTCAGTGTTCGGTCTGTTTTCGCGGTTCAATCGCGTTGTTCAGTTTCAGTTCATATTCTGATACAGTATTAGTAGCTATTTAATACAGCACTTTATTCACATATTTGTTTTGCAATAATACGGGAATGGTATAAACATTGCTTGCATTGAATAGATAGAACGGTTAAGCAATCATTACTTGAATCGAAGAAATCGAATATGAAAACGACTGAAGGCAAGACATTGCCTGAATCTGCATTACGAACGCTTGCAAAAAGCTGGGCTTTAGGCCGTATTTTGATCGAACATGCCAAAGCAAGCGCGACTCCGCCCGGCGAACAGGATTTCAGCGAAAGGGAAGAACTCGTTATTAAGCTGGTCGAATTATTTCCTGGTTGCGTTACCGAGACAACGCTCGTCAAGGTGTTCGACCTGCATTATTCGCAAGCGGGGCAAATCGTAGAACGGCTCTCGAAACGCGATATTCTCGAAAAAAAGGTCGGGAAAGGAGTGCCACTAAAATTGACAAAGGCTGGCGAAATCGCTGCCAAAGAAATTGAACTTGTACGTGGCTACCGATTTGGTTACGCTTGCGAGATTCTTAATGAAACCGAACTCCAACAATACGCGGCGATAATGGAGAAGATGTTCCAAGCTTCCTTTCAACAAGTCGAAGAACGAATATTCGGAAAGCCGCCACGCGGGTCGAGGCTGCGCAGTCCGTAGGCCATCCCTTCTGTCTGCACGTTTCCCGAGAGCAGTCCGATCCATCTTTTCTTGCCCCGACACGACCCTGTACGAAAAGTCGCTCAATCCAGTTTGGGCAGCTTCGGACTCGTCCCGTGGTGGAGTGCTCGCTTGTCAACGCGGTCGAAGTTGTTATTCTGGCCAGGAACGACGCATCGCTCCCGTAGCTCAAATGGATAGAGCTGCCGATTCCTAATCGGCCGATCCCGGTTCAATTCCGAGCGGGAGCACCACTTTTTTAACTCCGAAAGCGGAAGGAGAATCTGATACCGCATCTGATACCGTTTTGCTTTTTTGGAGCAAAAAAGGGCAAAACGGAGCCAAAACTCCGCACCGAGTGGCGAGGGGGCAAAAGTGATAAATCGCCAATGAAATCAAAGGGAATGTGCGAGAATCAAAGGTGGCAAAAATTCCAAAAAAAGTGCTTGCGCTGATTTAGGAAACCGCTGCTCTATCCATTTGAGCTACGGGAGCTGCGCTCGCAGCCATTATAACCAACCCCAGCAGGAAGGAAAGAGCTTACGCGGCTGAGCAAAGCGCGAGAGTTTGCGACGGGCGGCCGATCAGGGGCGGGAGCAGCCAATTCGCCCAACTCAAGGATGATCATGCCAGTGGTATTCCCTTGCGATGGCTTCCACAACGGTGCCGATGAATTTTGAGTCATCGTTTGCGTTGATCATTATTACCGCACCTTTGCCGGTTTCGGCTTGGGCAACCATTAGAGCGTCAAAACCATCGTCGCGTCCGCTATGGGAGAACTGGAGCATCTTCCCGCTGCCTTCAAGGAATACTCCCAATCCGTCGTCAGCTTTCTGCTGGGTCAGCATTTGGCGGGTCAGGGATTGGGAAATGACAGGATTGGTTTTTCCCGCGAGTGATTGTTGGAGGCTGATGGCAAAACGCGCCAGGTCCGACGGTGTGGTCCACAATCCCGCTGCGGCCATTTCCGGATAGACATGCCAGCGGCCTTTGACCTCGCGCTGGTTTTGATGGTATCCGGTCGCGGTGGCGGGCGCCAAGTCCCTGGGCAGCGGCTGCTCGTAAGTGCTGGCGGTCATGCCGAGCGGTTTCAGGACCGTCGCCTGCATGAACTCCGGGAAGGGCTTCCCGGTTACATCGATCAGCAGTTGCTGCATGACGGTGTAGCCGCCGCCCGCGTAGCGCCACTGAGTGCCGGGGGCAAAGTCCACCCGAACTGTGGGTGTGTTGGCCGGCTTCGCGCCGTCAAGCACTTGCACCAGCGTGGGCATGGGAGCGTCCACGGCATAACCGGGGAAACCGTGGACGGTCAAGCCCGCGCTGTGGCTAAGGATTCGGCGCAGCGTGACCTTTTGGTCCTTCGTAAACTCGTTCTCAGGAACTTTCCACGACTGCAACTTGTCGTTTACATCCGCGTCGAGGGACAGGCGCCCTTGCTCGACCAGATGCAGCGCGCCCAACGCGGCCACCGCCTTGCTGATGGAGCCGGCCTGAAACAAGGTGGCGGTCGTTACCGGCTGGTTGGCATTTTTGTCCGCCAATCCGTAACCTTGCGCCTTGCAGATTTTGCCGTCCTCGATGATCGCCAGCGACAAGCCCGGGATATGGTGCGCCTGCATTTGGGCGGCGATGGTGTCGTCCACCGTGTCGGCGAGCGCGGCTGACCTCAGGGAGCCGGCCGCGATAGTCAGAATGGCAAGGAATGCGCGCCAGGTTTTCATCACGGCATTATAGACGGCCTGAAATGAGAATCGATAAACTTTGCGCGGAGCGGCCGGACGTTTTGGTTTGTGCCGGCTGGGATTTAGCCCCGTTAAATTGGAAAGGCCAGTTCCTCCGGGGAACTGGCCTTTTCCTTAACCCGCAACCCGTATGAAAAGGTTGATGCTCAAAATGGTGCCTCACGCAGCGCGGGTTGTCATGCCCGGAGATTACGGACTTGGAGTCGGGAGAAATCGCGCACGCGCTCGTTGAATCAAGTATTTTTCCCGGCCGTGACCTGGGCGTGATTAAGAGCGGTCACGAGTGAGACGCCGCCAATTATGTTCCCGAGCAGCGTGGGCAGCATGAATTTGCCGAGATATTCGCCCCACGATTTGTCATGGCTGGCCACGAGGTAAAACGCATCCACCGAGCCGGCGATGACGTGATTGAAGGAGCCCAACGCAATTAGATACGTCATCAGGAAAATCACGGCCACCCGGGCCGCCTCCGCAAAGGGCAGCAGCCAGACGAGCAGCGCGATCAACCAGCCCGCGAAGATGGCCTTGACCATGGTGCTGATAAAATCATGGCTCGCCGCCTCGCGTCCAATCGCCAGCAGGCTTGGCCGGACGTCGGCCTCGATGGCGCTGGAATGGGCGAGCACCCACGCGAAGGCCATGGTGCCAATCCAATTCGAGGCCAGGACCGTTCCCCACAGGCGGAGGAGATTCACGAAAGTGGAGGCATTCCGGTGCTTTAGCAGCGGCAGGATCGGCGTGAGCGTGTTTTCGGTGAACAGTTGCTGCCGTCCCAGAATGACGATCAGAAAGCCCATTGAGTAACCCAGCTTGGCCACCAACTCGGCCCATCTGGCCCGGGGCAGGTAGGATTGAAGAAGCGCCTGGGTTAAAAATGAAAACCCCATCGACAAACCCGCCGCCAGCCCGGAGAACGCGAGCGCCGAGGTCGAGCGCTGGAGTTCGTTTTCCCCCTCCGCCAGGATGGCATCATAAACTATGTTCGCGCTGATGGCCGTCCGTTCGCGCACCTGCTCCGCCTCGTGCTGTTCGGCTCCGTTGTCCGTTGAACTGGACGCGGTTTGCGGGACGGGTTTTGGTTGTCGTTTCATTTGTCTTCGGGACGGCCGGCAATGGCTTGCAGGAATGGAGCGCAACAGAATTAATCGGCCGACCATCCTCCGAAGTTTAACCGCAGCCGCGCCTGGACAATAGTTGGGTGTTCACCCGGCACAGCGCAGCAAGGTTGCAGCCAAGGGGCACGGCATTTAGAGCCCGTTTGAAAAATGACGGTACCCGTATGCGCTTGCAGCTTGTTGATTCGGACAACCGATGTCATGGTAAGCGCGGCATGGGTGCGATCGTAAAAATTTGCGGCATCACGAGTGTCGGCGACGGGTTGGCGGCGGCGGAAGCGGGCGCGGACGCGGTGGGCTTGATGTTTTATGAGGGGAGCCCGCGCCATGTCCCGCCGGCGGTGGCGGCGGAGATTGCGCGAGAACTGCCGCCGTTCGTCATCAAGGTGGGCGTGTTCGTCAATGCGGCGGAGGAATTGGTGCAGCGGGCCATTGCGGACTGTGGGTTGAACCTGCTGCAATTCCACGGCGAGGAATCGCCGGAGTATTGCGCGGGGTTTCCCGTGATGACAATGAAGGCGTTTCCCATTCGGGATGCGGAATCGCTGAAGGCGCTGCCGGATTATCGCACGGATGCCTGGCTGCTGGACACTTTTGCGGGGGACAAAAAAGGCGGCACGGGCGCGACGTTCAATTGGGACCTGGCGATTGAGGCGCAGAAGTTCGGCCGTCCCATTTTCCTCGCCGGCGGGTTGACGCCGGAGAACGTGGCGGAAGCGGTCCGGAAGGTGAAGCCGTACGGCGTGGATGTTTCAAGCGGAGTGGAAGCGTCGCCGGGGAAGAAGGATGAGCGGAAGATGCGGGCGTTTGTTCGGGCGGTGAAGGGTGTGGAGCGGGGAGCGTAAAGCGTGAGAGTTTGTCCCCGCATATTTGGAGAGCTGAAATCCGAAAGCGGTGGCGGCGGTTCTGCCGTCCCTGGGGGACTTATGCTGACGCGCTTGGTTGCCCACCGATAAATATAAATCGGTGGGCTATTTTCTTTCGCCCTGCCGGGTTGGGGCGGACTCGGGGAACTTCCGAAAGCAGTCGGGCCACGCCCCGGATGCTATAACTTCGGCAGCAAATCCGCCACCAGCGCTTTTTCCTCCTTCAATTCCGCCACGGTCAGGTCGATTTTGGACCGGCTGAATTCATCCACCGAAAGGCCCTGGACGATTTCCAGCTTGCGGCCGTCGCTGCGAACCGGGAAGGAACTGATAAGCCCCTTCTCCACGCCATAACTGCCGTCAGTGCTAACACAGACACTGTGCCAGTCGCCGGCAGGTGTGGGGTTAACGATGGAGGCGACGGAATCGACGATGGCATTGGCGGCGCTGGCGGCGCTGGACAAGCCCCGGGCTTTGAGCACCGCGGCGCCACGTTGTTGCACGGAACTGATGAACTCGCCTTGCAGCCAGGCCCGGTCCGGGATGATGTCGGTGGCAGGGCGGCCGTTGATCTTGGCGTGGGTGAAGTCCGGGTACTGGGTGGCGGAATGATTGCCCCACACGGCCATGTTGGTGACGCTCGTCACCGGAACGCCCGCTTTTTTGGCCAACTGCGACTTGGCGCGGTTTTCATCCAGGCGGGTCATGGCGAACCAGCGATCGCGCGGAACCTGGGGCGCGTTGTTCATGGCGATGAGGCAGTTGGTATTGCACGGATTGCCGACCACGAGCACGCGGACGTCGCTGGCGGCGTTCTTTTGGATGGCGTTGCCCTGGCCGATGAAAATCTTGCCGTTGATGCCAAGCAAGTCCTTGCGTTCCATGCCGGGTTTGCGCGGCACGCTGCCGACGAGCAACGCCCAGTTCACCCCGCGAAAACCTTCATCCAAACTGGCGGTGGGCACCACTCCCTGGAGCAACGGGAAGGCGCAATCGTCCAGTTCCATCACCACACCGTTGAGCGCGGGCAGGGCGGGTTCAATTTCGATCAGATGCAGAATGACTGGTTGCTGCGGCCCAAACATCGCGCCGGATGCGATGCGAAACAGCAGAGAGTAACCAATTTGCCCGGCACCGCCGGTCACCGCGACACGAATGGGAGTAGTATTCATTGTTTAATTATGAACCTACTATGGAAGAATTTCAGGCCAGTCGCAAGCGGGAAGCCGCGCTGGGGCGATGCGCCCTCCTCTCGTGTGGCTGGCGAGGGCCAGCCACAGCGCGAGAAGGCGCATGCGCTCCCGGGCAATGGCCCAAGCTGGCTGCTCAGTTGAGATCGAACAACAGGACCTGAGCCGGTTTGGTCGCACTCAGTTCCAATGTGCTTTCCTTGCTGACAGCCGCGGCGTCGCCGCCCGACAGGCTTTTGCCGTTCAGCGTCACTTCGCCTTCGGCCACGTGGACCCAGGCGCTGCGTCCGGACGCCAGTTTATGCGTGACCCGATCGCCCGCGCCGAGTTTGCCCAACCAAAGGTCGGCGTCCTGGTGGATGGCGATGGAACCGTCGCGTCCGGCTTTGCTCGTGACCAGGTGCAGCTTGCCCGGGGTGGCATCCTTCAAGGACTTCTCCGCGTAACGCGGCTTCACGCTTTTTTGGTCGGGCATAATCCAGATCTGCAGCAGGTGAACCGCCTCATCCTTGGAGGAGTTGAACTCGCTGTGCTGAACGCCCGTGCCGGCGGCCATGTATTGCACTTCGCCAGTGCGAATGACGCGGCCATTGCCCATGGAATCCTTGTGTTCGAGCGAACCGCTCAGGATGTAAGTAATGATCTCCATGTCGCGATGCGGATGCGTCCCGAAACCCATTCCGGGCAGGACCAGGTCGTCGTTGATCACGCGCAGGCTGCTGAAACCCATCCATTGCGGATCGTAGTAATTCGCGAAACTGAAAGTGTGGTAAGTGTCCAGCCACCCATGGTTGGCGTGGCCCCGTTCGTTTGCTTTTCGTATATTCATCATGGCATCAAGATCGCACACGCATGGCGGTGCGCGGAAAGACTATGTTTCTTGCCTCAGCATGCTTCAAAGGTATGCTGCATGCCGCATGGAATTGCGACACCTCCGTTACTTCATCGCCGTGGCTGAAGCTGAAAATGTTTCGCGGGCGGCATTGAAGCTGCATGTGTCGCAACCGGCGTTGAGCCGGCAAATCCGTGATTTGGAAGAGGAGCTTGGGTTTCTGCTTTTGGAACGGAGCGCGAAATCGGTGCGGCTGACGGAAGCGGGCCACGCTTTTTTAACCGAAGCACGCGCGGCGCTGCAACGTGTCGAAGAGGGCGTGCAAGCGGCACGCGCCGTGGCTACCGGGACGAGCGGCGAATTGCACGTCGGTTATGCGCCGTCGCTTACGGCGCGGATCCTGCCGCCGACGCTGCGGGCGTTTCAAACCGAGCTGCCCAGGATGCGGGTAAAACTGCACGATTTGTCCACCGAAGAGATGCTCGCCCGGCTGCGCGAGGGGAAATTGCAGATCGCCCTGCTCGTGCGCCCGACGCGCGCAATGTTGCGCGGGCTGCGGTTCGAGGAGTTGTTGCGCGACTCCTTGCGGCTGGCGGTGCCGCCGAACCATCGGCTTGCGCAGCAGCGGAGCGTAACGCTGGCCGAGGCGGCGCGGGAACCGCTGGTTGCCTACAGCCGCGCTGAGTATCCCGAGTATCACGAATATCTGGCGGACCTGTTCGCCGGCAGCAAAGGCAAGCCGCGCATCGCGGAGGAACACGACAGCGTCTCGAGCCTGATCGCGGCCATCGAAGCCGGGTGCGGGGTGGCGCTGGCGCCGGAATCGCTGGCTTGTTTCGCGGGGCCGCGGTTGAAACTTTTGCCGCTTTCGCCCACGCCGGAGCCGTTTGTGGTCGGAGCGGCGTGGGCGCCGGCGGGAATGAATGCGGCGGCGGAGAAGTTTTTGAAGTGCGCGAAGGAGGCGGCGAAAAATGGAGGCGCAACGCCCAAGTAAAAGAGCGCGGCCCAAGATTTTCGGAGCTGCCTTGCTTCAAACACCAAATTGCACCAAGTGGAGCAGGAGCTCTGCGCTCTGCCTGCAAAGTGCTTCGTAGCGACGAGTTCCCGAAACTCTTGAATCCTACGCCGCCTCAGCTACTTCGAGGAAGCCTTTGAGGTGGCGGACGCGCGTGGGGTGACGCAGCTTGCGCAGGGCTTTCGCCTCGATTTGGCGGATGCGCTCGCGCGTGACCTTGTATTGCTTGCCCACTTCTTCCAAGGTGCGGGCGTAACCATCCACGAGGCCGAAACGCAGTTCCACGATGCGGCGTTCGCGCTCGGTCAACGTGGCCAGCACGTCGCTCAGCTTGTCTTTCAACAGGCTGTAGCTGGTCATTTCGGACGGATTTTCCGCGGCTTTGTCTTCGATGAAATCGCCGAAGCACGCATCGTCGCTGTCGCCCACCGTGGCCTGCATGGAGATGGGCTGCTGGGCCATCTTGAGGATGGCTTTGACACGCTCGACCGAGAGCTGCATTTCATCAGCGATTTCCTCGGGAGTGGCTTCGCGGCCAAATTCCTGGAGCAATTGCTTTTGCGCCCGCATCAGCTTGCCGATGATTTCGATCATGTGCACCGGGATGCGGATGGTGCGGGCCTGGTCGGCGATGGCGCGGGTGATGGCCTGGCGAATCCACCACGTGGCATAGGTCGAGAATTTGTAACCCCGGCGGTATTCAAATTTCTCGACGCCCTTCATGAGGCCCATGTTGCCTTCCTGGATGATGTCCAGAAAAGCAAGGCCGCGGTTGGTGTATTTCTTGCCGATGGAAATGACGAGCCGGAGGTTCGCCTCGGCCATTTCGGTCTTGGCCTGGTGCGCCTTGGCGGCAAACTGATTCAATTGTTCGTAAGCCTTCAGATAGGCGTCATACGGCATGCGCGCAAATTCCTCCAGCGCCTTGATCTTCTGCCGCTCGGATTTGAGGATGGACTGTTGGTGATCCGATTTGCGCAGGCGCTCGGTGTCGGTAATGGCCCGCAGGCTGGCCTGGATTTTGTCATGGATATTCTGCGTGACGAGCACCATTTCCTCGATGACCTTCTGCTTGTAGTAAAACTTCGGGAAGCTGTCCTGAAGTTTTTTGTCGAGCTTCTTGAACTCGGCGAAAAGCTTTTCCTTGGTGGCAACCTTGGAGGTTTCCTGCCACTCGGCATATTTCTCGTCCACTTTCTGGTCCAACTCGCGGACCTTCTTGACCAGTTGGCGCAGAATCTTCAGATGGCGCTCCCGGCTCTCGACCTTTTTGTCCACGATGACGCGGTCGAATCGTTCCTTGGGCGGCTCGGAGATGAGTTTCTCGGCCAGGGCAATGTGCTCCTTGGCGGCGAAACCGAAGCTGTAAATGATGCGTTTCTGCTCGTTTTCGGCTTCCTCGATGCGTTTGCAGATGGCGACTTCCTGCTCGCGGGTGAGCAGGGGCACCTTACCCATCTGGCGAAGGTACATGCGGACGGGATCATCCAGAATATCGAGCCGGCCCTTTTCCTCTTCCTCCTCGGCTTCCGGCTGTTTGACGCGATCCACTTCCGCCGGGTCGACGACCTCGATTTCGAGGTTGTTCAGCTTGGTGTAAATCTGGTCCAGGTCCTCCGGCGTAACGACGGTTTCCGGCAGGGCGTCGTTGATATCGTCATAGGTCAGGTGCCCTTGCTCTTTGGCGAGCAATACCAATTCGCGGACCTTTTCCGTCAAATCCACGCCCGATTTGGTTTTGATAGTGCCGGCGTCCAGCTTGGGGTCAAGGGGAGCGCCAGGCACAACTGTCCCGGGAGCGGCCACGGAAGGCGTGGCACCGTTGCCGTTGCGATGGGGCACACCGTTGGTTTTGTGGTTGGTGGCGGCTTCGGTGGTTGCGGAAAGCGTCCGACCGGGACTCTTCCGGCCAGTTTTGTGGTGGACAGCTTTGGCGGCCGTCCGCTTACCTTTGGTTTTGACCATATTTGTTGCAGTTCTTATACAGCGAAAGTACAGTCTCACATTCTCCCAAAAGAAAGTACTCTCGTCAACCAATCATTAAAAAAACTTAAGTTCCGGGATGGACTCAATGACACCCGGCATAAGTGGTTGATTCTAAACGGTTAAACGCGAACACGCGAAGATAAAGACGCTCGTCGCCACGCTTATATTCACGTTACGGGGAGTTGACAGCCGCACCTTCTGCCTGCTCAAAAAAAGACGACAGTGTCCCATATTTAGACGCGGCTACCGACACTCATAATGCGATTTCGAGCAATCCGGGGCTGCAGTCAGAGGCACGCTTTAAGCTTCCATCGCCCCAATGACCTTGCGTTTTCTCAATAACATCGCCGCAGGCCGGTATGCCGTAGTGGTCGATGCAGGCTTGACGCCGGGAAACCCGCTCTGGTGCAAACGCCCACGTCCATGATCACCCAATCTTCCCAATCCTTTGCCGCCGCCTCCCGTGCCTGGTTCAGGCTGGAACTCACCCGCCTTGGCCAGCGCGCCACGGATTTCACAAGCTTTGGCCTGCCCGTATTCGATGAACCGTCCGAAACGACCCACGAATACCGCGAAGCCGTCCAGACCAATGACCGCATTGCCCCCACCGCCATCGTCCTGCTTGGATTGGCCGAACTGATCTTTGTTGCCTTTCTCGTCGGCCGGACTTACGGGTCGCTGCACCCGGTCTGGAAGGTAATCGTGACCCTCGCCTCAGCCGGCATCGCTGCGTTTTCCCTGCGCTTGATTCGACTGCTGCGGGCCAGAAAGCCTCGCCGGCCCTTTGCCAACGCCGTCGAAAGCCCGCTAAACCCGTCCTGATGATTCAAATCCTCTTCCCGCTCCTCTCGATCCTGCCGCTGGGACTGCTCGCGATCGTGGTTCGGCTGTGGCGTGGTTGGGATGCGGCCAGGGGTGCGCAGTGGCCCGATCGGGAAAAGTCGCTCCACAAGCCCGGCGAATCCACCCGGAAGAAAATCGAGCGGTTGGACAGGCAGATTCAGGATCTGGCCGGTTTGGGCTTCGCCCTGCTTCCCATCCTCGGCGCTTCCTATTTCTTCTCGATCCGGAATGTCATCAATCCCCCGCCATCGATTTGGGTTCCGCACCTTGCGGTGGCTGTAATCGCCTATACGTGGGTTTTCGTAAGACTGGCCCGTTTGCTCGGTCAACGCCGTCACTTGCGGCTCGCTCTCAGCGGGGAAAAGGCCGTCGGCGGGGAACTGAATCACCTCGTTGCCGACAACTGCCGGGTTTTTCACGACTTTCCGCTTGCGGCGGATTGGAACATCGATCATGTGGTTGTTGCCCCGTCCGGCGTGTACGCCGTGGAAACCAAGTGCCGGCGCAAAGGCCCATTCTGCCGCACTCAACGTCCGCACGAAGTCGTTTATGACGGCGAAGGCCTCCAGTTCCCGCGCTACTACGACCGGGAGATGCTCGGCCAGGCGCAACGTCAGGCCGATCGATTAAGCCAGTTTCTAACCGATGCGCTCGAAGCCCACGTTCCCGTAACGCCGGTCCTGGCCCTGCCTGGCTGGCTTGTCCGCCGCGAGGCGAGCAACGGCGTTGAAGTTCTGAACGAGTACCAGCTTCATTCGCTCAGTTCAACCAGCCGCCCTTCCAGCCTTTCCGCAGACGCCGTTGCCCGGATTGCCGCCCAACTCGATGGCAGGTGCCGCGATGTGGAAGGCTGATATGCGACGCACGCTCATGCGTTCGCGCTAAACAGAACGACTACGGCGATTTCAGGCGATAGAATTGCCTGGCGGGAGGGATTGGAAGGGTCGTGAGGTTCGTTCCGCCGACGGTAACCGGCAGATTATTGACGGGCGTCCAATTCGGGGTGGTCAAGTCGGCATTCTGTTGCAGCGTGTAATTGCCCCAGTCCAATTCGATGTTCTGTTGCAGAACGGCCCCGCCCCACGTTGCCGGCCAGGACGCGACCAGGGTGTTGGTGGGCGTGCGAGCCAGAGTAAGCTGCGGCATGAGCTGGACTTCCGGCGAATAAATCTCGAATTCCTGCAACGAATAACCCGCTCCGGTGGCGCTTTGGGTCGCGTTCAGTTGCACGTATCGGCCCGACCCGGCCACAACCAAATCTTCGATGCCGCCCGCCCCGTTGGTCGTGGTGTAGATGCCCGCCCATTGGTTGCTGTCGGTGGAGGTCATGATCTGGTAGGCGCGGGCAAAATTTGTGGCCCAATTCAAGCGAACGCGCGCCAGCGGCTTTACCGCACCCAGATCCACGGTGATCGATTGCGCGCCGTTGGTGAGTGAACTCCAACCGGTCGTGGGATCACCATCCACGGCGGCAGTGCCTGGAGAATTGGTGTTAAGAATCGATGAGACGCTCACAGGCTGGTATAATGCTTGATTAGCGAGGCCACTGGAGGGCACTGGCGACGAAACCACAAAGAAGTCCGTCTGACGGATGTCCCGCGAAGAAGAACCCACCATGACCTGGAACGTGCCCAGCGGCACCGTCCATTGATGCAGAGTGGGGCTCCAGCAAGCCAGGTCTTCCCAGTTGAGGGTGAAATTCAGATGAGCGATCTCGCCCGGCGCCAGACTGAACTTCTGGAATCCCTTAAGTTGTTTCGGTGGTTCACCCGCTCCGGCGGGAAAACCGAGATAAAGCTGCGCCACTTCCGCGCCAGAGCGGCTGCCGTTATTTTTTACGCCGAATCCTACTGCCACTTGCCCGGATGGACTTACTTGCCCCATGGTTAAACGGCCGTACGCAAAAGTGGTGTAGGACAAGCCGTGTCCAAAAGGGAAAAGCGGCGGCGCGTTGGAGGCGTCGTACCAGCGATATCCCATCAGCAATCCTTCGGAATAATTGACCTGGTCGTTTGTCCCGGGGTATTGGGCGGGCGTATTGGCCGGCACCTGGTTCGTCGCGGCCGGAAAGGTCACCGGCAATTTGCCCGACGGATTAACATCGCCGAACAAAACGGAGGCGAGCGCATTGCCGTTTTCCTGGCCCGGATACCACGCCACCAGCACGGCCGGCACCTGAGCCAGCCAGGGCATGACTGTGCCCGCATCCACATAAAGCACCACGATGGTGCGCGGGTTGGCGGCGGCCACGGCGCTGACCAGGGCATCCTTGTCGCCGGACAGGTCTAGATTGGTGCGGTCGGTTCCCTCCCCGGTCTGCTCACCAACGCAGACCACGGCGATGTCCGAAGATTGGGCGAGTTGCACGGCCTGTGTTACGAACCCGCCGTCGCCCTGGCTGTAGTTGACGGTAATACTCGAGCCGGCGCGGCTGGCAATGGCATCCAAAGGCAGGTTGTAATAAGGCAAATACACCTCCCCCGAACCGCTTCCGGTGGCGATGTCGATCGTACTCGCCGCCGAGCCAATTACCGCGATGGAATGGATGGTCGCAGTATTGAGCGGCAACAGGCCGTTTGCATTCGTGAGCAGGACCATCGACTGTGCCGCCGCATCGCGGGCGAATTGAGTGTGCGCCGCACTGGTCACGTTGGAACTTAAATCGCCCGCCGGATTGTCAAAGATGCCGAAGCGAAACATCGCGGTGAGGACGCGCCGGACCATGTCATCCAGTTGCGCCTGGGCCACCACGCCGGACAGGACGTTGGTTTCCAAATCGCCGCCAAATCGCGTGCCGTCGGGCATTTCAAGATCAAGGCCGTTATTTGCCGCGGTGGTCGTTCCGAAGTCGGCGTTCCAGTCGGTCATGATAAAACCACCGAAGCCGTCCATCACCTGCAACACCGCCCCCAACTGCCGCGACTCGCAGGCGTACCAACCGTTGAGCCGGTTATATGAGCCCATGATTGCGCCGACGCCCGCGCGCACCGAAGCTCGAAAGGGCGCGTAATAAATTTCCTGAAGCGTGCGCTCGTCCACGATGGAGTTTTCGTAACCGCGGTCCGTTTCCTGGTCATTGCAAACGAAATGTTTGGCGGTGGCGATGACGCCCTGGCTTTGAATGCCCTGGATGTCCGCCGCCGCCACGGCCGAGGAAAGGAAAGGGTCTTCGCCGAAATTCTCGAAGCTTCGTCCGCCTTGTGGCACGCGCGCCATGTTCAACACCGGGCCCAGGATGACGTGAACGCCTTTCCCGTGCGCCTCCGCGCCAATAAGGGCGCCGTATTGGCGAGCCAGTCCAATGTCCCAACTTGCCGCCAGGGCAATTGGGGCTGGCGGGGCGGTAACTTGCTGCACTCCGTCTCCGACTCCCGCGGGGCCGTCCTGCAGGTTCAAGGCGGGAATGCCCAAGCGCGTGTTATTGGTAATATTGCCCGCATAAGATCCACTCACGCCATGCAGCATGGCGATTTTTTCATCGAGCGTCATCTGGGCCATGAGCAGGCTCGTCCGCTGGCCGGGCGTCAGCGAGGTGTTCATCCAGGGCGGCAGGCCCTGCGCTGAGAGGACTGCGGACCAGGCAAACCCGGCGAAACAGATCAGTCCGGGCATTGATTTGAACAAGCGGAGACAGCGCGATGGCTTCATGGATTTTCCTTTGATGACGCACAGCACTCTGCTGCAAGGCGTTCGCCACGTCAATTTTGCCCCGGCTGGGTATAGTCCCCATTGAGAGCGTCCACTCCATGGCGGAGTTTCGCGCCCATGCATCCGTGTTCAAGGATTGTTCCGTGCGGGATCTCGATTTCCCGGGCAGGCTGGCTGTTGCTTTGGCTATTGACCTTCCCCCCTTCGCCGGCGGGCGCAATCGAAGGCACCTGGGAATACGCAGTTCAAGTCAGTGCAACCGTCCAAGCGGCTCCGCCTCAAATCGCCCTTAGCTGGGCCGATGATATCCTGTTCGACCCGGTCAACAGCTACGTGGTTTATCGCAAGACTTTCACGGCTGCCAATTGGGGCGCGGGAA
The DNA here is from genome assembly GCA_021325145.1 of Verrucomicrobiota bacterium. Classification (GTDB taxonomy): domain Bacteria; phylum Verrucomicrobiota; class Verrucomicrobiia; order Limisphaerales; family Pedosphaeraceae; genus JAJPHR01. Next base: position 2,274 of record JAJPHR010000071.1, on the reverse strand, counting down.
CCGTGCTGCCCGGCTCGGCGTTGGGCTACACGGACACCAATGTCACCAACGGCGGGACGTATGAATACCAAATCATTAGAAAAACGGCCAACTACAATGGATACGGTTACATCTACGCGGGCATCAACGCACCGCTGGTGGAATACCGCGGAAAAGTGATCCTGGTGGTGGACAATACTTACGCTGCGGCACTGGCTTTCGAATTGGATCGTTTGCAGCAGGATCTGGTTGGGGACGGTTGGAGTGTCTTGCGCGTGAATGTCAATCGCACCGACACGGTCACCAGCGTCAAGGCCACCATCCGATCGCTTTACGAAGCCGACACCAACAACGTCAACACGGTCTTCCTGTTCGGCCATGTGCCTGTCCCCTACTCAGGGGACATCGTGCCGGACGGCCATGATCCCCAACACAAGGGCGCATGGTCGGCCGACGTTTATTACGGGGACATGAACGGCGTCTGGACGGACACGGGGGTGAACGACCCCAATGCCAGCGACCCTCGCAATCGCAATGTTCCGGGCGATGGCAAATTCGACCAATCCTACGTGCCCGGCGCCGTGGAGCTAATGGTGGGTCGGGTCGATCTGGCGAACCTGCCGGGCCAAACTCTGGTCAACTCGGCCCCCACGATACCGAATGAATTGGAATTGCTTCGCAATTATCTCAACAAGGACCACGCCTTTCGCTGCAAGTCGATCGATCTGCCCCGGCGGGCGATAATTGGGGATTATTTTGGCATTGACGGGGGTTATGCGTATGCCGCGAGCGGCTGGCGCAATTTCGCGCCTTTTTTTGGCGCGACGAACATCGCGACCCTGCCCAATCTCGGGACCTGGATTCCCACGCTGGCGACCAATGGTTACCTGTGGGCCTACAGTTGTGGTGGCGGAGATTGGAACAGCATCAGCGGCATCGGCAACCAGGGACAATACTACAACGGCACCAGCGCGGACGTCGTGAGTTCCAACATCCAGGCGACCTTTGTCCTGGTCTTCGGCAGTTGGTTTGGGGACTTCGATTCACAAGACGATTTGATGCGCGCCTTCCTGGCCACTCCGACTTACGGGCTGACTTGCGCCTGGAGCGGCTGTCCTCACTGGTTTTGCCATCACATGGCGCTGGGTCAAACGATTGGCTACGGCGCGCGATTGACGCAGAACAACGGGACGAACGGATTGTATCAAACCGCAACTAATTATGCGGCCGGTGAGATCCACGTGGCGCTCATGGGCGATCCCACGTTGCGCATGCACATGGTCGGGCCGCCTTCAAGCTTGACCCTGGCAGCCAATTCCAACGGCGTCGACCTAAATTGGACTGCTTCCACTGACACGGTGCTGGGTTATCATGTCTATCGCGCGACGAATGTCGCGGGACCTTTTGTTCGCTTGAGTGCTGCCTTGATCGAGGGCAACAACTTCAGCGACCCCGGCGTTTCACCCGGGACCTACACCTACATGGTGCGGGCGGTGAAGCTGGAAACCAGCGGCAGCGGCACTTACACCAACGCGAGCCAGGGAATTTTTGCGACTGAGACCATTGGCCCCGCCAGTTTGCCGACTGTAACCGTCGCGGCCACCACTCGCTATGCTAGTGCCAGCAGCGGAGCGCCGGGGGTCTTTACCATCACCCGGAGCGACACGAACGGGGATTTGGCGGTCCATTTTCTGTTGGGCGGGACGGCGGTTCCGGGAACCAACTATGGGTTTTCTCCGGCGCCCGTTCCCAGCACAATTGTAATTCCGGCAGGCGCTGCTTCCGCCAATCTGCTGGTTTACCCGTCCATCCTCCAGCCTGTGCCCAATGGGAAAAGCGCATCGCTATCCCTGTCGAGTGACGCGGCCTACAATCTTGGTGATCCGCTCAGCGACACGGTCGTTATCGAAGGCAATGACGCCGGCGGCATCTCGCTGCACGGGAATCCGGCGGGCATGATGCTCACATGGCCGAGCACGGCGGGCGCGAATTTTCACGTAGCCTACAAAAACAATCTGACGGACGCGAACTGGGTTGATTTCGGAATCGACAATATTGCCGCCGGATCAACAACGTCCTGGTTGGATACCGCCACCAACGGCGCGCCCCAGCGCTTCTACTCGGTTTTCGAGGTGCCTTAGCCGGAATATTGCAGTTGAACCACGAATAAACACTAATAGAAGAGCGGCGTACTGCTCGGCGGGGCAATAGGCTTTTATGCAGGTGGCACTGTCTGCTCGGCCATTCTGGGTTTCGAGGGCAAAGGGAATTCCCACGCTGACGCGATTCCAGCGG
>JAJPHR010000065.1 GCA_021325145.1 Verrucomicrobiota bacterium | reverse complement strand
CTGACCACCAATACCAAAGACTTTCAAGACATTCCAAATCTGCGCCTGATGTCCGTGAAAATTTCATCGCCGTCGAGCGCCTCGCGAAAAAGTAACGGGAAGGGACAGGATGACAGGATGAAAAAGCAACGCCTCCATCCTGTCATCCTGTCCTTTCCCGGCTGCGCAGGCGGTGCAGCTTGTCCGGGAAAATACGGAGCTTATCTCGCTCCAATCTCCGAAAACTTCCGGATGGCATAGTGGCTGGTTTTGTGCCACTCTTACCGCCTGCGGCTGACGGCGGATTCGTGTCAGTTCTTTTAAGCGGCAAATGGCACCGGGTGGATCTGGTGGTGTGGTTCGGCGCAATGGCCGAAATGCGATAATTTGAGTGCTTGCGGTCACTCGGTTCTGAAGAAGTTGTGTTCATTCGTGATGGGTCTATGACTGGAATTCTGTGTCGGCCACGCACCCTGTTCCTTGCCCTGGCGCTCATCTTTTCCGTACCGGAAAAAAGCTTCAGCGGGCCGCTCCAACGGGTGCCAAACACGACCCTGTCCATGCCGGCCGCCCCGCCGACCTTCGGTTTTACCTGGACCAACGCCCTGGGCTCTTTGACTTTCTCCAATCCGGTCTGCATTGCGAGCCCGCCGGGTGAAACCAACCGCTTGTTCGTCATCGAAAAGGCGGGGCGCGTCATTGTCATCACGAACCTTGCCAGCCCCACGCGCACGGTCTTCATGGACATCACTCCCCAGGTGACCACCGCCCCGGCCTTCAGCGACGAACGGGGCCTGCTCGGCCTCGAATTTCATCCGGGCTTTGCCACGAACGGGTATTTTTTTCTGTGGTACACCGGGCCGGCGGTTACCGGCTCGAACAGCGGCATGCATGATATTCTGGCCCGCTTCCAGGTTTCGGCGGCCAACACAAACCAGGGCAATACCAACTCGCGGGTCGTGTTGTTTGCCCAATACGACCGGGAGGTTAATCATAATGCGGGCGACCTCCATTTCGGCCCGGACGGATACCTCTATGTCTCGCTCGGCGACGAAGGCGGCGGCGACGGCATTCTCACGAGTGGCGCTCCCAGCGGAAATCCGCAGCGAATCGACAACAACTTTTTTTCCGGGATACTGCGCATCGATGTGGACAAGCGCCCGGGCAATCTGCTCCCAAACCACCACGTTGGCCTGTTGGGCCAGACGAATTACTTGGTGCCGGCGGACAACCCTTTTGTCGGCGTCACCAGCTTCAACGGATTGACCGTCAACTCGAACAATGTGCGCACCGAGTTCTGGGCGGTCGGCTTGCGCAATCCTTGGCGTTATTCCTTCGATATCGATGGCACGCTCTATTGCGGCGATGTCGGCCAGGAGGACCGCGAGGAAATCGACCTGATCGTCAAAGGCGGGAACTACGGCTGGAATTATTGGGAAGGTTTTTTGCAGCGGACAAACAACGCGCAAATTCCCCCCGGCTTCGTGCACAGCCCGCCCCTGATGGATTACCAGCGCACCACCGTCTATACGGCCATCATCGGCGGCCGGGTTTACCGCGGCCAGCGGTTTTCGCAGCTTTACGGCTCCTACATCTATGCGGACTCGGAAAGCGGAAACATTTGGTCGCTGAGATACGCCGGCACGAACGTGACCCAAAATACGCTGCTCTTCACCTCGGACCTCAACACTCAGCAGCGCTCCGGCATCTCGACCTTCGGGGTGGACCCGAGCAACAATGACCTCCTTTACGCCACCGAGCATAACGGACCCGACGGAACCGTGCGGCGGTTCGTTTACAACTCCACCACCAACGGCTCGCCGATTCCAACACTCCTTTCCGGCACAGGCGTGTTTACAAACCTGACCACGCTGGCCGTCGCCCCGGGCATTGTGCCATATGATATCAACGTTCCCTTCTGGTCGGACAACGCGATCAAGACCCGCTGGTTCTCGGTGCCGAAGACAAACTTGAACATTGGGTTCGACCCGGCCAACAACTGGTCGTTCCCCACCGGCACCGTATGGATCAAACATTTCGGGCTGCAATTGACCAATGGCGATCCCAATTCGATCATCCGATTGGAAACGCGATTGATCGTGAAGAATTCCAATGGGGTGTACGGCGTAAGCTATCGCTGGGGCGGTTCCACCAATGACGCCGCGCTCGTGCCGGAAGGCGGGACCAATGAAACCTTCGTGATCAACGATGGCGGCGGCATCCTGCGCACGCAGGTCTGGCATTATCCCAGCCGGGTGGAATGCCTGCAATGTCATACCACGGCCGGAGGCTATGGCCTGGGCTTCACCACCGCCCAGCTTAACAAGGATTTCAATTACAACGGCGTGATCACAAACCAGATCATTGCCTTGAGCCAGGCCGGATATCTCAATACCAACGTCACGAATGTGCACACCTTGCGCGCCCTCGCGCCGTTGACCAATACCGCCGTGAGCCTCGAATACCGGATCCGTTCCTACCTCGCCGCGAACTGTGTCCAGTGCCATCAACCCGGCGGCCTGGCCGGGGCCAACTGGGACGGGCGGATCAACACAGTCACTGAAAATGCCGGTCTTGTGAACGGCTCGCTCGTCAGTAACCAGGGCAACACCAACAACGCGGTGCTCGTGCCCGGCTCGCTTGCCACTTCCATGATGCTGACCCGGATTTCCTCACCCGGAAACCTCCGCATGCCACCGCTGGATTCCACCGTGCTCGACACCAATGCGATCAACGTGCTGAGCGCCTGGATTACCAACGATTTGCCCCAGTATCAAACGTTTGCCCAGTGGCAAGTGGCGAACTTCAAGGCCACCAACGCAGTTGGCGCCGGGCCGGCCGCCGACCCGGACGGCGACGGCGCGAGCAATTACCTCGAGTATCTCACCGGCACCAATCCCAACCTGCCAGCGGACTTCTGGTCGATTGGCATCCAGCGCTCGAACAACGTTACCCAGATTGTTTTTCCGCAAATTGCCAACCGCGGTTTTGAAGTGGAAGCGACCACGAACATGAACCCCTCCTCCTGGGCTCCGCTCAATGTGCCCGGCAATGATCCGTTCTTTTCAGTTTCCAACCGCGTTGGAGTTGTGAATGACCCGGCGGCGGGCACGAATAAATACTACCGCGTCCGTGTGTTTCAACCGTAACAGTACTGAAAATACGCGGCTTAAATCCGGGTTGTTGCCGCCAGCGGAATCTGGTAATTTTTTGAGCAACTGGATCGTTATGTTTGGCGAATAATCGATGATGAACGCGCTCCAACCCACGCCCATCGCAAGTGAACCGGTTGCCCCGCAACCGGCGTCGCCTGCTCGAAGCCGCGCTCGCCGCCAGCTCAAGCTGCTGTTGTTCGTGCTCGTCTGGTCCGGCCTCAGTTATTTTTTTATAACGCATTTCGTGCTGATGGCAGTCGAGATCAAGGGCGCCAGCATGAGCCCCACCCTTCGCGACGGTGAACGCTACCTGTTGTATCGTTGCACCTATCTGGTGCGTCCGCCGCGCCAGGGCGAAATCGTGGTGCTCGAAGATCCTGAAGACCACGGCCTCTCGATCAAGCGGATCGTTGGCCTGCCGGACGAGCTGGTTGAGTTGCGAACCGACGGGCTTTACATCAACAACACGAAAGTTTCCGAACCTTATCTCCTCTCGAAATACACCCTGCGCCCCCATTACCATCCCTCGGAGGCGATTCGTTTGTCCAAGGACCAATACTTCGTTCTCGGTGACAACCGCAACCGCAGCGCGGACAGCCGGTCTTACGGACCGGTTTCCCGTCACCAAATTCTGGGCGTGATCGACAAGTGAGCCTGAAGCTTTTTCTTCTCCGGCATGGGCAGACGCCGTTCAGCCGCGACAACGCTTTTTGCGGCGCGGGACTTGATCCCGAGCTGACTCCGGATGGCCTTGAGATGGCCCGGGCGTTCGCCAATGCTTATCGCGCGACACCTTGGAGCGCCATCTACGCCAGTCCGCTCCGCCGCACGATGGCCACGGCCCAGCCGCTTTGCGACGCCTTGTCGATGACCATGGAAGTGCGCGACGACCTCAAAGAGATCCAATACGGCAAATGGGAAGGCCAAACCATCGAAACCGTCAGCCGGGATTTTCATGATGATTACATCCGCTGGTCGGCTGATCCGGCCTGGAACGCGCCCACCGGCGGCGAACCGGCCGTGGCCATCGCACGCCGCACGCTGCGGGTGAGTGAGGAAATCAGGCAGCGCTTCAGCACCGGAAATGTGCTTGCGGTTTCGCACAAAGCCACGATCCGCATTCTGCTCTGCAGCCTGCTCGGGATCGATGTCGGCCGGTTCCGCTATCGGCTGTCCTGTCCGGTTGGTTCGGTAAGCATGGTGGAATTCACCTCCGAAGGCCCCCTGCTCCATCTCCTGGCCGACCGGGCCCACCTGGACCAGAAGCTCAGGTCCTTGCCGGGGACGTAATTCGACAACCGCAAAGTCCATGACCATCCATGATTTCGACGTCAAAGACATCGACGGAAGCGACATTTCGCTGTCGATCTATCGAGGAAAGGTCCTCCTCATTGTCAATGTAGCCAGCCGTTGCGGCTTTACGCCTCAGTATGATGGCCTGGAGAAACTCTACGAGGATTACCGGGATCAGGGCTTCTTCGTGCTGGGTTTCCCGTGCGATCAATTCGGCGGACAGGAGCCGGGCGGTGAGGCCGAAATCAAGGCCTTCTGCGAAACCAACCATCAGGTGTCCTTTCCGTTGTTCGCAAAAATTGCCGTGAACGGGCCAAAAGCTGACCGGCTGTATCAGTTCCTCACCGCGGCGAAGCCGGGAATTCTGGGCACCCGTAAAATCAAATGGAACTTTACGAAATTTCTGGTGGATCGGGAAGGCCGTCCCGTCAAGCGGTATGCGCCGAACATTAAACCGGAGAAGATTACGCAGGACATTCAGCGCGTTTTATCGAATAATTTTCCCGCCTGAACGTCCACTCACTACCTTATGTCCGCAAAAAAGATCCTAGTCGCTTGCGCAATCGTGTTGGTTGGGCTGATTTACTATTATCTTTACCACGACTCTTTTGCAAAGCGGAACATTCCCATCCAGGTCATGTTCCGGCCCCGGATTGATCCGCGCATGCGGCGGATGGCTGCGCCGGCGACTGGACCGGAGGATGACAACATCGTTTTTGGCTTAAGCCGGGATTTCAAGCTGACCTCGGTCGAAGTCGTTTCCCTGGACGACCTCCGCACCAATAAATATGCGCACGCCGTCTGGCATTTGGTGTCGGATTCGAATTCGGTTCCGACCACCACCTTCGCCTATGGCGGCAAGATCCGCGGCATGCATCCCGAAGTCAAAGGCCTTGCGGCCGACCCGCTCTTGCCGAATGCGAGCTATCGCATTACGATTAAAGCGGGCGCCGAGAAGGGTGAACACGACTTTAAGACCCCGCCCGAACTCACCGCCGGCCAGTAAGCGTCCAGCCTGACAGGGCGCGCTGCCATCGGTGCGAACGGAGTGGCGTGCTCAACCGAGACAGGCGTTAAGTGCCGGTGTTGCCAATGGAGAAAAGCTTTGAAATGGGCTTGATCTTTGAGCAGGCCAGCCGCATATATAAAATCCTAACGAAACAGAACTATGGCTGATATTGCGAATCGATACGGAGAGAACGTTCCAGGAAAATTTTACGTGGACAACCAGTGCATCGACTGCGACCTGTGCCGCGAAACCGCGCCGGACAATTTTACCCGCAGTGATGATGGCGGTTATTCCTACGTTTATAAGCAGCCGGCTACTCCGGAAGAAGAAGCGCGCTGCAAGGAAGCCATGGAAGGCTGCCCGGTCGAAGCCATCGGCAACAACGGCGACGGCGCATAGGCCGCACTCTGTTTTCTTCAGCCCGCCGACGATGGATCGGCGGGCTTTTTGTTTTGACCCGCCCCGGCTGCGGCTGCGGCAAACACCAGGCTCTCAGGACGACGCCTTAATCAGATTTCGCCGCAGTAGTTCCAAAGCTTGCTGACAGGTGACTTGTTTAAACGTGGGCCGATCATAGCGGTTCACGGGGTTCAAAACGAATGTATGGCGCGAGGTTGCCAGGGCAATGAAGACCGTGCCAACCGGTTTGGCGTCGCTGCCTCCGCTCGGGCCGGCGATGCCCGTAATGGCGATGGCATAGTCGGCACCCAGGCGGTTGCGTGCGCCTTCGGCCATTTCCCGGGCTGTGGCTCCACTGACTGCGCCGTGCTGCGCCAGCGTTTCGGGGCGAACCCCCAACAGCGTCTGCTTCGCTTCGTTGCTATAAGTCACCAAACCGCCCAAAAATATCGCCGAGGCCCCAGGAACGTCCGTTATGGAATTGGCAACGTATCCACCGGTGCACGATTCCGCGAGCGCGAGGGTTTCCTTGCGTTCTGTCAGCAGGCGGACAACCGTGGCGTTTAGCTGGTCGTCCTGAACGCCGAAGACATGAGATCCCAGGCGTTCGCGGACGAGAGCCTCGGCTTCGGCGGCCAGCTTCTCCGCGCCGGAACCGCGCGCGACCAGGCGCACATCCACTTCCCCATAGTGCGCGCAGTACCCCAACTCAAGGCCCACGGCAGTGAGGGGTTGAAGCACGGTTGCAATTCTCTCCTCAACGACAGATTCACCCATCCCGGTGGTGCGAATGGTGCGGCAGACAAACGCGCCATCGAGCGGCGATTCCTTGCGCAGCAACGGCAGCACCTGGTCGGTGAACATGGGCCGCAATTCCCGCGGTGGACCAGGCAGCATGACAAGCCAGGTCTTTTTTCCGTCCGCGCGAAACGGATTCGGGTTGACCTCCATCGCCAACCCCGGCGCGGTGCCATGCCGATTCGGCAGCACCAGGGCGCCGTCCGGCACCTGGGCCTGAACCTGCGTGTGCGCCGGCATGGGGCGCCCGCGTTCGGCAAAAAAATCTTCCAACCGCTTCAGAATGGCGGCATCCACGCGCAAGTTGCGGCCAAGCAACCCGGCGATGAGGTCGCGCGTCAGGTCATCGGAGGTTGGCCCCAGTCCCCCGGTCACGATTATAAAATCCGCGCGGGCCAGTGCCTCCCGAACCGTTTGCTGAATGTCCGTGGCGGTATCGGGAACGGCGACCTGGCGGGTCACAGTGTAACCGGCATCCGCGAGCCGGCGGCAGAGCCATTGTTGGTGGGTATTGAGGACAAACCCAAGCATCAGCTCGCTGCCGGTGTTAATGATTTCGATATTCGCGCTCAATCAGGTAATAATAGTGAATCCAGTGCCGCGGCTTGTAAAGGGCGGGCCGCATCAGCCACCGGACCTGCCTTTCTCCCCCCGCTTTGCCATAAGCTTTGTCGCTCTGGCACCTCGACAAAATGAGAGGCAAAGGTTTACCGGATGTTAAGGATCGTCGGAAACGGCTGGGATCGCTGCAACGTAACCCTTGAAATTCGCCCCAAACGCTGCTTAGTTAGAACTATGTCAGTTGCCGCCAAATGTGCCGCGAAGGAAAGATTCATGAATTTCCTGGCGCACAAGAATCTGCGCATTACCTCCCAACGGCAGGCAATCGTGGATACCGTGTTCGGCACGGACAAGCATTTTACGGCCGAGCAACTCCTGGAGTGGTCGCGGCAACGGGACAAATCGGTTTCGCGCGCCACCGTGTATCGCACGCTGCCGCTGCTGACCGAAAGCGGGCTCGTGCGGGAGATGGACTTTGGCAAGGATTACAAGTTTTACGACCCCAATTACGCCGAGCATCCCAATCACAATCACATTATCTGCACCGATTGCGAAAAGATCGTGGAATTCGAGAGTGACAAAATCGAAAAGCTCGAGAACGAAATCACCCGCCAGCTCGGGTTCTCCATCAAGAGTCAGCGCCTCCAGATCACCGGCACGTGCGAGGAATTGAAGAAACTGGGCGCCTGCAAAAAGAAAAGCGGGTGTTAGGTCCTGCTGCCCGCCACGATTCTGTCCCGGCCCCCATCCTTCACTGCGCCAGCGCGTCAAACGCTTCCCGCAGCTTCTTCCCTTTGGCTGGATTGACCATGTGGATGTAGGAGATCATCCCGCCCACTTTGGCTTCGAAATTAGCTTCCTGTTTGCGGTTTTGCGCAGCCAGGCCTTCCTTTTTCGCGCGATGCAGGATGGCGCGCATGCGCCGCACAGTTTTGCGCGGAACGTTGGGCCGTTGGTTCACCACAATGCCCGTCACGACCTGCGCCATGCTGGGCCGCTGCACGCGGGTCTTGGTTTCGTTGACCGCGAAATGCTCGTCCTCGGCGATGTGCCGGACGCGCGCGAGCAGGTAGCCGGCCATTTTGGTCAACTCGGCCGTGCCGGAAAAGGTCAGGTCATCCGCATAGCGCGTGTAAGTGAACCCGAGTTTTTGCGATATTCCCCGCAGACGGGCGTCGAATTTGCGCGTCACGAGGTTGCTCAGCGCGGGGCTGGTGCAGGCGCCTTGCGGCAGCGCGCGGGGGCCGGTTGCCACATGGTATGCGCGCTTGTCGTAGTAAACCTGCCGGCGCGGGCACTCGGTGCAGAGCAGCGCGAGGATCGTGCTTACACACGGCGAATAACCCAATGATTGAAAAATTCCTTTCACGCGCGGGAAGGTGACCGTTGGGAAAAAGTCCTTCAAATCCACATTGACCACCACGCCGCGGCCGACGTGCGGAACGGCATTGGTCATCGTGCTGCGCCCGGGCACAAAACCATGGGCGGATTCCCCGACCGGAATCTTTTCGAGAATGTTCGCCAGGATCCATTGCTGGCATTGGGCGAGGTTATGATGCGGCGCGGAAAGTTCACGCGTGCCGCCGCTTTTTTTTGCAATCGAGAAACGGACGTAATGCGTCACCAGCGCCGCCTCGGAATGGAAGGCGAGCCAGCGCAGGCGCGGGATGTTCACGCCAAGCGCCTGGGCAACGTCCGTCGGTGACGCCAGCACGGGCAATTGCAATCGCTGCAACTGCTCCACGTTCGCCCGGCGATCCGCCAACCCGCCCGACACACCGCGCCCGAGAAACACGATGTCCGTGAGTTTCCGGCGCGCGACGTCCTCAGCCCATTTCTTTTTGCGTGCCGCAGCCTCGGCTTTCTTTTGCTGCTTGAGCGCCTCGCGTTCCTCCTTCGCCTGTTCGACGGCCTTGTCGGCAACATCCCCCGCCACATCCAAATCCGAACGCAATTCGGCCATTTGGTCGCCTACCTGATGAATTTCAACCAACTGCTCCGGCGTCAGCAAGCCCTGGCCCACCATGGCGCGGTCGATCAGCGCCGTGCGCGTATCGCTCACCGGCGGGATGACGTCCCGACGGCCAAACCAGCGGTTAAAAAGCAACGTGCCACCCGTCAACCTGGCCCGCAGTTTGACCTGGCCGCTGGTGAGCGGCGTGAATTGCGAGGCATCCAAATTCAATTTGCGCGGCGCGGGCGGAGCCGGCTTGCCGGCAGCGCGCTGCGGTACCACAACCGGTGGAGCGGGCCTGCCAGGGATTAACGGCGGCTTTGCCGATGGCCGGCCGAAGAGCGTTCGAAAGATGTCACCAAAAAGACCCATGCTATATGGTCGAGTGTTGCCAGATAAACTAAAGGAGAGGCGGCCAGTCTCCTGACTTCTTGCTCAGGACCAAGGTCGTTCACCAAGGCACCCCACGCTACTAGTGTGGTGCAGTGCCTCGGCTCGTCTTGGTCCCCACACTAGTAGCGTGGGGTGCCAAACGAACAACGGCCTTGGGGACGCATGGTCAGGCTTCGTCAACCGCGGCGGAACACCGCAGCATGGTAGTCTCAGAAGACTGGCACGCCATCTCCCAAATTCTCAATTCTGCTCGATGCTTTCCTTTCTCATCATCGGGTCCATTGTTGCAGGCGCTCGTACCACGATGCCGTCGTGGCTTCCGCGGCGGCCTGCTTGTCCTTCCACGCCAGCCAGCGCAACGCCAGCAAATGCCGGCACGGGCCCATCCGAATGCCGGCTTTAAAATGATGCGAACAAACGCACTTGCCGCGCTTGATCCGTCCGTCCGCGTCGATCAACAACTCCACCGGCTTGTTATCGGCCACGCCGGTGTAAATCATCCCGCCGCTCGGCGCGGCGAGCTGCGAATCGATTTTCGCTTTCTTGCGCAACAGGATTTCCTTCGCGGCCACTTGTTCCGGGTTCTCCGGGCCCATCTGCGCTTCCCCCAAAACTTGCGGCATGATCTGCCGCCAACGGTAAACGCCGCCGGGCAAATCGTAAATAACCTGTCCCGCGTGCGCCAGATGATTCAACGTCGCCGCCGTCTGTCCCGGCTGTGACAGGCTTTGCGCGTCGATGTTCGCGAACGTCGCGGCGCGCGTGGATTGCAAATATGCCGCAACCTTCGCGATCAAATCCGGCGTGGGCACGGCCGGCGGCGCAAGCAAATCCAGCGCGGAGCCGTGCGTCCAATCGTTGGCCGTCCAACCGGACAGGCCGAGGGTGAGCTGCATGTCGCCCATGTTCGCCACCCAAAAGCTCGGCATGCCGGTGCCCAGCAGATAGACGTCAAACCGCTCGGCCAGCGGCAGCAAGCGCGCGAGCGCGAGCAGCCGTTGCCGGCCCCAAATGCGGATGGGTTCGGCGGCCGTGCCGCCGCTGGATTCGCCGTGGACGGTGATGCGCTGTTCCCATGGTTCGAGCACGAGGGCCGGGGGTTTGCCGGGCAGCAATTCGAATCGCAGCGCCCGCGGACTCCTGGCGGGTTTGTGCCGCTTGAGCCAGGCCAGCAGCGAATACACCGCTTCACGCGAGAGCGTCACCTTGCGCATCGGCAAGCCAATCGCGCCTTGGATTTGCATGAACCCGCGCAACCAGCCTGGTGGCAAATCGATTTTTTCCTCGCGATAATCCTCGCTGCCACGCGTCGCCACTTCAAAGCCCGCCGGATCGACGCGGAAGCGTGTCTCGCGATAGGAACGCAGGCCTTGGAAATGATTGAACAGGTCCCAGGAGTAATCGACGTTGGTGGTGCCGAATTTCATGCCGTCGCATTTGCCGAAACTCGCCGCGCGATTGACGGTCAGGCAGCCGTAACTCGATTCATCCGCCGAAAAGCATTCGAAGAAAACCACGTCGTCCGCCACGGTAATGACCGGGTCGCAGGGGACGAGCAAGCGCCAGAGTTCGGGGTCGTTCTTGCGCAGGTAATTGGCATATTCCTGCCGGGCGTGCCAATACTGGCTGCGGCAACGATTGAACTTCTCTTCCAGGTCGGGCGGAACGTTCCGGTTGATCAGGATTTCGGCGCGCTTTTCCTTGTAGGTTTCGCGCCGCAACGTCCGCAGCCGCGCCGCTTCGTTTTTCTTCCATTCCTCGTAGGCGGCCTTGTCGCGGGGTTGGTAACGAAAGTCGCTGATCACGACATCGTGCAGCGCGGAGATGGCTTCGCGGAAACGCAACGGTTGCAGCAACGGCGCGTCGAACGCGACCGGCTCGCGATTGAGATTCGGCGCGAGGCTCAGGACCTGGCCGCTCCCCGAGGCGCCCAGGGAACTGCGGCCGAGATAGGCCAGCGTGAGGTTCATCGTGCCGCCTCCACGGAAGAAAGTTCGAGCTCCGGCAAATAGCGTTTGACCGCGGCGGCCAATTCGGGACGCGCTTCGACCGCGCTCACCACCGCGGCCAGACCCGCGCGAGCCTCGGGCAGTCGCACCGAACGCACGGCCACGGTCAACACCGGCAACAGCGTGCCGACGCTGGCCGGGTCGCGTTCCATGGCTTCCCCGATCTGGCGAACGGCTTTGGCTTTCTGCCGCCCGCCGCGATGCACGCCCAGCAAAACCGCGCACCAGAGTGTATTCAACTGGCCCGCCGCCGAACCGGGCAACTTGGCCCGCGTTTCCAGATGGTCCACCAATCGCAATCGCAAATCATCAAAGGGCGTTTCAATCAAGCGGCTCCAGAGGACCGGATCATCATAACCGGCCGACTTCTGGTCCGCCGATTTTTCTGCGCCGTTTCCTCCGACCGCTTTCGCTCCCACCAGCCACTCCCACGCGGCGAGCCGAACTTCTTCGAGCAGGCTGTCGAAAAACCGCACGACCTGGTCGGCTTGATAAAATTCCTTCGCGCCAAGAATGCCCAGGGCCCAGGTCCCGATGTCTTTGCCCATGATCGGGCATTTTGCGTCCGCGAGTTTTGCCAATGCGTTCCGTTCTTCCGCCGAGTTGATGGTGCGTTGCTTCAGGAATTGGAGGCCGAGCCGCGCCACGGGGGCGGGTTTGGAGCAGGCCAGTTCGAGGCATTGCGCCAGATCGAGGCGCGCGACGGAGACGTGCTTTTGCAGCGCGTCGCAGATGGATTGCAGAATGGTGGCGTCGCGCACCTTCAACAACCGCAACCAGAAAGTGACCGGCATTTTCTCGAGGCCGGGAAATGACGCGAGTTGCGCCGCGCCGAATTGTTGGATCTCGGAATCCTGGTGATCGAGCAGGCGCAGCAAATCTTCCGGCGAGGGCAGCCAATTCGTGTGCTCGCGTCGCAGCACGCCCATGGCCCAGACGCGCACCACGCGCGATTGGGCGTCCGAGATGAGGGAAAAAAGAATCGGCGCGGACTCGGGCGCGCGCCAGGCGGCGGGAAAACGCGGCGCGGGAGAAAGTTCGGAAAGGCTTCGCCCTTCCTTCACGCGGACTTCGCGCGGCGTGAATTCAAGCGCCTCGTGCCCGCGGAAACACGCGTTCATCAACGCCCAACTGTCGAGGATGTTTTCGCCCTTGGCGAGATCGTCGTCGTGATAAAGCTTCAAGGCGCGCGCGATGAGTTTCGGATACTCGGTGGGCCGCTGGAATCCCGCGCGACGGAAATAACGCCAGACCCGCCGGCGTAAATAATAACGCGTGCGATAGCTGAAGAGGCGGGAGTTGGGCCGAACGCGGCTGGCGCGCTCGGGAATAAGGATGGTGCCGCCGGTCACCGGATTGACGGAGTTGCGGGCGAGTTGGTTTATCAGTGTGTTGCGCGGCGCGATCAACACATCATCCTGAATGACCGTGCGCGACGACCGGTCCCAGCGACTTTGGACCGTCATTACGCGGCGGACGAGCAGATCGAAAGCGACCATGAACTCCGCCATCAACTCGTCGTCCTTCATTTCCTCGGCCTGCTTGAACAGCCGCTTGACGATCGGTTGATGGCCCGGGCAGTTCAACGGCTGATGCAGATAGGCGAGGATTTGCTGGCGCGCCCAGGGTCGCGGATCCTTTTTCCATCGATCCGCGAACGCAGCGAGCGCCTTGATGGAAGTGATTTGCCGCAGGGTTTCGAGAAAGCGATCGTCCCCCGCCGCGAAATACTCGTCCAGCAGCAGCGTCAACCCTCGTTCATTGGCAGGCGGCGGCATATCAATGCTCACTCACTTATTGTGCGACTCAACACAACGCGACTTTCTCCGATTCCCTGAAACTATCCTGGTGAATTCTTCGCGGGCAGTTTTGCAAATATGTGGATGGCGTGTCAAGCCAAGGAACATGCGTTTTGGTTTCAAACGATAATCTACGAAGGAGCAGAGCCACGAAGATTTAGGGCGGAGACGCAAAGGCGCGAAGGATTGGAGGAGAGGCGGAATCAGGTCGGGTCTTCTTTGCGTCGCGGCGTCTTTGCAGCCTCTGCGCACTCTGCGTCTCTGCGCGAGATTCATGAGGATTGAGATTTATCCCGCAGAGGCGCAGAGAGCGCAGAGTGGCGGGAGTGTATGTTTGACCTTGAGGAATCCGCACGTATGGAGTTTTACAAGCGTTCTGTCGCCCTACAGGGCTTTAACCCTTTTGGAATTTGAACCCAGGGCGTCGCTCGCGGACTCGCTTTGCCCTGGGCTGATATATTTCGGGCCTCCAGCCCGGGGAAGCGGAGGCTCACAGGGGATGCGGCGGAACCAGACCGGGTCCTCTTTGCATCGTGGCGTCTTTGCAGCCTCTGCGCACTCTGCGTCTCTGCGCGAGTCTCATGATGATTGAGTTTTATCACGCAGAGGCGCAGAGAGCGCAGAGAGGGCATCGGGGATCGATTGCCAAGCCGTACTACGATGATTGGGACGAGGGTGCGGCGAAGGGTTGAGGAGTTTTAATGGCTAATGAATTTGGGATGAGCCTCTGCGCGAGTTTCAAAGTCTGAAGTCAGGCCCAGTTGGCCTGTTCTCCGGGAGGCCGTTCACCACGCGGGTGATGCCGTCCTTTAAATACTCAAGGCCGAAGTTGAGCACCAACCCAAGTTGGAGTTTGGCGAGAACCAGGTGGGTGCGGAGTTGTTTTGGGTGAACGGGGTGATTTTTTTCCACGGACTTCAGTTCGACGAGCACGGTTTCCTCAACCAGCAAATCCGCTCGAAAACCTTCGTCGAAGTGGAGACCGTCATAAAGGATCGGGATTGGCACCTGGCGTCGGACGCGGAGGCCGCGCTTTTGCAACTCGTGGGCGAGGGCGACTTCATAGACCGTTTCCAACAGGCCGGGGCCGAGTTCACTGTGGAGTTTGTAGGCGGCGTCCACAATCTGCCGGGTGATCTCGTTTGGTTCCATGCTGATTAAGTTTTATCCCGCAGAGGCGCAGAGACCGCAGAGAATGCAGCTAGGGCCAACTGTCGCGCTTGTAATACCATGACCCGAAGCCGCTACACGACAAATCATTGAAGGCAGTCAGAAGCAGCGTTTTGCCTTGGGCCAAGGATGGCGCGCCTTTGGGCGCAGGTGGAGATGAAGGAGGGATTAAGATTAGGATTACAATTAAGATACTTAGGATTGACAACAGGACCGTTTAGGATCCGCCTTCACTCAGAAGCTTTGGCGCGGCAAGCGGGTTTGGGACGGGTTGAAAGTGAAGAAAATCTAATGTTTACCGGCCTGGTACTGGTGGGACGGATCCAGGGGAGATATATGAAAAAGCTCTTCGCTTCCCGGTTCCCTGAACCGGTCCTCGTGAGTTCTTCGGTGGGACGGAAATCTTCCGTGGTGAAGTCCGGTATCGAGGTCAATGCGCTGGCTGATCCGGGTTTGATCCGCTGAACGGGTCGAAGCCCGGCACGGATCTTCTCCGGAAGAACAGTTTGCCTATTTTGCCCTCGCCCAGCACGCGGCCCAATTCCTTGAAAGCAAAGAAGGGGATAAAGCAGCAGAAGGTGACCAGACACTGGGCGAGCAACTCATAGGGGCTGGTGCTTCTCAGTTCCTCCCAGCCTCCCCACAGGCCCTTTCCGCGGAATAAACCCACGACGGTGCGCTCAAGCAGACCAAAAATCCCCACAAACAGGGTAAAGATAAACGTCTTGTACAGCGTTGGAAGATACAGGGGCTTCTCTTCAAATCGACGGGCCAGGCGCATCATGTCGCCGATCAGAATGACTTTGGCGAGGATCAATGCTTCGAGAATGGCAGCCCCGTAATGCAAGTAGCTGATCTGGTACTGCGCCAGTATGAATCTTCGATACCAGGCAAACGCGCCGAAAAAACAGGCCAGGTAAAGGACGTTGCCCCAATACTCGATTAGTTCAGCGCGCGCTTTCTGTTTCCAGCCGGCTTTCCTGTTGTTCTCCTCGTTCATATTTGCGACTCCGTTCCGTGGAAATTTGTCCGATCAATATAGCCTGAGCGATCAGAGCACATCTTCAAAGTAGCGTAATACCCCGTTCCGTAACAATCCCCGCCTCCTCCGTAGAGTACCCCCCATGCAATTCCGTGATCGATACCCTATATTCAGCGGCATGGACCGGCCATTTGGTTTTGAGCAAACGGATGATGCTCCCGACCGCATTGGGCGCCTGCCACGGATTCAGGCGCGGTGGTTCGGAGCAAGTTGTATTATGAAGATGGACATTCAAGGTGAGACGCTGCGCATTTCCGAGGTAAAGGAACTCGGGGCGTCGAATTCAAGCGATTTCCGCGATCAGGCCCGGGCCGCCATGACTCCCGGCCAGCGGAATATCGAGATCGATCTTTCGCAAACGATGTTCCTGGACAGTTACGGGCTGGGTTCGCTGATCTCGCTGCACAAGACAACGGTCAGCCGGAACGGCAAGGTCCGCCTGCTGAATCCCACGCCGAGCGTGCAACAACTCCTTGAGTTGACCCGGATGCACCGGCTCTTCGAGATTTCGAAGATACAATCCCAGTAGGCCAACACCTTATTGAGCAAGCGCCCTGCTTCCGGAAGATTTGCTGCCGCCTGAGAGTTTCAGGCGCGCCTCGTCGGAGCGCGGAGTTTCGGCTCTGCGCGAACATGGCCAGCATCAACGCGCAGAGCTGGAACTCTGCGCTCCGACCAAGGCTGTGCCACCGATCTGCTTGTTCCGGGAGCATGAAACCGCTTCTGCCATTATTTGTTTTTGTTGACGCGTGCGGCTGGGAGATCATCAAGGATGATCCATTCTGCCGTGCATTCGCGCCCAATCGCCGGCGGCTGTCATCGGTATTTGGGTACAGTTCCGCCTGCGTGCCCTCGATTCTTTCGGGCCGGTGGCCGATGGAGCACCGCAATTGGTGCTACTTTGTGTACGACCCCGCCCACTCGCCGTTCAAATCGCTGCGACCCTTGCGCTGGCTGCCGACGGCCGTGACCAGCCGGCGAATTTTCCGCCGCTGGTTGACGAAATTCGTCAAGACCCGGCTTGGGTTTCGAGGCTATTTCGATTTATACAACATTCCGTTCCAACACATCGCGCTGTTCGATTTCACGGAAAAGCGAAGTCCGCTGCAGCCTGGCGGCATGAATCGCGGCCCCAATATCTTTGATTTCCTCGAAGAGCGCAGCATCGCCTACCACGTGAGCGCGCCGGAAAAACCCGAGCAGGAAAATCTCGCGGCGCTGGTGCGTGACATCGAAGCCGAAACGATCGACTTCGCTTTTCTTTACTGGGCCGGTTTGGACGGCTTGCTGCATCGCGTGGGCAATCAATCTCCGGAGGTTCCCGCGAAACTGCGGTTGTACGAACGGTGGATTGAACAACTTTGCAAGGCCGCCAGCGAACATTACGCCGAGGTCCGGCTTTATGTTTTCAGCGATCACGGCATGGCCAATTGCGACGAATTGCTCGACTTGAGGGCGCAAATAAATTCGCTCGGTTTGCGCATGGGGCGGGATTATGTGGTCGTTTATGATTCCACCATGGCGCGCTTCTGGTTTTTCAATGAGCGCGCGCGGCAGCTCATTAGCGAGGCGCTGCAACAGGTTCCCCAGGGACGCATTGTCCCGGATTCGGAACTGCGGGAACTGCGGGCGCTCTTTGCGGATCGTTACTTTGGGGAATTGATCTTCCTGGTGAAGGAAGGCGTGTTGATCGTGCCCAGTCACATGGGCGAACGACCGATCCGCGGCATGCACGGCTATCATCCGGCGGAGAAACACAGCTACGCCGCGCTATTGACCAACCAAACTGAAATTCCAGAACGCATCGAAGCGATACCGCATATGTTCCATGTGATGGCGCATGACGCGGAACTGGCCAAGACACGGAACCAGGAGGCGCGGAGTGGATCCATCAACCAGGCTCGGTTCGATCCGCGCGCCGCGTGATGATGGCGCTCCTCGTAATCATAACAGCCGACGTGAGGGGGCTCTAATCCTTCTTCCACAAAATGGTCAGAGCCTCCTCACGTCGGCTGCTACGAATTCTTAAATCCATCCTGCGCTCACGGTCGGCCGCGAATTTTCGGCGTGCGTTCGCGGGGTGATCCATTACACTTTGGCCGATGAAATTTTTATTGGTTCAGCAGCGCTTTCCAGCAATGCCGCGTTAAGTTTATGGCGACCATCAAACCGTTCGCGGCGTTGAGGCCGCGGCCCGAACTGGCGGCCCAAATTTGTGAATTGCCGTATGACGTCATGTCTTCGGCCGAGGCGCGCGAACTCGCAGCGGGCAATCCGCTGAGTTTTCTGCACGTCAGCAAACCGGAAATCGACCTTCCCGCCGGAACCGATGTTCACGCGCCGGAGGTTTACGCGAAAGGCAAGGAAAACTTCGATCGCTTGATCGCGCAGGGCGCGTTGCGGCAGGATTCGCAACCGGGTTTCTATTTGTATCGCCAGATCATGGGCCGGCACAGCCAGACGGGGCTGGTGGCGACGGCAAGTTGCGAGGACTATTTAAAGAACATCATCAAGAAGCACGAATTGACGCGACCGGACAAGGAGGACGATCGCGTCCGGCACATTGAAACGTTGAATTCGCAAACTGGGCCGGTGTTTTTGACGTATCGTTCCCACGCGGCGCTCCAGGCACTGTGGCAGAAGCGAACTGGCGCGACCCCGGACATCGATTTCACCGCCGGGGATGGTGTGCGCCACACGGCTTGGGTGATCAATGACGCGGAGACCGTCCGGTTCATCGAAAGCGAATTCGGCCGGATTCCGTTTTTATACATCGCTGATGGCCATCACCGCAGCGCCGCGGCGGCGCGGGTTTATCAGAGCCGCAAGGCCGCGGGCGGGAGCGGTTTCTTCCTGGCGGTGATTTTTCCACACGAGCAAATGCAGATTCTGCCGTATAACCGGGTATTAAAAAGTTTAAACGGCCTGACGCCGGCGCAGTTGCTCGACAAACTGGGGGCGGTGTTTATTCTCAAGCAGGAAGGCACGGCGCAGCCCACACGCAAACATGAACTGGCCATGTTTCTCGAAGGACGCTGGCACACGCTGCATTTTCGCCCCCAATTCGCCGCCACCACCGACCCAATTGAAAAACTCGATGTCAC
Source organism: Verrucomicrobiota bacterium (assembly GCA_021325145.1). GTDB lineage: Bacteria > Verrucomicrobiota > Verrucomicrobiia > Limisphaerales > Pedosphaeraceae > JAJPHR01. The sequence goes on along the minus strand of JAJPHR010000065.1, from coordinate 7,028 downwards.
GCTGCTGCAGAAACATGTGCTGGCGCCGATCTTCGGGATCGACGATCCGCGCACCAGTCAGCAGATCAATTTTGTGGGCGGCATCCGCGGCACGGCGGAATTGGAGAAGCTGGTCAACCAGGGAGATTATGCTTGCGCCTTTTCAATGTTCCCGACAAGCATCGAAGATCTGATGGTCATCGCCGATGCAGGCGGGATTATGCCGCCCAAGAGCACCTGGTTCGAGCCGAAGCTTCGGGACGCGATGTTTTGTCACATGATTTAGCCAGACCGGAAGCGAATGCCCAGGTCCATCCTTAGAATAGTGCCACTCAGCCCCGCCGAGATGCTTTGGCAGAGATGCGCAAGCCGATTAATCCTTGCGGTGCTCGATGCTTTACGCTAGGAAAATGCGCGTGTTTGGATACAGGCACTTGCTTTTGACCATTCTTCTGGCGGCTGTTTGCGCCGCCCAGGTTTCCCAAGCTCAAATCGACCCCACCAAACGCGACCTGATCCAATTGGGTTACAACGCAGCACTGGAAGGACACGCTCCGATTGCCGCTTACGCCTTTTATTACCACAATCAGCCCGGGTTTCTGAACACGAACCTGACCCTGCGCCTGGCCATTGCGCCGGTGTACCTGGATTCGGAACTGGGCATCTCGCATGTGCTCGGACCGACCACGGACATTGGGTTCGGGCTGGCCGGCGGCGGCTTCGCGCAAAGCTACTATGAAATCCGGCAAGGCAAATACCTTCCCGACGAATCTTTCACCGGCCACGGCGCGCAAGCCTCGGTGAACCTCTATCATCTGTTCAATCCCGATCAGCAAATTCCATTGAATGCCATTGTGCGTAGTGAGGTCGATTATGCCACGTTCGAACGGGACGAAGAAACGGCCCCGAACTTCGCCCTGCCCCGCGATCAAACCAGCTTCAATGTGCGCACCGGACTGCGTTGGGGTGGCAAGGAACCTTTGCTGGCGCCGGATCTGGGCATGGAGATTTCCGTCTGGTACGAAGGCCGATTCCGATTCAATCCCGGAGAGTATGGATTCGGAGACCGGCAGGTCGAACCCAATTCGCATCTATTTTGGGCTCGCGCTCTGCTTGCATACACGCTGCCGCACAAGGACAACTTCATGCTGAGCATCACGGCGGGATCCAGCATCAACGCGGACCGCTTCAGCGCCTATCGTATTGGGGGCGTGCTCCCGCTCGCTTCGGAATTTCCGCTCACGATACCGGGTTATTATTACCAGGAGTTGAGCGCGCGCCGCTTCGTCCTGGTCAACGGCACGTACTATCTGCCCCTGACCGCGAGCAACAGATTGGACCTCACGGCGGTCGGCTCGACCGCGCTGATGGATTACGTAACCGGTTTGCAGCAGCCGGGCCATTGGAATTCAGGCGTCGGCGGCGGGATCACCTATTATTCCAGTTCCCGCGCCTGGCAAATCTACCTGGGCTATGGTTACGGCTTCGACGCCATTCGCACCCATGGCCGCGGCGCCCAAAGCATCGGCATCCTGGTGCAGCTTGACCTCTCTCGCACCAAGGGCTCTCTTTATCCTGGGGCAAGCGCTCCTTGGTACCGAGGATTCGACCGCTTCATCCACACTTTGCAGTGAGCCAACGCCGGGAGATGGAACCCGTGTGCCCAAACGCGTGCTCTATTCAACAACAGCGATTCATCCCCCCGCCTCTCTACTGCTTTGGCTGCCCGCCGGTTACGCCAGCATGGCGTCAACCGCCTGGCCTTTCCCATTGTTGGTGACGTAAAATGGGCGGCCTTCGGTCACGTAATTCGTGTCTGCCGGGATTCCCAGCGCTTTGTAAATCGTCGCGTGGACGTCGATCAACGGCACGGGATTCTCCACCGCCACCATCGGATGCTCCGCGGCCGTCTTGCCGTAAACAAAACCCTGCTTGAATCCGCCGCCGAAAAACAGCATCGCGTTGCAACTGCTGAAATGGCCGTGGAAGCCGTACATCTTTTCATTCTCGATGATCAACTTCTCGCCCGTGTTCCGTTCGGCAAAACCGTCCGGCTCCTTTCCCGCCGCGGGTGCGGAAGCAATCGTCCGCCCGAACTCGGTGCTGATCATCACCAGCGTCCGGGACAGCAGCCCGCGCTCGTCCAGTTCCTTGATGAGTCGCGCGATGGGCCGGTCCACTTGGCGTTTCATTTCCACCATGCGCGATTGCCCGTTCTCGTGCATGTCGAATCCCTTGAAGGGGCCGTATTGATATTCCACCTGGATGTAGCGCGCGCCGGCTTCAACCAACCGCCGCGCGAGCAGCAATCCGTGCCCGAACTGCCGGCCGTGATAATAGCTCTTGTCCATCACGTCGTTTTCGCCCACCCCGGGCTCGTAAGCCTTCAAAACCTCCGGCTTTTCCTCGGTGCGATACGCGAACGCCCGTTTAACCGGCGAATCCATCATCGCGCGCGCATCCGCCATCACCTTCTGGTAATCACTGACTTTGTTGGCGGTTTGCAGTTCCTTCTCTTCCAGGCCGGTGATCGCCCGCAAATATTCCTGGCGGCGGTCCAGCCGGTCCATCTTCATGCCGCTAATTGCGTTTAACGTGGATAAACCCTTGGCGGGATCAGGAATCATGAACGGCGCGTAGTTCACTCCGTAAAAGCCAGGCCCGATATACTCGCTGATAAACAACTTTTCTTCATCGCTCGTGTCGATGTCGCGCCCGATGTAAATGTAGGGCGGCACGTTCGGGTCACGCCGCCCCAGCGTCCGCGCCACCACGGCACCAATGCTCGGGGTCTTGACGCCGGACGGGAACAGATAACCGGTCATCATGTAATACTGCGCCTTGAGATGGATTGCGCCGAACTTGGTTTCGTTCGTAAGGCTGCGCAGAATCGTTCCCTTGTTCATTACCTGCGCGAGGTTTTCGAGGCCCGCACCCAGGAAGACGCCGTCCGCCGAGGTCGGAATCGCTTCGCACGTGCCCAGCAATTCGCTGCCCTTCATGCCGGCACGAAATGGCGTGTGTTTCTTGGGATCCCAAGTGTCGGTTTGCGCGATGCCGCCCGGCAGCCAGATGTGGATCATGGCGTCGGCTTTCGGCACGAGCTTTGCCACCGCTTTTTCCGTTTCCGTGGACGCACCCCACGCAAAGCGCGACAGGCCCACGCCCGCCGCCGTCATAGCGCCGGTCTTCAGGAATCGACGCCGGTTCAGTTTGCCGTTTAACATAAAGTGTTTGAGTAGTTGCCGGGAGTCATCGAATGAACTGGAATTCCGGGCTGGTGAACAGCGCCCACAGCACGTCGCCCAAAGGCTCCGTCCGGGGATTTTCCGGGTGCTTCATCAAACCCGCCTTGTCCCAGTAAACTGTCCCGCCATCCTGATCGAATGACCACCCGGCCACTTCGGCGGGCGAGCGAAAACCCACGTCTCGCGCCGGCACTTCCAATCGCACCCAGCCGCCGGTCTTCGGCAACGCGCCCATGAAATAACGACTGGGCGATTTCGCCGTACCGTAAGGAATCACGTCCTTGCCCCAAAAGGCGCGATGCTCCCACTCGCCATCGTTCCATTGCAGCATGATTTCCCGGGGCGGATTGGCCTTGTCCAGATAAACATAGGCAAAGAAAAGATCGGTGGGTTCCACGTGCAACGGCTCTTTCGCGCCGAGCAGATAATGCTGTCTCTGCTTGCCTTCCCCGCCTTGGGTGTGTGACCTGGTTCCGCTCAAGACCGGATGTTCGGGACTGGTGACCCATTTCCAGGCGGTGTCGCCGCTGGTACCGCCCGAGGTTGCGCCCGACGGAAGTTCGTCGTCCACCCAGACTTGTTCGACCGGGCCATTTGCCGCGGAAGCCGGGATGGTGAGCGCGTTCTCAAATAAACGGCCGGTGACCGCCAGTTCCTTTTCCGAGGGAGGCCGGTTCAGGGCGCTCCAATACAATTGGTCGATGGCATGCGTGAAGTCGCGTTCCTCGGCGGCTTCGTTCAGCACTTTCCCCGAATAAACAATTTCGTGGAACTCCTCGCCGTTGAGCAACTCCAAGGCCTGCACCACCGCCACGTCATCTGAACGCGAAGTGCTGATCTCGTTCCGCGACGCGGGCTTCCCCAACGCGCGCGTCAACATTGTCGAGGCGTTTTCCAGATACATCCGCTGCTTCAATTCCAATTCCTGCGACATCGCCAGCCGGATGCTGTCGATCAATTGCTCCGCCGTCAGCCGCCGCAGCGAAGGCGACCGGTAATATCGCGCCACGGTCGGCTTGGCGACATCGAAATGGTCTTCCAACTGAGGATCGAAACGCAACTGGTACGTGCGGCTCGTGAGGATCAGGCGAACGGTGTGCTTGAGATCGTAGCCGTGATGAATGAAATCGTCCGCGAGCCAATCCAGCAATTCCGGATGGCTCGGCGGCTGGTCGAGGCGAAAATCATCCGCGGGCGCGAACAGTCCAATGCCGAGGTACCGTTTCCACAACCTGTTCACCATGGTTTTGGCGAATCGTGGATTGGTGGGGTCCACCAGCAATTGCGTGAGCCGATGCAACCGTTCATCCATCGGTTTGGGCGCTTCTGAGGGCGCGTCGGGCAGGTCGAATGGGAATTTGGCCGGGATGAACTGGCCGCTCTTTTTCTCGCAGCGAATTAATTCGAGGTCGTTCGTGGCGAACATGCCCGCGAAAGCCAGGAAGCGCGCCTGTGGCCATTCTTTATTGAGAAAGTGGCTGTGACAGCTTGCGCATTTCATTCCGGTGCCGAGGAAGACTTGCGCCGCATTCGCCGCGGTCAAAAGGGTGTCGGTGTGCGTTTCGTTGAGGACGTAGCCGGACACCACCACTTTGCCGTTCGCTTCGCTGATCACGGGCTTCTGATAGCCGGGCATCAAGGGATCGATCAATTCGGCCACCATGATGTCGTATGGTTTGTTTTGAACGAAGCTCTCGTAGATCCACTTGCGATAATTGCCGCGCGTTGGGATACCGCCCTGCTTATCGACGTTCGCGCTGCCCAGCGCCTCCTCCCAGAACGGCGTCCAGTGCGCGGCGTAATCCTCCTTGCGGGCGAGCAACTCGTCCACGAGTCTGACGCGCTTGTCCGCCGACGGGTCATCCAAAAATTTCCGCGCCTCGGCCACGGTCGGGATCACGCCCACGACGTCGAGGTAAGCCCGGCGCAAGAATGCGCCGTCGCTGCAAACTTCCGGCGGCTGCGTCGCCTCCTTCAAGCCGGCAGATTCCCATTTCGCGACGATGAACTGGTCGATCGGGTTGAAGACGGCGTTGGTCGTCTTTACTGCCGGCGGTGCGGGTGGTTGTGGCAGCAAGGCCATGCGAATCTCGCGTTGCGCCACCAACCGCTGCTCCTCGTTCCCGCTGAACATGAGCGCGTTCCAGGCGTCCTGATTTGCCGCCGACCCAACCGTGAGTGCCGCGCGCCCGGTGCGTTCTCCTGAACTCGCCAACGCCGGCGGGTTGGCCGAGTCATCCTTCGCCCCCGCAAAAATCCACATCCGGATCAGGTGCAGTTCCTCCTCACTCAGTTCCGGGTTCCCTTTGGGCATCTGCGGTTCGCGTATTCCGCGGATATACTCCACCATTGCGCTTTCATCGGGCTTGCCGGGCACGACAGGAGGACCGGCCTTCTTCCCTTTCTTCAACAAGTTCGCGACCGATGTCGCATCCAAAGCGCCCTTTTGATCCTCGGTCGAATGACATTCCAGACAGTAATTGACGATCAGCGGCTTGATATCGCGAGTGTAACTCACTTTCGCCGCGGCAGCGGGATCGATTTCGCGGATCTTGATTTCGACGGGCTTTTTCTTGGCGTCGGCCGCGTTCGCCGTGCAGATTCCGGCCAGCATCATCAGGAAACAGGCAAGGCAGGCTGTTAGAGACAAGGGTGCCGGGCGGAATGCGCTGGCCAAAGCATGGAATGCGGGTGGTTCGTTCCGTCCCTTGACACTGCGCTTCCGCCTTCGCTCAGAAGTTACGGCGGGACAAGCGGTGACAAGGATGGCGCAGCGCACCATCCCAACCAAGCTGAACCGATATGCGCGCGCAAAGCGCATTTCGGGGGACGCAAATCCAACCAAACGTCGTTTCATCAAATCGTCAGATTCATTGGACGCATAATGTGCACACGGAATTTAATGGATTATACGTCCCTGCGGCGTGTCCGCAATAGGTGTTTTCCGCAAGGAGGAGCACGGACATGCCGTGGCGACTAGTCGGCTGTTTCTTTCCAAAAAACCTTGAATTCCGGTCATCTCGGTGGCGCAGGTTGTCAAGATTTTCTTCATATCGGCAGACCAGTCAGTAAATTCTGCCAGAGGCTCCTGCCCGAATCAGGCAGGGGCGTGAGTTCACGGTCGCATTTTCAAATTAGGATGACCCCACTTGCACACTTTGCGTGAGTGGCGTAGAGGGGGAACGGATGAGTCGTCGCGCACGCGACGGATGGTGAAGCACAGGGATTGAAACAATATGAAAAGCCCGTTTATGCCATTATGATTGCCTCTACACGGACTCTCTCTGCACGAGCTGCCGGTGGGGATAACTCCACGAAGTTGTCAGCGGCCAGGACACCTCGATCCGACCATTCCACGTCCACAACAAACGTCAACAAACCAGGAATCAAGTAGGAGAAAAACATGAAAATCTTGATGGTAGTAACCTCGCACGATCAACTCGGCAACACCGGCCGGAAAACGGGCTTCTGGTTGGAAGAATTTGCGGCCCCTTACTTTGTTTTTAGAGATGCCGGGGTCGATGTGACTCTGGCCTCACCGAAAGGCGGGCAGCCGCCGCTCGATCCGAAAAGCGATCTTCCGGAAAACCAAACCCCGGCTATGACGCGATTCAAAAAGGATGAGACCGCGCAACAGGCGCTCGCTAACACTCGTCGGCTGGCGGATATGAAAGCGGAAGATTTCGACACGGTCTTCTATCCTGGCGGGCACGGTCCCATGTGGGACCTGGCCGAGAGTCCGGTTTCGAAAGCTCTGATCGAATCATTCTATAACTCCGGCAAGCCGGTGGCATTGGTCTG
>JAJPHR010000090.1 GCA_021325145.1 Verrucomicrobiota bacterium | reverse complement strand
TCAGAATTTATTGCGCCTTACGTCAGGCCGGGATTTCAGGAGGCAACGAGTGATTGGCGGCGATGAGTGAAGGCATGAGACAGGATGAACAGGATTTACAGGATAAAGTCCTCAGGCCGAGCCTTGGGACGGTATGTCCTCGTCTTGCGTTTGATCTCAAGGCGCTCTGCACCAAAATTCAGCAGCAGACCGATCTCGATCCGGGTGGCGGTCAGGTAATTTACCAACTGCACCTCATTGGCAGTCGCGAGTGACTGATTGGCCTTCAATTCCACCATCACCCGGCTTTCAACCAGCAAGTCGGCGGAGAAATCACCCACGGCGACACCATCATAGTAAACGGTAATGGGCCTCTCGCACTCAACCCGCAATCCGGCTTTGCGCAATTCATGAGCCAGCGCCTTCCGATAAACCGATTCCAGGAAGCCCGGCCCGAGCGTGGAGTGAACTTTCATCGCGCACCCGATGATTTGTTCTGTCAGTTCTTTGTCTTCCATTTTGGGAATCTCGGAATCCTGTTTAATCCTGTTAATCCTGTCAGAATTTGATGCCGAGGTCACCATTTATCCCGCTGTCATTGCGCCTTATGTCACGCCGGGACTTCAGGAGGGCAACGAGTGGTTGGCTGGCGATGAGTGAAGGCATGAGACAGGATGAACAGGTTTGACAGGATAAAGCCTTGGATACGCGTCGGTCAAAACTATTGACAAGGCGTAATCAATTCTTTGTCTTCCCTTTGGAAATTTTGGAATCCCGTTTAATCCTGTTAATCCTGTCAGAATTTGTTGCCGGGGTCACCATTTATCCCGCTGTCATTGCGCCTTATGTCACGCCGGGACTTCAGGAGGGCAACGAGTGGTTGGCTGGCGATGAGTGAAGGCATGAGACAGGATTGACAGGATAAAGTCTTGAATACGGGTCAGTCAAAATTATTGAGACAAGGCATACATCGTCTCCACTGACAGAAGCCGCCTGCCTTGCGCCGCCAGTTTTATGGCAGCGTAAGCCGGTAGAATTGCATGTTGGCGGTTGCGGGCAGAACGATTTGGTTGTTGGTGCCGACGTTCAAGGGCATGTTCGTCAGCGTCACCCACTGTGGGTTCGTGAGCGAGGCGGCGGATTGAAGTCGATATGGGCTGTTGGTGAACGGCCAGGTGAAGACCAGGGAGTTGGGCCGCGAGAAGCCGAGGTTTAAGGCCGGGGAGGTGAGCACGACGGAGACGTTGTCCAAAAGGACGGCGTTGGTGGCGGCGATTCCGTTGGTGGCGTTGATGCCGTGAAAGGACAGGATCGGGAAAGGAGTGGTGGCGAGGTAATTGGTGCTGAATTTCTGATAGGGCATGGCGTTGGAGGAATTGGGAAAAAAAGCGGTCAACATCACGTCCTGGTTCAGGTCGATCCCAAACGAGGTGCCAATGACGGCCCACATGGCGGCTCCGGTGCCGAGCGTGGAGCCATCCGTCCCCAGATAGTAGCTGATGTTGTACAGGCCGCCCACTTTGAGGTTAACGCTCGTACCCAGACAGTCCTGCGAGGCGTCCGTGGGATGACCGCGGAAGTAGGCGTAGTAGCTGCCCTGTTGGGCCACGTCGGGGGAAGCGCTGGATCTGGCCACCCCGTAACTGCTGTTGTTATCCGCCGGACCCAGCCAATTCCAGCTGGTAAATTGCCCCTGACCAGCCGGGCCGGCTTCAAAGCTCCCGTTGGCTACCAGATTCGTTTGCGCGCACAGCGTGCCCGCCGACAGACCGAGCAGGAGGGCGATGGTCAAGGTTCTCGCGTGCATGGTAATGGTGAGGTTGTTTAGTGATACGTGATTCTTGCCCAGGCAAGTTCGGCGGCTTGCCGGGAGCAGAATATCGAAACATGTCATAGAATTGGCGAAAGACAACAAGCACTCTGGGGGAATGAGTGAATTAGTGAATGATGAGTGGGGAGTGCAGAGTGCGGAATGGAGGAAGAACTGCAATGGCGTCACGGGTGGCCGGGAATTGTCACGGGTTGTCACGGGTCGTGTCACGGGTAGCGTTTCGGAATTGGCCCGTCTTTATTGAGTTGTCACGCTGTCACGGGTCCAGGGGGGTAGAGGGGTATAGATGAAATGCGGAGTTGGGAGTGCAGCGTGGGGAATGGAGGAAAGAGGGATAATGACCAATGTCCAATGCCAAATGACCAAGGAAAGCCGAAATGGGGATGCGTTGGGGCGTGAAGATGAAGGCTAAGGGATGAAATCCACTTATTCCTCAAAACACGCCCGCCCGGGAACACACGTATCCTTATGCACCAGCCGGTCGTCCTCGCCTTTGACGCTCTGGGTGAGGTTGCACCAAACATGGCAGGGCGAGGCGTTTTCGGCGGGCTTGTCCATGAACGCCTCGGCGGCCAGGGAATCCATGTACATTTTCTTGGTCCGAAGATGGCGGCAAATGGCAGCAGTGGTTTTCATGAATCACCCGTTCAGTTTGAGGAGTGTGCGGCGGATCATCGCGTGGGCCATGGGAATCTTGTAATCGTTGTGCCCGTGCGGTTTGGCATTCTTGAGGATGAGATCGGCGGCTTGTGAGGCGGTGGCGTCGTCCAGGGTCTTGCCTTCCAAAAAGTCATTGGCGCCCTTCACCTGGTGCGGCACCGGGGAGATGGAACCGAGCGCCACGCGCGCCTGGCTGAGCTTGCCGTCGGCGACCTTCGCGGCGGCGGCGCAACTCACGAGCGCCCAATCGAATTCATGCTTCTCGCTCGTCTGCAGGTACGCGCTGTGCGTGCGCGTCACCGGCACTTCCACCTTCAGGATGAGATCGCCGGGGTTGAGCGAATTGTGCGCGGTCGGATTATCGAAAGCCTTGGCATAAAGTTCAGCCATGGTCATGCGCACTGGCTGGCCTTCGCGCTGCACCACGGCCACGGCATCGAGCGCGGCGAAAGCAATCGCCAGGTTCGAGACGACCGGGCTGATGCAATTGTTGCCGGTGAACAGGCTGTGAAACTTGTTCTCGCCATGGCGGGCATAGCACATGTCCCCTTCCTTCTTCAGGCACAGGACGTCGCGATGCCGAAAATACCAGCAGCGCGAATGCTGGGCGAGATTGCCGCCCACGGATGCCACATTGCGAATCTGCTGCGAGCCGACATCCGCCGCCGCCTGCGCGAGTCCGGGAAAGGTCTTCTTGATGCCCGGGTCGCTCTCAATCTGCGCCACGGTCACCAGCGCGCCAATGTTCCAAACCTTCCCGCTGGGCTCGATCTTGTCCATGCCGGGGATGGACTTGATGTTGACCAGGATTTTCGGATCGACAAGGTATTCCTTGAGCAGGCCAAGCAGATCGTTCCCGCCGGCAAGATACTGGCCGTTGTCGCCGACCATTTGCTGGGCGGAATCGACGGACCGCGCGGAGGCGTAGGCGAATGATTTCATGATACGGATTCGGGTTTGGCCGTCGGGACTTTGCCGAGGGCTTGCAACACTTTGTCCGGCGTGATCGGCAGGCTGCTGACGCGCACGCCGATGGCGTTGGCCACGGCGTTGGCGATGGCCGAGGCGGTGGGGATTGTGGCCGGTTCCCCGATGCCAATGACCCCGCGCTCGGGCATGTTCAACAGCACGATGTCAAACTCCGGCATGTCCGACAGCCCCGTCAGTTTGTAAGTTTCGAAGTTCGGATTGAGCACGACGCCGGACTGGCGGTCCATGACGCGCTGTTCGTAAAGCGCGTAACCCATGCCCATGATGACGCCGCCGTAAATCTGGCTTTCGAGCGTGAGCTTGTTGATGATCAACCCGCAATCATGCACGCAGGTCATTTTCTTGACCGTGACAAGCCCGGTTTCGGTATCGACCGCCACTTCGGCAAATTGCACGCCGCCCGCGCCGCGCGAAGAAAGCCCTTCCTGCCATTTGCCCTGCACGGTCAACGGATTGACCCCAAGTTTCTTGCAAGCCCCCAGCCAGTTTTCCCCGCGCGCATCAGCAATGCCGGTTTGTGTTTGGAGTTGTTGCAGAGCGTTCGTGCAGGTATCGAAAATCGCCGGAGAAATCGAAGCGCAAGTGGTGCTGCCGCCGCTGCCGGGTCCCGGTGGGTAATGCGTGTCCCCAATCTTCACGGTGATTTGCTCAGGCTTCAACCCAAACACTTCCGCGGCGATCACCGCCAGAACCGTCCGCGTGCCTGTGCCGAGATCCTGCACACCCATTCGCACTTCCACGCTGCCATCCGGGCTGATCTGGACTTCGCCCCGGGTGTTCTTGCTGCCGCCACCGCCCCAAGTGGCGCTGGCAAGGCCGATGCCCGTTTTGATAACGCCCGGTGAACTGCCGGGTTTCTTGTATTTCTCCTTCCAGCCAAACCGTTCCGCACCGACCTTGTATTCCTGCTGGCGTTCCTTGTTCGGATCGTTCTTGATGCGAAGTTCCAGGGGATCCACGCCCATCTTCACTGCCAGTTCATCCAGGATGCTTTCCATGGCGAACGAAGCCGTGGGATTCCCTGGCGCGCGAAACGCGCGGGCCGAACCCGCATTGACCGCCACCGTGGTCTGCGTCACGCGCACATTGTCATTGGCGATCTTGTAAAGATACGGCGCCGGAAAATCCGCCCCGCCACCGCCGCCCGCCGATGATGCCCCCGCGCCAATGCCCGCTGTGCCGTAGGATTCCAACTGGAAAGCGTGCAACTTCCCATCGGCTGTCGCGCCCAGCTTGATCTTCTGAAAACTTGAGGGCCGGTTTCCGACCGCGAGCGCCTGGTCAAAGCGAGTAAGCATCAGCCGCACCGGCGCTTTGGCTTCCTTCGACAGCCGCGCCGCCAGCGTGCCTTCAACGCCCTGCCCAAACTTCGCGCCAAAACCGCCGCCCATGTAATCCGTGAGGACGCGCACCTGGCTGTTCGGCACCTTGAGCGCGCCCGCCAAGCCATCGCGCACGCTGGAAATGCCTTGCGTGGAGGCGTAAGCGGTGACGCCTTCATCCGTCCAGGAAACGGTGTTGCCATGCGTTTCCATTGGATGATGAATCTGGACCGGCGTGACGAAAAATCCTTCGACCACCGCCGAGCATTCACTGAAAGCCTTGTCCACCTCGCCGCGTTCGGTCACCTTGGGTTTGGAGACGTTGGAATCCGTGTCGTCCCAAACCTTTGGTGCGTCCGGCTTCATCGCATCTTCTTCGCGCACGGCAAAGGGCAGTTCGTCCGCCTTGACCTCGATGGCCCGCAAGGCGTCGAGACAGGCTGTTTTGCTCGTGCCGGCCACCGCCGCCAATTCTTCGCCGTAATAGTGAATGCGCCTTTCGCCATCCTTCACCGTGACGGCTGCCTTGATGCCGGGAACTTTCAGGGCCTTTTCGCAATTAATGCTCGTGATTCTGGCGGCGGCCCACTTCGAGCGCAGGATCATGCCGTAAAGCCAGCCCTCGGCCTGGATGTCCGAGGAATAGCGCGCCTTGCCCGTCAGCTTCGCCACCGCGTCGATGCGCCGGGTGCTCTGGCTGATGTATTTCGGGTCTTTTGGCCAATGCAATTCGGGAGCGGGAGTATCAGCCATAAGTAATCACCTCCGTTTTGTTCATGGCGGTGGCCACGCCCGCCGCTTGCAACGCCGCTTCCATGATGCGCGGATACGTGCCGCAACGGCAAATGTTTCCCACGCAGGCATGCCGCACCTCGTCCGCCGTGGGGCGGAAATTCTTCTTCAACAACGCGCTCACACTCATCACGAAACCCGGCGTGCAATAACCGCACATCAACGCGTCCCGTTCCATGAATGCCTGCTGGACCTTCGTCAACTTGCCGTCCTTTGCCAGCCCCTCCACGGTGGTAATGGCATGACCCTGGGCTTCGATGGCCAGTTTCATGCAGGAATAGACCGGCGTGTCGTCGATCATCACCGTGCAAGCGCCGCAGGTTCCGCGGTCGCAACCCTCCTTGCTGCCGGTCAGGCTCGAATAATTCCGGAGCGCATCCAGCAGCGTGACGCGTGGCTCGAGTTGCAACTTGAGCGCCTCGCCGTTCACCTGCAACGTCACCGGTACCGCGCCCGGCCCGATGGTGGTTTCGGCGTTGGCTTTCTCCAATTCCGCCGCGATGCTCTGCGTCTGCGCGGCCGCCGTGGCCACCGCAGTGGTGCCGATGCTTTTGAGGAAGGAGCGGCGCGAGAACGATCCCGCTTTCCCTGGATCTGAGTTGTTCATAGAGCGCTCTGAGAGATTGTCGTGCTGACTAATAGCTATAAAACCGCCGACAGTCAAGGAACTCCCGACGGAGAAATTTGGGAGAAACCGGCTGTCGTGGGCGGGCGATTAGAGTTAGTTGAGCCGGAGATCACTCTGGTATGCGGCGCTTGTGGGGGGTGGATGAACGCGCCAGCGTCGCTTTCGAATCGCCGGGATGCTCCCGCTGCCTGGCCGATTCGCTACCGACACCAAGCGGCGCTGCACGCACACTCCAAGCCCTCGCGGAAGTTCGCAAATGTGGGATGAAAGCGGACGCCTGGAATCGTTTCCCACCAAAAAACAGCTTGCAATCCCGCCGGATTCCCTTAATTTTTGACACTGCAACGGCAGCGAGCGTAGCTCAGTCTGGTAGAGCATCACCTTGCCAAGGTGAACGTCGAGGGTTCGAATCCCTTCGCTCGCTCCATCTCCTTCAACGACTTACAACTTTTCTTCTCTTAGAAGCAATTTCGGCTCGTCGTCTTCCACGCCGGTTTTTTCGTCGCTTGGAACTTTCGCTCCTGCACATTCGTTCGCTTGCCAAAACCTGCAGACCCATGCGGTTGTGAACGAGCGCTTACTCAGACGAACCAGCGCAATCATGTTCCATTTTGCGGCAAATCCATTTAAACTCGCGGGCAATGGTAAATCCGAGTCCTGAAAAGTGCGCGCCCGTTCTACTGTCAGGAACTTGCGTATCATAAACACCGGAAGATCGATATGTTTCGCCTTTGAGCATGCCACCCTGTTCGATATCGTCACCAGCGAAGGCGGTTGCTGCAACCGAGGAACGCGTTTTCTTCAACTACGGCTGGATTTCGATCACAATTGCCGCGCTGCTGATGCTGGCAACCTTGCCGGGCAGAACGCAGGGACTGGGATTAATAACCGAGCCGCTCCTGAGAGATTTGCATCTTGATCGTGTTGACTACGCCGCGATCAATCTTTGGGCCACACTCCTCGGCGCGGCATTTTGTTTCCCTGCCGGCTATCTCGTTGACCGGCTCGGCTCAAAACTCGTGGCCACCGCGCTGGTCCTGTTGCTGGCGGGAACTGTGTGGCAAATGAGCGTTTATTCCGGTGGGCCAATGGGGCTGTTCATATTGCTTCTGTTCACACGCGCTTTTGGCCAAAGTGCGCTTTCGGTCGCCAGCATTACCGTGGCCGGCCGATCTTTTGGCAAACGGCTGGGGCCTGCGATGGGAGTTTACTCGTTTCTCTTGAGCGCTTTCTTCGTCGTGGCCTTCGTCGTGGTTGGCGCCGCCGTCTCCAATCGTGGCTGGAGAATCGCATGGCAGCAGATTGCCATCGCGCTTGCAATTGGCATTGCGCCCGTGTCGTTGCTATTTCTTCGCGGTGACCGGCTGGAAAAAAGAGCGAATGACGAGGCAGTCAGTTCATCGGCCAGTTTAAGCCTGCCGCGGGCTCTAAAGACTCCGGCATTCTGGATCTTTGGATTGGCAGCGGCGATGTTCAATCTCGTGTCCTCGGGCCTTGGTCTGTTCAATGAAGCCGTCCTCGCCGAGCACGGATTTGATCAAGCGGCGTACCACAATTTTCTGGCGGTCACCACCTTGTTCGCTCTGGTCGGCCAACTTGCGTGCGGGTGGATGGCGCTGCGCAGACCGTTTCGAACTCTCATGGCCATTGGTCTTTTTATTTACACGGCGGCATTGCTGATGCTGCCGTTCATCAAAACCTTCGCGCATCTGTGGATTTTCGCGGCGCTCGTGGGCGGAGCGGCGGGATTCATCACGGTGGTCTTCTTTTCCATTTGGGGGCAGGCGTTCGGCCGCGCTCAGTTGGGGCGGATTCAGGGAGCCGCGCAATTGCTGACGGTTGTGTCGTCCGCTGTTGGACCGCTCTTATTCGCCAAATGCGCAGCCAGAACAGGATCCTATACGCCTGCACTGATGGCGCTGGCTGCGGTTGTTTTCGTGCTGGCAGTCCTCGCCTGGCGAGTTTCCCTGCCGGCGTTGGAAGTCAACCGGACTCAAGTCCAATGAAATCTCCCGGCCAACCTCCGCGTTCAACGATCAGCGCAATGATCCTTGGCGCGGTAAGTTTTGCCATGGTGAGCCTGCTTGGATTCGCCGTTTGGGCCCTTGGTGGCAGATGGCTGCATGCCCATTTTGGCGAAATCGGCTTGTTCGCGACTTGCATGATCGTCTTTCTTGGAGCATCGGGTTTGCTCATGCATCCGCTCGTCAACGGGTCGAATCGCCTTCTCCGCTTCTACTCAGTTTTCATTCCAGCGTTTTTTGCTTATGCAACCGTTTGGTCTCTGAGTTGGTTCGTTCTTCATTTTGGTTTGGGCGAATGGCTTGCTTCTCTCCTGGGCAGCGTTGCTTTTGTTGCGATGGCAAGCTGGCGCCTTGGCGGCCGGGGAAGCTTTGTGAAAACGTGCGCTGTGGTGTTCGTCGCGCATTCGGCGGGGTACTTCCTCGGTGGTAAATTAATGGTCTCGTTGGGTGGCCTTGGCGGATTCTCCAAGGCGCAAGTGGCGCTCGTCGCAAAGTTAGGCTGGGGCGTGTTGTATGGCTTTGGCTTTGGCGCCGGGATTGGATATGCATTTAAAGAGCAGCCGGAATCGATGGCAAGTGTCGCGAGCCCGAGCTTGAACCCTGAAGTTGACGATGAACACTCCAATAACAGGTTCGCATAAACCGCGCCTCGCGGCAGACGCGCTGCACTCGCTGGATCTCAAATGCGCGTTGGTCGGTGCCGGGGTTCGATATCCACAGGAGGTATACGATGCGGTGGCCGACTGGGCGCGGCTGGAGCCCCCAAGCAATCCCTACGCGTGTAACTGCCTCATTCTTCCCGGCGAGGTGGCGGTCCATCTCCATGCAAATGAGAATTCTCGTTTCGCGCTGGGCCTGCAAAATGGAAAACCAATGTTGTTTGAGGAAGGGACGCCGGTCGCCGACGTTACCTTTCCGGCGGCCACCAATTACTATCAACAAAAAACGACCGCAGGCCATCCGTTCGGCTCTATCGCCGTGCTGGAAGGCCGCTCGACGCTTGCATTCTTTTACCTATGGTCCTGCGATTACGTAAAGACGCGTGAAACCTGTTCGTTTTGTTTCCAGGTCAAAGCCGAGATGGCCGGCTACGACCTTCCCAGCCCGTCGTATGCAGAGGTCGCAGAAATCATCCGTTGGGCAATTGAAAACGTCGGTGTCCAAGAAGTTCAATTGACCGGCGGGACTCTTTTCGGAAGTCAAACGGAATGTCGGCGCTACGCAGAATTGCTGCGAACCATTGATCAGATAGTGGGCTTGGATAAAATCAAATCCGAACTCTATTGCTACATCACTGCCGCAAGGAATCCACATGATGTTGATCAAATCTTCGAAGCCGGCGCCGACCGCGTGGGCCATGACCTGCACGTTTGGAATCCGGAGCTGCACGCGCGCTTTGCTCCTGGTCACGCGCGTCACGTCACGCGCGCAGGACAGTTGCGCGCCTTGGAGCACATCGCCGGCAAATTCGGTCCCAACAAAGCGTTCAGCGCCTTCGTCGCCGGTCTGGAGCCGCTTGAGGACATGCTGGCTGGAGCCGAGTGGCTCGCCAGCCGCGGCATCGTTCCCGCCTTTTCCGTTTGGATGCCCACCCCGGGCTCGGTCACTGTGGATTCAAAGCCTCCAGGCACGGACTACTACCGTCAGGCTCGCAGAGAATTCGCACGACTCTACAAGACATACAATTTGAATCCGCCCGGAACTTCCGCTGGCTCCCATGTCTCGCTCTGCCGCGACATCTATCGGAACATGAATGCAATTCTCGCGCAGTAATGCTTCTTGCCGAAAGCTTACCGCCAGGCACACGCACACTATCGGTAACGCTGACGGCTTCTCTCGCCCAATCGAGCAAACTTGGATGAGGTGCTTCCCAGACAATGACGGTAGTTCACGCCGCAAATCATCCGGCGTGCAATCACAACCGCTATGCCGCACCTCTCAGGCTGGCGTCCGAATCCTTGATGACTAAGCGCGCCTTCAACCGGGCAACCTCGCTGGCGAGGCCGGCGAGTTTGACTGAATCCAGCACGGAGTCGAAGTCTTTGTATGCCGCGGGCGCTTCGTCTTTCGGATATTGACGGCAGTTGGTGAGAATGTCGTTGGTAACGAATTCCTCATCAACAGTCTTCTGGTCGAGCGCCCGGTCAGCGGCCTTGCGGCCCATGCAGCGGCCAGCGCCATGGTTCACGGAGTAGGCGCTCTTTTCCGCGCCCGCGTCCGCAACCATGATTACGCTGCCTGCGGTCGGATTTCCCGGCAGCAAAATGGGATGACCGGTAGCCAGAAATGGCGTGTCTTTCAACGAAGGATGAAATGCCGGGAATGCGCGCGTGGCTCCCTTGCGATGCACCCAGCCTTCGCCGGCGAAACCGCCATGGCCATTCGGCAGCAGTTCCTTGCGCGCAATATTGTGGCTGATGAAATAGACCAGCGAACCCTTCACACCGGGAATCACTTCCTGGAAGGCCTCGAGCACCAG
>JAJPHR010000085.1 GCA_021325145.1 Verrucomicrobiota bacterium | reverse complement strand
GCAAAAAGGAATGTTTTATTCGCGTCCGACCGAATTTGTTATCGCCAAGGTGAAAGCCGTCTTTTACGATAAGAAAGCTGCATGAACCAAAGTCCGACAGGGTTGGTTGACGTGACGGTCCACAGCCCGCGCACGCGGATGCGCGGAGTCAGGGCAACGAATGTGGAGTTGCGCCCCTGGATTGCGGATTTTCCCGTTTGCCAGACGCTGGACCAATATTCGATGGTCCACATCGGGATCCAGGAAGCGATCGCCCCGACACGGATCGTGCGGACGAAACAAACGACGACCTACTTCCTGGCGTGCTTCGGCGGCCGAGGCCGTGTGTTGATCGACGGGCGGTGGCGGGTGTGTCGCGAGGGTTTCGCGTGCCTGCTGCCGGCGCACACGCTCAACGCTTTCGAAGCGGTGCCGGGCAGCCGCTGGGAGTTTTGTTGGGCCTGCTATCAGCGTCCGGCGGAACAGCGCCCCATCGCGAATGCCACGACCCCGGTCATGGCGCGCTTCGAAGCGCTGCCGCTCCGCTCCGCCATCCTGGGGTTGATGTACGAGTGCAGCGGTCCCGGCCAGCCGACTTTGATGCAGGAATGGACAGATTTAATTCATGCGTACGTATTGCGCTTCGCGCAGCCGTCGGATCAACCGGACCAGTTGCGCATGCTCTGGGAACGTGTCGCTTCGCGGCTTGCGGACGACTGGACGCTGGCCCGCCTGGCGCGGGAAGCTGGCTACAGCAACGAGCATTTGCGCCGGTTGTGCCGCCGGCAGCTCGGACGAAGCCCGATGCATCAGGTGACTTATTTGCGGATGCGCCGCGCCTGCGAACTGCTGGGAGCCACCGAGCAAACCATCGAGGCCATCGCCTTCGAAGTTGGTTACCACAATCCCTTCGTCTTCTCGAACGCCTTCACCAAATGGATCGGCTGGCGGCCCTCGGATTATCGGCGGAAGAAATTCAGCGCGAAGCCGAAATAGGAGAACGACGGGCGCACACGACCGCGAACTGCGTCCTGCGAGCCGTCCAGTGTTTCGCCTGCTGCTGGACGAATTCGATTAGGCCCCGGAACGCGCGCGTATTTCGAGCAATTTTGCGCCCAGTGAGGAATGAGTTGCTTTGATGGCAATTCGGCCGGAACGATCTGGAATCGTTTTAACCCATACTGCTCCCACGCCTCCACTATCCGCCAAAGCAAAGGGGTTGTCCCCCACAATCGTGCCCGGACCAGTAAGCTCAAACGCGACTTCCCCGCCCGCGAATGCGCGATCTGCGCCGTATTTGTCTGCCACTCTGAAGGCCAGCCGGGTGGCATCAACACCATCCGCGATCAATTCCCGATCATCCGCCGCCAGCATGAACTGATCCTGGCTGGTGTCGGACGAGAACGATCTGGAAAGCGCCAGACGGTCGCCGATATATCCTTCAATGCGAAGCTCGGGATTGGCTGCGCCGTCCACGTCGAGATCACAGAAGAACGGCGGGTATTTCAAGTTGGGGTAATGCTCGGAATCCGGTTTTGCCGTGGCGAGGTGTTTTCCGGCAACAAAAATCTCGAGTCGCTCACAGTTGGAAAAAATGGCGGCATTCCTGCCCGGCCCGCGCGGAGATTTTGGACCGAAGTCCCAATGGAAGGACGGTTGGATAACCACGCGCACTTTCGGGCTGAGTTGCGCCTGATAAAAAGCCGCGCCTAATTTGGGGATTCGGAAAACATCGGCGACGCCCGGACATTTTACGGCTTCGTTTGCGTTCATTAAGCTGCCGTAATCAAAGCCGCACCAGGCGATGACTCCGCAGAAACGGGGATATGCCGCCGCCCGGTCATGAGCTTGCGCGTGCCAGACGGCCTGCTGGACCTGAATGGCCAGATCGCCCGCCCGGCGGTATTTGTTGGTAAACCCCTTGCCACCGTACGACCATTGTCCCACGACTTCAGCCAGCATATAGGGCACGCCCGGCAGGGGTTTGTCGATACCCACGGTCCCGTCCGGGGCATTGTGGTAGTCGTCGTACGCAAAGACATCCTCGTGCCAGTCCCGTTCCCAATTCTTTCTGGACCCGCTGGTCATCGAGCCGGAAGTAGGCCGGGAATCATCGAGGGATTTCGCCAATTCCTTGGTTCGACGGTACAGCGGCACGTCGTTGGCGGACTCGTTGGCGCGCGTCCCCCAAATAATGATGGAAGGATGATTTCGGTCGCGGCGAATCATGTCTTCCGCGTTGCGAACCAGCAGTTCTTTCCAAGCGTCGTTGCCAAGAAATCCCCAGCCTGGAACTTCCTCCCACACCATCAATCCCAATTCGTCGCACGCGTCGAGAAAAGCTTTGGTCTGTGGATAATGCGAGCAGCGGACGATGTTGCAATTGAACTCGCGGCGAAGGATTTCCGCGTCGCGGCGCATCACGCGGCTGGGCATGGCGAAACCGACGTACGGATAAATTTCATGTCGGTCCAGACCGAAAAGCCGGAACCGTTCGCCGTTGAGGAAAAACCCATCTGCTTCGAAGCGCGCCTCGCGCAACCCGATCCGTGTGCGGTGCTGATGGGCCGATTGGCCCTCGGCTGTGAGGGTGGTGACAATCTCATAAAGTTGGGGGCCGTCCACATGCCACAGTTTGACGTTCCCCAGTTTTGAAAGGGTGAGCCTGCATTCCGTCCCGCCGGGTTTCTCCAGTTGGAGAGTTTTTGAAACGGTCGCCAGACGACGGCTGCCATCCATCAGGTCCACTTTAATTTGCACCGGATTGTGAGCCGGCGTGGCTGCGTCAACGGTGCAGATAACTTCCACGCTCCGATCAGGATCGAGCACTTTGACTGGCTTGGCAAAAACATCGCTGATGAACACCGGCGGCATGACGCGCAAACTGACTGACCCGGGAATTCCGCCGGGCTCAAGATAATCGACCGAGGACGGCCCTTTTGGATTTCCTTCAGGCGGCACGTTTTGCCAGCGCGAATCAACGACCACCGCCAGCACATTATCCCCGTCCTTGAGCCACTCAGTGATTTCGTAATGGAAAGGCAGGTAACCGCCGAGGTGTTCAGGCAGAGCGCGGTCGTTTATGCTTGGTCTTGCTCCTGCCATGACGCGTTCGAAATCGAGAAACACACGGCCTTTCCTGGATGCCTCAGCCAAGGAGAAATGCCGCCGGTAAATCCAAGTATTTTCCCACGTTGCCGGGTCCCACTTGTGCCAGGAAAGTTTGGTGACGGAATGCGGCAAGACAATCTGTGAAAACGAGCTGTCATCAAACCCCGCCTTGTCCGCGCCCTCGGCAAACTTTCCGCCGAAAAGCCAGCCTTTGTTCAGTGACATCTTCGGGCCAGCCGCTTCTCTGGCTCCCTTGCGAGGAGCGGTGCTGGAACAACTGACCAACGCTCCCGAAGCAACGAATGTGGCGCTAAAAGCGCAGTTACGGAGGAAATGTCTGCGGTTCATTGTATTCATGTGGTTCTCGACCAGTTTTTCTGCGTGTTTGACATTCTCACTTGGGCACGCCCTGGCTCATGATCCAGGTTCCCAGCATTCTCGCTTCGGCGTCGGACAGCATCGGAAAAGGAGGCATGATGACCGGTCCCCATTTACCTGACCCGCCGTCATGGATTTGCTGGGAGATTTTATCGAGCGCCGCGGGGTCATTACGATACTTCGTAGCGACGTCTTTGTAGGCGGGGCCGACGATTTTCACGTTCACATTATGACAACTCAGGCACCCGTATCGGGTCGCGAGGGTCTCGACGCTCATGTTTTGGATGGGCGCCGAGCCAGACTTCAGATCAGTGGCTGTAGGGACGTTGGATGGGCGATTCGTCTCGACGCCATAATTTTCGGTGAGGTATTTGACCAGAGGCTCGATCTGGTCTTCCGGAATTACTGCGCCAAATTTTTCCCGCATTTTTTTCACGGCCGATGCCCAATAAGTTCGCGTCAATGGTGGCTGCGTGAGTACGTACTCCATCGAGTGGCAGGTCAGGCATTGGGCGTTGGCGATTTCCGCGCCCGGCACTGGCTTGAAGGAAGCGGTCTCGGGAGGAAGTTCAATTTTCAGCACACCGGCCATGAGAGGGGAGGCCAGTGCCATAAGGCCGGCGAGCAAAACCAGCCCGACAAACCGCGGGTTTGTCGACGTTTTTTCTGCGCGGACTTTCGTTCGCTTTGAATGACGAGAGCTTCCAACGCAGCCAGCGCCATTGGATTCGAGCATGTCAGATTGGTTTTTCATTCGTGCTTCGTGGTGGTTCAAAGGGGATTCAACTGGCGACGACCCGCACTGATTCGATGACATTGCGCATGTAACCCGACGGATTCCACACGGCTGTCAGCGGCTGCGTTTGGCCGGTGCGATTCGTGGCGCAGACCTTAAGTTCATAGTCACCGGAGTTTTGCGGCCGGAACTCGCACGTCCATTCCCGGAAGGAGTATTTGCCGTAATCCTTGCCCAAGGTCGTTTCGCGCCAGGTTTTGCCGCCATCCTCGGAGAAGCGGACGTTGACAATGCCATAGCCCCCATCAAAAGCGATGCCGCGGACGAGTTGGGTTTTTCCCACGGTCACTTTGTCTCCATCCTTCAGGCTGGTGATAAAGGAGCGGACGTTGAATCGCGCAATCGGTATCGTTTTGGCTGGTGTCGTGCCGGGATCTACGCAAGCGCAATCGTTATCGGGAATTCGGTAAGCGCTGGCGACCCAAAAGCCTTTAAAATCTTC
Source organism: Verrucomicrobiota bacterium (assembly GCA_021325145.1). Lineage (GTDB taxonomy): Bacteria > Verrucomicrobiota > Verrucomicrobiia > Limisphaerales > Pedosphaeraceae > JAJPHR01. Next base: position 29,641 of record JAJPHR010000085.1, on the reverse strand, counting down.
GTCCACGACCGTGATTTGATTGACGTGCTTGACCCAATAGGTGCCGTAATACCCGGGGACCACGAGTCGGACTGGATAGCCATTAAGCATTGGCAAGTCCTCGCCGTTCATCTGGTATGCCAGCATCACCTCGCCATCAAGCGCGTGGTCCAGGTCAAGCGACTTGACGAAGGCCGGAGTTTTCTCGCTGACTGGGCGATCCAATCCTTCAAACGTGACCTGCTTCGCGCCGGCGGCGACTCCCGCTTTGGCCAGGACATCCTTGAGCCTGACACCCTTCCAGCGCGCGTTGCCCATCGCGCCATTGCCCAACTGTCCACCAGGCACACGCGGTTGGCTGAATCCACGTCCGTTGCCGGAGCATTGATTGATGGCCACTACTTCAACGGCCTCAAACTGCGTCTTCAAATCATTCAATGACAGTGAGAGCGGTGAATTCACCTTGCCCTTGATCTGCACGCGGAATTCCGCGGGATCAATCACGGTGGGGATTTGCGATAAATGATATCGGACGAAGAAAGCGTCATTGGGTGTAAGGATTCCGTCGTTGAAAGTCGCAAAAGGTGTTTCCAGTTGCGGTGGGCGGGTGGTCAGGAGAATGAGCGGCCGCTTTTGCGGGAAAACGGCCAACCGACGCGTGCCATTGGCGAACGGCAGCGTAACCTGGTCACCGGCCAATGCGCGTGTCAACGGGCTCAAAAGCATTCCACTTGCGCCAGCCAGCAGGGTGGTGCGAAGGAAATTTCGGCGACTTGAATTTCCCGCGCGCAAGTCATGGATTGGAGGCATATGCAAGCGATTTTACCGGATAATTTTTATTTGTGAAGTAATTTCGAGTGTGCCGCAACCGCCATGGATGGCAAGAGCAATCTGGCAGGTCGCCGATAACGCAAGCTCCAATCACCGAGCATCAGAAATCAAGCGCGCCAATCATGCTTGACAAGGATTTGGCGCTTAAAATTTCGAGTTTTTCTGGTGTTTGGGGCTTGGTAGTTGGTGTTTGCCATTTGCTGGATCTGAATCTCGCAGTCTCCCGGTTCAAGCTGATGCGTGATAATAATTTCGCTATATGCAATAATATCGTTGACGTCAGTTTCTCAAATGTTTACACCGTTGAGTTAGCATGGGTCAAAGCAAGAACGATTACGCCTGGGCAGAATTCCTTGATTCCATGGAAGGTTCGGACGTGGATGTGCTGAGCCTGAGGCGCGGCGTGCCGATCATCGCCCCGACGATGCAGGAGCAGCCGCTGTGGGGCATTTTGCTGGCTGCTGGAATTACCCTGGTGGCGCTCTGGATGGGCGAACTCGATTTCTGGCCCTTCACCATGAGGATGGGGGCGGGAAAAATGATGCATCCCATCGAGCCGGTCATGATTGCCATCATCCTCGGCATGATCGTTGGGAACCTATGGAAGCTGCCAAAGGTGCTTCAACCCGGTTTAAAATTTTCCGTCAGAAAAGTTTTGCCGTTGGGGATTGTGCTGTTGGGCGCGAGGCTTCATTTCGGCGATCTGATGAAAGTGGGATTGACGGGACTGGCCTTAAGCTGCCTCGAAACAGTAGTGGCCCTTGGTCTGCTTTTTCTGCTCGCCCGTTGGATGAAGCTGCCGCAGAAACTGGGCACCTTGCTTGGGGTGGGAACGGCCATCTGTGGAGGCACGGCGATCGTGGCTACGGCGCCGGTAATTGAAGCGGAAGAAAAGGATGTCGCTTTCAGCGTGGCGACTGTGACCTTGCTGGGAATGTTGGGGATGTTCATTTTGCCTTTGGTGGGTCACATGTTGAACCTGAGCTCCAGGCAATTCGGCGTCTGGGCCGGTTTGGCAATTCATCAAACCCCGCAAGTTATTGCCGCAGGTTACGCTTATTGGCCTAACAACATGGAATACACTCCTGAGGCCGGCGATACAGCAACGATCGTAAAACTGGCGCGGGTTTGCCTGCTGGCGCCGGTGGTGTTCGTCATTGGTTTGTTTTATGCGTGGGGTAAAGCCCGCGAAACCGGCGGCGGTCGCAGAAAAATCAATTACCTGCGTCTGTTTCCCACGTTCATCCTCGGGTTCCTCGGCATGGCCTTGTTGAAAACACTGGGGCTGTTTCCGGAAATCGCCGTCCATGACGCTGCTTTCGTGGGTGCTGGCACGCATTCCTTCAGCGTGGCGGTGGCGGCGGAAAGGGTTTCCCGGTTGTGCATTGTCGTCAGCATGGCCGGCGTGGGATTAGAGACAAAATTTGCGGCGATGCGCCAGACCGGGTTGAAGCCGCTGGTGGCCAGTTTTTTGGCGGTGCTGGCGGTGGCCTTGCTGGTGCTCGAGTTGATCCGCGTTCTCGGCATTTGATTAACCCGGTTAAAGCATCTGTCGCAAGAAAGGCTGGTCACGCCCTTGGTTGCGTGATTTAATAGACTATAGAGTTTCCGCATGAGAGATGAACTTCAAAGGCAGCGAGCAAACATGCTCCGGTCAAACCAATGATTGGTTGGACTCGCCAGTGATAAATTATTGACAATGCGCCACATAGGTCATTATTATTTTTAACAAATAATTTGTGCGACTCACATTCGGACAAGTGGCCAATCTAGAATCGGAAATCCTGAAACGGGTGCGTGCCCGTCCTGGCTTTTCCCGGGTCGCACTCGCGCGTGAACTGCGGATTGCGCCTTCGACGGTTGGGAATTATGTCGGACGGTTGATTGAAGAGGGGTTTCTGACGGAGTCCGCGGCTGTGGAGAATGCGGACGCGGAGGCTGGACGCCCACCGACGGCTTTGCGGTTGAACCCGGACGGCGGGGAATTTATCGGCATCGACTTCGAGGCGCGCAATATCATGGCCATGTCCGTGGATTTTTCCGACACGCCGGTAAAACATATTCATAAGCCGATTGAGGAGACGGACACCGTTCCGCAGATTCTGAAAAAAATCGAGCAAGCCATCAAGTCCGTGCTGCCCGGCAACCAAAGTCGGTTGCTGGCCATCGGCATCGGAGTTCCCGGCCTGGTCGATCCGGCCAAGGGCCTGGCCATCGATTACAAATACATTCAAAACTGGCACAACGTGCGGATCACGGAGCCGCTTGCCCAACAGTTCGGCGTGCCGGTCTATATTGAAAACACGATCCGTTCGATGGCCCTGGCGGAAATGTGGTTTGGCCAGGGGCGCGGGCAGGGGGATTTTTTGTGCATTGGCATTCGCAGCGGTATTGGCGCAGGCATCGTGGCGGGCGGGCAACTGCAACGCGGTTCCGCCCACCGCGCGGGCGAAATTGGCCGCTGGCGCTTCACCTGGCCCAAGTCCGCGATGGCGCGCTATTTCATGGGCGAAGCTTCGGCGACGGCGGATGTGGAACTTCAGGAAGTGGCCTCGGTGCGCGCAATTCTCGCGGCGCTCGAACGGGCTCGAGAGTCGAAGGAAAAAAGTGTTTTGTTCGCGCAGCCCGGTCCGCTCAGCTTTAAGGACGTCGTGCGCGCCGCGCAACAAAGGGACACGTTGACCTCGCGAGTCCTTGAAGTAGCCGCAGAGATGCTTGGCCAGGCGGTGGGACAACTCGTACTGGCCTTGAATTCCTCCAAGGTCATTCTGGCGGGGCCGCTGACGTTGCTGGGAGACACTCTGCTGCGTCCCTTGCGGGCACAGGCGGAGGAGTTGCTGCATGCGTCCGGCGCCGATCTGCCATCCATTGTGAATTCCACGATGGGCGAGTACAGCGGGGCGCTCGGAGCGGCGGCGCTGGCCGTGCATGAATGGAAACCAACCCGATAATTTCTGAAACGGCCAATGACTGGCTTTTTCAGGAGCGCTGGCTGGGACGCGTCTGGCTTCCCGGGAGCCGGACCAAACCAAGACCACGTGAAATGAAAGCACTATGAAGATATTTCTGGATACTGCGGATGTTAAACAAATTCGCGAAGCCTATGAGTGGGGCATCATCGACGGCGTCACGACCAATCCCACGCACGTCGCGAAAACCGGGCGGCCTCCCGCCAAGGTTTATCGCGAAATCTGCGAGATCGTTGACGGTCCCATCAGTTTGGAGACAATTGGTTTGAAGGCCGAGGAAATCCTTTCCGAAGGGCGGGCACTTGCAAAGATCCATAAGAATGTCGTGGTCAAGGTGGTCAATACTGTGGAGGGGTTGAAGGCCGTGAAGCAATTTACCGCCGAAGGAATCAAGACGAACGTGACCGTGACCTTTTCTCCGCTGCAGGCGCTGCTGGCCGCGAAGTGCGGCGCGACGTACATCAGCCCGTTTGTCGGCCGGCTGGACGCCATCGGGCACGTTGGCATGGATCTCGCGCGGCAGATCAAGACCATCTACACCAACTACAAATATCCCACCGAGATCATCGTCGCCGCCGTGCGGCACCCTTTGCACGTGCTCGAAGCCGCGCTGGCGGGAGCGGAGATTTGCACGATGGCCTTCGATGTCGTCCAGCAACTTTACCACCATCCATTGACTGACCTGGGCATCGAGATGTTCCTGAACGATTGGAAGAAGGTACCCAAGCAGTGAAGACCTCCCCGCTTTATCTCAACGGCGGGTGGGTGAGCACCCAAACCACGCTGCGCGTCGTAAACCCGGCCACGGCGGAACCGTTTGCCGAGGTTTGCACGGGAGATCGCAAGATGGTGGCTCAAGCCGTGGCCGATGCGCACGCGGCTTTTCCAAGTTGGCGCAAACTCCCCGCCAAGGCGCGTGGCGACTATTTGAGAAAAATTGCCGGCGAGTTGGAGCAACGGCGCGACGAGGTGGCCCGGACGATCACGCTGGAGAACGGCAAACCTCTGGCGCAAAGCCGCGGTGAAGTCGATATGACGGTCGCTCATCTGCTCTGGTTTGCCGAAGAAGCGGGGCGCTGCTATGGCCGGATCGTTCCCAACCAGGCCGATGGCAAACGTCATTTGGTGATCAAAACACCGATGGGAGTTGTCGCCGCGATCAGCCCCTGGAATTTCCCGCTGGTGCTCGCGGTGCGCAAGATTGCCCCGGCGCTGGCGGCTGGTTGCACCGCGATCCTCAAGCCGGCGAGCGCCACGCCCTTGTGCGCCGTGGCCTTTGCCGAATGCGTCGAAGCCGCGCAATTGCCGAAGGGAGTTTTTCAACTGGTGGCGGGCAAAGCCGGGGAAATTGCCGCGGAATTTCTAGCGAACCCGCTCTGCCGCAAGATTAGTTTCACCGGCTCGACCGAAGTGGGGCGAACGTTGATCCAGGGCGCGGCAGCGGGAATCAAGCCGCTGTCTTTGGAACTTGGCGGACACGCTCCCGTTTTGGTTTTCGAAGATGCCGACCTGGATGTGGCGGTCGAGGGCGTGATGATTACCAAGTTTCGCAATACCGGCCAATCCTGCATCGCGTCGAACCGCATTTACGTTCAACGTTCGATTTACCCCAAATTTGTCGAACGGCTGGTTGAACAAACCCGCGCGCTGAAGACCGGTGACGGATTGGAAGACGGCGTGCAGGTGGGTCCGCTTATCAACGAAGAAGGTTTAACCAAGGCGCTGGAACACATTGAGGACGCCACCCGCTGTGGCGCGCGCCTGTTGTGCGGGGGGAAGCGGATCGCGCGCAAAGGCTGGTTCCTTGAGCCGACAGTTTTGTCCGACGTTCCGGCCAGGGCGCTGTGCATGATTGAGGAGACGTTCGCCCCGGTAGCGCCAGTTTGCGCGTTCGATACCGAGGCGGAGGCCATTGAGCGGGCCAATGCGTCTCCATTCGGGCTGAGCGCATACGCTTTCACGCGCGATCTCGACCGGGCTTATCGCCTGATGGAATCGCTGGAAGCCGGCATGATCGGCCTGAACGATGGAGTTCCCACTACGAGCCAATGTCCCTTCGGCGGCGTCAAACAAAGCGGGTGGGGACGCGAACTGGGCAGCGAAGGCATGGATGCGTTTCTGGAAACCAAACACGTTTCGCTTCGGGTGAAATTATGAGCGGCCTCAGAGAAAAACAGCCAAAGGTGGGCGTCATTTTCATCGGGCGCCGGCGTCCCGGTTTCGACATGGAATGGGGACAACGGATGGAGGAGCGGGTGCGTGGCCGGCTGCGACAATCGGAATTTGACGTGGTTGAACCGCCCGAAAAGGCCATTGATGACGCGTCCCTGCGCCGGGCCATGGCCGCCTGTGAAGCTCAAGGGATCAACGCGCTCGTGGTCTTGCAGACGACCATGGGGGACGGACGGCTCGCACCGACGCTGGCGCAGCTTTGGCCTGACCCGGTGGTGCTTTGGGCGACGCCGGAAAAATCGGAAGGGGACATGATCAGTTCCTGCTCGCTGGTCGGCACGCATTGCTGGGCGTCGGTGCTGCGGCAGATGGGCCATTCTTTTGAAATCGTTTATGGCGATCCCGACGCCGACGCTGCGCGGCGGCGTTTCAGCGAAGCGGTGCGAATGGCGGCGACCGTGCGGCGGCTGCGGACGGTGCGGCTTGGTGTGATTGGCGGACAGGCGCCCGGCTATTCTGCGATGAGCGCCGACCCGTTTGCCATCCACCAGGGCTTGGGCGCCCAGGTCCAGACTTTTAGCCTGATCGAATTCGCGAACGTCGTGAACGATTTAAAAGACGAAGCCATCGCCGCCGATGTCGCAAAAGTCAAAGCCCTCGGCTTCCCCCACAAGGACACCACGGACGAAGATTTGCCCATGGCATCCCGTTTGTATCTCGCCATGCGATCGTTTTTGGAGAATGAAAATCTGGACGGCTTGACGATTCGCGACTGGCCGGAGATGCCGAATACCTTTGGGCAATGGCCTTACCTCGGAGTCGCGCGGTTGGTGGAGGAGGGGTGTGCTGTGGGCATCGAGGGCGATGCGGACGGCGCGTTGTCCGCGTGGATTGCGGAAAGCCTGGGCTTGGGCCGATGCTACTTGTCCGACTGGCTTGAGCATGACGAGGAAACGATCACGATCTGGCATGGCGGCGCCGCGCCGATGTCGCTTTGCGAACCGGTGGGCGAGCCGGGCGGCCCGCGCATCGCGCGTCATTTCAACATCAAAAAGCCGGCCGTCATCGAGGCGACGATTCGGAACGGCCTGCCCGTCACCGTTTTCCGCTTCTGGCGGCTCGACGGAAAATATTTCGTAACGGCGCGCGAAGGCGAGACGATCCGGCCGCGACGCCATTTGATGGCCACGAACGGTCTGGTGCGAATGAAAGCGGATCCGGGCGAATGGTTCGAGGAACTTTGCCATCAAGGCATGCCGCATCATGTGGCCGTGGTTCAGGGCCACCATGCCGCGTTGTTACGACGCCTCGCTCGCGCCATGAACATTGAATTTGTTTAATGCGGATGAAAACCGGAACGCCTTGCGATGATCGAATGCACCTGGAGTTCCGCCAGGTTTTGGAGCGTAGCGAAATCGGAAGTTAACCATGGGCACGCACAGCGCCATCGTCCTCGGATTGATTCTCTACGTCGTCGTGACGACGGGAGTTTCGTTCTTTTGGATGACGCGAGTCCGGAAGCCGGCTGATTATTTGGTGGCTGGACGCGGCCTTCCGTATTGGGTGCTCACGGGAACGATTGTCGGCACCTGCATTGGCACCGGGGTAATCATCGGCGGATCGGGGCTGGCGTATCGGCATGGCTGGGGCGGATGCGCTTATCCGATCGGGTTGGGGCTGGGCACGCTGCTGGCCGGCCTGTGCTTTGCCGGGATGCGCCGCTACAAATTCATGACGCTCAGCGAGGAGATCGCGTGCTATTACGGCGGGAACCGCGCGGTCGTGGAGTTTTCCAACGTCAGTTTGTTTCTATCACAAGTGTGTTGGCTGACGGTGCAGATCAAGGGTGGTGCCGCTGTGGTGTGGGCCGTCACGGGACTGCCGGAGGGCGTGTGCACCGTGTTGGCCGGTTTCGCCAAAGCCGTAATTTCGATTCCCGGAGGGCTCAAGGCGGTCGTTTATACCGACGTGGTCCAGACGGTGATTCTATTTTGTGGATTTGGCTGTCTCGTGCGGTCCGCCTTGACCGAAGCGGGAGGATTGGCGGGGCTAAGCCATTCGGTGCCGGCCGGATACTTTTCATTTCTGGGCGCAGCATCCCTTGGCGGATGGAATGTGGCGGCTTTGATTTTGGTGATGGCACTAAATCCCATCGCCGATCCAGGTCGCAGGCTGACGATGTATAGCGCCCACACCGAAGCCGGCGCGAAGTGGAGCATGGTCACTTCGGGAGTGGTCGTGATTTTTTTCTCGGCGGTAATTGGGATTACCGGCATGTACGCTTTTCGACTCAACCCGGGCCTCAAGGATGCGGACCAGGCGCTGCCCTGGCTGGTCACGAATGTCCTGCCGCCCTGGCTGGCGGCCTTCGTGGTCGTGTCGGTGGTTTCCGGGATGTCCTCGGCGGCCAACGGGTGTGCGGCCGCCATCGGCACCTTTTTCGTGCGGCACATTTGTCCGCTGGTGGCGGGGCGTTACCCAAAACGTCCCGTGGTAGTCGCGCGGCGGGCATTGGCGTGCGCGTTTCTCGTTGCCACCATCATGGCGCTGTACGCCGGAAGCATCGTTGGATTCGTGGTCAAGTTCATGTCCGTGACGATGAGCGGCCTGGGCGTGATCATCCTGCTGGGTCGATTCTGGAAGCGCGCCACCTGGCAGGGCGCGATGGCTGCGTTGGTGACCACGCCGGTGGCATCCTTGGTCGGAATGAAGTTCTGGGACAATCCGGCGCTGCCCGGCACGCTCGCGGGCGTGCTGGCCCTGGCCGGAGTGAGTTTGTTGACGCCGCGCAACCCGCACAGCTTCGCGGAGATCGCCGAAGCCATGAGGCGCGAACGCCAGTCGATCGAAGGCCAATTGCCACACGAGCCTGGTTCGCCGCCGGAAGCCGGTTTGGCGCCACTCCAACCATCCAGATCAACTCAACCTTAGCCACTGAAATTTATGAAACTTGTTAACGCAAAATACCTGTGCGACCAGGCCGCCGATCAAGGCTTCGGCGTGCCCGCCCTCAACAACAACGGCGGCAGTTACGACATCGGGCGCGCCATTATCGAAGCGTCGGAGGAGCTGCAATCACCCCTGATCATTCAGTGCTACGAGCCCAACCTGGAATACTGTGGTTATGATTTCGCGGGCACGCTGATAAAATTCCTGGCCGCCAACACGACCATTCCCATGGCGATCGCGCTGGACCACGGAAAAACACCGGAATCGGTTTTCCGCGCGGTGCGGGCTGGATTTACACATGTAATGATTGACTATGCTGACCAATCCCTGGAAAAAAATGTCCGCGGCACGCGCGAAATCATCAGCCTCGTCCGGCCATTGGGCATCAGCGTGGAAGCGGAAATCGGGCACATCATCAAGAGTTCGGACGCCTCTGGTCAGCGCGCGGCGACGGTGAGCGTCGCCGAGGCGAAGGAGTTCACGTCGCAAGTGGACGTGGATTTGCTGGCGGTCGCAGTAGGCACAACGCACGGCATTTTCAAGGAACAGACCGGGATGGATTTCAAGTTGATGTCCCAAATCCACTCGGCGGTCAAACCGCCGCTGGTCCTGCACGGCACCTGCGGCATCTCCATGGCGGACATTTCAAAGAGCGTGAAGGCGGGCATGACCAAGATCAATTTCGGCGAGGGGCTGCGCATGAATTATATTCGTTACTTCAATGAATTCAGCCAGACGCTCAACCATGAACATCACGTCTGGAGGATTGCGCGGGCCGCGAAGGACCGACTCAAGGAGGACATCAAAGAAATCATCCGGGCGGTTGGTTCAGAAGGAAAAGCCGCCGTGTTCAAATAGTTTCACACCGCCGACAGCCAAACCCAAACCACAACATGACGAATTTTGTCACTCACCTGGAATGCGCCAATTGCGGGCAGAAATATGATCCCGCGCAGGTTCACAATCTCTGCACGGCTTGCAACCGGCCGCTTTGGGTAAAGTATGATCTGGCCGCGTTGAAAAAGGCCTTCCCGAAGGAAAAGCTGAAGGACCGGCCAGCGAATCTTTGGCGTTACCTGGAGATGTTGCCGATCAAGGATCCGATCCGGATTGTTTCATTGGAGGAAACCGTGTCCCCTTTGCTGGAGACGAAGCGTTTGGGGGCCGCGTTTGGAGTTCAATCGTTATTTGTGAAGGACGAAAGCCGCCTGCCAACGGGCAGCTTCAAGGCGCGTGGAATGGCAATGGCCATTTCCAAGGCCAACGAGTTTGGCATCAAACGCGTGGCGGTGCCGACGGCCGGGAACGCGGGCGGCGCCATGGCCGCTTACAGCGCGCGTGCCGGCATGGAAGCTTACGTCTTCATGCCCGAGGACACGCCGGCCACCAATAAAAAGGAATGTTATCTCAGCGGGGCGAAAACTTTTCTCGTGAACGGATTGATCACGGATTGCGGCCGCATCGTGGGCGAAGGCCGGAAGCCGAAAGGCTGGTTCGATGTTTCCACTCTCAAGGAGCCCTATCGCATCGAGGGGAAAAAAACCATGGGGCTGGAATTGGCCGAGCAATTGGGTTGGGAACTGCCCGACGTTATCCTGTATCCCACTGGCGGTGGAACGGGATTGATTGGAATGTGGAAGGCCTTTGCCGAACTTGAGGCGTTAGGGTGGTTGAAGTCGGCCAAAAAGCCAAAAATGATTTCCTGCCAGAGCGAAGGGTGTGCGCCGATTGCCGTGGCGTTTTCAAAGGGTGAGCGGTTTGCGCCGAAGTTTGAAAATGCCGCGACGATTGCCAGCGGAATTCGCGTCCCGGCGGCAGTTGGCGACTTCATGATTCTCGATGCGGTCCGTCAGAGCGGCGGGGTTGCCCTGGCCACGCCGGAAGCGGATATTCCGAAATGGATGCGCCTGGGCGCTTCAACGGAAGGGATCGCGCTCTGTCCCGAAACGGCGGTTTGCCTGGGAGCATTGGAAGTGCTGCTTAAGAACGGCACGATCCGGCCAACCGACCGAATTGTGATTTTCAACACGGGCGCGGCGCATAAATATCCTGAAGCGGTCCACGAGGAACTAGCCCGGGTTGATATAAGACAGCCGATTGATTGGGAGAAGATCTGAGAAATTCCGGCGATGGACATTTTGATTTCGGAAGACTTGCGGCATCCAGCCTTTGATCGACTGGCGGGAAAGTTTTCCACCGTGATGGATGCCACGTTGTGGAAGAATGACGCTGGACTCCAATCGAGGGTCAGCGAAGCGCGAGTGCTTGTGGTTCGGAACCAAACGCAAGTCACGGCGAAATTGCTTGAGGCCGCGCCTCGATTGATTGGCATCGGACGCGTCGGAGTGGGACTTGACAACATCGATGTGGCGGCGGCTTCGAGACTCGGGATCGTGGTCGTCGCTCCTTTGAACGCCAATGCCACGAGCGTGGCAGAATTGGCCCTGGGTTTGATTCTCGCGCTGGCCCGCAAAATCCCGGCCGCCGATCAATCGACCAAAGCCGGCGGTTGGGATCGCAGAAGCTTCACCGGCATCGAACTTGACGGCAAGGTGCTGGGTGTTTGCGGATTTGGGCGCATCGGCAGGATGGTGGCGGGGCGCGCGCGGGCTTTCGGCATGCGGCTGGTGGTGTTCGACCCATTCCTTAAAGAAGACTCTCCGGCTTTGGCGGCCGCGGGCGCGGCGCTTTGCCCACGGCTGGAGGACCTGCTGGGGCATTCGGATTTTGTGACGCTGCATTTGCCGTTGACGCCCGAAACGCACCATCTGCTTGACGCACGCCGATTCGAGGCCATGAAGCCGGGGAGTTATTTTATCAATACTTCTCGCGGCGGTGTGGTTGAGGAATCGGCACTGATGGCGGCGTTGCAGACGGGACGATTGGCTGGAGCGGCGCTCGATGTTCGCGAAGTCGAACCGCCTGCAGCCCGAACGGCTTTTGAAACCCTGCCCAATGTGATTCTGACGCCGCACATCGGCGCCTTTACGGCTGAAGGGCAACAGAGAACGTTTGAAGCTGTGGCTGATGATTTGGAACGACTGCTGACAGGTCGTCCGGCCGTGAATTTTGTCAACATGGAGAGTCCCAAGCGCTGATTGGCCAGGCTCATTTCATGTCACATTGACGGAGGTGCCTTGTCCTGCAAGTCTTTCGCGATGTGTCGATCCCACAATCCAATCAGCGAGCAGCACCCATGAGAAAATCAATATCAAGGAATCTATTTGCGGCACTGGTCATCCTCCTGGGTTGCGGCATGGCCTGGGGAGCGGAAGTCCCCCGTTCTGAACACCCGCGTCCCGATGCCTTTAGGGAGAACTGGGCCACGCTCAATGGCGAATGGCAATTTGAAATCGATGAGCGCGGGAATGGTGAGCAGCGCGGATGGACTTCTGGCAAGGAGTTCGCCTCGAAAATCGTCGTGCCGTTTTGTCCCGAGAGCAAGCTGAGTGGCATCGGCCATTACGGACTGATGACGAATGTCTGGTACCGCCGAATGTTCGACTTGCCCGACGGGATGAAAAGCAAGCGGGTCCGCCTCCATTTCGGCGGTGTCGATTACCAGGCATGGGTTTGGGTGAACGGGCAACTTGCCGGTTCTCATGTCGGTGGGAGTGTTTCGTTCAATTTTGACATTACGCCGTTTTTACAGGACGGCCGGAATGAGCTGGTGGTCCGCGCGTTCGATGACACGACCAGTGGCCGGCAACCCACCGGCAAACAGACGCACACGGTCAGCGAAGGTTGCGTTTATACGCGCACCACCGGCATCTGGCAGCCGGTGTGGTTGGAAGGGGTGGGCTCGTCTTTCGTAGAGTCGTTTTCCATCGTGCCGGACCCTGACCAGTCGCGGGTTTTGATCGACGCGACGGTGAACGGCGCGGATACGAATCTCATCCTGGGCGTGCAAGCCTTCGCGGACGGCAGAAGCGTGGGCCGGGATTCGTGTCCGGCATCGTGGCGCAACAACCGGTTGGTGGTGAAACTGAGCAAAAAGAAATTGTGGGAACCGGACAGCCCGTTTCTCTACGATTTGAAATTCACGTTGTCGCACGGCAAAGATAAACTGGACGAGGTTTCCAGTTATTTCGGCCTGAGGAAGATTTCCATTCAGGGCCGCTTGATCCTCATTAATGGGCGGCGGGTCTTTCAGCGGCTCATCCTGGACCAGGGATTTTATCCCGATGGCGTGTGGACCGCGCCTTCTGACAAAGCGCTGAAGCACGACATCGAGATGAGCATGGCCGCCGGCTTTAACGGGGCGCGTTTGCATCAAAAGGTCTTCGAGCCGCGTTTCCTGTATTGGGCGGACAAACTGGGCTACCTGGTTTGGGGCGAGTTTCCAAGCTGGGGATTCAATTACCAACCTGAGAACTACGCCAACTACGTTAATGAATGGACCGAAGTGCTCCAACGCGATCGCAATCACCCGGCGATCATCGGCTGGTGTCCGTTCAACGAAACTCCGGCGGCGGCGGGCGAACTTCAGCGGATTGTGCTGCGTGAAACCAAGGCCATCGATCCGACCCGGCCTGCACTGGAAACCAGCGGCTGGACCCATACGGTTGCCGCCGCCGAGGTGCGGGACGACCATGATTACAATCAGGACCCCAAAGCTTTTAAACGGCGATGGATGGAGTTCTTCAAGGGCGGCTACGCTTCACCCATGCCGGCACGGTATGGTGGTGGAGGGGCGGCGCGCACGGATTTGGGCGTGCCATTCCTGGTGAGTGAATTCGGAGGCATCGGCTGGGGGACCGAAGGCGGGTGGGGTTACGGCAATGGACCGAAGAGCCTTGACGAATTTTATACGCGCTACGAAGGCCTGGTGAATGCGTTGCTCGAGAATTCTGATGTGTGCGGTTTCTGTTACACGCAACTAACTGATGTTGAGCAGGAGCGAAACGGGTTGTTTTACTATGACCACCGGCCCAAGTTCGATCTGAACCGCCTTCACGCAATCACTTCGCGACGGGCGGCTTATGAAGTCGCCGGTCCGTCGGCCGGTCAGCCCGTTGCATCGGCTGGGCATCACTGGCGGGTGCTCGTTGGTGCTGCGGCGGACGGAGACCCTGGCAAGCCATATCGTTACGTGTTGAGCCCGCCGGGGGCGGACTGGACGGGCGAAGCTTTTCAGGACAGCTCCTGGCAGACGGGGCAGGCGCCCTTTGGCACCATCGCGAACCCGCGGACGCCTTGGAAGACCAGCGACATCTGGCTGCGTCGCACCTTCGAATGGAACGGGGATTCCCTAAAGGATGCCGCCCTCGTGATTTTTCATGACGAGGATACCGAAGTCTATGTCAACGGGCGGCCAATCTGGAACCGGTCGGGCTTTGCCACGGCGTACGAAATGTTTCCGATCAGCGACACGCTGAAAGCGGCTTTGCACAAAGGACAAAATACCATAGCCGTTCATACGCACCAGACGGTGGGCGGGCAATTCATTGACCTGGCATTACTGGCGGAGCCTTGAATCATCTTTCGTTGTTTGCGCGATACGGGTGTTTTGGATAGGTTAACGCGAATGAGTTGGGTGTTGTGCCGGCTTGGTTCCGAGAAGCTGCGCTGCTGTACTAGCCGCAAGCTGGCCACCGCGCTCGCAAACCGTGTCCATTGTGTGATCTTTTTGTAAACCAATCCTGTGCAAAGAATCCCTCTCGAGCAATTGCTGGCCGGCTTTCGGCCGGATCCGCAGACCGATCGTCCCGTCATTGTGCAACAGGCCCTTTTCCTGGCGCGCCGTTTGCAGGAGCGCGCCACCGAACTGCAAACGCCGTCCGAAAAGCGCCAGCAAGCTGAGCTGGATCGGATGCTGCAGACGCCTTCCGATAAGGCCACGCTGGCCCAAATGACCGATCAGGCCTTCCGCACGAGCGATCCGCACCGGGCAGTCGAACATTTGATCCATATCCTCGACGTGCAGGGTGTGCCGCGGTTCTTCAGTCCGTGGGACCGCACCCTAATGAAGGGTTTTCAGTCGTTCGGTGGGTATGCGCCCGGAGTTGCCTTGCCGCTGGTCAAGGAGCACATGCAGAAGGAAACCGCCAATGTCATCCTGCCCGGCGAGAAGGACATGCTTACCCACCACCTTCGCGAGCGCACTGATGAAGGGGTCCGGATGAACGTGAACTTCCTTGGGGAAGCCATCCTGAGCGAGCCCGAAGCTGAGCGGCGCTTGCAACAATACCTGCTTAGCTTGCAATGGCCGGAGATCGAGGTGGTGTCCATCAAGATTTCGACAGTCTACTCGCAAATATCGCCGCTCGCCCGCGAGCATACCGTTGCCACGCTTTGCGACAGGCTGGAGCGACTTTTCCGCACGGCTGACCGCGCGCGCTTTCGGCGGCCCGACGGCACGCTTGTGCCCAAGTTTGTTTACCTGGACATGGAGGAATATCGCGACAAGGAACTTACCGCGGCGGCTTTTATGCGGACGCTTGACCGGCCTGGATTGACGGGCGTCCGGGCCGGCATTGCGTTGCAGAGTTACATTCCCGATTCGTTCCGCACCTTGTTGCAACTCCAGGAGTGGGCGCGGCGGCGGGCGAAAGCGGGCGGCGGGCGCATCACCATCCGCCTCGTCAAAGGCGCCAACATGGAGAGCGAACGCGCCGAGGCTTCCGTGCGAGGCTGGCCGCAGGCACCCTATCGCAGCAAAGTGGAGACCGACGCGAATTTCAAGCGCATGCTGCATGAGGTGATGAAGCCGGAAAACGTGGCGGCGATGGACGTTGGCATCGCTTCGCACAATCTTTTCGATCTGGCCTACGGCCTTGCCCTGGCGCGCGAACGCAACGCGCTTGGGCACGCTCAATTCGAAATGCTCGAAGGCATGGCCAATCACCAGCGCCGCGCGTTATTCGAGTTGTCACGCAATCTTCTGCTCTATGCCCCGTCGTGCAAAAAGGAGAATTTCATCAATGCGATTGGCTATTTGATTCGCCGCCTCGATGAGAACACCGGGCCGGAAAATTTCCTGCGCCATGCTTTCAAAATCAAGGTGGACAGTCCGGAGTGGCGGCAGCTTGAGCAAAGCTTTCTTAATTCACTGGACGCCGTTTCTGCCGTCGGCGATGCGCCGCGACGGACACAAGACCGGCGCCTGCCGCCTCCCGCTTCGTCGGCAGTTGCGCGCGGCTGGCAACATTTCGAGAACGAACCGGACACGGACTTCGCCCTGCCGCAGAACGGCGAGTGGGCGCAACAAATCATTGCGCGCTGGCAGCCTTTGTGTGGCGACCGGGCGATTCAAATTCCGCTCGTGATCGCGGGTGAGGAGTTGCTCGATGGCCGATCGGTTCGCGAATGCCTTGATCCGTCGCGCCCGGGCATCGTCGTGGGCCGGTATCGTCAAGCCACGGAGGCGGATGTTGCTCGTGCGGTGGAATGTGCTGCCGCGGATCCGGACGGCTGGCGCGCGCTGCCGGTGCGCGAGCGCTTTGAGTTGTTGGGAAAGGTCGCGCATGAATTGCGCGCCGGGCGCTCGGACCTCATGGGCGCTGCGTTGGCGGATGGCGGCAAGACGCTGATGGAATCCGACCCCGAGGTTTCCGAAGCGGTGGACTTTCTGGAGTTTTACCGCGATACGGCATGCTGGTGGCAGGCAATGCCGACGCTCAAAGCGCGGGGCAGGGGCGTGGTGGTGGTGGTTTCGCCTTGGAATTTTCCGATTGCGATTCCTTGCGGGGGCGTGGCGGCAGCACTGGCGGCCGGTAACACGGTGATCCTCAAACCGGCTTCTGACACCGTGCTGGTCGCCTGGGAACTTTGCCGATGCTTCTGGCGCGCCGGTGTGTCGAAGAAGGTGCTGCAATTTGTGCCATGCTCCGGCGGCCAGGAAGGGCGCAAGCTCGTCAATGATCCGGGCGTCAACGCTGTTATTCTCACGGGCGGCACCAGCACCGCCTTAAGCATGTTGCGCGACAACCCGCGCCTGAACCTGTGCGCTGAAACCGGCGGCAAGGATGCCACGATCGTCACGTCTGTGTCTGACCGTGACCAGGCCATCAAACACATTTTGCATTCCGCGTTCAGTCATGCGGGGCAGAAATGCTCCGCCACTTCGCTCCTGCTGCTCCAGAACGAGGTGTATGACGACCCGGCGTTTCGCCGCGCTCTTTGCGAGGCGGCGCAGAGCATGAAAACCGGTTCGGCCTGGGAGCTCGATACCAAAATGGGTCCGCTCATTCGCCCGCCAACGGGCGATCTGGAAACCGCGTTGAAAGTGCTCGAGCCCGGCGAAGAGTGGGCGTTGATGCCGCAACCGCTGCACGGCAACCCGAACCTTTGGACGCCCGGCATCAAATACGGCGTGCGCCCCGGCAGCTTCACGCACATGACGGAGTTCTTTGGACCGGTGCTGGCGGTCATGCGATTTGAAAAGCTGAGCGAAGCGGTGGACCTCGTTAATCAGACGGGTTACGGCCTCACGAGCGGACTTGAAAGTCTGGACGAGCGCGAATGGGATTGGTGGAAGGAACATATTCACGCGGGCAATCTCTACATCAACCGCGTGACCACCGGCGCAGTCGTGCTGCGCCAGCCGTTTGGCGGCCTGGGCAAGTCTGTCTTCGGTCCCGGCATGAAGGCGGGTGGACCGAATTACGTCGCTCAGTTCATGGACACGGAGGACGCGCAGGTGGCGCGAACCAGCGCCAAGCCCGATCAGCAAACTCTTGCGGCGTTGTGCGATGCTCTCAAGGCCGAAGGGAATCCGGACGCCGACCGCGTCATTGGCGCGGTGGTCAGCTACGATCGTTATTGCCGCGAGGAATTGGGTCAGGAGCACGACCATTTCAAATTAGTGGGGCAGGATAACTTTCGCCGATATCTCTCGGTTCAAAGTGTCCGCGTCCGGGTGCATCCCGAGGACAGCGTGTTCGAAATTTTCGCTCGCGCCTGCGCGGCTCGCGCGGTTGGTTGTCGGGTTACGATGAGTATTCCGCCCGGCTTTGAATCCCGCGCAATTGCCCAGTTGGAAAGTTTGACGGAATCCTGGGCCGGCGCCATTGAGTTCGTCGAAGAATCTGACGAGCAATTGGTGCAAGCCATTCGCGAACGTCAGACGGATCGCCTGCGTTACGCCGCCCCAGACCGGGTGCCGCTCGCCGTTCTCCAGGCTGCGGCTGAAGCCGGTCTATGCGTGGTAAGCCGTCCTGTTTCCGCAGAAGGCAGATTGGAACTGCTCTGGTACGTTCAGGAGCAGAGCCTCAGCATCGATTATCATCGCTACGGCAACCTCGGTCTCCGCGCGGGCGAACCACGCTCCGAGGTTCTCTAAGTCAGGTTTCCTACGGCTTACTGCGCTTGTACCGTCGGCGGAATAGCCGCCGTTGTGGGCAAGGGCGCCCAATTCGCCGCTTTCGTCACATCGTGACCGGCCCATTTCTTCCAGCCATTGGCGTCGTAGAGCATTTCCAAGAACACACCGCCGACCACGGAGCGGGCCTGGAAGCCTGATTTCTTCGCATTCTGAGTCCAATACCAGTCGGTCATCGGCACACGGTCGCTGGTTTCGTTAAGGAATTTCCATACCGGCTCGACGAGTGCCTCAAAGTCCGTGCGCTCCTGCGTCAAGGTCGCCGTCCAGAGCGTCCAGTCGAGCTTGGTGTACTCCTTCCGATTGTCGAGCGGCAGTCCGAAATCGCGCTTCTGTGTTTTGTAGTAATCCAACTCCTTGCGAAGCACGGAACCCGGAAAAAGATTCAGGCCGAGGATGCGGTCCCAAACCAAATTATATTTCTGGCTCCAGGAACCGGGCTTGTCGAATGCGAGGCGCGTATGGTCGCCGTCGTCCGCTTCCTTCACCCAACGTTCGGCAAACTCGCGCGCCAGATTGGCGAACTTTCCGGCTTGCTCCTTGTCGCCGCGCATCTCGCACAACTTTCCAAAGGCGCCCAATCCGCAGATCGCCTTGGCCGAGAGGTTCACGTTGTGCGCCAGGTGCCCGGCGAAATCGTCTGTGCAGAGCTGGTTCTCGGGATCGAAGCCTTTGGCTTGCAAATAGTCCGCCCATTTCTCCAACACCGGCCAATACTTCGTGCAAAAATCCGCGTTGCCCTCCTCTTGTGCCAGCGCGGCCAGAAGGATGAGCATGTTGCCCGTTTCCTCGACCGGCATCTGGTTGCGCTCGGTGCGTTCGCCTCCGCCATAGACCTGGCCATTGGCCAGCGGATAGGTGCCGAGATCATGCGGCGCGAATGGGAACTTCCAGCGCGGCGACGCGGCATAATCCATGATCGGCACCAACATCGCCTTGGCCAGCGACGGGCTGAACAGCAGGAACTGCGGCGCCATCGGGTAAATCACGTCCACCGTGCCGATGCAGCCGTTGCTGAAGTTCTCCTTCGGAAACAGGAGGGGTTGCCCGTTGGCATCCGCCACCACCTTGCAGGCGGCGGCACATTGACGGTACGCCAACGCGCACAATCGCGCGTATTGCTCGCCGCCGGCTTTTCGAAGATCCGCCATCAAGGTCTCATCGAAGGCGGCGCAACGCTTGACCAATTTTTCATATTCGTCCGCCGAAAGTTTCAATAGTTCCGCCGCTCCCGCTCCGTTGCGCCGCCAGTACGGACGGAGATTCGTCTTGAAATACTGGATCGAATACTCGTCATCATAAGCCAGCATAAGCCAGCGCGACACCGGTCTGGCGCTCACCTTGCCAAGGTCGAAGGCGAACGCAATCACCGCATTGGTGTCGGTCTCCAGCGGTGCTTCAGGATTCAGGCGCGTAACGTCCAGCTTGCCTGCAGAGCAAAAGAGATTTCGCGAACTTGGGCCGGACCACGTGGCAGTGGCAGCCTTCTCTTTTGCGGGCGCGGCAACATAGAAATGTCCCCAATCGATCCGCAAATTGTCGCCTTTTTTCTTTAAAACGGGTTGCTCTTGCGAACCCACGTCCAAAGCGGTCATTCCCTTCACCTTCGGGCAGCCGAAGGTGACTGCCTGAGTCGGTCCATTGACGGCGATTTCCCGGCCCGCATCGAAATAGACTGACACGCGATGACTCTTTTCATCCAGGCTTTGCGCCTGCCAGGTGACGTAAGTGACCGGGCGCGAATAAACCATCAAATCATCGGGCAGGGCCGGGGACATCAACGTCATTGTCAGCCGAATCCCACTTCCCTCGAAGGTGTAAATCGTTCGGGTCGGCAGCACTTCGAGATTGACCTGCGGCAGCGCGGGCAGATCGGACGGCTCCATGCCCAGAATACGTGATGTCTTGCCATCGATGCGAACCAGGCTCGTGAGCCGATGCGGCTTTCCCGTCCAATGAACCGTGTTCGTGTCGGTCGCGTTGTTCCCCGGCGACCAAATGCTGAAATAAGGATCACAAGCGACCAGCGGCACCGAGGGCGGGCGCAATCCCAATTCCGCAGCCAGCGCGGACATCACAACTCCCCATGCAAGGCAGGCGAAAAGCAGAATCCCTCGCAACACTCGGCCAGTTCGTTTCGCCCTGCGATTCGAACGTATGATTAAAGCCTGCGTGAGTGCGCCCTCCCAAAGCTGATTGTGTCTTTTCATATTGATCTGATTAGCTTGCACAAATTCCCGGCGCGAACGCAACACAGGTTTTCCAAACTCAACGGTCACGACCGGCTTGTAAAAAAAGCTTCGATCGCCAACAGTATGTCCAAGCCATGAACAACGCAGAGCCCCAATTCGCCCGGGAAACGCGCCGGGAATTCGTGAAACAAACGCTCACCGCGGCTGCGGCGCTCGCTTTGGCAGAGGTCACGTTGCCCCTGAATGCGGCGGGCGCAGCCAAAAACTCACCAGCGTCCGCGCCTTGGTATCGGCGAACGCTCCGCTGGGGGCAGACCAACATCACGGAGATGGATGCGACGCGCTATGACATCGCCTGGTGGCGGGAGCATTGGAAGCGGACGCAGGTCCAGGGCGTGATCATCAACGCCGGCGGCATGTTCGCTTATTATCCCAGCCGTTTCCCGTTGCACCATCGCGCGGAATTTCTCGGCGACCGCGATCTCTACGGCGAATTGGCACGCGCTGCCCATGAGGACGGGCTGGCGGTCCTTGCCCGGATGGATTCGAGCCGCGCGCGAGAGGATGTTTATCGCGCGCATCCGGATTGGTTTTCCGCGGATGCCTCGGGCCGGCCTTATCGCAGTGGCGAGTTGATTTATGCCTGCGTCAATGGCGGTTACTACCGTGAATTTCTTCCGGAAGTGCTTCGCGAGATCATCGAACGTTCGCACCCGCAAGGCGTCACCGACAACAGTTGGAGCGGGATAACGCGGGACAGAATTTGTCATTGCTCGAACTGCACGAAAAAGTTTCGTGACGAAACGGGCCACGATTTGCCGCGCGCAAGAAACTGGGACGATCCCGTCTATCGTGAATGGATCCGCTGGAGCTACGCGTGCCGGCTGGAAGTTTGGGACTTGAATAATCGCACGACCAGGGACGCCGGCGGCCCGGACTGCCTGTGGATTGGCATGAATGGCGGAGGCATCAGTGGGCAAAGCGCGAGTTTCCGTGACTGCAAAGCGATTTGCGAGCGGGCGGAAATCATCATGTTCGACCACCAGGCGCGTTCCGATACCGCTGGGTTTCAGGATAATGGGGCGGCCGGCAAGCTCTTTCATGGGCTGCTCGGCTGGAACAAACTCATTCCCGAAAGCATGGCCATGTATCAAGCAGGCCGTCCCGGCTTCCGCCTGGCCAGCAAACCGGAGCCGGAGGCGCGGCTCTGGGCGCTGGAGGGATTTGCCGGCGGCATTCAGCCGTGGTGGCATCATGTCGGCGCGTATCAGGACGACCGGCGGATGTTTCGCACCATCGAGCCGTTGAATCGCTGGCACAAGGAAAACGAATCGTTCCTCGTGGACCGCGAGCCGGTCGCAAACGTCGGTGTGGTTTGGGCGCAACAAAACACTGACTTCTACGGGCGCGACAACCCCGAGGAACTGGTGGACCTGCCGTATCGCGGGTTCGTCACGGCGCTTATCCGCGCGCGGATTCCGTGGCTGCCGGTCCACGCCGATCATATTGAGCGCGAAGCGTCCAAGCTGACGGTGTTGGTGTTGCCGAACCTTGCGTCCATGTCGGAAAGCCAGTGCGAAAGCGTCCGCCGATTTGTTCAGCGCGGCGGCAGCGTGGTTGCAACCGGGGAGAGCAGCCTTTGCGACGAGTCGGGACAATTGCGATCGGACTTCGGGCTCGCGGATGTTTTTGGCGTTCATGTTCCGGCTGGCCAGCGGCGGGATAGCTGGGAAACGAAGGTGGCGGAAGCCACGGCAACGAACCACACCTATCTGCGCCTTACACCGGAATTAGGGGCGCAGGTCTATGGCCCCAGGACCGGCAAGGAACCATCGATTACCGGTGCGCGTCATCCGGTTCTGTCTGGTTTCGAGGAGACGGACCTTCTGCCGTTTGGTGGAACGTTACGGCCGCTCGCAGTGGATGCCGGGTGCGAAGTGCTGGCGACATTTGTGCCGGCGCTTCCGTACATGCCCCCCGAGTCGGTTTGGATGCGCGAGCCACGCACCAATATTCCCGCTCTGGTTACGCGCACGCTTTCCGAAGGGGGTCGCATTGTGTTTATCCCGGCTGACCTTGACCGTCGCTTTGCACGCGATAATCTCCCTGATCACGGCAACCTCCTGGCGAATGCGGTGCGCTGGGCGGCGAGGGAAGATTTGCCGCTGGCTGTGGAAGGGCGCGGGTTTGTTGACTGCCACCTTTATCGCCAGGCCGGCCGGCTGATTCTGCACCTCGTCAATCTGACTAACGCCGGGACGTGGCGTGCGGCGGTGGATGAGTTGATTCCCATCGGTCCGTTGAGCGTGCGGGTGAAGTTACCGGAGGGAGCCAGAGTCGAAGGCGCCCGGTTGCTGGTTTGCGGCCACAAGCTGGCGGCAAAGGCAAAACACGGCTGCTTGAACTTCGAACTGAAATCAATCCTGGACCACGAGGTGGCGGTGATCGAATTCACTCTCCGGCGTTGAACGAGGCCGGCAGAGCGGAATCAATTCAGGCAGACGTCACCAAGGCGGCTTTGCCAGGCGTGCGTTGCGGTGAAGTTGGCGGGTGTCAGGGAGACGAACGGCACGGTCGGCTTCGGGTCACAAACCACAGTGATCTTCATCTTGGCCGAGGAGTCCAGTGCAGCGGTGCCGGATGTGGCCACGCCTTCACCTTCACCTTCGATGATGTTCGTGCAATAATTATCATCGGGGCAATACAACACCACGGTGAATCGCCCTTCGGTGTTTTGCCTGGCGAAATGGTACGCCGGGATGAGTGAGTAAAAGTCTTTCGCATCCTCGGCCGCCCTCACCCATCGGCCGTCTGCGGAAAGATACCTCCTTGTGGTTAGGTTCTGAATAATTACTTTCATGCGATAAAGGTTACACGAATTGAAGTACTCGTGTAGTCGGTCGTTTGGGAATGGCCGCTTTCAACGGGTCCTACGCCAGTCCGAGTTATTCACAAGCCGGCACAACTTATTCACAATTTGTAGCCAGGTTATTCACAAGGTAATACGAGGCTATTGACACGATATTCTCACAAATTCACAAGATATTCTCGACCACATCGGCGGTGCGGCCCATTCTTGTGAAAAATTCCTGGTGACAATGTTGCCCGTAAACCGATAAACAGAGTTGATATGGAAAAGAAACGGCTTGTGGAAAAGGGACCGCCCATCAGGCAGGATGACTTGATTGTCGTGACCGGCGCGGGCGGATTCATCGGCGGCAACTTGCTGCTGTACTTCAACAACAAGGGGTTCACTAATCTCCGCGGCGTGGATAAGAAGCCGCTTTACGAATGGTACCTGCACGTTCCCGGTGTCCAGAACATCTGCCTGGATGTCAGCGTCGAGGCCAACTGTCAGCGCGTTTGCGAAGGGGCGGTGGAGGTCTATAATCTCGCCGCGGACATGGGCGGCATGGGATTCATAGAGCGCTTCCGCGTCGAATGCCTGCGCAGCATTTTGATCAACACGCACATGGTGGAAGCCGCTTACCGGGCGGGCGCGCGCCGGTATTTCTTTTCCTCATCCGCCTGTGCCTACAACACCCTGCTGCAAAAGGATCCGAAGGTCCGCGCGTTGAAAGAGAGCGATGCCTATCCCGCAATGGCCGAACGCGGCTACGGCTGGGAGAAGCTGGTTTCGGAAATGTTCTGCGAGGAATATTGGCACGAGCGCGGGATGAAAACATTCATTGCCCGCTTCCACAATGTCTATGGGCCGCACGGCACGTGGGATGGTGGCCGTGAAAAAGCGCCCGCCGCGACCTGTCGCAAGATGATCGAGGCCATCGATAAGAACGATTTGAACATCAAGATCTGGGGCAACGGCGAGCAGACCCGCAGTTTTATGTATATCGACGATTGCGTGCTGGGCATTGACAAGATCACGCATTGCGACGCATTGATTGCCACCCCGATCAATCTTGGTTCGAGCGAACTGGTCACCATCAACACGCTTGTCAGCAAGGTGGAAAAGATCGCCGGCAAGAAATTGAAACGCAGCTACGATCTCACGGCGCCGCAAGGCGTGGCCGGACGCAATTCGGACAACACGTTCATCAAGAAAGTTCTTGGCTGGGAACCTGATACTACCCTGGACGAGGGGCTCGCGGTCACTTACAAGTGGATCAAGGAACAATACAACAAACGCAAAGCCGGTGAACGCGTTGGCGTCGGCTGATTGGTGGTAGGGACATCGAGCTGTAATGTCCTCGCCCGCGTTCCAGTGGGCGGAATGCGCTGCCGAAGCTGTGCGATCCGGATCGTTTGTTCCGTCGCCTGACGCTGCGTTTCTTTCCATGAACTGTTTTGTAACTCATTGAACATCAACCATACCTATTCGGAACGCCCTAAATCGTTTCGGGGGACGGCGTGCAGAGGGACTGCCCGCCCTACCACCGTGTGCCGGTCGGGCGCGCACTCTTGTGCGCGCCGCCGCGAGCCCCAGGCGCATTCATTAATGACGCGTGTATAATACCATTCATGGTCCGTGAGCAGGTCAAAAATGAACCGGAGGCTACCTTTGCTCGGAAGCTGCCACGAGACTGGCGGTGACGGGGGCGCAGCGCAGCGTCCCTATCGTTAGCAAAAAATATGCAAGTAAGGCCGTTTCCAGCCAACGCGTTTGGTTCCATTCCCAATCGCTTGCAACTCGCCGGGGGATGGATTGATCAGCCGTTCGTATCGCGGCACAATCCCAAACCGCCGGGCGCGATGGTTGTGGTGCAAATCGAGTCGGACTTTCGTCCGATGGATCGCTCCGGCTTCGCCACGGGCACGCGGGCTGTGGCACTGAAATTATGGAAGGGGAAATTGCCCAACCGTCCGCGGGAACAATTGGTCCGCGAACTTTACAAGGCTGAGAACATGGGCAGGGCGGAACCGAGCGGGTCGCAGGACATGATTGGCTTGGTTTATCCCGGGGTGAACCGGCTGGATTACGATTTTAGAATTCACGGCGGCGTGTTTCCAGCGCACATCGAATCGCTGAATTCGGCGAAGCACGCGCGCTGGCTGGAAACGGTTTTGCACCTGCTGCCGATTGAGCCGCGGCCGGAGGGTTACAGTCCTCTGGGAATAAAAAACTTGGAGCCGAAATGGGTTTCACGGCTTGGCCGGAGCGGGATGGATTGTTTCGAAGCGATCCGTGGGATGGATGTGACCGCGCTGGGCGCGTCGTTGAACGAAACGATGCGGTGCTGGGAAAAGTTGCTGCCGCAGGTTGTTGCGCATCCGCTCATCAAGCCGGATCTGAAGGCGATTTTGAAAACTTATCAGAAGCATTTTCCGGGCGCGATGTTCTCCGGTTGTGGCGGTGGTTATCTGCTGGTGGCGTCCCAGGAAAAGGTGCCGGGCGCGTTTCAAATCAAGGTCCGCATCGCCGGCAAATGAACTCGTCCAGACAGACTGTGGTCAGCGGTGGGTTTGATGATATCCGTGCGCAGGATCTGCGTTTTCTCGAAGAGGCCGCGAAGCTTGGGGAACTGAGCGTTTTGGTGTGGCCGGATGGAATAATCGAAAGACTTTCGGGCAAGCTGCCCAAGTTTCCGCTGGCTGAACGGCTTTATTTTCTCAATGCGGTGCGCTATGTCAGCCGGGTGATTCCGGTCGAAGGCGCAGTCAGCCAAAATGAACTGTCCGCTCCGCTCCCATTGGCTAAAACACTGCCAGCCTTCGCCAATTTCCGGCCACAGGTTTGGGCGGACGTGGAAAACTCCTTCAACGAGGCGCGGCGGGAATTCTGCGCGAAGAATAATTTGGAGTATCGGGTGTTGAGCGCGGCGCAATTGAGCGGTTTTCCCGAGCCGCCGCCGATGCCATCGACGCCCGGCCGCAAGAAAGTGGTCGCGACGGGCTGTTATGATTGGTTTCACTCCGGCCATGTGCGGTTCACTGAAGAAGCCAGCGCGTATGGCGATCTTTACGTCATCGTGGGTCACGACGCGAACATCCGCTTTTTGAAGGGCGAAGGCCATCCGCTGCTCTCCGAAGCGGAACGGCGCTACGTTGTTGGCTCGATCAAGTTCGTGAAGCAGGCGTTGATTACGAGCGGCCAGGGCTGGCTGGATGCCGACCCGGAAATAAGGAAATTGCGGCCGGACATTTACGTCGTAAACGAAGACGGTGATAAGGGCGGCAAGCGCGAGTATTGCGAGAAGATGGGCATTGAGTATCTCGTGCTCAAACGCGCGCCTGCGCCGGGATTGCAGAAGCGGAGCAGCACGGAGTTAAGGGGCTTTTGAAGGGAGGTGGAGGCGGTGCCCGGAGGTTCGCGGCCCAGTCTTGGTAAGGGATGCGCAGAGTTCCAGCGCCGCGTGAACATGAAGACCAACACAACATGCAGCAGGAGTTGTGCGCTCCGCCGACAGGGCCGCACGATTTTTCTCGAAACGTGAATGTCTTCTCGTAATGATGGCCCTGCCCGCTGGCGTTGCGGGCGATAGGCGAGACATACTATGAACATGTCCAGGCGCAAATTTGTAGGCGGGGCGGCGGCGGGTCTTTTGGGCGTCAATGTGCTGCCGGCTGCCGAAGATGGCCAATCCAAACCGAATATGACTCCCGGCGAAATGCCGTTGATTATCTCCACGTGGCCGTTTGGCAAAGCGGCCAATGACGAAGCCTTGAAGGTTCTTCTTGCAGGCGGCTCGCGATTGGATGCGGTAGAGCAGGGGATTTGGATCACGGAGACTGACGATCAGGGGCAGCATTCGGTTGGTCTGGGCGGCAGGCCAAATGCGGCGGGTGTGGTTCAACTCGATTCGTGCATCATGGACGGGCCCGGGCATCGCGCTGGGAGTGTGGCTGCGCTCGAGGGTATTCGGCATCCGATTTCCGCGGCGCGGCGGGTCATGGAAAAGACCAAGCATGTGATGCTCGTGGGCGAGGGAGCGCGGCTGTTCGCGTTGGAGGAGGGGTTGGAATCGGTGGAGGTTGATTCCCATCAGCTTTACGAAAAATGGCAGAAGCAGCGTTTGAAGCCGTCGCCAGCCAGGGCGGAGAATCATGATACGATTGCGTTATTAGTGCTGGCGGCGGACGGGAACATTGCGGGCGGTTGTTCCACGAGCGGGTTGGCTGGGAAATTGCCAGGACGCGTGGGCGACTCGCCCATCATCGGCAGCGGGTTGTACGTGGATAATGAAGTGGGCGCGGCGGGCGCGACGGGCGTGGGCGAGAATGTGATGCGTTATTGCGGGTCGTTCCTGATCGTGGAACTCATGCGCCAGGGATTGTCTCCCACGGAAGCCTGCCAGGAAGCCATCCGCCGCATCGCGCGCATGGACCCGAAGGGGCTGGATTTGAGCATTAATTTCATTGCGCTCGACAAGCACGGGCGCTGTGGCGCGGCTGGTACCGATAAGAATTTTCAGTATGCGGTGGCCACGCGGAGTCGCAGTGGGGTTTTGGAAAATCCGGGGTTGGGGAAGGCGGGGAGTGGGAAATAATTCATGGCGGTCTCGAGCTGCACGAAGCAATCGTCGTCGTCCTGCTCGTCGTTCTCGATTTTCTTCTCTCGAAGCGGATCGAGGGCGACAACGAGCACGAGCACGATTTTGTTTCCAGGTGGCATGGCTGACGATTTGAGAGAGCAATGAATTCCGACGTGAAAGCCTCCGAAACCCGGCGGATCAAACTGGAAATCTGCACCGTCTCGCCGGAGGATTGTGTGGCGGCGGAAAAGGGCGGCGCGGATCGGGTGGAACTGAATTGCGCGCTCATGCTCGGCGGGCTGACGCCTTCTCTGGGGAGCCTGCGCGAAGCGCGAGCGGCGGTGCGATTGCCGATCATCGCGATGATCCGGCCACGGGCGGCGGGTTTTTGTTACAGCCTGGCGGAGTTTGCGGTCATGCAGCGGGATGCGGAACTGGCGCTCGCCGAGAAAGCCGATGGCATCGCTTTTGGAATTCTTAATGTGGATGGCACGATTGACACCGATCGTTGCCGGCAGATGGTGAAATTGTGCGCTGGCCGGCAGGTCGTTTTTCATCGCGCCTTCGATGTTGTGCCGGACCCGGTGGCGGCGCTGGAACAATTGATCGATTTGGGCGTGACCCGCGTGATGACTTCCGGGCAGGAAGCGAGCGCGTACAACGGCGCGGCCAACATTGCAGAGTACATAAAGAAGGCGGCGGGCCGGATTGAAATCCTGCCGGCCGGCGGCATCAATCGATTTACTGTGGCGGATGTGGTGGCCCGCACGGGCTGCGACCAGGTGCACGCTTCGTTGAGCACGGGGAGCAAGGACCATTCGGTGGCCGCCCGACCTCAAGTGTCGTTCGGCGGCACGCTCAAGCCGCCCGAGGATGAATTTACGGTGACTGATCCCAGAGGGGTGGCGAATTTGCGGCGGGTTTTGGGGTGAGCGAGATGGGCAAGTGCGCCCGAGACGGGTGCAGTCCGTCCAAGGACGGGACATTCGCGGGGAGGTTGGCTCCGATTTTGAGCGTGCCTCGCCTCTCTGCCCCGAAGGGGAGAGAGGGAGGTCGCGGGCGCCGCGAGCAAGACCCGCGACGCCCGGCTCGAACGCGCCAGTAGGTTAGGGCGTGCCCGAAATTTCTCAGGTTCTTTTGAGCAGGTTCGTTGCCAAAAGGCCGAAGGGGGGCGGCCAATCGTTTGTAGAGATCCAAAGTATTATCGCCCGGCAGAGCTGCCCTGGAAGCGTTCGGGGCGCGCTTCGCCTTGCGGAATTATGGGGCGGAAATTATTTCTCGTGACAATATGGGGATTCCGATTATATTTCGCGTCCCTTGACGACCCTATCGTCTAGCGGTTAGGACACCGCCCTTTCACGGCGGCGGCACGGGTTCGATTCCCGTTAGGGTCGCCAATTCTTTCAATGGTTCCTGACGGTTTTCCTGACAAGCAGGTGGCTGGAACTGCAAGAAAGGCAGAGCGGTCTCGTGTGGCCGTTGAGTGTCGCAAGAAAGACCGCGTGATTTTCAAAGCAGCGAAAAGAGGGCAGTGAGCTACTTTGAAGATGGCCCGCTACTCCGGAATTCTCTCGCAGAGGCGCAGAGCGCGCAGAGTGGGGAATTTATTTCCGGCCCCTCTGCGTCTCTGCGTGAGCCCAATCTCGGGAAAAGCCCACTGCCGAAAAGGCCGAAACCGGTTTCAATTCCCGCTAAGCCGGAACAATTCAGTTGGAAAAGCGCCACCGATCAGGAACTGATTGGTGGTAGATGAAAACAACACAATCCTCGGGCACACGCCCGGTTCACCAAACGGTG
>JAJPHR010000032.1 GCA_021325145.1 Verrucomicrobiota bacterium | reverse complement strand
GGTCCAAACAACGCTCGCTTTTTGGCGTCTGAGCGGGTAACCTCTCTCGTGCTTGACAGCAAGTCTGCAAACCCAACCCAACTGATTTCAGCGGAGGCGAAAGCGCCCGCCGAAGCTTCGGACCCGGAGCACTGGGTGGAATTGCATGGCGATTATCTCTTCAAATTTGCCCTGGCGCGATTGCGCGACCCAGCCACGGCGGAAGACATGGTTCAGGAAACCTTCCTGGCTGCAATCAAGGGAGCCAAGAGCTTTGCGGGCCGTTCGGCGGAGAAAAGCTGGCTGGTTGGCATCTTGAAAAACAAAATCTTCGACCATTATCGCAAGGCCAGCCGGGAAACTTCATTCACCGACCTGGAGTTTTACTCGGACGAGGAAAGCGAGCGGTTCATTCCCGACGGCATGTTCAAGGATGGCTGGATTCACGAGCTCGGGCCGCAGGAATGGTCGGGACCGGGGGCGAGCCTGGACAGCGAGGCATTCTGGAAGACGTTTCAAGATTGTTCCGCCAAATTGCCGAAAAACGTCAGCGCGGTGTTCACTTTGCGGGAAGTCGATGACATCGAGAGCAAGGAGATTTGCGCGCTGCTGAACATTTCGGAGAACAATTTGTGGGTGATGCTGCATCGCGCGCGCATGGCCTTGCGCCGCTGCCTGGAAACGAATTGGTTTGGGAAGCAGCATGAAAAATAATTGTAAGGAATGCCTCTTTCAAACCGACGAATGGTTGTGCGATAATGCCGCACCAGGTCCGGGCGTGGTCATTCAACCGCTTCGACCTGGTGGATTCGCCGGCGAAACTGCCATGAATTGGCTGGTTATATGTTAAAAGCACTTGCGAAATGGATGGGCGACTTGTTGCCAAGTTGCAAGGAAGCGGCGCGCCTGCAATCGGACGCGCTGGATCGCAGCCTCCCGTTTCGCCAGCGGTTTGGCCTGCGCGTTCATCTCCTGCTTTGCAAGTGGTGCCGCCGTTACGGGGAACAGATCGCCTTTCTGCGGACGGCCGTTCACACGCATGCCCAAGGCGAGGAATGCCTGCCATCGCGGGCGCTTTCATCCGAGGCCAAGGAGAGAATGAAGCAAAGGCTTCGGGCCGAAGGAAAATAAGTTTACACTTCGTGCGGCGGTTCAATGATCACCACCGAATCTGCGGCAAAAGACGTTCTCCTGATGATTGCGGACATCAGCGGGTACACCCGCTTCATGGTTTCCAACGCCAGGAGCCTCACTCACAGCCAAACGATCATCACCGAGTTGATTCAGACGATTATCGAGCAGGTCGAAGTGCCGCTGGAAATTGCCAAGCTGGAAGGGGACGCCGTTTTTCTTTATGGAATTAAGGGTGACGCGGGCGTCTGGCAAAAAAAGAAAGCCAAAATCGGAGAAAAGCTGATTGCTTTTTTCCGCGCCTTTTCCGAACGGGTCTCGACCCTCACGCAATCCACGCACTGCCAGTGCAATGCCTGCCAGAACATCGAGAAACTCAAGCTCAAATTGATCGTCCACAGCGGCGAGGCCTTGTTCCATCGCGTGGGCAAGTTCGAAGAACTCGCTGGCGTCGATGTCATTCTCGTTCATCGATTGCTCAAAAACTCCCTCCAATCCGACCAATACATCCTGATGACGACGCAAGGATTTCAGGACCTGGAATTCCCGAACCCGATTGGAGTCGTCCATGGCGAAGAGGAATACGAAGAATTCGGCAAGGTGAAGGTATTGGTTTATTACCCTCCCTCCACGGCAGCGGGAGCTCGCAAGGCGCTGCGCCATGAGTATGAGAACCTGCCGCTGGCGAACAAACTCAAGGATTCCTGCGCCTGGGACCTTCGAATGTGGAAGAAGCAGATTATTTCGGCCATCGCGCCCCAGCAGGACCAATTCAATCATTTGCCGCCGGGGGCATCCCGGCACGGGCAAATCGCTTTCGGAGTGTTCAGCACGGTCCTCTCGCCATTGTTCGTTCCCGCATCACTCCTGCTCAGTTCTGCGAGGACCTTAAGGCAGCATTTCACACGCGGCGCCAGGCCGGCTGCCGAATCAAGCTCGCATGGCCCGGATACATTGCCTTGAAGCCGAAGGCCCGTTTTTTTGTAAGGTTTCGCCGCGCGCAACGACGAATCTGCATGGTGTCAGAACGAATTCTGGCCCAAGAGCCTGGAACCTGAGTTATATTAAGCAAATCGAAAGCGTATGCACTCGATCAAAGTTATAGCCGTCGTGGCGGTATTGGCAGCCGCAGGCATCATTTTAATGACGCGCCACGGGCGGGCGCGATCAACCGACATCTCTACCTACGAACAAGGAACTATGAGTCATTTCAAAAAACCCGAACCGGCTGAGCTGAAAAAGAAGTTGAGCTCCGAGCAATTCATGGTTACGCAAGCGTGCGGCACGGAACCGCCGTTCCACAATGCTTATTGGGACAACCATAAGCCGGGTATTTACGTGGATGTGGTTTCCGGCGAACCGTTGTTTAGTTCGCTCGACAAGTTCGATTCCGGCACGGGCTGGCCAAGCTTCACGCAGCCGGTGCAGGGCGCGGACGTGGTCGAGAAGAAGGACGCGAGTTTGGGCGTCGAGCGGACCGAGGTGCGCTCGAAAATGGCGGATTCACATCTCGGCCATGTTTTCAATGACGGTCCGGGAGAGAAGGGGCTGCGCTTTTGCATCAATTCAGCGGCCTTGAAATTTGTTCCGGTGGAAGAGATGGACCAGGCTGGCTATGGGCAATATCTCGAACCATTCGTGAAGGCGGGCTTGATCAAAGCCCCGGTGCACGAAACGGCCATCCTGGCGGGCGGCTGTTTTTGGGGCATGGAGGAAATCATTCGCAAGATTCCCGGCGTGATCAAAACAACGGTCGGCTACAGCGGCGGCACCACCGCGGACCCGACGTATGAAGAAGTTTGCACGGGTGGCACGGGCCATGCCGAGTCCATTCAGGTGGAGTTCGATTCCACCCGGCTTGGTTACGAGGCCTTGCTGGATTACTTCTTTCGCATGCACGACCCCACCACCCTCAACCGGCAGCACGGCGACGTGGGCACGCAATATCGTTCGGCCATTTTCTACACCAGCGAAGCGCAGAAACAGACCGCCGAGCGCGTGAAGGCGCAATGGGAGAAGTCGGGCAAGTTCAACCGGCCCATCACCACGGAAATTACGGCGGCATCGAAATTTTATCCGGCGGAGGATTACCACCAAAAGTATCTCATCAAGCATCCGGGCGGTTATACCTGCCACGTTTTGCGGGACTCATAATAGCTCGTCGAGTAATCCCACTTATCTGTTCGCGACCTTTCAAGCCTCGACCGGCGGCGATTTTTCGCTGCCGGTCGTCGAGGCTAAAAACACCATTGCTTCCAACGCCAGGGCCGCGATGTGCTGCAAATCCAGGCTGCACGCGCTGAGCGTGGGCGTGTATTGGCCCGATCTTTTAGGCTCAAAGCCCGCCAAGGCCCGCCAAGGTGCGCTCGCAGATTTCCTCTGGCGACCCTTCTGCCGAAATCAACATCAACAGGCCGCGCTCCCGATAGAATTCAACCAGCGGCTCAGTGCTTTGGCGGTACGCCTGCATGCGCACGCGAATGGATTCGGGCCGATCATCTTCCCGTTGATGGAGCGTGGCATTGCAAAGGTCACAAGTATCTTCCACCCGCGGCGGTTTCGTCGTCAGATGAAAAACGGCATTGCAGCGAGGGCAGGTTCTTCGCCCGCTCAACCGGGCGACGATGTGTTCCAGGTTTAACTCGTAATCCAACACGCAGTCCAGGGCCAATCCCTCGGCCTTCAAAACGGTTTCCAACGCATTGGCTTGGGCGGCGGTGCGGGGAAAGCCGTCCAGCAGAAAACCGCCGTGGCACTGCAGGCAGCGCAGGCGCTCGCGCAGAATCCCCAGCACGGTGGCATCCGCCACCAGTTCGCCGCGTCGCATGCATTCCAAGGCTTGCGCCAGTGCGGGCGTCTGCTCTGTTCTCGCTGAGGTTTTCGCTGCGCGGAAGATGTCGCCGGTGGACAAATGACAGGTCCCGAGGCGCGCGCACAGCAGTTCTGCCTGCGTTCCTTTTCCGACGCCGGGTGCTCCTAACAGCACCAAGCGCATCGTCCGGGTTGGTCGAGGCGGTGTTGTCGCGCAACGGGCATCGCCGCCTTTCAACCAGGCTGTGCGATCGGCAATGGGTTTCATGCGGCTGGATTCAATGAGCTCAATTCAATTGATTCAGGAATGTTTTAATCGGTACCGCGTCGAGCAGGATATAAACGGAACGCGCCTGGCTTTCCGCCGCGCCGGTCAGGTTCGTGTAACCAGCGATAAACCTGTCCTCATCCAGCAGCGGCATGCCTGACTGATCGATTCCCAGCTTTGAAAGCAGACGGGCGTCTGCCCCGCGCTCTGTGGCTGTGCTGGGTGCTTCCATACGCAGGAAAGGTTACGCCGCCGCGACCAGGATGGCTTGCCGGTTATTGCGATTTTCCAACTTCCTTTTGGCTTCGCTGCTTTGTGGCAGGAGAATCAACTCAATCTTTACGACGGGTGCGCCGGCGCATGATAACGCGAAATCCCGTGGTTTTCCGAGGAAGGATGGTGCGCTTAGCAGGACTTGAACCTGCAAAATGACTTTGTTGCTCGTTGTTCATAGTTGGTATGCGTTGCGCTTACCTGCTATTACATGTGCGCCATTTGCCCAGTAAAAACAAGCATTTTCTTACAAGTATGCGCAATTACAGCCAGAAAAAGCTTTGGGAATGTTTGGGAGCCTAAAGAGTTTTGGGGCAGGTTTGGGAATCACGAAAACATGCCAGATCTTTGGGGGAAGTTTGGGGGCTTGGCTGCCCAGAGTGCCGCATGGTGGCCAAGCCACAGGCTTTGTAGGTCTAAGCGAACAGGTCGATTTCGACCATCCCCGTCCAATTAGCCAGTGTCAGAACCTTCATCGGTTCACTTGTGATTTGGTGATCCTCCAGAAATGGAGCCAGTTGATCCCAAGTTTCCTCGTGTCCGGCGTGCTGCATTTCGCTTTGCATATAGGCTTCCTGTTCGCGTCGGCGACGGCGTGCTTCACTCTTGAGGAAGCT
>JAJPHR010000013.1 GCA_021325145.1 Verrucomicrobiota bacterium | reverse complement strand
CGATGGGTTTCACGCAAACCGCCAGACAAACCAATAATCCGGCTTTCGCGCGGTTCACTGACAATCCTGGTCCTCAAGGCTATGGGTGGATCGACCCGAGAGAAGGTGTCGCCGATCAATTGTTTGGGGGGCCGAGAACATCCATTGCGGCAACCCCCACTCCCATCGCCTTGCCGAGTGCGGGAACTTACACCTTGGAGATCATTCTGAATACGTTTGGCGCCAACTGGACGGTGTCAGCATATGTCAATGGCGATATCAGGGGCACCAACGTCGTGGGCGGCACTCAAATAGGCACCAATATCGTGTACGGCACGAATCCTTCAATCGGGTTTGCGGGGATTGGCCAGACGTCTTTCGCCGGGGCTTCCACCAGCGGAATCCAATGGAACTATTGGGCGCTTTCCACGGCGCTGCTGCCGGTATTTTCGCAACAACCGGTGTCAGCTGCTGTCAACCTGGGCGGCGCCTTCACCAACATGGTTTCGGCGATAGCCGATACCAACGGCGGGACGCTCTACTACCAGTGGTACGCCAAAGGCAGTCCAATCAGCGGCGCTGTTGGTCCTGCTTTAGTAATCAATCCCGTATCAACCAGCGATGCCGCCACCAATTATTATGTGGTCGTGACGAATGCCTATGGTGCGGTCACGAGCGCGGTGACGAGCCTGATCGTTCTGACTAACGCGATCACCAATGACGCACCCAGGCAACTGGCCTCGCCAGATGGCAGTCTCGTGTTGACGTTCACTGTCAGTAACTTTGACGGTTCGATAAATTGTCCCATCTATAGTTTGGCGCGCGGCGGACAGACGCTCATCACGACTTCAAAGTTGAGCCTGGCCTTTGGCGATGCCGGCTTGCTGCGGGAAAATTTGACGGTCTTGAGCGTGACCAACAGCACAAACGACAGTACCTGGCAACCGCTTTATGGGGAGAAAAGCCTGATTCGAGACAACTATGATCAGCTCGTGGTGAATTTGCAGGAAGCCGTTTCGCCCTACCGACTGTTGCAATTAACTTTCCGCGCTTACAATGAAGGCCTGGCCTTCTGCTACAGCATTCCATTGCAACCAGGATTGGCGGGCGCGACCAATCTCACCGAGCAGACGGAATTTCGTTTTGCTGCCAACTACACCACCTGGGCTACTTACACGGCACAGGGTGTTTATTCCCAAACGACCATCAGCGGCGTTACAAGCGGCTGTGAACGACCGCTGCCGGTTCAGTTGGCCACCAACTCGTATGTGGCTCTCGGCGAAGCCGGGTTGGTGGACTATTCGCGGATGAAGTTCGCCCCGCTTGCAGGAAAACCCTACAGCCTCGTCAGCTTGCTCGACGGCCCGGTCACCAATTCGTTGCCATTAACCACGCCCTGGCGATTCATTATGGCCGCCGACAGTCCCGGCCAACTCTTGGAAAACGATTTCCTCGTTCTGAACCTCAACACCCCTTGTGTCCTGACAAATACCGCCTGGATCAAGCCTGGCAAAGTGATTCGTGAGACAACACTGAAAACTGCCAGCGGCATGGCCTGCGTGGATTTTGCCGCCAAACACGATATATCCTACGTCGAATTTGATGCCGGCTGGTATGGGCCTGAAAATTCAGCCCTCACCGCTACAAACGTCGCGGGTTCATCGTTGGACTTATCGGGCGTGATCAACTACGCCGCCTCGAACAACATTGGCGTTATTCTTTATGTCAATTGGCTTGCCATGACCAATGAATTAACCCTTCTTCCACCGCTTTATCATGGCTGGGGCGTCAAAGGCATCAAGTACGGCTTCGTCGGGGTCGGGCCGCAGCCGTTCACCGAAATCGTCAACGCCGCTGCACGGATCTGCGCCAGCAATCAGATGATGCTGGAAGTACACGATGAATTCCGTCCGTCCGGTTACACCCGAACCTACCCGAATTTCATGACTGTGGAAGGTCTCAGTGGCGACGAAGCCACGCCGACCACCGCTCAAGATACGACGCTGCTCTTTTCCCGCCTTTTGGTTGGCGGGGCCGACCATACCGTCTGCTACTTTGATCCGCGGGTGACCAACAACTGGAGCCATGCCTACCAACTGGCCAAGGCGGTCTGTTTCTACAGCCCGTGGCAGTATCTTTACTGGTATGACCGGCCGACCAACTCCTACAATTATGTCAACGGTGGCAACGATATGATCACCGAAGTGCCGGAAATGGAATTTTACGATTATCTGCCCACGGTTTGGGATGAAACCCGCGTATTGCAAGGCAACATCGGCCAATACGCAGTCCTCGCTCGGCGTGCCGGCGCGCAATGGTTCATCGGCGCAATGAACGCAAACTCGACGCGCACCTTTAACGTGCCGCTGAGCTTTTTGACGCCCGGCCAGAAATATATTGCGAACATTTATTCGCAAGACCCCTCGGTGCCAACCCGTACTCATGTCCGCATCGATCGTCTGGTTCTAGATTCCGCAGCAATCCTGACAATGACTCTGGACGCTTCGCGCGGCGAGGCCGTCCGGCTGCTTCCCGCCAATCCTCCTGAGATTGAATCCGTATCACGGCTTGCCAATGGCGGTTTTGGTTTGACTATTACCGGCATTATCGGCCAGCCCTATTCACTTTGGACCAGCCCGGACCTTGCTCTACCAACCACTAACTGGACGCTGGAGGGCAGCGGAGTGATTACGAACAGTCCGTTCAGATGGATTGGCTTTCTCTCTCAACCACAGAGTTTCTACCGTTGTTCGACGCCTTGATGGACGACAACAAAACCGTGGACAAACATCGCCAACATCTCATGAGCAAGCTCAACATCCACGCCATCGCGGGTCTCACTCGTTGCGCCATCGCGGAGGGAATCGTCGAGAGCAACGTCCGGGTAACGATCACCTAAGCCCACTGCATAGTTTGGGCAGCATGCGACCCAGCGGCAATTACTAGGCTGACTCGACATTCCGGGCCCGGCCCTATCAGGGGCCGGACGCGGTGTCTTCTAAAGACTACTCCCGCTGTCCGCCCTGCTGACGAAGCCCGTTGAGAAAGCATCCGCAACGGCGTGGTCTTTATCTTCCATCGAAGCTGTCGGGGTAACACCAAAACTGATTGGCGTTGGTCTGAGCGACTCCCTTGTTCCAGGCGTTTTGTTTCATGAAAGCCACAGCACCGTTGAGTTCCCCATAAACTCCGCCCTGCGCATGGCGGGCTGTCAGGCCCTCGTCGGGGCTGCTGGCGCCGTCGTTGAAGTTGTTGATGTCATTCTCGTCCGGCTCCCAAAAAACGATTCCGAGCGGCGGCATTTGATTCAATTTGATTGGAGGATAGATGTTCAGGGAGTAGCCGTTCATCGCTCCGTTCATTACGTAAGTGGAGCATTGCTGCTCGCGCTGGCTGAACGTTGAGGCATATTTATCGCGCGGACAGAAATACACGTTGCTGCTTTGCATACTAGGCCACAACGCGCCGGTGCGAGGGTCGAACTGGGCGGGGCCTGAGACTCCGGGATTGATGGTATAAAGCCAGCCTTGGCGGGCGGGGGCGTCGCCCTCTCGCCAGTTGGTCCAAGGCGGCCTGTCCTGGTTCTCGTTGCCATACATCGTAAGAGCCATGATCATTTGCCGGACGTTGTTGACGTCCACGGTGCGTACTCCTTGGTCTTTGACCCGGCTCAGAACCGGGAGCAGCAACGAGGCAAGGATCGCGATGATGGCGATGACCACTAGCAACTCGATTAGGGTGAAGCCATCAGTTCTTCTCTTCATGATATCATCTGTCGCTTGCGTCACGAATCACGCTCGGCTTGACCTTAAATTCGACTGCGGCACTTTTTCCGATCGCAAAAGTCTCGGCCAGCTCGCCCCCGGCCTGCAAGTCCACAAGGGTTTGAAATTCGAATTGATCCCGCCCGAGGCTGCGGTTGCTTTGGTCGCGGCCGTTCTGGTCTTCAGAGTGCAGGAAGTTCAAGCGCAAATCCGTGCGATTGGTCAATAATAACTGGGTCGAAAGAACTTTGTCTCTGAAGAATTCAATGCGGAACGGGAAACCCGCGACATTGGTCTCAAAAGGCGCCACCCGGTGAACGGGGATGCGAATCGTGAGTATGTTTCCTTGCTCAAATCCGGAGTCCTGCCCCAGCTTGACCTCGATCTTCCAGACCTTGCGCGGGTCGGCGGGCTGCCAGGTGCGCGTGATCATCCAGCCGTTGGTTGCGTTGCGGTCCATCCAGCCCACTCCTGATTCGTTGCCGCTGGAATCCCGTAAAATTATGCTGTCAAAACGCCAATTGGTTACGATTAATCCGTCCTTTGTTAGTTGCCACGGGATTGTGACTGTTTGGTTCCACCCTTCGCTCTGCCAGTTCTTTTCCCATTGTTGGTCGGGTGTTTGAGGCGTCGGCGGTCCTGTTTGCAACGT
Organism: Verrucomicrobiota bacterium; assembly: GCA_021325145.1. Taxonomy (GTDB): domain Bacteria; phylum Verrucomicrobiota; class Verrucomicrobiia; order Limisphaerales; family Pedosphaeraceae; genus JAJPHR01. The sequence continues at coordinate 1,020 of JAJPHR010000013.1, read as the reverse complement.
GACCTCGCCGATTGTTAGCTGCATTCCATCGACCTCGCGTGTGAGCGGGGTCCGCTCCGGCTGCCAGGGCTCATCTTTGCCAATCCGCTGGCGGCAAGTGAATTCAGCGATGGTCTTCCAGGGAGCGTCCAGCGCATCGCGCTGTTGAATCTGGATATGCAGCCTGGCCGAATCGCGTGGGAATAAGCAGGTGTTGATTTGCCCCCAATAAGCATCGCCGACATGGGAAAAGGGATAAAGGACGTTTTCGTATTGAAAACCGTCCTTGCCGGAGATCAGAGCCCGGCAAGGCCGGTAGCGGAAGGAATCCTGAGAGATCAGCAGGTTATCCTCTGCCCGGGCGCCTGAAAGCTTCAATTTGACTTTGAGGTTGCCTGAGACATTAAGGATGTGCTTGTCGTCCTGCTCGATTGCGGCGCTCACCAAAGTTAGAACCGAGCCGTCCGCCAGTTTTTGCGTTTGTGAACTCTCGCCGAACGGCCGGACGTCCAAAAGCGTGACAGTTGCTGTGCTGGCAACGATAAAGATGCCCACGCTTGCGAGAATGCCTGTTTTGAATTTTGTCCATGCCATATATTTTAAGGCGCTTTTGACGAGGGCCAAACCTGAACTGCCAGCCGACGCGCCTTTGCCCAGGGCTATGACGGTTGCGGATTGAGCCAACCCGGGAGGGGCGGCTTGAACGCCGTTGGCCGATAACACGTCCGCGAGGATGGCTGTCGGGGAGGAAATGCCACGCCTGGAAAAATAGAGGTGCAGCTTTTCCAAAGCACGGGCGACCTGTTTTTTTGCCGCGTTTTCACTGATTCCAAACGCCTCCGCCACTTCGGCAAATTTTTTATCACCGAAAAAGCGCAACACGATCGCTGACCGCTCCTTTTCGTTTAATTGTCCCATCGCGTCCTCCAGAAACGGAGCCAGTTGATCCCAAGTTTCCTCGTGTCCGGCGTGCTGCATTTCGCTTTGCATATAGGCTTCCTGTTCGCGTCGGCGACGGCGTGCTTCACTCTTGAGGAAGCT
>JAJPHR010000002.1 GCA_021325145.1 Verrucomicrobiota bacterium | reverse complement strand
GCTTTCAAGTTGCCGTGCTGATCCCAGGCTTCGTGGAACAATTCAACAAACCGGACACCCCGCTCGATTAATCGCCGTGCCAGAAGGCAGTTCATGGCAAAGGATGGTTTCCCGGGTTCGACGCCATACATATCGAGGATGTGTTTGGGCTCCTTGGAAAGGTCCATCAGGTCGGGCGCGCTGCTTTGCATCTGGTAGGCCATTTCAAAGGAGTTGATGCGGGTGGCGATCTCGGGGTCGCCAACGACATCCAGATGCTTTTGGTTGAGGGTGCGTACGGAATCGAGGGTGTCGCGCTGGATCTGGTCGTCCACGCCTTTGGGATTGGACAGATAGAGAATAGGATCGCCCTGGCTGCGGAACATCACGCCGTTATAGACCGTGGGCAAAAAACCCGAGCCCCAGTTGGACGCGCCGCCACTCGGACCCTTGCTGCCGGAGCTGAACACGACGAAGCCGGGCAAATCTTTCGACTCACTGCCCAGGCCATAGAGACTCCAGGCACCGACGCTGGGCCGACCGAATTGTTGCGAGCCGGTGTGCATGAGAATCTGGCCGGGCGCATGGTTGAAGGCGTCGGTGTGCATTGACTTCACGATGGCGATGTCATCGGCGACTTCGGCGAGGTGCGGCAGCAGCTCGGAAAGCTCCGCGCCGGACTGGCCATGTTTTGCAAAGGTGAATTTTGGCCCAAGCAGGGTGGAGTTGGGGTTGATGAACGCCGCCCGGTAGCCTTTCAGCAATTCAGGCGGCGGAAGTGTGCCGTTGAATTTGGCCAATTGCGGTTTGTAATCGAGCAGTTCGAGATGGCTCGGCGTGCCGGCCATGAAAAGGTAGATGACATTTTTCGCCTTGGCGGGGAAATGCGGTTGTTTAGGCGCGAGCGGATTGGACAGGCCGGGCTTGGCAGCAGCAGCGGCTTTTGCGTCACCGCCAAGGAGGCCATGAAGCGCGATGGCCCCGAGACCAACACTGCATTCCTTTAAAAACCAGCGGCGGGAGACGGCGGTTGGATGCTGGTGACGATAAAGATGGGTTTGGCAATTCATTGCTATTCTTTCGTGATCGTTTCATCCAGGTTTAGCAACACACGCGAGACCACGGTATAAGCGGCGAGTTCGGTCGGGGTTGCGCCTTTGGGCAGGTTTTTGATTGGTTCGCTTTTGCCCGTGGCGAGGGCCGGAATGTCAACCCAGCCTTCGCCGATATGTTTGCTTTCACGGTGAAGCAATCCCAGTAATTCTGCCAGTTCATCCGCAGTCGGGGCGCGGCCAAGGCAACAGCGGAATGCATAGGTGATTCGTTCCTTATCAGTGCTGCCGTGGTCCAGCGAACGCAGCGCCAAGGCTTGTGCGCATTCCATGAAAACCGTTTCGTTAAGGGAAGCCAACGCCTGCAATGGAGTGTTCGAGCGCAACCGGCGGACACAGGAGAAATCGCCATTGGGAGCATCGAATGTCTGGAGCACCGGATACGGCACAGAGCGGAAGCGGAAAGTATAGATGGCCCTACGATAGCGGTTCGGACCGGTGTCCTCGTTCCACACTTTTGGCCCGTAACTTGCGGGCGGTTGGAAAAGGAAAGCCGGGGCGGGCGGCATCACGCTGGGCCCGCCGAAGCTTTCGTTGAGCAGACCTGAGGCGGCGAGAGTTGTGTCCCGCACGATTTCGGCATCCACCCGGAAACGCGGGCCGCGGGCCAGCAAACGATTGTATTGGTCCTTCTCGTACAGACCGGGCGTGACGCGGGAGGATTGCCGGTAAGTGGAACTGTTGACCACGAGCCGGAGCATGTGCTTGATGTCCCATGCGTGTGGAGGAGATTCGTTGCCCGGCGTGGATGCGGAAGGATGCATGAATTCCACCGCGAGCCAGTCCAGCAGGCCGGGATGCGACGGCTCGGGCGCGCGGAGTCCAAAATCTTCCGGCGTATCAACCAACCCCATGCCAAAGCAGGCCTGCCACAGACGATTTACAAACACGCGGGCGGTGGTGGGCGATTTGGGATCCATCAACCAACGAGCCAAGGTCAGGCGGCTGCTGTCCGAACCGGAAGGCAGCGGATGCAGGAATGCCGGCACGCCTGCCTGGACTTCCTTGCCTGGTTTAAGCCAATCGCCACGGTTCAGGATGTGCGTGGGACGTTTTTCATCGGCTCCTCCGTTGTTGTTGCGTGCCACGAGATTGAGCGTCGGTGTGCCTTCCGGCCATTGTTTCCAAAGCGCTTCAATCTTGTCGTTGACCTCTTTAAATTCCGGCACCGTGGTCCGCCAATAACTGAAAACGGCGCCCTTCTGGGCCGGAGAGCGTTGCTCTACGGGAATCTTGAAAATCTCACGCACACCCATCGGCAGCGGATCGGCAACCGCGTTGGTGGCGCTGGTGATGCTCAGTCGAAAACGTCCGAGATTGTGATTTTGATTGTCATCCGAGTTCCAACCGCCGTGCATTTGCGCGAGTTTGAAGGTAAGTATCGTTCCATTGGTAAACGTAATGGGTTTTCCCGGGATAAAGACCGCTTTCCGCGGT
>JAJPHR010000028.1 GCA_021325145.1 Verrucomicrobiota bacterium | reverse complement strand
TTTTTTTGGGAACTACTTTCCTCTCCGTTCGTCACACCCACGCAAATGCGAATCTGATTCAGTTGGAGCGAAGGCATTACCGACTACTCGAGTATGGGAAGGCGCCATCGTTGATAGCTCTCCGCTCCGGTCAGAACGCGGAAACACAAACTATGGAAACTGTAATGACGACAAAACGAAGCAAACTGAAAATTGAAAATGAAAAGCCGGCTCTTCGCCGACTGGGGCCATTGGCGCTGGCCATGGTATTGGCCATGCTCTCCACAACGTCTCGCGCGGAGGATCACGATCGTGATCGCGACACTTTTTACCAGCAGGTAAATCTGGTGTCCGACCAGCCCGGGGTCGCGCTCGTGCAGGATACGAATCTGGTGAACTCCTGGGGAATGTCTTTCAGCCCCGCGAGTCCATTCTGGGTGAATGACAACGGCAGCGGCCGGGCCACCTTGTACGCGGTTACGAATGACGCGTCCGGGTCGCCTCACGTGGCGAAGCAGGGTCTCGAGGTGCACATTCCCGGTGCGGGCAACCCCACCGGCCAGGTGTCCAACAATACGACCAACTTCCACGGAGACGCCTTCCTCTTCGTGAGTGAGGACGGCACCATTTCCGGCTGGCGCGGCGCGTTGGGAACCAATGCCGAGGTATTGAAGGCGCGTCCAACTGCGGTTTACAAGGGCGTCACGCTCGCGTCCGTTGCGGGCGCGTCCATTCTGTTGGCTGCGAACTTTTCGGAAGGCACGGTGGACGCCTACGACGGCAACATGAACCTGATCGGCCAGCTTTCCGATCGGCACGCGCCGAGGGGTTACGCGCCGTTCAATGTCCAGTCCCTGGGAGGCATGGTTTTTGTGACCTTCGCCAAGCAGGATGCAGATAAAACGGATGACGTTGCCGGGCGCGGCCATGGCCTGATTGATGTGCTGGACCTCCCGACCCAGACATTCCATCGCTTCGCCACCGGATCGGATGCGGGCGGGCATCTCAAGGAAATCGACTCACCCTGGGGCGTGGCGATCGCCCCGAACACGTTTGGCGAACACGCCGACCAACTCCTCGTTGGCAATTTCGGCAGCGGCACGATCATGGCCTTTGACGAATACGGCCATTTCGAAGGTTTCCTTGAGAACAGATACGACCGGCCCGTGGTTATTGACGGTCTCTGGGCACTCACGTTTGGCAACGGAACCAAAGCGGGAGTTACCGGGACATTGTACTTCACGGCTGGTCCCGACGGCGAAAAACACGGGCTCGTCGGCAGCCTCGAACCGGTGCGCGAAGACGACAAACGCGAGCGGCACGATTACGACGACAACGACGATCGCGATCACAACCGCTGGTGATTGAATCGCGCGGCGTACCCGGCGATGGGGCATCTGCTTCCTCGCCGGGTATTACGCCGACAATAATAACCTGCTACAGCATATTGACCTTTTTTCACTCAGAACAATTACACAAATGAAATCAATGTTTATTAGCTTTCGAAACCTCCGCCTGGCTGCGTCTCTGACCCTCGGGCTCTGCCTGGGAAATGTGGCTTGGAGCAAACCTTCCATTCAATCAATCGAAGTGTCGCCCAGCCCTCTCATTACCGGACAAACGTTCACCGTTGCGGTCACAGCAACGCCTGATGTGACACAAGCAACAGCGACGGTCGATTTTCACCCCGGAGAATCGCAACCGTTGAACCTCAACTTGACTAAGCAAGGTTTGACTTGGACCGGCTCCGGCGTGGTCCCGTCCGACCTTGAACATAAAAAGAATAAAGATGAGGACAAAGCGACGGTGAAGATTCTTGTCTTTGATGCCGCCGGGCGGCGGGATGAAGGAAACATCCATTTGGCGGTAAACTTCTCCTCCATCTCCGCAGTCTTTGCCGGGGGCGTTCTGACTGTCACTGGCGACGACCAGGACAACACGCTGATTGTCAGCCGGGACGTTGCGGGAACGATCCTAGTCAACGGCGGCACGCTGGCAGTCACGGGCGGCGTGCCTACCGTCACCAACACGTCCCTCATCCGGATCCTCGGATTGGGCGGCAACGACGTGCTTACCGTTGATGATAGTAACGGGAGCATGCCGCCCGCGAACCTCGTCGGCGGCGACGGAGACGACATCCTCACCGGCAGCGCGAGTGACGATGTGCTCGATGGAGGCCCGGGCAACGACACGCTTAATGGACGCGGTGGCAACGACACCCTTATTGGCGGACCTGGAAATGATACTCTCATTGGTGGTCCCGGAAGCGATGTTATTTCCGGCGGCGACGGCGACGATGTCATCGTTTGGAACCCGGGAGATGGAAGTGATGTGATCGAGGGAGATGCCGGGCAGGACACACTGGTCTTTAACGGCGCAAACGTCGGCGAGAACGTGGATCTTTCAGCCAATGGCTCGCGCCTCCGTTTCTTCCGCAATGTGGCCAACATCACGATGGATTGCAACGGCATCGAGCGGATTATCTTCAATGCTTTGGGCGGCGCGGATCAAGTGGTTATCAATGATTTGACCGGCACTCAGGTCGCCCAGGTCATTGTTGACCTGTCCCGCATACCCGGCTCCGGCCTCGGCGATGGCATTGCAGATACTGTCATAGTCAATGGGACCCAAACAAATGACCTCATCACCGCCAACGGATCGACTAACGGGGTAAATGTCCTCGGCCTGGCGGCGTCGGTGACAATCCTCGGTGCCGAACCGACTCTCGATAATCTCGTCATTAATGCGTTGGGTGGTGACGACATCGTGGACGCCTCCGCAGTCCCGGCTGGACTCATCAATCTCACGCTGAATGGCGGCGCCGGCAACGACGAGCTGCATGGCGGGCAGGGAAATAGCTTGCTGGTTGGCGGACCAGGGGCCGATGTCATGATCGGCGGCGCGGGCGACGACACGTTCATCTGGAATCCGGGTGACGGAAGTGATGTGATCGAAGGTGAGGGAGGCCAGAATACCCTGCTCTTCAATGGCGCGAACGTCAGCGAAAACGTGGATCTTTCAGCCAATGGCTCGCGACTTCGTTTCTTCCGCAATGTGGCCAACATTACGATGGATTGCAATAACATCACCTTGGTGCAGTTCAACGCCCTGGGTGGCGCTGATACCATCACGGTCAATGATCTGAGCGGGACTGGCGTCAAAAACGTCAGCTTGGATCTATCCGGCACTCCGGGCTCGGGCGTCGGCGACGGCCAGCCGGATACTGTCATCGTCAACGGCACGGACGGTAACGATGTTGTAACAATCACTGGGACAACAGCGGGAGTAAGTATTCTCGGCCTATCTGCAACGGTGAGCATCACGGGCAGTGAGCCGGCTTTTGACCAGCTCATTGTTAACCTGCTGGGTGGCGATGACGTGGCAAATGCCTCAGCTCTTCCGGCTGGTATTATCAACCTGACACTCGACGGCGGCCCAGGCAGCGACATCTTGATAGGCAGTGCCGGAGCAGATGTGCTGCTGGGCGGTGAGGGCGACGATATGCTGATTGGCGGGCCAGGACAGGACATGCTCGACGGCGGGCCAGGAAACAACGTCCTCATTCAGTAGTCCGCACCCACTCAATCATTGCAAGGCATGCGATACCCGGGGCGGAGGACCTGTCCTCCGCCCCGGAACAAAGGAAAAAATAATTTATTACTCAGTTCACCTAAAACTTATCAAACATATGTATAACCATGAAAACCTGGCTAAGCTGAAGAAAATGGACAGCCTCGCGCCCCAAGTGATGAAGGCCTTTTGGGCTTTCGACAAGGCGGCCGTCGCGGATGGAGCGATTCCTGTGAAGTACAAGGAGCTGATTGCCGTGGCTGTGGCTCTCACGACGCAATGCCCGTACTGCATCGACATCCACAGTGGCAACGCGCGCAAGGCAGGCGCAACCGACGCCGAGATGGTTGAGGCCGCGATGGTCGCCGCCTCTCTGCGAGCCGGAGCGGCCGTGACTCACGCAACTCATGCCCTGCCGAATTAAACTTAAAACCAAAAGGTTTGGCGCGCTCGAGATCATGTGCGGGTCGTTCGGCTTAGGTTGATGAAAACTCATAGCAGAATCTCCGCACTCGCGCCCATCGTTCTGACAAATCCGACGAAGCTTGGGGATGGTTCGTTTCAATTCCGGTTCACCAACACGCCGGGCGCAATCTTCACCACCCTGGCTGCCACGAACGTTGGGCTGCCTTTGAGCAACTGGACCATTCTGGGCAACCCCACGGAAATCTCCGCCGGCCAATTCCAATTCACTGATCCGCAGACGACGAATCATCTGCAACGGCATTATCATGTTCGCTCCCCTTGATTCCCTATGAAGTTGAGGCACTTCGCACTTCCACTGACAAACATCCATCCATCAATTGAGTGTCAGCCAATTACGTCATGAAAACTTTGTTTCGTCTGATTTCGACGGTGGCCTTGGCCAGCTTCATGACCCCCGTCCTGGCACAGACAGTCTCCATTCCTGATCCTGGCCTGAACGCTGCCATCCGCGACACTCTGCACGAACCCAGCGGACCCTTGACCGCGCAGGACTTGCTGAGCCTGACAAATTTGGACGCCAGCCGTCGAAACGTAAAAAGCACCGTAGGTCTGGAAGCCGCCGGTAATTTGGCGTCGCTTAATCTTCAGATCAACCAACTGACCAACTTTTCCATCCCAACCACGCTTACGAACCTCTCAGTGATCGACCTAAGCGTTAATTCACTTATCGATCTGTCTCTGCCCAGCGGACTGACAAAACTTGCTTCACTCACCGCCGAAAGCTGTGGCCTCACTAACCTGACCCTGCCCGCAACACTGACCGCCTTGACGAACCTTGACGTCGAGGGCAATGACCTCACCAGTTTCAATCTGCCTTCGAATCTTGCCAGTCTGGTTGCTCTCGACCTCGGCTTTAATTCATTCAGCAATTTCTCCCTGCCAGGCGGGCTGACAAACCTCTCCACGTTCTATTTCGCCGGTAATCCTCTGACCAACGTCACCTTGCCTCCGGGTCTGTCAGGCATGATCGAGCTTAACCTGTCCCAAAATCTGCTCGCCGATCTCACTTTGCCCGCCGGCATGACGAATCTGAGCGAACTCGACCTCGCTTTCAATCAACTCACAAACGTCACATTGCCCGGCGATCTGGGAAGCTTGCTTGAGCTTGACCTCGATCTCAACCGATTGACCGTCCTCAATTTCCCCTCCAACCTGGCAAGCCTAAGTTTTCTCCACCTGCGCTCGAATCTGTTCACAAACTTCCACCTGCCGGCGGGGTTGACAGGGTTGACTTATCTCAACGTCAGCGACGGCCCACTAAGCGCGATTAGCCTGCCTGCGGATCTGAATCACCTGAGCGATCTTCGCATTTCCGGAAACACGAACCTGACCAGCCTTGCCTTGCCTCTGGGGCTGACCAATTTGAGCAGGCTTAATATCACCGACAATCACTTGACCAATCTCGTTTTGCCTCCCGACCTGGGTCATTTGCAGTCGCTCGATCTTGGTGGAAATCGCCTCACCCAGCTCAACTTGCCCCCGGGCCTGACCAATTTGAGCGGGCTTTTCGTCACTGGCAATCAACTAGCCGAGCTTACATTGCCCCCTGACATGAGGCAGTTGAGCGCACTTGGCTTTTTCGCCAATCCGCTTACCACCCTCGTTTTATCCGAATCGCTGGCCGCCTCGGCGAGTTTGACCGTGAATTTGACCACCATCGCTTCCCTGCGGAGTCAAGGTATCTCCGTTTTCACCTATCCTCAGACGGTTCAATTGCTCCCGCCACAAGCTGTGAATGATACTTTTGAGTTTAGGTTTACCGGGCCGCCGGGCGTTTACACCGTCTTTGGTTCCACCGATCTGGCCACGTGGGACGCGTTGGCCTCAGTGACCAACCAACTCGGCAGCGCCGCTTTTATCGACTTGGGAACCAGCATCTCCAGGCAGAAGTTTTACCGGCTTCGCTCGCCATAACCATTTCTCAAAAAGCTTTAAACAATATGAAACGAATACTTTTGGTCGATGACAAACCGGAAATTCTGCAGATACTCGAAATCATTCTGACAATGAATGGGCATAAAGTTCAAACGGCAGCGAGCAGCAAAGAGGCCCGGGAGATCCTGCAGCGGGATTGCTTTCATCTGGTGGTCACGGATTTCGACATGCCCGGGATGAAGGGCGACGAACTGGCGCAACTCGTCAAGGGACGATGGCCCGGGACACCCGTGGTAATGTTGAGCGGTTCCGCAGGAATTCTTCGGGCCTCAGGCCGGGCGCTGCCGGGAGTGGATGCCTTGCTCAGCAAGCCTTTCAAACTTGCCGAATTCCACCAGGAGGTCGCGCGACTTCTGGAGGAAGGCCCGCGTTGTCCGGATTGTCCGGACGAAGAATCCTTGCCAGCCCAAGTGCAGGAAGCGCCGGTCCTTAAAAAATCGTCTGGTTAGATTGGCCCGAGGCGGGGCCACCGTGCCGCCACCGCAAGAGCAAAAGCGTCCTGGGTTCCCGGATCGAACCCAATGGCGTTCGTCGCTACCAGCCTTGCTCTGGTTAGTTGGGCGGCTTCTGCGCGTCGTTCACGCCGACCTCCACCTCTTTCATGGCGCGATCCAAAACGGCCGAGAAGGAAGGCAGAATACTCCTGATCGCGGCAAGATTGCGATTGATCCGGCCAACGAGTCCGGCTGCATTGACCTTTATTAGCTGCTGGTACCATTTAAGAAATTCGCGACTGATCACAGGTTCATCGCCGGAGGAAAAGTGGAGATTAACCTTGCCCAAGACGCATTCGCACAGGGCCAGGGCGGCCAGGTGCCGCGGAGATTGCGGAGAATGGGCCCGCATCCATAATGGCAAGGCTTGTTCGACATCGCCACTTAGCAACAACGCTTCGGCGCGTTGCAGCACGATGGGAGTGCATTGCGAGAAATGTTTGATGGCCTCACCCGTCCAGTCGAGCGCGAATTCGAGGAATTCAGGCTGGCGGAGTGCAATTTTTCCGCCGAACTCCCAGGCCTGAACGTCAGCCGGGTTGCTCGCGACCAATTTATGAAGCAGTTTAAGCGCTTCGATTGGCTGGTTTCGCTCCACCTGGAACTTCGCGAAGTCGAATTGAGCGGGGCGCGATTGCGGATCATCCGCGAGAGCGGCCACAAAGGCTTGGTGCGCGGCGGCAGACTGTTTGAGCGCCGCCAGTGAGAGGGCGAGACAGTGATTGGGACCGGCTTTGAGGATTTCGTTGTGGATGGGCGAGAGCGCGGGCCGATGACGCTGGTTGACACACTGGCGCATTTGCTCCGCGGCTTCCGCTGGTTGCTTCAGCTCCATGTGAGCCAGCCCCAAAATAAAATGCTGTGAGGCAGTCAGGCCGCTGGATTTGCCGAGGGGCGTCTGCGCGAGTTGCACGATGTCCGCAAATCGCCTGGCGGCCATCAGATGAGTCGCCAGTTGTGTCAGCAAAGTTTCACGCAGTTCCGGCACCACCTGCGCGGAAGGCAACGCGGACATCACCTGAAATGCTTCCCAGTATTGTTCCAGGCCGGCGTCCAATTGGCCGGAACGAACCAACTCCAGGCCAAAACTCATCAACAGGTTCGGCTCGTTGGGAAGCTCCTCAATGGCACATTCCAGCAGGCGGAGATTGCGGGCAATCTTGTTGCGATTGGCCACGACCTCCTGGGTATAACCGTGGTGCAGTAATGCGGTCTTGCCGCGCCGGTTTTCCATTCCCCATTCCTGGCAACGAACCTCGATGCTGCTAAAAATCTGTTCGTGAACACGGCCAATGAAGAAAAGGCCGGGAGCATTTCGGAATAGGCGCGGCACGTAGCTGCAGCCCTCCGATTCCCTGCCCTTATCTATAATGGGCAGACGATAGGCCATGACGGACGCCATTTGCATCTCTTGAACGATGGTTTGCTTATGCTCGGGCATCAATTCCTCGTCGGCGTCCAGAATCAGTATCCAATCTCCCGTGGCATATTTCAGGGCTTCATTACGCGCGGCGCTGAAATCATCGTTCCAGGCAAAGGAGCGTACTTCGGCATTGAAGCTGCGGGCGATCTCGATCGTGCGATCCGTCGAGCCGGTATCCACGACAACAATCTGGTGGGCCAGTTCACGAACTGATTCCAGGCATTGCTTCAGAAAGCGCTCCTCGTTTTTGGCAATGAGACAGACGGTCAAGCGGGGCGACTTGGGCATTTCGGGCAAAGCCGTCCAAGGGGCTGAATGCCCATGGGAAGGAAGCGATTTGAGCAATTGTTTGGCCGGTTTCCAATTCGGCGCCAACTGCTTTGCGCGTTCAGCGCAAAGACGGGCCCGGTCCGAATCGCCAGCGGCTTTGGCCACTTCCGCCAGCAGCAGGTAAGCTTCACAGTGGAAGGGACGCACAGCCAGGGCGGCCAAAGCCGAGTTCCATGCGGTCACAACGTCTTTCCGGGCCAATAATTCCCGGGCTTCGTTCAACTGGCCAATCCGGGCGGCAGCAGGCAACGTGATGGGGCCTGACTTTCGAGCACGACGTTCGGATATGGCCGCGGCTTGTTCCTTTTTTCGAGCGACGAGAGCTTGCAGACGATGACTGGCAATTTGCGCGGCCCGTTCCCAAGTCCATTCGCGCCGGACATATTCGCTGGCGGCGGCTCCCCTGGCTTGTGCGGCTTCACGATGATTGACAATCCAATTCATCTTCTCGCTCAATGCGCCGAAGTCAGGTTCCAGCAGCCAACCAGTGCGGGCCAATTGCAACCCGCTCACTTCTGCGCCGATGCTTTTGCGGCGGGCAGGAATTCGGTAGGCGTGCTTATCATCGGCGAAATCATCGGTTGAACCTCCGGCGGTCACGACAACGGGGAGACCGCAGGCCATGGCTTCCAGCACGGGCAGGGCGAAGCCTTCGCCGCGATAGGGATGCACCAGACAGTCGCAGGCGGTGTAGAGACCGGGCATGGCTTCGGCTGAAATCTCTTCGTTCAGGTAAAGAATCTCAGGTGCGTCGGGCTGGTTTTGCGCGGCCTTGATTTGGCCTTCGATGGTTTGACCGGCATACACGCTCTTCCCGCCGAAATCCTTGATCACGAGGCAAACGTCATCGGCTGCCGTAAAATTCTTGAGATAGGCTTCGAGCAGCACGTCCGGACCTTTGCGGTGAATCGTGCCGCCGACGAACAGAAACTTGAACGACTTGCGGGTCGGCAGCTTCATTGGCGCGCAACCGGGATGAAATTTCCCAGGATCAATGCCGTTCGGCACCACTTTGATTTTGGCCGGCTCAGCACCGGAATCAACATAGACACGGCGCACATATTCAGAGGGCGCCCAGACCTCATCCACGCGAGCGAGTTGCTGCACCCACTCCGCTGGCAACGCGCCAAATTCCCAAGGCTGGATCAGCACCCAGGCGCCCGCAGCCGGGGCTTCCCAATTCGGAGGCCAGGCATGCCGGACGGTCACCTGGGTCTGGCGGGGCGGTTGCGGCTGGAGCCGCCGCGCCATTTCTTGCAGCATCGGCATGGCGGTCGCGCCTTTGGGCAACGTGTTCTTGCCGGCACACGTCAATTTGACCCCGGGCTGGAGTGCGAGTTGGCGGCTCAGTTCGCGATTTACATGCGACAAGCTGCCCAAATCCAGGAATGAACCTTCCAGCGCGACTTGAATGGGTGAAGCATTGGCGACAGCCGTCTCCAGGACCAGATTGGCAGCCTCTACCACTGCGGAACAAGCCGGGAGCTGAAGCTTGCTTTCGATGGCGCGCAGACGTTGCAAAACCTTTTCGCCCACGCGGGCGATGCTGAAGTTTTCCACCATGTGGCTCCGGGCGGCCTTGCCTTTTTGCGCGGCTTCCTCGCGATGGGTGGAAACGTGGCGCATCAACTGACGCAAATGCTGTTCCGAAGGGTTCGCCCAACGATGACCGCGGTAGTGCCAAAGCCCGGCTTCGAGATATTTTGCCTCAGCCAGTTCGTAATCGAGCAAATAGGAGTTGGCCTCGGTCATGAACTCGGTGTTGCCGCTCCAATTAGTCGCGATGACCGGCAATTCCATGAGCATGGCTTCATGGTGAGGGCGACCCCAGCCTTCGCCGCGACTCGGGGCGACCAGGCAGTCAACGGCCTTGTAAAGCCGGGGCAGTTCTGCTTGCGGAATCTGTTGTGCGAGAATTTTGATGCGGGGGAGTTGCTTCCCGCTGAGACCCAGCGTTTTGGCGTGCTCATTAATGAGCCCTTCAATAACCGCGGTTGGATCGCCCTCGGGTTGGTTCACCAGATAGGTTCGCAGGTAGAGGCAAACATCGTCCTGCGTGGAGAATTCCTTGAGGTAGGCCGAGAGCAAAACATCCCAGCCTTTGCGGGAAGACCACTCAAATATGGAAAGGAAGTTGAAACCGGCGGACTCGGGCAAGGCCAGTGGCTGGTGGCGAGCGGGATCGAATTCGCTCTCGTCGGCGGACTCGGGCATGACCACGAGTTTGTCGCGCTCCACACCGCTGGCAGCGAAGGTTTCGACATTAAACCGGCTCGGGACCCAGACCTCATCCATCAAATTGCAATGCGCAACCCATGCAGCCGGAAGTTGCGCGGTTTCAAACATCGTGCGCCCGATGCAATAAGTCGCGCCCGGCACGGGTGCAATGCTGCTTCCGGGCATGTGCAGGATGGCGATCTTGTTGGCAGGATTGACCTGCTCCTTCAATCGTTCGGCCAGGATCTCTTTGAGGTGAGCCGGCAAGCCAGCAACGAAGGCGGGAGATTTGGTTTTGGCGACGTCCACCAACTCGAGCGGAACCTGGCCCGCGATTCCCTGGGCGAATGCCAGAGCTTCGCTGCAATAGCCGCTGGGGTTTTGCCAGGGTGCGAACCAAATTAACTCATGGCTCAAAGCGGGAGCTTCCGCCTCCTGGCGAACGGCAACAGGAACCTCCCGGGCTTGAACAGGCTCGGAAATCCGTTCCGTAGCGGGTGCGGCCACTGCAACCACAGCCGGACTTGGGGCGCTCGCCTTGCAACCAAGCATCGTTTCCCAGGCGGCGACGGTTTGGCGGGCGGTTTTTTCCCAGGTAAATTTGGCCGCTTGCGCCAATCCTTTGCGCCGCAGTTCCTCGCGCAGAGTGAAGCTGCCGAGGAGCTTTTGCATGGCGTGGCTGACGCCGGCGGCATCGGTCGGCTCGAACAGCATGGCAGCGTCGCCGGCAACTTCCGGGATGGAAGTCACTTTGGTGGTGATGACCGGGCAACCCTGGGCCATTGCTTCGAGGACCGGGAAGCCGAAGCCTTCGTACTTGGATAGAAACAGCAAGCCTACCGCCTCTTGATATAATGCCTCCAATTCCAGGCGCGGGATGAACCCCGTGAAGAGGATGTCCTTCATCTTCTGCTGGGCGACGAATTCGGCGACCTGCTTAAGATAGTGCTCCTTTTGACCGACCACGACGAGTTCAGCCGAACCGCGAGGCAGGCGGCCAAAGGATTGAATGACGGTTTCAAAGTTTTTGTGCGGATCCAATGCGCCAACATGGAGGAAGAACCGTTTCGTGATTCCATGTTTCTTGCGCACTTCCTGAAAGAATGAAGGGCTGGCATCTTCGGTGCGTGCGGAACAGTTCAAGCCGGCCATAATGGCCTCTGTCCGCTCAGCGGGAATGCCGGTCCCTTTGATCAAATCCACCCGGGTGAATTCGGAATTCGTGAGGACGTGGATGGAGCGCTGGCGAAGTTGATCCAGGCGCAGCAGGTACGCCTGTTTTGTGGTTTCGTCCCAGTTGCTCCAATAGAACCGAAGCGGAATCAAATCATGGAAGATGGCGGTGGACTTGAGGCCGGGAAAAAAGCGCATCGGCGAATCGAACCCAACCGTCATGTTCATCGGGTCGGGAATATGGAAGAGGTCGATGGATGGGGCCGGGAACGCATCCAGCGATTGCAATTCAACATTTGGCAAGTTGAGCAAGCGCTCCAAGGCGGCATTGGGTTTGCCGGAATCGTTCAGCAGGATGAATTTCCAACCCGGGACAAGCGCGGCCGTGGCGAGCAGATGGTGCATCGCGTAATGGCCAATGCCCCGCGAGGTGGAATCGGAATACTGAAAGGTCCGGGCGTCCACACCGATCGTGCGGACAGACGATAAGCCATCGGGCACGCGAACAGGCGCGCCGGGAACCGCTGAAGTTTGGTCGTTCATAGGACGCGCTGGAAACGGGCGGGTTTATTCGCGAGAAAAATAGATCATCGATAAGTCAGCGCGGCGGTCGAGTTCCTCAACGGTTACCGGGGCAAGCGTGGCGTCGTAACCGATATTCCACATCTTGAAGCCCATCGAGAGCAAGGTGTCCACAGCAGCCCGGTTTACCGGCGTGTATTCCATCAGGATTTTGATGGCTGGATTGCGGGTGAGGACGGTGGTGGCCCCGGCGATGATGGCAGGCTCGGCGCCTTCGGCATCGATTTTCACCACGTCAAGGCGGAGGTCGCGAGCGCCGAAATATTCGTCCAGGCTCAGGCACGGGACGGCAAGCTTTTCCGTGCTGTCGCGGAACTGGCTGACCGTGGCGGGGTCGATAAAGAAACCGCTGCTGCCATGATGATTGGCGAGTTTGTAGAAGGTCAGTTCGCCGGGCTTGTCCATCACGCCTTTGTTGACGAGTTCCGCGCGGTCAAGGAAGCCATTGATTTCCATGCTGTTGGCGAGCAACCGGAAGACCTGGGGATTGGCCTCGAAAGAAATTACCTTGCCGCCGGGGCCGACTTGAGTGCCGGCGATCAGCGAGTAATAGCCGATGTTCGCGCCGATATCCACGACAGTCATGCCGGGCTGGACCAGGCGCATGAAAACTTTGGTGATCCACATCTCCCAGTACCCGTCCAGAAGTATGTGCGGAGTGAGGGAAATGTCGCGCGTATCGACGTAGATTTTATGGTCAAAGGTGGTGCGCGTCAGGGCGACGTTGTCGCCGAGGTAAACCATGGCGCGTTGATGACTATTCATTGCTTTTCCTTCCGTGGGTTGCTGGCTTCCTTGTTCATGCCCGAGCCGGGGCTTTCAAATGGGGATTTACAGGAACCAATTATTCAAAATTGCCGGCGTGAGCGGTCCCGGGTTGGAACCGCGTCACGCCAGCGTTGGATATTATTGCAGGAGTTTGAGCACACTCTGTGGCACCTGATTGGCTTGAGCCAGCATGGCGGTGCCTGACTGCACGAGAATGTTGGCACGCGCATAAGCGGTGCTTTCCTCGGCGATATCCACATCCTTGATGCGCGAACTGGCGGCGGTCAGGTTTTCCGTGCTGACGACGAGTTGTTCCGAGGTATAATTGAGCCTGGTCTCGTAGGAACCGATCGTGGCGCGGTCATTGGAGAGTTGGTTAATGGCTGCCTTTACAATGGCCAAAGCGCCGATGGCGCCGGTGCTCGCGCCACCCATCGTGGAGATGGACGTGGAACTGAGTCCGGTGTAGGCGGTGGAGCTCAAATCGATTCCTGACATGGAGAACGAGCCGCCGTCACCGTCGGTCGTCACGGAAAGCGCGGTTGCGCTGAACAGGCTGACCCCGTTGAAGTCCTTGGCGGCGATGGTCTGAATGTAGGCGTTCAAGGTCTGGAATTCCTTGTCATAGAGCGCCCGATCCGCATCGGTCTTGGTGACATCCTGCGCGGCGATGGATAATTCACTCATGCGATCCAGGGCATTGCCGACCTTTGAGAGAAAGCCGTCCTGGGTTTGCGTGAAGGAAATGGCATCGCTCACATTGTTCTTGGCGGCGTTGAGGCGGCTGACCTGTGAATCGAGCCGCGTGGATACGGCCAGGCCGGCGGCATCGTCGGCCGGGCTGGTGATTTTTGAGCCGGAGCTAAGCCGCGAGAGCGACTTGGCCAGCATGGCATTACTGTCCTGGAGGTGAGCCGCGGCGGTATCCGCCGCGATGTTCGTGTTAATGACCATAGGTAATGGTTTCTTTCGTGGTTGGGGTTATTGAGGTTGTGCCGGAGACTTCGATACGGCGGAGGCCGCCAGCGTGGGTTTGCGGATTGCGGGTGCGACGGATGAGTTTTTCAGTGACAGGCGGGGGAGCTTCAACGCGCGAGGACCGAGGGCCTCCCGGTTGTTCTTCTGGATTTCGTCGTAAACCTCCTGTCGATGGACCGAGACTTCGTGGGGCGCCTCAATGCCGAGCTTGACGATGTCACCCTCGAGGCGAACGATCTTCACGGTGATACGCCCATCAATGACGATGCTTTCACCAGGTTTGCGAGATAGGACCAGCATAAAATGGAGCGGCGCCGGTTCAGACGACCGGCAAAGGGTGGCGCAGGCTGTATTGCGTGGCGTTGTTGGGGATGACCTGCTTGCCGATCAAAGTGTAGCGGTTGATGACAATGGGGCCCTTGAGATTGACCGTGGCCTGGCCGTTGCCGCGCAAAGTGACGATGTTGAGGACGAGCGCTTCTTCCGGCGAACTCAGTCCCAGAAATTCCACGTCCTCGACGCTGATATCCGGTTGATAATCCGGCACGACGAGGAATGGCGAAACGACCAGGAAGGCTTGCTTGGCGCCATCCAGCATCTTGAACCAAAGGAATGGCTCCTCTTCGGGCTTGGTCAACAGCGCGTAGTTCTTGACTCGTTCAAAGCCCAACAGCCCAAGGGGCAGAAGGACCGCTTCTTCGCTGCGGGTGGCAGGTTTTTCCGTTTCAATCAGTTCGAGCGTTTTCATTTCGTTTTGATCGTTCCGAGGGGGTTCAGCACAGCATATGCCACGGCCAAAACAGGCTAAAATTGCCGGAAAATCGGTGGTTTGGAGCGTTTTCCCGAGAGTTGAGGAGCATTACTAGGCAAAAATGGCTGCCTGCCCGGGACCGCCCGGTCATAATTTCCCCTTCGGAAGCAAGGGCTTCAGCGTGTCAAAAGCTGAATCGAAAAGACGGCGCGTTGCTCCGTTCGTACCCCTTTTCCACGTTCTCAAGCCAACGCGAAAAAAAACCGATGAAGGGCTGTAGAATAATAGTCCCAGCGAGATGTCTTTTCGCAATTCAATGGAAGCCGCCCGGATCTTTCTGGTGGGTTTGGCTGACCTCGCAGTCACGCGCGGTCAAGACATGGTCTTGTGCTCAGGACCGCTCGGCGCATGCCTCGGGATAGCCATTTATGATCCGAAGGCCGGGGTGAGCGGTCTGCTGCATAGCATGCTGCCGGATTCGAGCATCGGGCAGGCGCGCGCTGAAGCCCGGCCCGGGATGTTCCTGGATACGGGCATCAACGCGTTGCTGAAGCGCGCGTACGGGCTCGGAGCACACCGTGAGAATTTGCTGGTTTACGTGGCTGGCGGCGGGCGGATCATGGATGAAAGCTCGTTCTTCAATCTCGGCAGCCGCAACTATGAAGTGCTGACGGCGTTACTCGCAAAGAATGGTTTGAGCATTCACGCTGAAGACGTGGGCGGTTCTGCCAACCGCTCCATGCAACTGGACACAGTCACGGGAGAAGTCCGGGTGAGCTCATCCGGAGTGACCGGAG
The DNA here is from genome assembly GCA_021325145.1 of Verrucomicrobiota bacterium. Lineage (GTDB taxonomy): Bacteria > Verrucomicrobiota > Verrucomicrobiia > Limisphaerales > Pedosphaeraceae > JAJPHR01. The sequence continues at coordinate 28,897 of JAJPHR010000028.1, read as the reverse complement.
AGAAAAATCTATGCAAGCGATAGACGATTACATCGAAAAGGTGCGCTACCTGCCTCCCGCGCCGCGGATTGTGCCGGAACTGATGAAATTGCTGAACCAACCCAATGTGAACAGCAGCCGGGTGGTCAAGCTGATCTCGTACGAGCCAGCCTTGACGGCCAATGTGCTCCGAGTCTGCAACAGTGCCTGTTTCGGCGGCGCAGTGCCCACCACGGATTTGCAAGAGGCGGTCACCCGGCTGGGTTTTTCCCAGGTCTATCAACTGGTCACCGCCGCCAGCGGCGCGAAACTGCTTGTGGCGGCTCAAAAGGGTTACGGACTGGACCATGGCGACTTGTGGAAACATTCGGTTGCCTCTGCGGTCGCCGCCCAAATCATCGCCCGGAAGTGCGGCGATGAACAAAGCCTGGTTTTTACCGCCACGCTGCTGCATGACATCGGAAAGATTGTTCTGACGCAATCGTTGGAGAAGATTTATGCAAAATTGGTCCGGGAGACCGAGATTAATCAAGCCTCGCTGCTGGAAGCCGAACAGAAACTATTAGGTGTCCAGCATGCGGAGGTGGGCGGACGGCTGCTGGAGCGTTGGAAATTTCCGCCGAACGTGGTTTCGGCCGTCTGGTTTCACCACGCACCCAAGGCAGCAGGAGCGCATCAGCGCCTGGCTGCTTACATCTACCTTGGAAACATGGTGGCGCATTTCATGGGCCATGGTTATGGCCACCAGGCGCTGGCCATGCGCGGGCGCGATGAGGCGCTGACCATTCTGAAGCTTCCGCCGGAGTCCGTGCCGGAGTTCATGATGGAATCGTTTGAGCAACTGAATGTGGTGGAGTCCCTGCTGCTGGCAGCGTAAGGAGGAGAGGAGCTCGGCCTTGCCTGGAAATGCAGTACCAAGGCCATGTCGTGGGCGGATGGAAGGGCGGATCCCCTGCCCTTTCAAGTCGAGAATCAATATCTAATCTTACTTGATCTCCTGCGTGATCAGCCGCGGTCACTGGATGAAGTTCAGCAGCGACATACCCATGATCTTCGCGCCGCTTTGGAGGGCGGCTTGATAGGCGGTCTGAGCCTGGCTGAGCTGAGTCAAAGTTTGAGCGAGATCAGCGCCGGTTTCCTGGGAGATTTGAGAATTCAGGGAAAGGTTTTGCTGGCTGGCCAGGCTGCTGGTGGTTTCGAGACGGGATTGCAACGCGCCGTTGGCCGAAACATGGTACAGGATGTTATCCTCGTCCTTGGCCAGGTTCTTCTGGTCGGTGGCAGTAATGGCAGCCGTGTTGCCCGAAGTCAAATCATTGCGCAGGGCGATTAAATGGTTGATGAAATCGGCGCCTGAACGGCTGTCGGTGATCAATCCGCGCGGGCCGGCGCCGGTGGAATTGGCGCCGAGGGTTTGGGCGGACACGATAGTATTTGGGGCGATTTCATTGGAGGCGACATCCGTGTTGCCCTGGTAGGAAACAGCGGTGATGTTGCCATTGGAATCAGTGGTGACGGCGAATGGAGGCGCGTCAGTGCGAGTGCCGCCGAGCAAATAGTTCCCGTTGTTCTTGGTGTTGGCGAGTTGGACCGTCTGTTTGATCAAATTATCCACCTCGGTGGCATAGGCCGAGAGTTGCTGTGGGGACGCCAATCCATCGGCCTGAGTGGCGATTTCGCCAGCCCGGTCGCTGATCGTCTTAAGACCGTCTATGATGTTGTAAGATGCCGTGGCAACCTGCTGCAAACTGGTGATGTTGGTTTGATATTGCGTCACCGCATGCGATTGAGTCTGGAGATCGAGCACCTCGCGCATGGCGGCGGGGTCGTCTTCCGGCAGGGTGATCTTCTGACCGGTGGCGGCCTGGGTTTGAAGCCGATTCTGACGGTCCTGAAGCACGTTCAACTGGAACATCAGATTATTCGAAAAAGTGTCGCTGGCTACACGCATAAATTGATTCCAAGTTTATCTTGTGGGTCACGTCTTCATGCTGACGACCGTTTCAAGCATGTTGCTGATCGTGGCGACGAGCTTGGCGGAGGCTTCGTAAGCTTTCTGAAATTTCAACATGTCCGTCATTTCCTCATCGATCGACACGCCGCTCACGGAATCGCGCTGGGCACTTAGCATGTTGCTGACGGCGGTTTGGTTGCCAACCTGATCGTTGGCCGAAGCCAGGGATTGTCCAACGTTCGCGACGGTGGCTGAAAAACTCTGGCTGAAGGTTTGATTATTGAGCGCGGCAACTGTTTTGTCCGCCAATTGCGCCAGGCTCAACGCAACCTTATTGTCGCCCGCAGCGCCCGTGCCACTCGCCTGGATTTTGGAAGGGTCCGTCATCAGGGCGGCGTTCACGCTGATGCTGGCGGCATCGGTGCCCGAGAAAAAGTTTTGTCCGGTGCCGCCGTTAAGATCGAAGCCCGCGGCGTGCACTGTGTTTACCTGCGTTATTAACTGGGCGGCGAGAGTGTCCGTTTGATTTTGCAACGCGGCCAGTGCGCCGTCGCGAACATCGATGTTGCCCTGAACGCTGCCACCCGTGAGGGTCAAAGGCGTGCCCGCGTTCTGTGCCCGCACCAGAATCTGTCCGCCGCCCGCGTCGTACGTCTGCAAACTGTCCACGGATTTCATCCCGGAAACCATGGTCACGCCGCCGACGCTGATATCCATGCCGCCATTCGGTTCGGCGGTCGTGGTGATGTTGACCAGGTTGGCCAGCGTCTCGAGTTTCTGCTGGCGGAGATCGCGCAAATCATTGGCCGTGCCGCCGGTGGCGGCCTCGGATTGGATGATCTTCTGATTCAAGTTGGCAATGTCGCTCAACAATTGATTGCCCTGGCCCACATCACTTTGGATGGAATTATTCAGTCCGGTGCGCACGGTGGCGAGACCCGCTGAGACTTGGTTGAACTGAGTGGCAAGGCCTTGCGCCGCCTGGAGCAGAACCTGGCGTTGGGTGAGCGAACTGGGATCAGTTGAGAGGCTTTGGAAGGCGCTGAAGAGATTGTCGAGACCCTCGGCCAAGCCGTTTTGGCTGGAGCCCGAAGACGTTGCTCCCTGGGTATTGGTGGCGTTGCTGTCAATCCGTTCGCCCAGCGCGGCTTGGAGATTTTGCAGGGCGAGTTGCTGGGCATTGAGGGAACCGCCGACGCTGGTTTCGGATGTGATCTGCTGATCCAAGAGCAAGTCCCGCACCTGGGCAATGGTGACGGCCGTGACGCCGGTGCCTTCCATCCCGATTGCGGTGAGAAGAGGTGTGGCGGCTTGCAACTGGACGCGTTGGCGGGAGTACGCGGGATTATTGACGTTCGCAAGGTTTTGCCCGGCCACCTCGGTGGCGGTCTGCTGCGCAGCGAGCGAACTGGCGCCCAGGTTCAAAGTGCCAAAGAGTCCTAACATAAATCCAAGTGGTCAGCCGACGGCTTCATATCGCGATCGCGGCGTGGCGAAATGGGTTTGCATCGCGCCCTGGCCGTTGTAAACGCGGGTTTCGCGGGTGGGCAGCAGGGTGTTCAGAAGATTCTGCATGAACTCCACCGACCGCATCAGGAGCAAATGGTTTTGCCGCGCCCGCTGTTGTACGCGCACCAGCAAGGCGTTATTTTCGTCAACGAGCGCGCCCACCAAAGGGCGATAGGCCGATTGCAATGCCGGGATCAGCTTCGCAAACGTCGCGTCGGCCGGCAGCGTTGCCTCCTGCGCAACAATGCGGCGACATTCCTCGCGGCGACGGCGGGCTTGTTGGATGGCCGCGCCCTGGGCTTGAATGAGGCTGACAGATTGGAACACGTCATCAGCGGCGCGGGAAGTAACCGATTCCTGCTGCCGGTCGAGCAGCGCGAGCATTTCCCCGTATTGCTGCAGTTCCTCACGCAGGGCGTTGATAAGATTATGGATGCTTTCTGTCATTGGATGGTCTTGGAGTTGGCGCCGACGTGGTCGCATCGGCTTGGGAATTGTGGTCTGAAGGAAGCACTTGGCGCACCAATTGAGCTTGCAGGCTCCGGGCCAGCCCGAACGTGCCGGTGCGGCTGATCTTGTCGGCTAATTGGTTGTTGATCATGTCGTCGTAAATGCCGGAGGTGCTGCTGGCTTTACCGGGATCGAGCAATGGCTTGCGGGCCTGCTGGAGGATCTGACGGAGCAGCACGGCTTCAAATTGACGGCAGGCCTCGGCAACCTTCTCACGCTCCGGAACATTCTTGCTCGCGGCAAGCTGCTCGAAAGGCAGTTCCGAAGCCCGGACGTGAGGTTGGAACGCGGGAATGTCCATATCACTGGATGACCAATTCCGCCTGCAAAGCGCCGGCTTGTTTCATGGCCTGGAACATGGACATCATGTCGCGTGGGGTGACGCCGAGCGAATTCAATGCGGCGGCGACTTTTTCCACGGTGGGCAATTCGGGCAAAGCAACCATTGAGCCCTTCTCCTCCTTCAACTTGGTATCGGTGCGGGGAGTGATGCTGGTAGTGCCGGACTGGCTGAAAGGGCCGGGCTGCGAAACGTCCAGCGTGGACGCAATACTGATGGTGACGTTGCCGTGGGAGACGGCACAGTTGGCAATCCGGATGTGCGCCGTGGCAACAATGGTGCCGGTGCGTTCGTTAATGATGATGCGGGCGGGAATGTCGGGATTTACCTCCACCGATTCAACGATCGACACGAAATCCACCGGCGACCCGGGCCAGCCTTCAGGCATCTGGACACGCACGGTGGTGGTATCAAGGGCGATGGCGCGATTGGTAAATCTTTCATTGATGGCGGCGGCCATGCGCGCCGCGGAAGTAAAGTCCGGCTCGCGCAACAGGAGATCCAGATGATTGTCGCGCATGATGGTGGCGGGGATTTCCTTTTCCACCAGCGCGCCTTCAACAATCTGGCCGACCGTAGGATGATTTTTCTGCACGGTAGCGCCGCCAGCCCCTTCCGTGCCGGCGGAGAGACCGCCGATGGATAATGCACCCTGGGCGACTGCGTAAACCTGGCCGTCCGCGCCGAGCAACGGCGTTTGGATGAGCACGCCGCCTTGAAGGCTCTTGGCGTCTCCCATGGAGGAAACCGTGACGTCCAGCTTGCTGCCGGGCTTTTTGAAAGCCGGGATTTCGGCGGTGACCATGACCACGGCGACGTTTTTGGACGAGAGCGTTGCGGCGGGAACGGTAATGCCATAACGCTGAAGGATGTTGGCAATGGTCTGAACCGTGTAGATCGGATTCTTATCGCCATCACCAGCGAGGCCGGCCACCAGGCCGTAGCCAACAAGCTGGTTGTCACGCGCGCCGGAAATCATGGCGAGATCCTTCACGCGCGATCCCGAGGCAAAAAGGTCTGGCGCACAAGCCAGGAGAAACAACAAGACGAGGAGTTTGGCGGCAGCTCGCATAACCATTAGAACGGGGCGACTTTGTCCCAGATGCGGTGGAACCAGCCTTTGCGCTGCGTGTCCGAAACGATCCCTTTGCCAATGAACTGGATGGTCGAATCGGCGATATTGTAGCTGTAAACCGTATCGTTGGCCAGGAGGTCGTCGCTGCGAACGGTGCCACGCAGGATGGCTTCCTGCTTCTCACCGGAGAAAGCGGTTTGGCGGCGGCCTTCAATGACCAGGTTGCCGTTGGGGAGCACATCGATGACGCGCACGGCGAGACGGGCGGTGATGGTCTCCGAATTGTTGATGGTGCCGCCGCCATTAAAATCGCTCGCGGAGCTGAATTTGAGCGCGGGATAGGAGCCCGCCTTGGTGAGCAATCCGCTGGCCGTCGGACCATACAAAAAGCTGGCGATGCTGGCGTCCGCCGAGGCTTTCTTGGAGGTCGTGGTGTTGTTCTGGCGGGTGCTGCCGTTGTTTTCCTGGATGAGCACGGTGATGATGTCGCCAACCGCGCGAGCCTTCTTGTCCGCAACCATCGGCCGGGAGGTGTCGGCCTTCCAGAGCGAATCGGCGGCGAGCTCGGTGATCTGGACCGTCAAAAGAAAAGCGGCCAGGCTCGACCAATTAAAGAGTGATCTGAACAGTCTGTTCATTCTGCACCTTTCCATAGATTTCACGTTTGGTTTTGGGATTGCGGACACGGATGATTTGACCGGGCAGGCCATCTTCGAGGGTCTCGACCTTGAGCGAGATGCTCAAAGAGCCCTCCTGGAAAACCCCTTCCACCAGCCGGCCGCGCCGGATGGCGGGGCGCTGGCGCACAGAACGGTTCAGTATGGGTAGTCCAGCGGGAATATTTTCCGCGAGTTCAAGCGAGCTGTCGGCATTGGTAAAACTGAGGAAAGCTTCGCGTTGAACGAGCAGGTCATGGCGCTCGAAGGAGATGTCGGCGTCACGCAACAACCCGCCTCTGGTCAGCGATGAATGAGCGATGGGAATGTCGCGCCAAATTCTGGCCAGGACGGGTTGCTGCCAGGAGCCGACATGTTCCCGGCCGTTCCAGATTTCGAAGCGAACGACGAAACTGGGATTGACGCCAGTGGCGGGGAGGTCGATGACTTTTACCGTCAGCGGCTCATCCGGCACGGTCACGGGAATCCAGGGACGGGTGAACTGAAGTTCCAGTTCGCCTTTGTCCTTGACCGACTCGCGCTGCAAGGTGGCGGCGAGGAGTTGGGTCATATCGGAATCAACAAGTTGGCGGGTACGGCGGGTCACTCGAACTTCGAGCGCGCCGGACCAGTTAGTCGTAGGTAACCCAGAAGGCTCGTACTTCTGCACCAACTCGGTAATCTGAGAGCGGGAAAGGCGGGCCGTCTGGCCCAAACCGGGGGCCGAAGCCAGACGGAGCTGTGGGAGGGCCACAGAGGGGTCGTATGTGATGATGATCTGATGGAGAAAAATACCAGTGCTGTCCACTTGTGCCTCGGGCAGCAATTGCAAAGTGGCAGGTTGATCGGCCGGGGCACCGCAAGCGCTTCTGCTCAAAGCCACGGCCAGCGCCGAAGCCAGCAAAATCGCTTTCGAGCGCACTGGCTTGCGGGTCCAAAAAATTTCGGCGAAGAGGTGCATCATCGGCGCAGGTTATTGCTTTGTTGCATCATTTCATCGGCCGCCTGGACGGCCTTCGAGTTTACCTCGTAGGCACGTTGGGCGACGATCATGTTGACCATTTCCTCCACCACCTTGACGTTTGACATTTCGAGGTAGCCCTGTTGCAGGCTGCCAAAGCCGTTTTCATCGGGGTTGCCGGTTTCCGGGGTGCCCGAAGCGGGAGTTTCCTTGTAAAGATTTCGGCCGACGCTCTGGAGGCCGGCGGGATTGGCAAAGCGAACCAATTGCACGCGGAAGGTCTGCGTTCCGCCCGAGCCGGTGGTCGTCACCTGGCCATTGGGAGCGACGGTAATGGAGGTGGTGCCGGTGGCAACTGGCTGGAATCCGCCCTGCACCACGAGCCCCTCGCTGGTGGTGACCCGGCCATCGGAGGCGGTTTTCAAAGCACCATCGCGCGTGTAAGCTAATGTGCCATCAGGCATCTGGACTTCGAAGAAACCGTCGCCTTGAATTGCCATATCGAGGTTCCCGCCGGTCTGGGTGAGATCGCCTTCGGTGAAAATGCGGGAAGTGGCGACAGCGCGGGAGCCATGGCCGACTTGCAGGCCGGTGGGAAGCTGGGTGCCGTTTCCCTGATCCGCCCCGGGCGCGCGGGAGGTTTCATAGAGGAGATCCTGGAATTCGATCTTGCTCTTTTTGAAGCCGGCGGTGTTGACGTTGGCCAAATTGTTCGAGATGACATCCAGGTTCATCTGCTGGGATTCCATCCCGGCGGCGGAAGAATAAAGTGCGCGCAACATAAATTAGCCTGGGTTGCCGAGGTCGCTGATGGCTTTGCTCATGCGATCGTCCTGGATTTGCACGACGTGCTGGTTGGCTTCGAAGGTGCGCATGGCCGCCATAAGATTGGCCATTTCGCCGACGACGGAAACGTTGGAACCCTCGAGGTAACCCTGGCGGAGCGTCGAGGTGCTGGCGTGCGCTTGAAGGCTTGGATTGTCAGCGACGAAATAGGCGCCGTTAATCTGGGTCAAAAGCCGCGGGTTATCAAACTCGGTCAACTTGAGTTTGCCCTTTGCATCCGCGCCCTGGCTGACGTCGCCGTCGGCGGAGATGGAGATGGGCGCTGGATTATTGAGATCGAGTTGGATCGGGCCACTATCGCCGAGGACGGCGTAACCTTCCTTGGTGACGAGCTGTCCTTGCGCGCTGACCTGAAATTCACCGTCGCGGGTCAGAGCGGTGGAACCGTTCGGCAGGCGGACCTCGAAGAAACCTTTGCCTTCGATCGCCGCGTCATTTTTGTTGCCGGTGAACTTCAGTTCGCCGGGTTGGAAACTCGTGGCGGTGATGGCCTTGGGAATCGTGAAGCTTAGCGGAGCATTCCCCACGGTGGCTCCAGCAGGCATCAGGCCGGCTTGAGCCGCCGCGACGGATAACTCCTGTTTGCGATAACCCGGGACCGAACTCGCGGCCAGGTTTTCGGCAATAACTTCCTGCCAGCGGCTGTTGGCATTCAACGCTGACGCGGCTTGGAATAGGCTGACATTCATCTGGAACCGTGTTCAGCATCGCACGTGCCATGAATGCAAGATGCTGTAGTTCAACAAGTTGAAAATTCCGCATGGCAGAAGGAGGCAAAAATTGCCGGGGTCGCAGAGAGGAAATTTCCTGAGGCGCTGTTCCACACGCGTTCGGGGTTGGGAACTTAAGTCATGGCCGAACGGATTGGCTGGGAAGCCTTTCTCACCAGGCTTAAAGGAGGCGAGAACGCAGTTCAGTAAACGCAGTTCAGCTCGATAACCTGGCCGCAACGGCATTGTATGCGTATGGCGGTCACAGTGTCACCGCTGCGCTGGAGCGTGATCGAGGGCTGTGCGCAGTTGTCGGCCGTCCCATGCACGATGAGTGTGGGCTTGGCCGTCGCGGAGAGCGGTTGAGCGGACACTGCTGCCTGGCCTGGCAACTGAAATGGACTGAAGGTGGCGTCTTTGACTGGCGATACCGGCGGAGCAAACGGAACAAAAGCGTCAGGCATAAAATTATTTCCCGTCTTCAGGATTTGGCGGCGCGCACATTCAGAAGCACGGTGACGCGGCGATTGATCTCGTCGGTTGGTTCCGCGTTGGGCATTGGAACGGTGTCACCGTAGCCGGCCACCTTTCGGATTTGTCCGCTGCTGACGCCATGTTCGAGCAGCTTGCGCCGGATGGCAGCGGCGCGATCGGCGGAAATTTCCCAATCACCATAATCCGGGCGCAATGGTGGATTGCCCTTCTCCGTGTGGCCTTCCAGTTCGATGGCGAAGCTGTTGTAACGCGAGATTTGCCAGGCCAGAGTGGAGAAAACCCATTCTCCGTAAGTCGTGAGCGTGGTGGATTGGGGCTCAAAGATGGGTTTGTGAGCGCGGTCGAAAACATTGATCGAAAGCCCTTCCGGGGTCAGATCGAGTTTGACGGAATTTTCACCGGTGCTGTCGGGGTCGGTTTCCAGCGACTTCATGAGGTCCTGGTTGAGGCGGCGAAGCATGGTGAGTTCGACGGCTGAGGCGGAGTCGAAATTGCCGGAGCTGTTGCGAATGGCCTGGGTGTCCTTGTTCGGAATGATGCCGACGGATTCCTTGGTGACGGAGGAGAAAGGATTGCGGAAGGCGCGCTCGACGGCCTCCTTGATGCGCTGGTCCTGCGAAGTGAGCCAGAGCACCATGAAGAGCGCCATCATCGCCGTGACAAAGTCAGCGTAAGCGACCTTCCAAGCGCCACCATGATGACCCTTTTTCTTGCTCATTATTTCGCGGCGACCTGGTTGACCGACTTAAGCATCGACTCCAAACCGTCCGACGTGGGCTTGACCTCGCTGGCCAAGCCGCGGCGGGCGACTTCGACGGCCATGATGGGAGACATGCCGCCGGCAAAGCCCACCACGGAGGCGGCGATGCACCGGATGTAGGCCATCTCAGCCATGTTCATGAATTCAATATTGACGGCGAGCGGATTCATGAAACCGTAGGAAATGAAAATTCCGAGAAACGTGCCGACCAGCGCCGCGGCGACTTTTTCGCCGATCTGCTCGATGGGTCCGGCAATGGAGGCCATGGTGATGACGATGCCGAGCACCGCCGCCACGATGCCGAAGCCGGGCATGGCATCAGCGGCTTTGCTGAGCACACTCACCGGGCGTTCATGCTCCTCTTCCATGGATTGCATCTCGATTTCCATGAGGAGCTTAAGTTGCTCGGGCTTGATCTTGCCGTCGATGATCGGCCGAAGCCCATTACAAAGAAATTCGACCGCGTGATGATTTTTTTGGAAGGTCGGGTATTTGGCGAAAATGCCGCTGGACTCGGGATTCATCACGTGTTCTTCCAGGGCCACCATGCCGCTGCGGCGGCCCAGCATGAACAATTCGTAAAGGGCCTTGAATAGCTCGTCATATGACAGCTTGCTGTAGGGCGATCCCTTGAGCGTGGCCAGGGATTGCCTGATGAGATCGAACAGAACCTTCCGGGGTGACATGAGGACCAGCGCGCCGATCGCGGCGCCGCCGATGATGACAAGCTCGGACAAATGCATGAGCGCGAGCGGATGTCCGCCAGCCATGACGAAGCCGCCAAGAACGGAGCCGATAACGATTAACGCGCCAACAATAACGATCATGAGTAAATTACAGGGGGTGGTTGAAGGCTTCAGGATCCTGCTTCAGCAACAGTGACTTTATGGCCAGGATGGCCTGCGCATGAATCTGGCAGATGCGCGACTCGGTGACGCCGAACGCCTCGGCGATTTCGCGCAGGCGCAGGTCCTCGAAATAGTAGAGCGCGAGAACCTTGCGTTGCACCTCGGGCAGTTGTTTCAGCCGGGCCCCGATCAAATCCGCCATCTCCTTGATCGCCGCGCCATGCTCCGGATCAATCTGGGCGTCGTCGGCGATCACATCGTGGGTGTTCGCGCCGGTTTCGCCGTCGTTGCCGGAAACGGAATCCAGGCAAACATAGGAAGCGGGCCGGACTTCCTCCAGCAGGTCGTAATAGTCGTCCAGGGACAGGTTCAGAGCGCGGGCGACTTCGATGTCCCGGGGAATGGCGCCGCTGCTTTGCGTGAGTTGTTGAATGGCTTTTTCGACCTTCTTGGCCTTGTCATGCACGGAGCGCGGCACCCAATCGAGGCGGCGCAATTCATCGAAGACTGCGCCGCGGATCCGCACCCGCGCGTAAGTTTCGAAGGAAGTGCCGCTGTTGGGATTGAAGCGGCGCACGGCGTTGAGCAAGCCAATGAGACCGGCGCTGTGAAGATCGTCGCTGTTGACGTGGGCAGGCAGGGTCATGGCCAGGCGGCCGACGACGGCTTTAACCAGCGGGATATATTGCTCGATCAAATTGTTTTCGAGCGTGCTGCCGTGGCCGGATTTGGCGTAGCGACGCCAAAGCTCGGTTTGGTTTGAACGCCCCTCGCCGGTTGCCACCAAATCGGTTTCGAAGCTGGCGGTCGGCGAGCTCATGACTTACCTGCTTTTGGGAAAAAGAGGGCGTTGGTTCCTTCAGAAGGGCTCTGGCGTTCGAGGAAGGCCTTTTCGAGATTTTTGCGCCATTCGTAGCCCCACCACTTCATCAACATGCCGGTCAGGTAGGCGGCCACGCAGGCATGCCAGAGCGAGGAGGGCCACGGGCCTTGTTGCACCCAACTGAAAAGCAGGCCGACACCGAATCCCAACAACCCGCCAATGAGCAATAAAGGTTTCATATGTTACTAACGTCGAATTACCTCCTAGCAGGTGCATTGCCAGCCCGGGAACCGGTCGAAGAAGGTGCAAAAACCCCTTTATTTACAGGGGAATTGACGAGCCAGGACCATTTCTGCCGAGGGCTCGCAGAAGTCTCCCGGAATATTTTGCCCAGTGCCGAAGTGGCGGAGGGAGTAATTTGTGCCTAACGCGAAATTCCAGACTTTGCCCCAACGGGACTCTTCGTCGAGGTGGGTGATGATCAGGTCATCAATCGGGAGCGCGGAGAAAGCCCGCACCTGGGCCAGGAGAATGGAAGTGTCGTAAGCACCGTTGAGAACCAGATGGAGACGCGGTGAGCCGTATTGTTTCAACTGGCCGGAAAGTTCCTTGAGGGCAACCGGCTGCCGCCAATCCACGCCGGGCAAATCGATAAAGCCGATGTCCTCCGAGATGTTCGCGTGCCCGGGCTGCCAGGACCGCTCGCTCGGCAGGCCCAGGATTTCGCAATAAACGCTCAGGGATTCCGCTGTGTTCGCCATGGCTCCGTCGAGCCGCCAGACCCGGGCTGAAGACCCTTCGACCAGGGCCGCTCGCGTCAGCCATTTGCACAGGCACGTCGTCTTGCCCGAACCGGCGGGACCAATCAAAGCATGCACCGAATGCGGTGCGAGGGGACGAGGCTTGCGCCACAATTTGGCGAGCAAAGCGCGCGCGAGCTTGATTTCATCGCTCAAGGCGGCGGGCGCCTCATCTCCGTGCTGGGAGCGCAAACGGTCCATGATGGACTGCACGTGCAAAGGCAGCAGGCCGGATTTTTGGAGCATGGTTCCCACCCGCCAGTTGCCATTCCCCTGCTCCGCTTCAGGAATCGAGAAATCATCCTGCAGGCTGTCAGCCAAGGCCGGAGCGCAGAGCTCCTGCTCCGCGTGAAGAGGCTGCCCTGGTTCACGCTGAGCTGGAGCTCGGCGCTCCGTGTGTTGCGGACGGGTGGCGACTTGCTGTTTGATCTCGTTTAACTGCTGGCGAAATTCCGCCAGGGCTTCGGAGATGGGAGCTGCTTGCGGGGCCGGCGCTTCGGGCAAATGAGCCAGCACTTCGATCATCGGTTTTTGCCACAATCGGGCAATCCCATTCGCCGGCAATGGGCGCACGTTCAAAACCACGGCGTCCGGCCCGAGCCGCGCGCGAATCTGAGCCACGGCTTCCTCAGCAGACGCGGCGATGAAAGGAATGGGTTGCATGCGTTTAGGCTGGGCGGCAACGGCTCATCTCATTCAAGACAAGGGACCATGCCCGCATTTTGGATTTCGATGCGCGAAGGCACTTCCGCGTAGGAAAGCACGGCCAGTTCAGCGAAAGTGGTTTCAAAGAACCGGCGGAACGCCAGGCGGATTTGCGGCGCGCACATCACCACCGGGGGTTGCCCGGCGACGAGCAGTTGCTGCACGCGCTGGGAAAGCGTATCAACCACGTGGCGAGCCAGCTTCGGTTCCATCATCAGGTTGATTTCGGTGGCGGTCTGGCGGACGCCCTGGGCAAGTTGCTGTTCCAACCGTGGATCCAGCGTAATGGCGTGCAGGCCGCCCTTCTCATTTTGATACGGCTTGATGATTTGCGAGCCGAGCGCACGGCGGGCGTGCTCGGAAAGTTCATCCGGGTTCTTGGTGACGCTGGCGTAATCGCTCACCTTTTCCAGGATGCCCGCGAGATTGCGGATCGAAATTCCCTCAGCCAGCAAATTTTGCAACACGCGCTGGACCTGGCCGACGTTCAACTGGGCCGGAATCAACTCAGTAACCACGGTCGGATGCGTTTGCTTGAGATTATCCAACAGAATCTGCACATCCTGGCGGCTAAGGATCTCATGGCAACTCCGTTTGACCGTTTCCGAAAGATGGGTGACGAGAACGGACGCCGCATCCACGACCGTGTACCCGCTGATTTCCGCATTCTTCCGTTCGACATCGGTGATCCAGGTGGCCGGCAGTTTGAACACCGGCTCCGTGGTGGGCATGCCCTTGAGCACCGTCCGGCTGTTGGAAGCATTCATGGCGAGCCAATGGCCCGGCATTAATTCGCCCTGCGCTATGGGATTTCCCTTCAAGAGGAAGCGATATTGGTTGGCCTCCAATTGCAGATTGTCGCGCAGGCGGATCGGAGGAATGATGATCCCCATTTCCTGGGCGAAGGTTTTGCGGACGCCGGTAACCCGATCGAGAAGGTCGCCGCCTTTGCGGGCGTCAGCGAGGCCGACGAGGCCGTAGCCCAATTCGATTTGCAAGGCATCGATGTTAAGCAAGGTTTCCAATTTTTCACCCGCGGCGCCGGCGCCGGCCTTCACGTCCTTTTGATCCGCGGCAGCTCCGGCTGCGGCGGTTTCTTGCGCGGCGTTCTTAACGAGAGGTCCCTGGCCGGCCAGGTTATAGGCAAGAAAACCGGTAATGCAGGCGAGCGACATGAACGGAATCATGGGCAGGCCCGGGATCAACCCGAAAATAATCAACATCACCGTGAGCATCACCAGCACTTTGGGATAGGCAAGCAGTTGCCGGGTCAATTCATTGCCAAGTTCCTCCTTGGCGGCGGCGCGGGTGACCAGGATGCCGGCGGCGGTCGAGGTGATGAGCGCGGGAATCTGCGACACCAGGCCGTCGCCAATGGAAAGCAGCGTGAATCGTTGCAGCGCCTCGGTCACGGTCATGCCCTTTTGCATGATGCCAATGGCGAAGCCGCCCAGGACATTGATCAGCGTGATCAGAATGGCAGCCACGGCATCGCCGCGAACAAATTTACTCGCCCCGTCCATTGCGCCATAGAAATCGGCTTCCTGCTCGACCTTGCGGCGGCGGTTGCGCGCTTCGGTTTCGTTGATGATGCCGGCGTTGAGTTCCGCATCGATGGCCATTTGCTTGCCCGGCATGGCGTCCAGGGTGAAGCGAGCGGCCACTTCCGCGATGCGGCCGGCGCCCTTCGTGATGACGATGAAATTGATGAGGACCAGGATAAGGAAGATCACCAGGCCGACCACGTAGTTGCCGCGGACGACGAAGTTTCCGAATGCTTCAATGATGTGCCCGGCGTAGCCATCGAGCAAAATGAGCCGGGTCGAAGCTATGTTCAAAGCCAGGCGAAAGAGCGTGATGAACAGCAGCAAGGTTGGAAAGCCGGTGAACTCCGCCGGTTCGCGAACGTAAAGGATCGCCAGCAGGATGAGCAGAGAAAGGGCGATGCTGATCGCAAGGAAGCCGTCGAGAAAGAACGGGCGGATCGGCAGGATCATCAAAAGGATCGTGCCGAACAGCCCCATGATGAGCAGTACGTCGCCGTTGCGGAAAAGGCGACTGAGATTCGATTTGCCGGGCTTTGCCTGTGCCATTTGCTTGCGCTATGCGATTATGAATTTTGTTCGCGGTAGTACCGATAGGCATTGACGCGGTAAACCCACGCCAACACTTCAGCTACTGCGGCATAGAGTTCAGCAGGAATCTCGCCACCCACCCGGCCGTACTTGAACATGAGGCGGGCCAGAGGCTTGTTTTCGACGATTGGGATCTGGTGTTCCTGGGCAATTTCACGAATTCGCTGGGCGTTCAGGCGGGTGCCCTTGGCCACAATTCTCGGGGCCCGCATCGTTTTGCGGTCGTAGCGGAGGGCGACGGCAATGTGCGTGGGATTCACCAGAACCACGTCAGCCTTAGGCACTTCCGCAAGCATCTTGCGCTTGGTTATGGCTTTGCGTTTACGGCGTTGTTGGGCTTTGACCTGGGGGTTGCCTTCGCTGTTTTTGGATTCTTCCTTAACCTCCTCCTTGGTCATCATCAGGTCTTTATTGGTGCGCCAAAATTGATAGCCGTAATCGGCCGAAGCCAGAACCAGCAGGGCCATGGCCACCCGCAGGATGATCTTGAGGGAAGATTCTGCCATGAACCCGGCAATTCTTGCCACATCCACCGAGGAGTGAAAAATGGGGTCGGTGAGGATGCCTTTCACCACGCCATAGGTCAGCGCGATGATGATCGAGAGCTTCACGGCGCCGATGCCCGTCGGCACCGCCGAACGCATCGAGAACACCCGCTTAAGCCCCTCGGCGGGATTCAAGCGGCCCCAGTTGATCGCCAGCGCTTCGGGAGCGGTGCGAAAGCGGGTCTGGATGCCGCCAGCCAGCAATCCAGCCAGCATCGTGGCCGCTAAAATCGGCCAAAGACAATGCCCCAGCACCATGGCCGCGGTGATGGCGTAGCCCTGCATGGCGTTCAGGCTGACCGGCGTGTCGTGCAAATGCGCCAGCATGGCAGCCTGAGAATTGGCGAGCAGTTGCCAGGTTTCGCGGCCGGAGAACATCAAGGCGGCCAGCGCCCCCATCAGGACAAAAACCGTCTGCACCTCCGGACTGCGCGCGAATTGGCCTTTTTTGTGGGCCTCTTCGAGCTTCTTTGGCGTGGCTTGCTCTGTCTTTTCGCCAGCGTGTTCGCTCATTCAAGGGGGTGCATGCAGATTCCGTGCCTGCCGGCACTTTTCGGCCATTGGGACAACGAACTGGCTGTTTTGGGTGTCAGCGGTTATGGGCCGGTCGCCGCCGCGCCCCAGGCATGTCTTTGGTAGGGATGGCGCGCTGCACCGTCACCGTCGCCGAGCGCAGCGTCAGGCAACGGAACGATTAAACAAGCGTGCCCGCTTTGCAAATTCGATTGCGCCACCTGACGCTGCGCTCGGTGGCGCGGACGGCACAGCGCGCCGTCCCTACCTTTCCCGCAAGAATAGTGTCGAGATACGCCGCCCATGATTCCGCGCTTCACCGAGGCATTGCCATTTCTACAAATATTCAGTTGCATTCTGTATCATGTAGTGCGATAACTCACCGGTTGAGTGAAGGATTGGAGGGAATCCTTGATTTGCCTTTGCGCCGAACTTCAGCGCGACAAGGCAGGTGAATTTTGCCCGGCTCTTTTGGGGCCGGGATGTTCTTTGACAATCAAAGCAAGTTCAGGGTGGTTCCCTGTTCGGTTGGACCTACTCACGGACCAGGAACGCGTCATTAATGAATGCGCTTGGGGCCCGGGGCGGCGCGCACAGGAGTGCGCGCCCTATCGGCAACACGGTGGCAGGGCGGGCAGTCCTCTGCACGCCGTCCCCCGAAACGAGTTGGGGCGTTCCGAATAGGCATGGTTGATCTTCAATGAGCTACAAAACAGTTCATGGAAAGAGTGCGAACCGCAACCAAACACACCAGAACAAACCAGAACAAAGCAGTTTGTTCGGACGCCCGCCGTGGCCAGAGTCGGTGAGCGCGGCAAATTTTGCCGAATTGGCTTCGCGTGTCAAAATGTCCAGGCGGGAAGGCTTAAGGAGTTAAGGTGAATTAAACCAAATTAAAGTAAATTAAGCCTGCTTTTTTGGTCGGGGGCACTCCCGTCCGGTTGGGATTGGCCCGGATAAACGGCTCGCCCAATGCCCAGGCCCTTGCCAGATGGGCACTTAGCGCGCTCCCAGCAACCGGGCCACGCGGAGCAGGTCGTCAGGCAGGTGGTGGAGGTAGTTGATGATGTGCTGGGACATGAGTTGCATGGTCAAGCCGAACACGCTCAGGCCCACCAACGTACGGATGGTGAAGCTCTCGGTAAAAACATTCATCTGGGGCACCGCGCGCCCGAGCACGGCAAAAACCAGCGAGATTATGAATGAAACCGCCATGATGGGCGCGGCCAGTTGCAACGCAATCAGGAAGGTCTGGCTGGTACGGCCGATGAAATCGGCCGCCAGGGCCTCCGACAGATGCGCCCCGCCAACGGGGAGGTAGGTGTAGGTCTTTTGAAACCCGATTAGCATCCAGTGGTGCATATCCAGGCTCAGCCAGATCATGGCGGCGAGGTAATAGAGAATGGCGCCCGGGGCGGTGACCTGCGTTTCGTTCATCGGGTTCATGCTCGGAGGGAGCGACAAACCGATTTCGGTTCCGATGATTCCACCCGCCATGTCGAGGGCAAAGAAAATCATCCAACTGGCAAAGCCGAACATCAGTCCCGCGCCGACCTCAATGGACATCAAGCCGACAAGGCCCCAAAAGTCAGCCGGCGGCGTGCTGGCCGGCAAAGTGGGACCGACCAGGGCCGCCATGAGGACGCCCAGGGCCAGGCGCAGTTGAACCGGGAAATTCCTGGCCGAGAAGACGGGGAAGACCGCCAGCATGGCGCTTACCCGAAGAAAGGCCATCATCCAGTTGTTTAGATCGGGCATGGGCTCTTCTCCAAGTCCTGAAGAACGCATCTTCCCGCCACCATCAGGGGGATGCGAATGCGTTGGTGAATGGGTTCCATAGCCGCAACATCATCATCGGTCCCCTGCCCTGTTCACTGGATCATTTCGGGCATTTTCTGGATCACCGCGGTGGCGAATTCGATCATGCTGCGGAGCATCCACGGCAGAATGAGAATCAGCATGCCGACGATGGCGAGCGCCTTGGGGACGAAGGTCAAGGTCTGTTCCTGGATGGAAGTGACGGATTGAAACAGGCTGATCGCGAGGCCGATCACCATCGCGGTCATAAGAATCGGCGCGGCCAGGGTGACCGCCTGATACATGAGCGTCTTGAGCAATTCTGCGGCAAACTCAGGGTTCATATCAAATCACGTTCCGAAACTTTTCACGATGGAACTGACAATCAAGTGCCAGCCGTCGACAAGGACAAAAAGCAGTATCTTCAAAGGAAGGGAAATCGTCATGGGCGGCATCATCATCATGCCCATGCTCATCAACACCGTGGCCACGATCAGGTCGATGAGAATGAACGGCATGAAGAGCAGGAAACCCATTTGAAAAGCGGTGCGCAGTTCGCTGATGATGAAGCTTGGGATGACGATGCTCAGCGGCAACTGGTCGGCCGGCGTGGGGGCGATTTTCGCCATGGCCACGAACAACTCCACGTCCTTGGGACGGGTTTGCTTGAGCATGAACCCACGAATGGGGACTGCGGCGCGGTCCAAAGCTTCCTGGCCGGTGATGGCTCCGGCGCGATAAGGCGTGAGCGCCTCGTGATCCATTCTTTGCCAGACCGGACTCATGATGAAGAAGGTCAGGAAGAGCGAGAGGCCGATGATGATCTGGTTGGACGGCGTGCCTTGCACCGAGAGCGCCGAACGGACAAAGGAAAGCACGATGACAATGCGGGTGAAGCAGGTCATCAGCAAGATGATGGACGGCGCCAGCGTCAACAGCGTCATGACGGCCAGCACCTTGATCGCGCTGTCCACGTCGCCGGGTTTTTCCAGGCCATTCAGTCCGATGTTGAGATTAAGGGAACCGGAATTGGTTTGAGCGTGGAGTTGCGCGCCGCCCAGAGCCAGAAAGAGCACTACGCCGAGCAGTCCGCGCCAAAAAAACCGGAAAGTTCCGCGGCGGTTGAGGGCAGAGCGATGTGAAGCGGATGACGCCATTATTGTTTGCGGTTGAGCACTTGTTGGAAGGCGTCGGCGAAGCTCATGCGGCCGCCGGGCGCGGGCGCGGCGGGTTCAGATTCCTCGACGGCAGGCAAGTGGCTGAGCAGTGCGATGCCCGCTGGCGAGGAAGCGAGAAGCATTCTTTGTTGCTGGTACGCCACAACGTAGATTGCCTGGCGTTGTCCCAGGGACCTGACTTCGAGCACGTTGAGCCTGGGTGCTCCGCCCCTGCGGACGGCCAATCGCTGCCAATTGCGAAACAGCCAGACGCCGCCGAGGAAAATTCCAACCACCACAATTAATGCGCCGACGACCCGGAGAACGGAGGCACCCATGTCCGGCAAACCGCCGGCCAATGCCGGAACCGTGTTGGTGACCGCAGGCTGGCCGGACGCCTCGAAAGCAGCCAGAAAGAGAAAGCACAAAGTGCCGAATGAAAGTTTTCGCAACATTTTGTCTGGAGCCCGGCTGTTCACGAGTTGGCTCCGAAGATCTCGGTGATTTTCACGGCATAACGATCATCGACGACGACGACTTCACCGCGGGCGATGCGTTTTTGGCTGATGTAAAGGTCCACTGGGGCGTGAGCGGCTTGGTTGAGTTTGATGACGGAACCCAGATTGAATTGCAGCACATCGCGCATGGGCACCTGGCAGGAACCGAGTTCGACCGTCAGCTTGACCTGCACGTCGAGCAGGATTTCCAGGCTGGCGGGAGATTTTGTGGTTGCATCCATAATAAAATTTTAGCGGTTCAAAATTGCGGTCAATTCCACAGCCCAGGCGCCGGCGACCGTCCCCAGGCGGCCGTTGAAAGTGGCGCGATCACCAACGCGCACCTGAACGTTCTGCGCGCATTGCGGGTCAAGCGGCAGCGTGTCGCCGACCTTCAAATTGAGAATTGTGCGCGCGGCAAGTTCGAGTCCGGGCCATTCGGCGGTCACCGGAACGCAGACCTCGTCCAAAACGGGATTCCATTTCCAAGGAACAGGAGCCGGCTGCGGCGCGGGAGCGGCGACGAGTTCATCGCTTTTGGAAAGTTGGGCAATCAGCGGCTCAAGGCTCGAATATGGAAAGGCGAGTTGAATCTGTCCCGGGGAATCGGCAAAGCCAGTCTCCAAAGAGAGCACCAGCATGCTGGTTTCCGACGCGGCAACCTGCACAAAACGGCCATCCGATTCGCAGCCCAGCACGATCGGCTTCAGGTCCTTGATCTTCAGCCAATGATTGGACCATTCACCGAGGATGATCTGCACCGCCTGGTCCAGCAAAGCGCGCTCGATCTCGCTCAGTTCCTGGACCGACTCCGGCGCTTCACCACGTCCACCCATCAGCCGGTCCACGATGCTCAATCCGAGCTGGAGCGGAATCTCGATTATGGAAACGCCGCGCATAGGCTCGAGTTTGAAAAGCACCAGATGCGAAGGGTTCTGCCAGCTTTCCGTCAGCTTCTGATAGGAAATGGTTTGGAGGGATTTCAGTTTAAGCGGGAATTCCGCCCGCAGCAGGGCGGAGAGACGCGAAGCCAGGGCATTAATAAAATCCTCCTGGTGGGCCCGCAGTTTGCGAAGCTCCCGAGGAGCAAGGAGCGTGCGGTTGCGAAAATCAAAGGGCCGGATTTCCTCGCTGGCGGGTTCGATGGGTCTGGTTGCCGCTTTTTCCTGATCGGCCACGTCGGCGAGCAGGGGCTCGACCTCCGCGGAAGAAGCGGAGTCCGGTGCGCTGGAATCATCGTTGCCTGGAGCCATGAAGAACCTCGTTATTGGATGGCCATTTCCGTGATGTAGATTTCCTGAACCAGGGGGCCGCCCAGCGCGTTGTTGAACACGGTGATGAGTTCAGCGCGAATCACGTTGCGAGCACCCGGTTTTTCCAAGTCGGAAATCGTCTTGCTGCTCAAAGTGCTGGTGGCGAGATCCATGAGTTGGTCCTTGTTGTCGTCGATCTTGCTCTTGAAGTCCGGCTTGTTGCCGACAAGGGTCACGCTTGTCATGAGATAGCGGGTGCCCATGGTGCCCGCCACATTGACGAGGATTTTGCTCATCGGCACCGTGATCTTGGTCTTGGCGTGGCCGTCGCTTTTCTCTCCGTCCTTGCCGCCCTTTTCGCCGGTGTCGGATGTGGCCATGGCGGCGCGCGGTTCGCGGGCATTTACGACCTTGGGCAGAAGGACGAACTTGGTCATGACAAAGGCCAGCACGGGCATGGCAATCACCGTTACGATCATCGGCAACCAGGCTTTGAAGCCGCCGGCGGCAGGCGGAGTAGCGCCGGCATTCTGGGGCGTGTTCGTCTCTTCGGGTGAAGTGGTGGTAGCCATAACAACCTGGCGATTAACCTTGTTTCATGTTTACGAGCGTCTGAAGCACTTCATTACTGGTCGAAATGATCTTGGAGTTTGCTTCAAACGCGCGTTGGGCCGTAATCAAATTAGCCATCTCATTGGAGAGGTCCACGTTGGAAAGCTCCAACGCGCCCGATTGCACGCTGCCCAATCCACTGGATCCAGGCGCGGTCATCGCGGCCAAAGGGCCCGCAGCCGTCGTATTGGTGTAAAGGTTGTTGCCGATGTTGACCAATTGGTGCGGGTCTTGAAAATTCTGCAACAAGACCTGCCCGCGCACGAACGAGGTGCCGTCGGAAAGGTTTGCGGTCACCTGGCCCTGGCCGTTAATCGAATAGGAAGCGACCCGGGCATTCGGATCCGAAGTGGCGGGCATGCCGGTCGTATCGATCCTGATGTCTCCCAGCGCGTTCAATCCGCTGTTCGAATAACCTTGAACGCGGTCGCCGGTAACCGTGACGAGATAGCCGTTGGCATCCACCTTGAAAGTGCCGTCGCGGGTGGCGTAGGTGGCGCCGGTCATGGTGTCCCGGACCATGAAAAAGCCGCTGCCCGAGATGGCGAGGTCGCTCTGGACCCCGGTGGTGGTGAGCGCTCCCTGGTTCCAATTGTTCTCGATGCCGTCGATGGTGACGCCGGTGCCGATTTGCACGGAATCGGAGCCGCTCGTGGTGGAGCTGCTGCCATTGGGGGCGCGCAGGGTGTTGCTGAAAGCATCAGCGAAGGCAACGGTGGCGGCTTTGAAACCGGTGGTGTTAACGTTGGCAATATTGTTGCCGATGACATCCATCTGGTCCTGGAAGCTTTCCAGCCCGCTGACGCCTGAGGTTAAGGAACTGAGCATATTAGTGGTTAGGTTAAGGTTTAGGGAGTGGTTGCCGTGGGCAAAATCGAGGAAATCTGGCTTAGATCGAAGAGCTGGCCGTTCACCAGGACTTGGGGCGTGCCGGAGGAGATTTCCACTCCGCTGACCACGCCGCTGAACGCCTGAGTGGCGTCCGTGGATGAAGTGACGCTCACGGTGCGGCCGATGAGCGAGTTGGCCTGCAACGCCTGCATGTCGGTGGCCATGGTCTGGGATTGTTGCAATGCGCTGAACTGCGCCAGTTGCGCGGCGAAGGCGGTGTCGCTCTGTGGGTTGAGCGGGTCCTGCGAGGTCATTTGCGTGACCAGCAGTTTCAAAAAGTCCGCCTGATTCAAGGAGGAACTTCCCGTAGGAGTAATGGATGTAGTTGACATGGCTCAGGCCCAGGTTTCCCAGCCATTCCGGAATCCGGTTTTGGCTTTGGTTTTAGTCTTGGTGGTTGCGGAAATCGTGACAGCCGCGACGGGAGTCGAATCCGGCGGCAGATCGCGTGTTTGCTGCCGGGGATTTTGCGAGGATTGATTAAACGGAGTGGAAGCGGCCGTCGTGGATGGCGAAGTCAACCCGGAAGCGCGCGCGGAAAATTTATTTTCGAGCGGCAGCAATTGCACATTCTGCCGCGCGAGCGATTCCTGCAACTCGGCCCAATGGCTGTCGAGGCCGGCGACATTGCCGCGTTCGCAGCGGACGGAAGCGTGAATTTGGCCGTCGTGATTGGTTAATTGCAAAAACAATTCGGTATGCGAGTCCACCTTCAGCGAAACGGCGAGCGAGTCAGCGCCGGATTGCCGAATCATCATGACTTCGCGGGTAATTAAATCGCCGAGGTGCTCAGCCTTGGCAGCGTATTGTCCGGCTGAACGCACGGAATCAGCGGAGGCGAGCTGTTCTGGTGCTTCGAAGCCGGTTTTGGCCGATGAGTTCAGGATCGATGCAGATTCGCCAATGGCAATCTTGCCCAAAGGTGCGGCCGTGGACGATTCTGCCTCATCTCTGTCAGCCAGATCGGCAGTGGATTCATCGGCCGTGGGCGTACGCGGCAATTTTTGCACTGTGCGCCCGGCAATTTCGTTCTTTTCTTCGGCCAATTTCATTCGCTGCGTACTCAAAGCAGCGGGTGTGCCACCGGTGCGATCCCTTGATTTAGGGGCTGCTTTTAAGCCTGTAAGTGCTTGAAGGTTAGGACCCTCTGGACTGACCGCTTCCGGGGCGCTGGCGCCAAGGACGGCCAGGGAAGGAATTGCCCTTGGTTGAGTTGGCAGAGCTGTAGGAGCCAGAGGCTGACCGTCGTGGGTGCTCGGGGAAACGGATTGCGGTGAGGAAGGATCGACCAACTGAGAAGGTTTGTTGGTGTTTTGCTTGCCGTCGGCAATTGCGGATGATGGCTGATTCAATGCCGAAGCGGGCGCCAGTGATTTTTGAGGTGCCAATGAAGCCGTGCGCGCGATGGCAGGAGCAGGCGCATCCAAGTGTTCGGCGTCAGGAGCATTGCCGGCTCGTGACTTGGGAATTTCCGGAGAAGTTGGCAACGGCGCAGGTGCTTGCGTAAGGAGAGTCAGAAGCAGAACGGGCACGGTATCGGCTGTGGAGGCTTGCAAGCCGGCTTGCGTCTGGGGGACTGAGGTTTCCTCCTGCGCGTGATCTTTCTCCGGGCCCGCTGTTTCCTCCGAGCCAGTCGTTTCATCAAACACGCCTGGCTTGGATCTGCTGGAACGGTGCGAACGAGCCGGGTTCGAGGCGGCTGTCAAACTCGCTCCCGAGTCATTCTGGTTTGACGTTTGGTAACCTTTGGCCTGCTGTCGGGCAGCCTTGGCCGAGCCGCCGTGCATTTTGAGGGACATGACTTCGGAGAAATTCTTCCCGGAAGAATGTGCCGCCGCCAAGGAATCAGAATGAGAAGGCGTTACATCGCCGCGCGGGCCGTGAGGGCTAGCCGGGGGGATGTTGAACTTGGGAATCATGGCGGCGAACTGGTGCGATAGACAGAAACGCGGAGACGCTCCGAAATGGCGGCGGCGCGCTTGGCCTCGGCCGTCCCTTTCTTCGCAAAGGACTCCAGGATGACCCCAGCTTCGGACTCCTTCATGAACAACATGGTTTTGACAATGGCATCGTCGTCCAAGTGGGCAAGAATGCCGGCGGCGGAGTCCGGCGACATGGTGGCATAGACTTTGGCCAGTTTTTTCAGGTTGGCCGTTTCCTCGGAATGAACGCGCAGGGCCAATTTATCGAACTCGGATTGCAAGCCCTGAACGGTTTGCGTTGCCTGGGCAACCTCGGCGTGTTCCGCCTGCAGCCGCGCCGCCAGTTCGTTAAGCTGCTGTTCCTTTTTGGCCAGCGCTTCCTTCTCGGCCTTGAGTTCCGAAATAAGCTGATCCGCCTCGGGGTTGGTAAACTGCCAGGAAGGACCGTTCACATTGGCGGCGGGATTGCCTTGGTCCGCCGGGGCGGCGCTCGGCGCCGGCACCTGCCAGAAGGCGACTGTCGCACCCAGATAAACAACCACGCCGACGAGCACGGTCATCCAGGAAGAGGTGAGTAGTTTTGTCATGACGCGACCTCGGTTGGAGTGAAAGTCAGGATGGAGGCGATGCGCCGCGACGCCGCGAGATCATCCAAAACCTTTTGTTCGAGGCGGGAATGCTCGCGTTCATGCGCAGCTTTTTGTTTGGAATGAAATTTATCGACAACCTCGCGCTGCCGACGGGCGGCGAGCATGGCCTGCAAAGCTGCATTCACACGGCGCTCGGCCAGGCTGAGGGCGGCGGCGCATTCTTCGCGGCGCTTTTCCAGGGAGCGATGATAGTTCTGGGCTTGCGCAACCTCCGAAGCCTTGAATCCAGAACCCAGGCGCGAACGCAATTCGTGCCAACTGGCGCTGATTTCCTGTTGGACCACCTCAAGCCGCTGAACCGCCTGTTGACGATGCAGCAAAGTGCGCGCGTACGCGTCCATCGCATCCTGTTCCTGGCGTTGGCGCAAAACGCGCATGGCTTCCAGGGTGAATTTAAAGGGTTTCATGGCTTAGGCGGCCGCCTTTCTCACCGCGGCGGCGACAGGTTTGGCGGGCATGGGCGTCGCCATGGTGTCGCGCAGGATGGACCAGCTTTGAGCCGCGGCAACGCCCTGCTGCACCGGCTGGCGCAGGAAAGATTTCAAAGGCTCGTGCAGATGGATGCTCAGGTCGATGGCCGAATTGGTACCCGCCGGGTACGCGCCGATATTGATCAAGTCCTGATTCTTGCGATAGGTGGCCATCGTTTCCCGGGCGCGGGAGGCAATATCCTGCTGCTCGGGCGAGGTGAGATCGCGGGTCAAACGGCTCACGCTTTCGAGCACGTCGATGGCAGGGTAATGATTCTGCGTGGCCAGTTCGCGCGTGAGCACAATGTGGCCGTCGAGGATGGAGCGCACGGAATCGGCGATGGGATCGTTCATGTCATCCGCCTCCACGAGGACCGTAAACAGGCCGGTGATGGAGCCGCGTTCCCCTGCCCCGGCGCGTTCCAGAAGTTGTGGCAGGAGTGAAAACACCGACGGCGTGTAACCACGCGTAGCGGGCGGCTCGCCCACCGCGAGGCCGATTTCACGCTGCGCCATGGCGAAGCGCGTGACGGAATCCATCATCAGCAAAACATTTTGGCCCAAATCGCGGAAATGCTCCGCAATGGCCATGGCGACGAAAGCGCCCTTCAGCCGCGCAATGGCAGGCTGGTTGGAAGTGGCGACGACGACGACGGATTTGCGGCGGCCATTTTCATCCAAATCTTTTTCGATGAACTCGCGCACCTCGCGGCCACGTTCGCCGATCAGCGCAATCACGTTCACGTCGGCCTCCGCCTGGCTGGCGATCATGCCAAGCAAGGTGGACTTGCCGACGCCGCTGCCGGCGAAGATGCCCAGGCGCTGACCGCGACCGCAGGGAACAAAAGTATCAATGGCCTTGATGCCGGTGCAAAATGGATTGTGGATGCGCTGCCGTTTGAGCGGATGGGGTGGCTGCAAATGCAAGCTGACGGTTTCGGGGGTTTCGATGGGGCCCAGTTCGTCGAGCGGGCGGCCGAGGCCATCAATGACTCGTCCCTTCAAAGATTCCCCCACCGGCACACGCAAGGAGGTGCCAAGCGCGATGACTTCGCTGCCGGGATGAATGCCGCGGATTTCGCCCAGGGGCATGAGCAGAACGTGATGGTTCCGGAAGCCGACGACCTCCGCGAGCGTCGAGCCATCGTGCCGGGCGGACTCGATCCGGCAAATTTCGCCGACGGCGGCGAGCGGCCCCTCGGACTCAATGACCAGGCCGATGAGCTGGACCACGCGGCCATGATTGCGGATGACCTGGGTTTCCTGAACTCGGCGCAGCAGGCCCTCTAATCGGTTCGTTGAGCATCTCTCGTTGCGGGTCATCATGCGATCAGGCTCCTTTTGAGCAGGTCAAATTTGGTTTCGCGGCGGGCGTCAATGGTGCCGAAATGGGTCTGTACCAGGCAGCCGCCACGCGTCACTTCGGGAGAGCCAAGGAAGCGAAATTCATTGCCGCCTTCGGCGGAGGCGAGGATCGGAGAATCGTTTCTTTGCAGCAATTCGAGGTCGGCGGGATGAAGGCGGACGGTAAACTTGGCAGTCCCTTCGACTTGCGCGAGCGCATCGCGAACGACGGCTTCAACCATGGGCACGGAAATGGGGATTTCGGCCACGAGCTTTTGCGCGACTTCGAGGGAAAGGGACACCATGAGGTTCTCGGTTTCGCGCACCACTTGAGGCACCGCGCCGCGCAATGATTCCATCAACCCGTTCATCAGCTCATGGAGATCGTTGCGCTGCTTCAACAACTGTTCGCTGAGGGCTTTTTCGCCGTCGATGCGCCCTTGTTCGTAGCTGGCTTTCAACTGCCCGGCCAAGGGCGGCGCCTCGGTCGAAAGGCTGTCGGCCGCCGGGTTTGCCAGGCAGACGTCGCGCAAAGGCTTGGGGAATTTGAGGGTTTCAGACCAGGAGTTCATCGCGAGAATTGCCGGTGACAACGCCAAGGTCGATTTCGCCGGTGGTTTCCAGATTGCGGACGCTGTCGATGATGCGAGTCTGGGCGGCTTCGATGTCCTTCTTCTTGAGCGGGCCAAGGAAACTGATCTCCTCGTTGACGGTTTCGGCGGCGCGTTTGGAGATGGACGAAAGCAAGGCGGATTTGAGCTTGGGGCTGGCGGTTTTGAGCGAGATGGCGAGGTCGCGCATGTCCACTTCGCGCATGATTTTCTGGAGCGACGTGGTGTCGAGCAGGGCGAGGTCCTCGAAGGTGAACATTTTCTGGCGGATGGCCTGGCCGAGATTGGGGTTGCGCTTTTCCAGCTCCATGAGGAGCGACTGGCCGATATTTTTATCGAGCGAATTGAGGATGTCCGCGGCGTTTTTCAGGCCGCCAGTCTGGCTCAGGGCACGGGAGGCTTTGACGCCGGCCTTTTGGTTGAGGACTTCCACGATGCGTTCGACGACCTCCACCGGCGTGGGCGCCAGCGTGGCGAGGCGTTCCACGACCTGGTCGCGCAATTCAGTTCGCAACAGCATCAGGAGCTGAGAACTTTTGTCCGAAGAAAGATAGCTGACGATCAGGGCAATGGTCTGCGGCTGCTCGCCCTTGAGCATGTTGAAGAGCTGCCGGGCGTCCAGATTGACAATTTGCTGCATGGCGGCGACCGGCGCGGGCGCGGGGGCGACGCGGCTGAGGATGTCCGAAGCGCGAAACAGGCCGACTGATTTTTCCAAAGTGTTCCGCACGTAACCGGTGCCACCCAGGATGGACGTGCTGGCTTCCACGGCCACCTCCGTAAACTCGCGCAGGATCTCCTGCTGCAAGTCCTGGCTGATGACCGTGAGCTTCGACATCTCGAGCGAAACCGTTTCCAGGTCGTGCTCATCCAGGTTTTTCAGCATCTGGGCGGCGCTTTCCGGACCGAGAATGATCAGCAATGCCGCGAGCTTCTGCAGCTTGGACATTTTGGCGATTTCAACGGCGGCGATTTCCATGCTCAGTGGTTGGTTTTCAGTTGTTGGGTTTGCCGCGGGTGAGCCAGCTCTTAACCGCCTGGGTCATGTTGGCCGGATTTTCACGAATGAGCTGGTTGAGGACTTCGACGGTGACCACGCCGGAATTGCCCGCCCGGCCATGATGCCCGTTGCCATTGCCATTTCCGTTCCCGATGGGGACACCGAGAGGAATCTCCTCGGGCTTGACCCGTTTCAAGGTGCGCCAGAAAGCGGCGATGATTCCAATGGCCAGCGCGGGATAAATGAGCTTCTGTCCAAGGTCCATCCAGTACTGGCGTTTCTCCTGCTGGTCGAACTGCTGGGCAAGCTCGATGGCCGGCTGATCGTTGAATGCGATTTCTTCCAGGGTGATTTCATCCTTGCGGGTCGAGTCGCCATTTTCCTGGATGCCCAGGGCGCTCTGGACGATCTTGCGGATCCGCTGGAGTTCCTCTGGAGCGCGGGGAACGGCTTTGCGGTCGGCGCCTTTGCCCTCAAAGTGCTGGGCGATGAAGACAGCGGTGGAAAGTCGTTTAATGCCGCCGGCGGC
>JAJPHR010000020.1 GCA_021325145.1 Verrucomicrobiota bacterium | reverse complement strand
CGATGCATGGCCATGTCATCCCGGTCATCGAGAATGACGAATGATGCCACGGGGTAAGGCGCGGAACGGAGCCATGACTCAATTTCAAGTCCGCGCTCCAACTCCAGCGTCGGCGTTTTGCCAACGACTCGGCCGGGGAGCACACCATCCCGTTCCAGGAACTCCGCATTCTCGCGCAACGTCCAATTCGCCTTCCAAGTGCTGGTAATGACAATGAGAGCATCACTCTGTCGGAGCACATCGTTCAGCGCGTCGACGCTCGACCTCGCGAAGCGGTAGCGCGTGCCCAACTCTTGAGCGCTGTGTTCCGAGTTCAGGACGCCGTCGAAGTCGAGGAAAACAATCCGGCATGCTGAGGCCGGCCAGGGAGCGATGGGGAGCGCGCCAGCACGAACTCCGTAAATCTCGTCCGTGCGCTGGTTTTCGAGGACGGCCTTCTCCGCGGCCTTCATAGCTTGATTGAGCGCATCGTTTCTGTTCATACCCACAGTGCGTCTAACGTCCAAGCAGCGACCGCAGCCGAGGAACTTGATTTGAAATTGTTGCTGTTACTTGAGCCACGGATAGTGCTTCGACAAAAAGCCGCGGCACGAGTCGCGGTTATGAGAGCAGACATGCTCCGAAAGCTGGCGGACCCTCGTGGCAAAATCCGCCGGTGAGGCGCCGAACTCAATGAGGTGGGCTATGCACGTCGTGGCGTCGAAGGCCACCCAATTAATAAACTCATCATCATCCCACAACCGGCCGTCTTCCCATATATTTAGGAGATGGCTACGAAGCGTCGCCTCTGCATCGGGGTGTTTGGTTAGGGCGATCGCCTGCCCAATGTTTGAAGTCTTCCCAATCTCGGTATTGCGCAACGCTTGAGTGAGCAAGTCAAACGCCTCGTCAGGAGGCAGTTGACAGGCAACTGACATCGCTACAGAAGACCGATCGTATGGCCCACCGTTTCGCATGACAAATCTGAGCATGTCCGGGAAATCCGGCTGCTCTTTCAACCAGTCACAAGACTCGCAAAAATCCATTCGTACGTCGTCGTCCCAACCCGGCCATTCGCGCTCAAGCTCGGGAGCCGTGATACTGGCAGAACCCTCCATAAACCGGGAAACCTCGCAGCCCATGTCGCCTGAATGGTAGCTGCGCGAAAACCTGCGCTCCCGCTGGAGCGGCAGACGAACCCCGTCCACGATCACAGCAGCGGGATAGTCATCCCCATAGAGTTCTTTGAGATCCTCAATTTTCATGGAAGGGCGACTTTTGTGACGTGATTCTGGGCCTGAATCAATGCTTTGTCAAACCGCGAGTTCCCCGACATTCCCAATCGAACGCAGCTCGACACTATTCTTACCCGGAAAGGTAGGGGCATCGCGCTGGGCACGAACCGGAACACCGTTGACACTTTGAACCGGCAACATCGCTGACACATTCTGTGGCATCACTTTTCGCCATAAATGGGTGAGCGCGACTCGATCAATCCATCTCATTAATTCGGAGCGCTGACGATGCCCCCATTGTAGCCGTGGGTCCGGCGATGTCGCGGCTTGCAAGGCCGAGAAGACGCAAGAGAAAAGTGGAGACGCAAGTAGGGACCATCACGGGTGACTAAATTTAATGACAAATCCTGATTTGCAACAACATAGCGAAAATGGTAGGCACTTCCCAGTGGGCCAAAGTACAACGCGTCCTTCGATTTATAAACCGGCTGAGTATCGTAAGCTGGCTGCAGCTTCTCTCCTTGTTTCTCAATAAGAAGTTCCGCGTTTATACCTTTAATCTCAGCATCTCGATTTACTTGCACATCAGAATAAACAAATAGGCTGACGCGCTTGAGGTCTTTCCAATCCTTCATATTCGATTCGATTGAACCCGTCTCCCACTCCCCAATCAAACTTGATTGTTCTCCAGCTTGTGAAGGCACTTCAGAAACATAATTGGTTTGCCCCTGCTCCCTCGCCACGAGCAACGAATTATTGGATCTTTCTTGAGAGCATGCCTGCAGGAGCAGGCAGGAGGCACTAATGTAAAATGCCTTACGCACAAGTATTTACTGAAATATTTCTGACACGGCTGACCCTGATTTGAATCCAAGTCTTTGTTTTTTTATCCGCCACTCGCTCGCTTCGCAAGAGAACAAAGATTATCCACACAAGCGGGCGTGTATCTTGATTTCGCCCCCAACACACGGTGAGGTGGACACTCCCCGGAGTGCGCCCGTCCTCGGGCGCAGCAGCGTTGAAAGTGCAGCCGCATGGAGTTTTCCGGCAGGCTGGAATAGAAGTGGGTTGCTGCGGCCGGGGACGGCCGCACTCCAGCGGGGGCAAAATCAAGATGCACCTCACAAGCGGAGGCGCACCTTGACACTGCTCTTACCCGGAAAGGCAGGGACATCGCGCTGCGATGTCCCCGCCCGCGTTCCAGCGGGTGGAACGCGCTGCTGAAGCCGGGCGATCCGGATCATTCGTTCCGTCGCCTGACGCTGCGCTCGGCGACGGGGACGGCGCAGCGCGCCATCCCTACCAAAGACATGGGCCAAGGGCGTCAAAGAACGTATCAGACACAAAGTGAATAATTCTGTTGACAAAGGCGTTGTTACCTGCTAAGAACAATTCCAGCAGTGCGGGCAGCCCCCTTGCCCCGCCGTCGGCGCACGGAGTGACGCGCCCTACCGCTCCAACGTGCCAGGGATCGTTCCGGGAGCCGTCGTATCGCGCCCCGTTGGGCGCGGGTTTGCACGTGTCCTTACTTGCTCAGCCCGATGGGCCGGGGTGAGGAATCGCGGGCTTTGGCCCGCAACGCCCGGGTGTTGATTGATTTTTGCCCGCTTCGCAAGGAGCGGGATGGCTCTTTGACAATCGAATCGGAAAGTTGACGCCCGGCTTGAAGTGCCGGGGTTCTTGCCCCTGGCTGCGGTTTCGCCGCGCCGGGTTGCAGTTGTAACGGTTTGACCGGGCTACAGGCTCTTTTGGCCTGAAACGGCGCGTACGGCAATGGACCCGGGGAATTAAAGCAAATTAAAGTAAATTAAACCTGGATTTCGTCCAAAATTAAACCAAATTTAAAGCAAATCCGGGTTGGTCCGACTTAGTCCGGGTTAGTCCGGCCTCAAAAAATTCGGCGCTAGCGCGCCATTCCATGCAAATACTCCGCTTGCACGAAAGCGGTGTCGCGGCTGCGCTTTGCCACCGCACTCCAGGACGCTGGCGTGTTTGACAGGTGCCTGCGGGTTCTCGAAAACCAACTGGAACAAAGGAAAACAAACCAAAACAAAGTAGAACAAAGTGATTGGCTCAAGCGGACCGGCGGCGCAGGCTGTCGAACGCCAGCGGTTTGCACATTTCCCGTGCCAATCCGCGGTTATTGGGGTAAGTGAAGGTATGACCGGCGCGCGGCACATTCATAACATCGCTCTGATCGGCTTCATGGGCACGGGGAAATCCTCGGTGGGCCGCTTGGTCGCCGAGCAGTTGCGTTTCCCATTGCTCGATACGGACGAGATGATCGAAGCGCGCGCGCGCAAGAGCATTTCGGAGATTTTCGCCCAGGAGGGCGAGGCCCGGTTTCGCGAATACGAAAAGGAGATCGTGGGCGAATTGGCGGGACGGCAGCGGACGGTCATTTGCACGGGCGGCGGGCTGGGCGCGAACGAGGCGAACCTGGCCAGCCTCAAGGAACACGCGCTGGTGGTCTGTTTGTGGGCGTCGCCGGAAAAGATTTGGGAGCGCGTGCGCAACCAGACGCATCGCCCGCTGCTGCATGATCCCGATCCGATGGCAAAAATCCGGCAACTGCTGGCCGCGCGCGAACCTTGTTACAAACAGGCGGATGTGTTGTTGAGCACGGAATTGCGTTCGCTCAAGGAAGTGGCGGCGCAGGTGCTGCATCAGTTCCACACCGCCAGCGCCCAGTCCCGTTGAAGATCGCCCTCCAGCAACGCGCCCGCGAACTTGGGTTCGACGATTGCCGTTTCACGACCGCCGAGCCGCCCGCCAGTTCCGCGCATTTCGAGCGCTGGCTGGCCGCGCAGCATCACGGTGGAATGGCCTGGCTGGAACGCACCGCGCGGAAACGGACCGATCCGCGGCAGGTGCTCGCCGAAGCAAAAAGCATTGTGTGCCTGGCGGTTGCGTACGGAAGCCCGGAGAGCCAAAATCCGAAATCCGAAGCCAGAAATCCGAATTCGGAATTCGGAAATCCGAAGTTCCTCGGGCTCACGGCACGGTATGCGCGTTACGCGGATTATCACGATGTCATTGCGGAACGGCTCAGAGCGCTGACGGAGTTCCTGAACCAGCTCGGTGGCGAAGGCACGCGCTCATTGTGGTATGTGGATACGGGGCCGTTTTTGGAACGCGACCTGGCGCAGCGGGCGGGCCTGGGGTTCGTGGGCAAACATACGAATCTCATCAGCCGCCGGTTGGGCAATTGGATTTTTCTGGCGGAGATCATCACCACGCTGGAACTGGCCCCGGACGAGCCGGAAAAAAACCGTTGCGGCTCGTGCGCGCGCTGCCTTGCGGCGTGTCCCACAGCGGCGATCACCGCGCCGTTCCAACTCGACGCCCGGCGCTGCATCTCGTATCTCACCATCGAATTGAAAGGTTCGATTCCCGTGGAGCTGCGTCCCGCGATTGGCAACCGAATTTACGGCTGCGACGATTGCCTGGCCGTGTGCCCATGGAATCGTTTCGCCCACGAAGGCGGCTTGATGAAGGAGCACGCCCGGTCCGAACTCGCCACGCCTGATCTGCTGGAATTGCTCGCGCTCGATGAGGCAGGTTTCAAATGTCGTTTTGCCGGCACGCCAATGCTGCGCACGAAGCGCCGCGGTTTGCTGCGCAATGTTTGTGTCGCGTTGGGAAACATCGGCGACGTTTCCGCCCTGCCCGCGCTTGAACGGGCCGCGCAGGACCCGGAGCCGCTCATTGCGGAACACGCGCGTTGGGCGATGGACGAAATCCAAAGCCGGCAAAGTGAAACAGCGGTGCACAAATGAAATTCAGGCAGCTTTTGCAGCCGGCAGGTGGAAGCGGCATGAATGCCGCGCCCCCTTCATTGCCGTTCCGCTATTGCTGGCTGACGCGATAGAAGCGATGAGGGAAATTGCCCGCGTTGGTGTCGTAGAGATTGAAGACGTTTGCGGGAGCGACGTTCGTGCTGAGGGGAATCCAAGTGGTCAAATTGGTGCTGCCTTCGAGCACGTAAGTATTGCCCAGCAGACCGGAAACGGTGAGTTGAAATTGATGGTTCGTCAACAGGACACCCGAGGTGAAGTAGAACGTCGGCACCGTGAAGATCGCGCTGGCGGCGATGCTGCTGTCGAAGTTGGGGGCGAAGGCGTTGACGGTCAGCGTGAGGCTGTTCGTCAGGCGAATGGGCGCAGAGTATTGCGACGAATTGGTCGTGGGCAGCGTGCCATCGAGCGTGTAGTAAATGGTCGCGTTAGTGTTGGGGTCCTGCAAAGCCACCATGACGGACGGCGCAAATGTGCCGCCGGCGGGTGTGATGACGGGCGGAGGCAACGCCGGTGTGCCGGGCAGGCTGTTGATCCAGTCGGTGATGACCTGGACGGCGTT
The DNA here is from genome assembly GCA_021325145.1 of Verrucomicrobiota bacterium. Lineage (GTDB taxonomy): Bacteria > Verrucomicrobiota > Verrucomicrobiia > Limisphaerales > Pedosphaeraceae > JAJPHR01. The sequence goes on along the minus strand of JAJPHR010000020.1, from coordinate 12,676 downwards.
GGTGTCGATGAGATTGCGCGCGAGCGGCGGCATTTTGATCGCAGGATCGTTGGTGTTGATGCGATACAACAGCACGGAACGCCAGATGTCCTGCGCCTTGACAATGCAGGCATTGTCGTAGCCGAGGGAAAACGACGCCGGGTAATTGGTAATGTATTGATTTGCCAGCGGCGTGTCGTAGCGCGCGTCGAACGTGATGCCCGTGCCGCCGGGCTGGTGACATTGGACGCAGTTGGCATCGAGGTAGGAACGGGCGCGCTGTTCGAGCGAGGCGCTGAGATTCGTCAACGAGGAGAGCTTCGAATAGCCGGAAATATTTGCTTCGTTGATGGCGGGATAGAATAGGCCGAGGCGGTTGAGGGTTCGCAATTGGTTGTCGATATTTCCGGTGGCGGGATATGCCTGGTTGCCGTTGAGTTGGCGCGTGTTGACGCCGAGGACGTAATTGGCCACGGGCGTATGGCAGGTCAGGCAATCGGCCGGGCTGGGATAGTACCAGGTCTGGGTGCGAACACCGGTGGCGTTGGTGATGAGGATGTCCTCGTTCAAACTGGACGCGAGCAGGTCGGCGTCGCTGTTGTTCGGACGCCATTTGTAGGTCACGCCATACACCGCGCCGTTGATGTCGCGCACGAGAAGCCGCGTTTCCAATCGCCGCAGCGGCACACTGGAATTGGTTTCGTTCACCACGAGGTCGAAGTTTTTGACGAAGACCGTGCCGGCGGGGAAGGTCCATGTGTTGGTGGGAAGGAATGCGATTTGTTCGTCCGGCGTGATGAAGCCGCTGTGATTGGGCACCGCGAGATAACGGGATTTGACTGCGCCGTCGGACCACAAAGGCGTGTTGGGGGTGTAGGGAATGAGGCCGCCGGCGGGCGTGCGACTGGGTGTGTTCGTGAACACGCCGGTTGCGGAAAGCAGCGGCGGGAGCGAGCCGTTGAACGTGCTGGGCATGTTCAGGAACGGCAGCACGGCGCCGTTGGAGGTCAAGCCGTACGGAACGCCACTGCCGGAGCTGACGATGATGTTCACGGGCGCGGAGGTGTTAGCCAGGCCACTGCCGTCAGTGGCAACGGCAGTGAACGCATAGCTTCCCGCGCTGAGGCCGGTGGCGGTCATCGCGTAAAGCGGAGCGTAGGGACTGTTGGTCAAGGTCCCGAGCAGACCGCCGTTGACGTAAAAGTCCACCTTGCTGATGAGATTGTAGGGAGCGTCGGCATTGGCGCCGATCGTCACGCTGGCCGCGGCAGTGTAAGCAGAGCCATCGGCAGGACTCGAAAGGGTTATGGCGGGAGGCGGGTTGGTGTAGGAATAAAGCTGGGTTTGCGGAACGATGGCCTGGGCAGTGGACGGACTGCTCCACTGAAGTTGGGCCACGGCGTTGCTGACGTTCTGGAAATAATCCAATTGAATGGTGTAGAGCTGCTGGGCTTTGAGAGCGATGATGGTGCTGTTGGTGGCGGCGGACGAGTGCGTGTTCCAATCGTTGATTAATAATTGGCCGTTCACCCAAAGGCGCACGCCATCGTCGGCGACCGTGGTGAAAGTGTAGGTCTCGCTGTATTGAGGTTGCACGGAACCGGTCCAGCGCGCGGCGAAGTTGGCCTGGCCAACGGCTGGATCGGGGCCGCTGACGCTCCAATTGAAATTAACGACCGCATCCGTGCGCGTGAGGGTTGGCGGAGCGCTGAACGCCACATTGGTGAAGACCGCGCCGGCAGTGTTTGACCAGTATTGGGCCGTCAACCCGGTCCCGCTGCCCAAAGCGGCGGTGTTGATGAAAGAGGCGGAAGCGACACCGCTATTGGCCGCACCCGATTTGATCGCGATGGCTTGCAGGCTCACGGTAGTGGTCACGACAAAGGGGCCGGTATAAAGAGTGGAACTGGTCGTGGGCGCGGTGCCATCGAGCGTATAATAAATGGCCGCGCCCGGCGTGGCGTCGGCGAGCGTCACGACGACCGAATTGGCGAACGCGAGGCCGTTGGGCGAAATGGTGGGCGTGGCCAGGAAACTGGTGTAGCCGTAGACCGACAGGGCAAATTGCGCGCCCACGTAAACCTTCCCGTTCGCCACGATGGGCACGGTGTATTTGACGCCGCCGCCGGGATTGTCCCGCGCGGAATTTTGGCTGCTGTTGTAAAGTTCCTGCGCCAGGTTCGTCGCGTTATACGCGTGCAACACCGCGCTGCCGGCGTCGGACGGGCTGGAACCGTCCGTTTGAATAACCCAGACGATGCCGTTGCTGGTGCCGTTGGCTGAAATGCACGGTGTGATGCCGTAGCCGCCAAAGCTGGTGGGCGACGTCGAACTGGCAGTGGGGGTGATAAAGCCATTGGTAATGGCGAAGGCTTTCATGACCCCGCCTTTGCCCATGTAATAAAGCTGGTAGTTGAAGTAAGCGGGCGTGCCGAAAAACGATCCGGCCCCGGAGGCAAACTGTTCCACGATCAGATTAGTGCCGGTGTTAAAATGGCCCATGTTATCGCGGTCCACGAGGAAAATCCTGCCCTCTTTGCCGCCACCCACGATCAAGTGCCGGTGCGTCGCACTGCCCACTTCATCCGGCAGCAGAATTGGCCCGCCCGAACCCAGGTCGCTGTCAGCAGAGGCCAGGCCGGCTTGATTGGACGGGGTAAAATAGTCGGCCACAGCGAGCAAGTTCGAGGTGGTGAGCTTGATGAAACTGTCGGCATAATCTCCACCGTTGGTGTTCGCGGAGAAACTGCCGTTGGCGGTTTCAAAGAACAGGTTGTTGCTGGAATCGACGCACAATCCGTTTCCGCCCATCCAGAGCGCGCCTTCGCCGGCGTTGCCGCCGAAGACGGCCGTCGTGGCGTTGGGGGTGGAATTGAAAACGTAGTTCGTCAACTGCTGCAACGTGGTGGCGTCGAAACCCATCACCCAGCCGTGATAGGGATCGGTGTCCGCGAAGCTGCCGTAAGCGACGTAAAGTTTCCCGCCCGCCAGGGTCAGCGCGGGACGTTGTCCGTGCAACTTCGCTACGAACGGTATCACTGAACCATTTCCGCCCACACCGGTGCCCGGGACAGAACCCGTGACCGTCACAGGACTGCCGGGGCGTTCGGCGCCGGTGGCAATGTCCAGGGCGTGGATGCGATGGTAGTAATTGGTCGTCGCGGTCACTTCCCGGGTCAGGACATTCACGTAGAGCGTGCCAGCAGCGGGGTCGATGACCGGAGTGCCGGTGATGCCCACTTCCGGGGTCAAATCAATGTAAACGCCGTTGTGATAGCGCCCGCCGAATTCACCGTTGTTGCTAAGGGGCGCAACTCCGAGGTTCGTGTGCCAAAGCAATCCGCCGTTGGCACCGGCGTTGTTGTCGGCGTCGAAAGCGTAAATGCTATCATGCTCGGTGGCCGCATACACGACGTTGTGCGTGCCCTGTCCGGGAATGGTCACATTGGCGACATACAATGGCTGGGCAAAGAGGTAGCCGTCCACCGTGTATTTGATCAACTGGCCAAAGTTATTCGTGTTGAGCGTCGCCGGAGTGAGAAGGGTTTCGTTGGTGTTGGCTCCGGTTCGGCCATTGTCATTATGATACGTCAGGACCGAAACCACCGGCGCCGTCGGGAGGGTCGAGAAACTCTGCGACGGCCTGCCCCAGGCCGTGCCGGCATTGTTCACCGCCGCCGCAGCGAAGTAATAGGTCGTGTTCGTGGAAAGACCGGTCACGGTGGCGGCGAAACTCCCGCTCTGCGGGCCCAAATAGATGTTGTTGGCCCACGCGCCCGCATTGGTGCCACCGTCGGCGGGCCCGTAATACAAAGTGACATTGGGAACCTGGTTGCCGGTCGCGAGCACCTGCCCACCCAGCACGGCCGATGTGCCTTGCACGTTGGAAGGCGGCAGGTTCGTTACCGTGGCCGTGACCAGCGCCAGGGTGGTGAACGACTGCGAAGGCACGCCCCAGCCTGTGCCTGCGGAGTTCGAAGCGGCAGCGGCAAAGTAGTATTTTGTGTTGGCGGTCAGATTGGAGATCATCCCGGCGAACGAGCCGCTTTGCAGGCCCAACGAGACATTGCCGGCCCACGCGGCTGGATTCGTACCGCCGTCCGCGGGGCCGTAATAAATTTTTACCGTCGGGAATTGCCCGCCGGTGGAAAGCAATTGGCCATTCAACGTTGCATTGGTGAATCCGATGTTGGACGCGGCAAGATTTGTCACGACCGGGGCGTTCGTCGTGCCGGAGGCAGTGAAATGGAGAATGACCTTGGTGCCGACGGCGACAATCGTATAAGAGCCGGCATTGGCGGGCGTCGAGCCGAGCCAAACCGGCGTCGGATTGAAATTGCCCGCAATGACACCCGCGCCACCGGTCAGATTGAACAAGGGATAGTCGTTCGCCTGATCGAGGCTGGGGCCGGTCAAGAGGATGCCTACGTTTACACCACCGCAAGACAGGATGCTGCTTGCGCCGCTCAAGACGATCTGGTCATTGCCGGGACCAAGGCCATTGGTGTTCAAGTTAAAATTCGCCGCAGCCCCGGCGTTGAAAGTGAGATTACCAACGATGGTATTGGTCACGCCGCCGGCGCTGGTGGCCGGAAATGTTTGACCGCCGCTGTTGATCGTCACGTTGCCGGAAATGGTTCCGCTGCCACCCAAAATGCCGCCGCTGTTGACTGTGACATTGCCGGAGCCCGTGCCGCTTCCGGTGGCGTTGTTGACGAACAGAGTGGCATTAGTGACTGTCGTTCCACCGTTATAGGAGTTGGCTCCGGACAATATGCCAATTCCACGAGTAACCGTGACCGCACCTGAGCCAGCGACGGTATTGGCGACAGTAACTGTCTGGCTGCCGGCCAGGTTCAAAATGGCATTGTTGGTGACCGAGCCGGTGCCCAGTGTCTGGGTCAAGGTTGCTGTATCATTGGCCGTGCCCAATTGCAGCGTGCCGCCATTAATGATCGTACCGCCGGAATAGGTGTTGGTGCCGGCCAAGGCCATGACCCCGGCGCCATTCTTAAGCACGCCGCTCGTTGCACTGGCCCAGTTCGCCAGTGGCGAAGCAATCAGCAAATCGACTCCGGGCGTCGCGCCACCAGTGACGTTGCCCGCCGCTACGTTAAAGGTGGTCGTACCCGTGGCCTGGCCATTCTGTTGCAGAGAGACTTTTCGCGCACTGATGACGGCAGTCGTGTTCGTGGCCAGGGTGGTTACAATACTCGGTGCTCCTGCGCCAAACAGCGAGTAATTCCCGTTCCCGTCGCCGGCATTGCTGGACGCGCTGGTCAGAGTGCCGCCAGCGAAGGTGATGTTCGGCATGGTGACGCGATAATTGGGAGTGCCCAGGTCCGTGACCGTGCCACCATTGATGAAAATGTTTGTCGGCGCAACGTGAGGACTGTAGCCAAAAGAATCGGCGCCACCGCCGACCAGAGTGCCGCCGTTATCAACGATTACGGTGCCCGAACCCAAAGGCGTGCTGCCGCCGCCCGTGCTGTTGACCTGTATTGTGCCGCCATTGATGTTGATCCCGCCCGAGAAAGAATTGGCGGCGGTTAAAATTGTTGTTCCCGCCCCTCCGGTTGATACCGCGTTGAAGGTGTTGAAGCCACCGGATCCGCTGATAATCGAACCGCAGGTGAATGACGCGCCGCCTCCAACACTGATATACGCCATGCCTCCGCTCAAACTCATCGTGCCAGCCAGGGAACTTCCCGTGGCGCTAACATCAACGATGCCGCCGCCATCCAGGATGAGATTGGTGACCGTGATGGTGGCTGACGAAGTCTTGATGCGCAAATTGCCGCCGTTCTGGATTTCCAGCGAGTCGCCCGCAAATGCAATTGAAGTGGAGTTGGCCGGCGTGCGCAGCAAAAACCCGGCGGTCTGATAGGCGTTGCCCGCCAGGGGCGAAGCCCCTCCGGTCCAGTTGGCTCCGGAATTGAAGCTCGAAATGCCGGAAGCGTCATTGCCGGACATCACGATGGTTGCAGCACGGACAAACGGGGTTTGCGATGCGAGAACCGCCAACGCAACTGCCAGAACGGTTCTCGGAAGATTGAGTTTCGGGGTTGGAATTGTCATCTGATTAACGCGTGTTGAGAGCGCGTGGCTGCTCGATTTAAAACCGGAGATATGCCCACAGTAGAGTCCAGATTGAGTTAAAATTCAAGCTCCAAGTTGGGAAATATGAACACACGGCTGGAAGCCGGTCTCACTGGCGGCAAGGATGGCTGCCGCGACGTAACGGGCGGGATCCGCTCAACGGCGCGGCATCATTTGGACGGCGTGTGCTGTTCGCTCTCCTCGAACTTCCATTTGACGGCGCTTGTCAGTTTGCAGGTAAATTTCCGGACGGTTCGCCGGACGTCTCCGACGGATGTATAGATGTATTGGCCCGCGGGAAAACCTTCGATGGCGACGTAATCATAAACCTTGGGTTTCGCGCCCTTCGTCTTCGGCAGATCCGTCAGAAAAACCAAGCCGATGCAAATGGAATCCGGTTGGTTGCTTTCGACGACATTTTGGTCGCGCGTCGCCACCGCAGTGCCGGGCACCAGCCAGGAACCATTCAACGGCGCCCGCATGAGACTGCTGTAGCCGCTATCGACCACCAGGCCGTCCGGCAGCACTTTCAGGATTTTCCCGCAGATCAATCGGCGCTGCTGAATGCAGGCCGCCCGAATCTCCTCCACGCGTTGCGCCGCCGCCAGGCTTTCGTTCGTTTGAGTCTGGGTCTGAAGCGTTGCCGTCGGGAGATTGGAAGCGGTTGCCGAGGAACTCGTCGTCGCGATCGGATTCGTCTGGGCCGAGGCGAACAAAGCGGCCAACATGAAAAACAACAAGGTGGATTTCACAGGATGATCCTTTACTAGCACTGATTCCGCCTGCCATCAAGAATTATGGCGAACGTGGATGTGTGGTGTGCGAACCCGAACTCGACTTACTCGCCGTCGCCCAGCTTCAACAACTCATCCGGTGTGAACGAAGTGCTGCGGTCTTTGATCTTTTCGCGGATGGCTTTGATTTCTGCTTCCTTCACTATCGGGGCACTGTTGCCCCAGTCCTTGTTGCCCCGAACAAAACTCAGCACGGCTGCGATTTCGTCGTCTTTCAATGTGTCCTTCCAGGGCAGCATCGTGTTGTTGAATGATTTGCCGGAAACAGTGATGGGACCGGTACACCCGTTTAACACAATTCGAATTATCCGGTTCGGTGATGGGTTGGCCACCCAGTCTGATCCGGCCAGTGGCGGGAATTGCCCCGGCATGCCTAAACCGGTCGGCTGATGACACGCCTGGCAATAAGTCTCGAATACCTTGCGGCCTTTGTTCAAATCCACGCCGATCACCGGCCAGGCGTCGATTTGCTGCCCGACGCTGGCATACGGACCATAGACGTGGGGCTGAAACCCGCCGCCATGATCATTTAGCTGCAGCAAAGCCCAATAACCCACCAGCGCCAGGAGCACAATCAGCCAAACCGGGACCGTCGAACCTTCGGACCTCAACGGAGCTTCCTGCGGCGCGTCGGGCTTGTGATCCTGCGTAACAGCACTCATTTCGCGGGAGGGGTTGCCGGTTGGTTGGTCGCGGCGGTGGCATTCGTGGCGGCTTCCGCCTGCGGATTGGGTTTTGGCCACGGCGGCGTCTCGGGATACACGAGCGATTCCGAATGCAGGCTCAACAAGTAGGCAACCAGTGCTCTGGCATCGTCGGTTGGGACTACCTGCTCGTCCGCCGTTGTCCCGCCCGTGCCGGACGGCAACGCGTCAGGAGCTGGTTTCTCGCCGGGCTTCAGCCGCGTCTTGGTAAACAAGAAACGATAAGGCGGCATGGTGCTGCCTTTGGAGGTGTCCTGTGGATTGTATAGATGCGCCAGCAGCCAAACCGCGTTGGTCTGGCGGGCTCCAATGTTGGCAAGATCCGGCCCCACGCGCTGCGAGCCAAGCATCACCGGGTAGTCATACAAATAATCCTGAGCCACGCTTTGCACCAAGCTTTTGCGCGCGCCCCATCCCCGATCCACATCTCCGCCAAATCCGCGCACCGCCTCGGAATGACCGGAAGCCGGCACAATGGAACTGCTCCGCACCTGCTCGCTGTGGCAGTAATAACAACCGTTCGCGCGATAGACCTCCGCGCCCTGTCTGGCAAGGCCGGGACGCCGGGAGGGATACAATTGGCCGCTGTCCCGCGCTTCGACCTGATTCTGCCCGCCGATCTGAAGCTGCGGCACCAGCACAAACCCGAGCCAGGAGGTGGCCGCCGCGAAGAAAGCTGCCAAAAAAACCAAAGGTCCCGCGTTCATGCCGGCACCTCCGCAGCCTTGGTGTTCGCATTCCTATTGGCGGCCATGGCCGTCGTGTAACACGCACGACCTACACGCCCCAACATACCCAGAAGATTCAGGAGCAACAGGAGGCTGCCCGCCAACAAAAGCAAGTCGCCCGTGGTGCTGATTCGAAGGAACATCAACGTCCCTTTCACCACATCGAGGAACGCCACATTCGAGTTGTTCAGAGCAAAACCCTGCCTGATCCCGCCGATCGCCAGAGGCACGACATAAAACAACACGCCCAACGCGGCCAGCCGGAAATGCCACTTTTCGAAACCGATGGACAATTCGGTTTGCGTCAACCGCGGCACGATATAATAAGTCGCTCCGAACATGACCATCACAAAAAAGCCATAGACGGTCAGTTGCGCCTGCGCGGGAATGAACCACGTAAAATTCGTCACTTCACTGACTTTGGCGATCGAAGCAGCGCATCCCATCAAACCCGCGACCACATAAGCCATCATTCCGAACAATACGAACGGAAGCGCAGCTCCAGTCTGCGGCGGGACCTGTCCGCAAGAGGTCTTTTGGACGTTCAATGCCACCGCCAGAATAGGAATGATAGTCAACACTCCTGCGAACGAACTCAGCGCCGGCAACCAGGACGGCACCGGCGCGCCCACAGGAATTCCGACCCACGAACCAAAAATTGCCAGCATCCAAAACGCGAACAACGCCAGATAATGGCTGTAAAGGGGCTTGTTCGTCAGCTTCGGCACAAAATAGAACCCCGCGCCCAAGCCTACAAATCCGAACCAAATCGTCGTCAGGTTATTGGCGTACCACCAGGCGATCACGGATTGCAAAGTTCCGCGCACCGGCCAGACCACAAGCAGCAACTCGGCTGTGGAGTAAATCCAGGGAAACCAAAACAGAGCGGATAGGAGGAACCAATGGACGACGGAAAGTTGCCGTTCGCTCCGTTGATGAAAACTCAGCATCGCGGCCAGGGCGACGGCCAGGTACCCGAAAAATAACAGCGCGGCGCCATACCGGGGAATTTCCAGCCACTCGAAACCGGTGCTGTCCCCCGCGAGGATTCCGAGCAACCCAGCCGCAGTGCCCAGGTTCCAGACCATGCAACCCGCGATTACCAGCGCTGGAGCAGCCAGTTTCGTCCGGCCCAATTGGCAAATCAGCCAGAGCAAAACGGCCAGGCCCGCTTGCATGGCGGCGCCATACACCAGGGCATTCGTTGCGGCGGGATGGACGCGCCCGTAAGTCAGCCACGGGCAATCCGCCAGCAGGTTCGGCGAATGAAACTTCAGCGAAGCGATCAATCCCAGGAATGCTCCCCCCACCAGCCAAATAGCGCCGCCCAACAGCAGCAATAACACCGGACGGCAGGAAACATCGATCTCGGCCGGCGAAGCCTCCGACGCAGCCGCGCGCTCCGCTTTTCCAACGGGGAGCAGGCTGGGCTGAGTAGTGGATTGCGGCAGGCTCATGCGGGAAAGAAAATCTTCGCGCTCATCAAACAGATCGCGCGTTTATTCAAACGCGCTGGGTTTTTCGGGCGGCTTCGGCGGAACGTAATAAGCCTTGTCAACGCGCTGCATCAAATTGGATCGCGCGGCCACGGGATCTTTCCGCCACTCGGATTCCATCAACCTCATCGCTTCGGCGATGGGCAGCCGAACGATGCCCTTGGCCTGATCCTGCCACGCGTAATTGTTCAGCTTGTCCTCGTTCTCGGCCCGGAGCTCCCGCAGCGCGGTTCGACGCTCTTCCGCCCGATTAGCGCCGAGCGGCGCGGGCCGGGTAAAGTGGTACATCACCCAAACCAGAACGGCCATAATCAAAGCTGCGCCGATGATGGCTGCTCCATAAGCACACAGGGCTGGATTGCAGCACGACCGCTTCGGCCCCGAGGGATTGGTAACTTGGGGATTCAATGGCCACCTCCGCTCTTGGGTTCGAGAGCCTGCGCATAGCTATCCGGCGGCACATAAACATCCATCGCTTCAGCGATGCGTGGATCCTTCTGGGGAAACGGCGGATGCGCGTTGAAGTTTTTCAGGAACAGCCAGGCCAACACGCCGCCAATGAAAGCCATGCAACCCAGGTCCGAGGGATCGAGGTGATACCCTTTGGGATGCAGCACGGGCATGATGTTGAACGACATGTCGATGAAATGCATCAACCACGCCCACCCGGCCAGCGGCAGCATGGCCCAGGTGAGTTTGACGTCGATCCGCAGCAGAAACAGGAATGGCAGAAAGAAATGGCCGAAGATGATGAGCATGCTGGCCCACCACCAACCACCGGCTTCGCGCGCCACGTAGAAGAAGGTTTCCTCCGGCACGTTCGCGTTCCAGATGATGAAATACTGGAAGAACGTGATGTAGGCATAAAACACCGTGAAGGCAAACATCAGCGAGCCGATGAAATAGAACGTCTTTTTGGTCGCCACCTGCCGCAATGGTCCCTGGCGCTTCAAAATCGTGGTAATGACGTAGATCGTGAAAATGGTGGTCCAAATGCTTGCGGCGAAATAATAAACGCCATACATCGTGGAGAACCATTCATGCTGCAACGACTTCATCCACATAATGGCCGCCAGGGTAAGCGTGAGGGCAAACAGAACCACACCAGCCGCCGAATAACGGCGCATTTTGACCGTGCACTCTGCCGCTCCCGTCTCATCCTGTTTCAACGACCAGTAACGCAACCCGCGGGACAGCACTGTCCAGACGCCAAAGTTCAACAAGGCTACCACAAAGAAACTTGGGATGGTGAATAACGGCTGCTTGGAGGCCAGCGAATGGTCCGACTGGCCCGCCTTGATCATCTTGATCCACGGATAGAGGTTGTTGTCCCCGTGCGCGAAGGCGACGTTCAAGGCGATGGGAATGAACAGCACGGCCATCCAAGGCAGCAAGCAAGCCAAGTGTTCGCAAAACCGCCGCGTGGGCACGGACCAGGCGGCATCGAACAAATGATGCAGAATGACCATGATTAACCCACCCAGCCCCAAGCTCAGGAAAAACATGAACGCCAGCAGCCAGGAATAGCTAAACTGCCGATAATCATGTATCGCCCCGAACGCGGCCACCAGTCCGCCCACCGCCATCAGCACGAGCGGCAAAGGCCGCCAGCGTGACAAGTCCAGCGGTTCGGAATGCAAATCATCAGTTGGCGAACTCATAACTACTTCTTTAGTGAGGCGCGCATTTGTTCCGGCACATCATCGATCTGCCCCAGGCGGCTCAGTTGCAGCGACCGCAAATAGGCCACAATGGCCCAGCGATCTTCCACAGTAACATTGGCTCCGTAGCCGCCCATCAAATTCTTGCCGTAGGTAATCGTGTTAAAAATCTCACCGTCGGCCAGTTTCACAATTCGCTGATCGTGGAGATTGGCCACGGTGCCCATCGCCTTGATGCGCTTGGTGATGCCGTTACCGTCCCCTTGCGCGCCATGGCAGGGGGAACAATTGATGTTGAAACGTTGCTGTCCGCGAGCGAGCAGCTTCGCATCCACCTCCACGGGCAGCATCTCCACAAAATTCGTTGTCCCCGGCACCCGCCCGGTGTTGGCCGGCACATCCTCGTAATGATGGTCGTCCCACGCAATCGTGCCCGGGATGATTGGCCGCGAGCTTCTGCCGTCCGCGAAAAAGGCATTCGGCGTTTGAGGCCGCAGTTTGGGCTGGCGGTTCATGTCCGGGAACAGCTCGATCGGCGGCTTCCGCGAGGTCCTGCCGCGCGGGCCGGCAATCACCACCACCATGGCCACGCACAAAGCGAATATGAGCAGGAAGTAACGCATTATTCCTCCACCAACTCGATGCGCTGGCTGCCCACAGCCTGGAGCAGTTTGCGGGTTTCGTTTTCGGAATACTTCGGATCACTCGTCTCGATCACAATGAAAAATCGGTCGTGCGTCGCCAGCGCGAAGCGGCGGTGTTTCAGCAACGGGTGGTGCAACCGCGGCAGGCGGTTCAAAAACAACATTCCCAGCAGCGCGCCGAATGACCCCAGCAGAATTGTCAATTCGTAGCAGGGCGGAAATGCTCCGTAGGGACTGAACATCGGCTTGCCGCCGATCACGATGGGATAGTCCACCGCGTTCATCCACCAGATCATCAACATGCCGCCGGTGTAACCGCTCACGCCCCCGAGAAAAGAGAACCAGCCCACCTTCGAATTCTTTAATCCCATGGCCGCATCCATGCCGTGGACCGGGAACGGAGTAAACACATCCCACTTCCGAAAGCCCGAGTCCCGGACCTTTTCGGCCGCGTGCATGGTCGCCGCCGGAGTCTCGAATTCGGCGATGATGCCATAGACTTTGGAAGGCGCCGCCATTAGTGGTGCCCTCCTTCCTTCGCGCCGCCCAGCGGATGATGCGGATCAGCCTG